>NZ_JBVYOK010000017.1:0-137925 GCF_056120445.1 Paenibacillus sp. sgz302115
CAGAACATGAAGAAGATGGCGATCCACCTGGATCGCCGGGAAAAACGGGGGTAACCCCCTCGTTTTCCCGCGCGCACGCCGACATTGAAACACAAAAGAAACCCAAGGCCATTAAAAGACCTGGGTTTCTCGACACTCTGACCGTCCTTATAAGGACGGCGTAGCCGTTTCCGCTTGGAGTATGAATAAAAACTGGCAGCAGTTTGACTGGCTTCCAGGGTTATTCTGAAGTGGTTCTGTGGGCATAATAAAGGCCATGAACCCTGTCAGCGTAAGGATACTAACTTCAGGAGGAATGGTCTTGCATAAGCTTAACCGTAATCGTATATTTTGGGGTTCACTTTTTCTGGCTACGCTGGTTGCGGTACTGATTCTTAGACTGGCATGGGTGCAATTACTGCTGAAGGACAGGAAGGTTCCGGGAACGGAGTATCCCCTGTCCAAGATGGCGGAGATTCAGAGTGAGCGGGAAACGGTGCTGGACAGCGGGCGGGGCCGCCTGTATGACAGGAACGGACAGCCGCTTGCCGGCGAGACGGTGTGGACGGCGGCTTTTTTTCCGCAGGAGGAGACTGCGGAAGGAGCGGCAGACAGCGCTGCGGACAAGGAGAAGCTGCAGCGTCTTGCCACCGTGCTCGGCGTTACTTACGAGCAGCTTCAGGCAGGGCGCAGCGGGCTTAAGCAGCCGCTGCTGTGGCCGTCCGGCCGCGGCAAAAATCCGCTGGAGCTGACCCCGGCACAGGCGGATGAAGTGGAGCGGCTTGGCATTGACGGTGTGCGGGTGCTGCCCTTTGCCCGCAGATACGAGGGGGAAGCCACAGGCCGCCAGTGGCTGGGATACCTGTCCGAGGCTTCGGCAGCGGAAATAAAGGAATCGCCGACCGGCCTGCGGGTCCCTCTGACAGGGACCGATGGACTGGAGAAAACGCTGGAACCACTGCTTAAGGGGGTAGGCCACACTGAAGCCTATGCGCAGGTGGACGCGCGAGGCAACCGTCTTTCGGGTAGTAGGGTCCGGGTAAGAGCGCCGGGGAATCCGTATTACCCGCTGTCCTTATATACAACGATTGATAAGAGTCTTCAGGAGGGGATTGAGAAGCTGGCCTCCAAGGCGGGAGTCAAAGAGGGGGCGGTTGTGGTTCTGGATGCAGCAAGCGGAGATATTGAGGCAATGGTATCATTGCCGTTCTATGATCCCGGGCATATCTCGCCTAAGGGAGGGGAATGGAACAACCGGGCGCTGCAGGCGGCGGTTCCCGGCTCGATCTTCAAGATTGTTACCGCCGCCGCTGCATTGGAGGCCGGGGTCACTTCGCCCGAAGAAAAATTCTATTGCTCCGGGCATTACGGCAAATACGGCTTGTCCTGCCTGGCAGGCAAAGGACACGGCTCCCTTACGATGGCGCAAGGGTTCGCCGTGTCCTGCAATACTGTATTTGCTTCACTGGCCGAGCGGCTGAGCGGGGCGCAGCTCCAGGCGTCAGCGCTGGCGCTTGGCCTGGGGAGAGACATTAGCTGGCAAGCGGAGAACACGCTTGGCCTGCCGCTGCTCCGGCCGCTGGCCGGGGAGCAGCCGGGAACCATCTTTACCACCCTGCTGCCCGATGACGGCGGGGCCAGGGTGCAGACGGCGATTGGCCAGCGTGACGTCAGAATCACGCCGCTGCAGGCGGCGAACCTGCTGGTTACGCTGCTGCATGGGGGAGAAGTCCGGGCGCCGCGTATTTTGCAGCGGGTCGCTTTTGCCAACGGCCAGACGCTGCAGGAGCTGCCGGGACATTTGGCCCCGGCTTCCCAAGGCAGAATATCGCCGGACACGGCCCGGACGCTGCTGTCCCTGATGCGCATGGTTGTGACAGAGGGAACCGGCAAAAGCCTGCTGGGCACAAAGTGGCCCGTAGCAGGCAAGTCGGGCACAGCCCAGACGCTGGTCAAAGGAGTGCCGCGCAATAACCAATGGTTCATCGGCTACGGGCCGGTGGATCACCCGAAATATGCGGTATCCGCTCTGGTGGAGAATGTGGCTCCGGGGAGTCCGCATGCTGCTACCAAGCTGTTCGGTCAGGTATTTGAGCTGCTGTCTGAATCTTCTGGCGCTTGAGAACCGGAAGGTTCACCCGAAGCCGGGTCACCGGCAGCCGATGACGAGCTTGCTGCGAACGGTGAGACAATGAACTCCTCCTGGGGCAGAAAGATCCATCGCTGGAGGTAGCCCTGCTGGATCAGCTCCTTAACCAGAATGAGCAGAATCGGCGAAAGAATCAGCCCGGCTACCCCAAACAGCGAGCTGGACAGAAGGACGAACGAGAGCATCAGGAAGGCGGAAGATACACCGATGGAGTTGCCCATGATCTTCGGCTCCAGCAGCTGGCGCACAATCAGCACCACCGCAAGCAGAATGATCATTCCAATTGCAAGCGGGGTATTGCCGATAATGAACAGGTATACAATCCAGGGAATCAGCACCGCCGATACGCCGAGCAGCGGCAGCACATCGACCACGGCACAGACAAGCGCCATTGTAATTTCATTTCCGGTCTGAAGAATGAAGAGGCCGATCAGCACAATCGCAAAAGTAATGCTGATCAGAATCAGTTGTGCTTTTAAATAGGAACCGATTGCCTTAAAGACATTGCCCTGTAAAAAAGCGTACGCGGTTTTTAACGTCTTGGGCATTTTATCATGCGCGATCTTCTTCCAGTCCTTGATTTCCATACTGAGGAAAAACGCCAGAATGATCGCGATGCCGAAATTGGCCATAAACGAAGAGAAGGAGCCGAGAACTCCGATCATATACTTGAAGAAAGCGATCGCCCATTTAGAGAGAACATTGGTTGCGTCCGTAAAATAGCCGTTAAGTTTGTCCGTGAGATTCGGCGGCAGCGCTTCGATTCTGTGCTGAAGGTAGTTTGTAGCCTCGGCAAATTGCTGCTGGACCACATATGTATATTTAGGAAGGTCGTCTTGAAATTGAAGCGCCTGCATAGTGATTAGTAGTCCGGCACCGAATAAGGCGCCCAGCAAAATAATCAGAAACAGTATCACGGAAATGGCGGAGGCAAACGATTTGGGCATCCCCCGGCGGTTCAGAAAACGGGCCAGCGGCTCGATCAGAAGGAATACGAAAAAAGATAAAAACACCGGCGCTGCTAATCGGTACAGCGTGCTGAAACCAAGCATCACAAGATACACGGTAAGAACCACCAGTCCAACATCAAAGATGGTGCGCCAATATTTTTTGTACAGCGGCAGCATAGATATAAACGACTCCTTTTTGTGTATGATGATTTTTATGAATTAGCTTAAATTCATTGTACACGATTTTAATAAAAAAGCGTCTATTTCTTTAATAGCTGTGTTAAAATAGGGGGTAACGTTTTTTTGTGGGAATCTGCTCACCTGGAAAACTGAGGTACTTCACTCAAAGTCAACTCTGAAAAAGCGGGGAATTTACATGCAGACTTTGCTGCTCTGGTTATTTTACATCTCAACCTTTTATGCGTTTATCCCCGGTATGATCAGCCGGATATTTGGATATCGTGTCTTTCGCAAAGGGAATGGACGCACTGAATTTGCTCTAACCTTTGATGATGGCCCGGACCCGCATTATACACCGCTTCTGCTGGACCTGCTTAAGCGCTATGAGGCAAAGGCAACCTTTTTTGTCGTTGGCTCGCATGCCGAACAGAATCCGGAGGTTATCAAGCGGATGCATGATGAGGGGCATTTGATCGGGATTCATAATTATGTACACAAAACGAATTGGCTGATGCGTCCGGCTACCGTCAAACAACAGATTCAGCGTACTGATGATATTATTTACAGTATTACCGGCGAGCGCAGCACGTATTACCGTCCGCCGTGGGGAATTGTCAATCTGTTTGACTTTTCCAAACGCCGTCAGGTGCAGATCGTTCTTTGGTCGGCCATGTTCGGCGATTGGAAGGAGAAGCTGGGCGCAGACCGGCTCACTGAGAAGCTGCTCAGCAAGCTGAATCCGGGCGAAGTGATGCTGCTGCATGATTGCGGCACTACACTGGGAGCAGACCCGAACGCGCCGGAGCATATGCTGATTGCCCTGGAACAAATGCTGGAGGAGGCACAGAGACGCGGACTGCGCAGTATCCGGGTTGATGAGATGATCAAGAATATGCAGAATTCTCCGATCTATCGTCTTTCCTTTGGTAAGCGGCTGATGGTTCGTTTATGGCTGGTCTGGGAGCAAGCCTTTCAGATGATGTTCCAGGTCAAGACTATTTCACCGTCAGATCCGTTCCTGCACTATCGTCTGCGCAAATATCAAGGCGAACCGGTGCAGCTGGAGGACGGTGAGCAGCTGAAGAAAGGCGACAAGGTCATCGAGCTGCATATCGACAACAGGCAGTTGTTCGAGCTGGGTGTCCGTTCCCGTTCTTCAGCCCAGCTTGCGATCCGTCTGATTCGTCACATGGAGAAGGATATGCCGATGCTTGCGGAGCGGATTGCCGGGGATGTGGATTTGGCTGAAGCCAAAGCGCTGTACGGTGTCAGCATGATCAACCGGGGGCCGGAGAAATTCGGGTTCATGGTTCTCGATTTACCGAAGGGCTGGTTCGCCCGCTCCACCAAATTCTACTTAAGCATTCTGCTGAGCGTTATTCATCCGGCGGGCAGTGCAAGGCTCAAGGAGCGCAGCGAGGTGCTGGTTCCCAAAATGATGCTGATGTCGATATCCCATTTGCTGGACCAGATGAATCAGCAGCGTCCGCAGAAACCTGTGAAGCCGCGTGAGCTGGTAAGGGAAGAAGAGCTGTCCCTGGAGGCCGAACTGCCTGGAGCGACAGCGGTGCACTAAAATGGTAAATGCAATAGCAATTATAGGATAAGCTTCCGTAGCCTTTGGTTATGGGAGCTTTTTTATTAAAAAAGCGTCCCATAACCACCTAACTAATGTGGTTGTGGGACGCCTATTTATGAGTATGTCTATCCTGCTAGATCTTCAATACGCCGCCCTTGCTGGCATTGGTAACCAGCTTGGAGTAGCGGGCCAGATAGCCGGTTTTGACCTTTGGCTCGAAGCCTTTCCAGCCGCTGCGGCGGACTGCCAGTACTTCCTCGTCAACCAGCAGCTCGATCTTGCGGTTATTGAGATCCAGCTCGATGATATCGCCGTCTTCGACAAAAGCGATAGGACCGCCTTCCGCTGCTTCAGGCGAGATATGGCCGATGCTGATGCCGCGCGATGCGCCGGAGAAGCGGCCATCGGTGATCAGGCCGACCTTGGCGCCAAGGCCCATGCCAACGATCTGAGAGGTTGGAGCCAGCATTTCCGGCATGCCTGGTCCGCCCTTCGGGCCTTCATAGCGGATAACGACGACATGTCCTTCTTTGACTTTGCCGTTAGCGATGCCTGCAAGTGCTTCTTCCTGGGAATCGAAGCAGATCGCCGGACCTTTATGATAGCCGCCAACGGAGGCATCTACGGCGCCGACTTTGATGATGGAGCCTTCAGGAGCCAGATTGCCGTACAGGACGGACAAGCCGCCGACTTCGGAATATGGCTTATCCAGCGGGTGAATGACGCTCGTATCCTGAATCTCATGGCCGGTTACATTCTCGGCCAGCGTTTTGCCGGTAACGGTCATACAATCACCGAAGATTGCTCCCGGTTTCTTAAGCAGTTCGTTCAGAACGGCGCTTACGCCGCCTGCCCGGTCAACGTCTTCGATAAAGATATCGGAAGCCGGAGCCAGCTTAGCGAGATAAGGTACGCGGTTCGCTACTTCGTTGATGCGTTCCAGCGGATAGTCAATCTCCGCTTCCTGAGCAAGTGCCAGTGTGTGAAGCACAGTATTGGTAGAGCCGCCCATTGCCATATCAAGCGCGAAGGCATTGTCGAGCGATTCCTTGGTTACGATATCACGCGGCTTCAGGTCCAGCTTGATCAGCTCCATGAGCTGGGTTGCCGATTTGCGGACGAACTCTCTGCGTTCTTCGGCTACCGCGAGAATAGTGCCGTTGCCCGGCAGAGCGAGGCCCAGCGCTTCCGCCAGACAGTTCATGGAGTTCGCGGTGAACATCCCGGAACAGGAGCCGCAGGTTGGACAGCCGTATTGTTCAAGCTCAAGCAGCTCATCATCGTTGATTTTGCCGACCTGGTGAGCGCCTACGCCTTCGAATACGGAAGTGAGGGAGAGCTTTTTGCCTTTGCTGTCCACGCCGGCTTTCATTGGGCCGCCGCTGACAAAGATCGTCGGGATGTTGACGCGCAGGGCGCCCATCATCATGCCCGGGGTGATTTTATCACAGTTGGGAATGCAGACCATGCCGTCGAACCAGTGCGCGGAAACGACAGTTTCCAGGGCATCGGCAATGATCTCGCGGCTGGGCAGGGAATAACGCATCCCGATATGTCCCATGGCAATCCCATCATCGACACCGATGGTGTTAAATTCAAAAGGAACGCCGCCGGCTTCGCGGATCGCTTCCTTGACGATTTTACCAAATTCCTGCAGATGCACGTGGCCTGGCACAATGTCGATATAGGAGTTGCAGACCGCGATGAACGGCTTGCCGAAATCCTCCTCTTTTACGCCGGCTGCTCGCAGAAGACTGCGGTGCGGAGCGCGGTCAAAGCCTTTTTTGATCATGTCTGAGCGCATTTTCTTGACTGCCATGATGACATTCCCCTCCTAAATGATGTGTGAACCGATATAGTGTCGCATTAACGCATTGCAATCCCAAAAGCTGCGCAGCTGCGGTTTATAGAATGAACGGGGTCCAGCTTCTTGCAAAAACAGAAGGAGGGCGAAGCCGTTTCTATAAAATTTAAGCGGATATAATACGAACGTTATAAGAGAGTCTATCATAAAAGGCCTCTTTTTTCTACCGGACAATGTGAACTTTGTCGTTAACCGCTTTCCTTGTGAAAAGACAAAAAAGCCTATCCCTACGGGGACAGGCAGCATTTGGAATGATATTATAGGGAACGGCGCAGAGCGGCGCGCTGCAGGGTGATCATCCAGTCCACGGACGGCTCGACCAGCGGATGAAGCAGCTTCTTGACTGCAGGGTGGGCCAGCAGCACTGTGAAGGAAACCGCAGACAGCAGCACAAGCGCAGCCCCGGCGGCATTGCCGAGATAGGCGTAGATTCCCGAAGCAGCGGCCAGCCGGACAACAAAGCCATGCAGCAGGAAGACATACAGTGTGCGGCGGCCATAATCAGTCATCCGGCTCAGCCGGTAAGGCACCCAGCCCAGAAAAGCGAGCGAAGCAGCAAGCTGCAGGCTGTACATCGCAAGACGGTACACACCGGCGTACCATTCAGTGGCTCCAAGCTGCATATAGGTCATGCTTCCATAGAGCCAGCCCAGCGGAAGATCCGAACCCAGTACGCCGAGAAGGACCAGCAGCAGAACCGAAAGGGCGGCGGCAGCGATTTTGACATATTTTTTGTAGAACCGGATAAAAGCATCGAAGGAAAAATGATAGCCAATCACAAAAAAAGGCAAATAGACAAAGGTACGGCTGATACTGAACCAGATCCCGTCAAGCTGCAAGTAGCCTACTGCAACGCCAGCCGAGACAGCGAAGATGATTTGTGCGGATTTGCTCCATCTGCTCATGCCGAGCATCAAGAGACGCCAGCAGGCATGACTGGCCAGGAACCAGAGCAGCAGATACGGTGCGAAGAAGGAGTGATGTATATTAGTAACATGGAAGAGGGAGACGTCAAGCAGCGAATACAGGCTTTGAAAAATAAGGTATTGAAGTCCGATTTGCATCAGCACCCGGCGGCCTGCGCTCCCGGAGAGGCTTGATCTGGCGAAATAGCCGGTTACAAGCACGAACAGCGGCATATGAAAACTAAATATCCACAGGTACAGACTATGCATTCCGCTCATACGGCCAATCAGAGGTTCAATGGCGTTGCCGGCAAAAACGGTGACAATAAGCATGAAGCGCAGATTCAGAAAAAATGTGTCTCCGCGCGCTGCAAGAGGGCTTACTGCTGCCATGACCTAACCTCCAATATAGTTAGCCAGTAGTTGTGCCAAGTGAATTACTTTAATTTTAAAATACAAGATTTTCGGCGAACCAATTGTGAATTAGATCACATTAGTAAGCGCTATCACGACTGGTAATTGTGGCGATGTGTTGAAGGTTGTTTGAATTCATTGATTCCTCTATAATTTTCTGTAGGCAGTACCGGGGAGTGAACATTATTGAAGAAAAAAATAACGAAACGCCGCGTTCTCTTAGGAATTGCAGTCATCATAATTGCGGCTGGGCTGTTACTTTGGAGATACTTAATCCCTTATGCTCCGGAGGAAAAAGCGGAGACCGCACTGCTCTCTTCAGGCGGGGTCAGCGTGGAACAAAATGATAACTGGATTTCATTTGAGCCTTCCGCCATACTTGGAGCGGCAGTCATTTTTTATCCGGGCGCATTGGTAAAGGCAGAGGCATACGCACCATTGGCCAAAAAAATCGCCGCAGCCGGCCATCCGTTCTACATCGCCAAGATGCCGCTGAATCTTGCGGTGATCAAAAGCGATGCGGCAGATGACATCATCCGTGTGCATCCCAATCTGACCTTTGTTCTGGGCGGCCATTCGCTTGGCGGCGTGATGGCCTCGCGTTATGCGGCGGACCATGCTAACCAGTTGGAGGGTGTTTTTTTTCTGGCTTCTTACCCGGATGAGAAGGGCAGTCTGAAGGACACCACGTTGTCCGTCCTGTCGGTGCTGGGTACGGAAGATAAAGTGGTGGACCAGGCAAAATACAATGAAGGCCGCTCCTATCTGCCTGGCAATACGGTGTATTATTCGGTCAAGGGCGGCAATCATGCCCAGTTCGGGAGCTACGGCGAGCAGAAGGGTGACGGGAAAGCGACGATTACCGAGGAAGAGCAGCAGATCCGCACAGCGCGGACCATGCTGGATTGGCTGGGAAATCTGCGTTAATCCTGCATCCCGTTCACGGAGAGGAGCAGGAGAATGGCTGTATTGCATGTAAACGATTTGTCCGTGCCCTGCAAGGGCATATTGTTCGACAAGGACGGCACGCTGCTTGATTTGCTGGCTACCTGGGGAGCTTGGGCGGAAATCATGCTGAAGGGTCTGGAGAATCAGCTAGAGATCATTGGGAATTCAGGAAGTTCCCGCACAAATATAGCGAAGTTGCTTGGCACAGTCCACGATGCCGCTGGTAAGGTGATTGGCTATGACGCCGCCGGACCGCTTTCGATGGCAACCGCCGAGGAGACGAACGGGATTCTTGCCTGGCAGCTTTACGCTGCCGGAGTGCCCTGGAACGAAGCGATGACCCGCGTAACCGCCATCGGCAAGGAGGCGATGAATGAGCTGCGCCGCCGCCGGACCGCGGTGCCTTTGCCGGATCTGCTGCCTTTTCTGCAGCAGTGTGCGGCAGCTTCTATGAAGCTGGGCGTCGTTACATCCGATGGGGCCAAAACTACAGGCGAGCAACTGGAATGGCTCGGTGTCGCCGGATATTTTCATACGGTTGTTACGAGAGACAGGGTTGCACACGGCAAGCCCGCGCCCGAAATGGCCGATACCGCTTGCCGGGAGCTGGGCCTGAAGCTGGAAGAGACGGTGATCATTGGCGACAGCAATGCCGACATGCAGCTTGGCAAAAACGCAGGTCTGCGCCTCTCCATCGGAATCTCCAGAACCGGGAGTGCCGGTCATTTGCTGGATGCGGATACCATTATTTCTGGCTATCATCAGCTTCGCCTTACTTAGAATTCTATATGGAAAGGATGCGTATGAGATCATGGAGCAATTGCAGACACTGGTTTCCTGGATTAAGGATAGCGGTAATATTGTTTTTTTTGGAGGCGCCGGAACGTCTACGGAAAGCGGGATTCCGGATTTTCGCTCTGCGGCAGGCCTGTATCAGACCCAGCATAATTCCCCGTATCCGCCTGAGGTGATGCTGAGCCGCAGCTTCTTTATGTCCTACCCGGACATTTTTTTTGATTTTTACCGCAGTAAAATGATTCACCCGGAAGCGAAGCCTAATGGAGCCCATCTGCTATTGGCGGAACTGGAGCGCCAGGGCAAGCTTAAGGCGGTCATCACGCAAAATATCGACGGCCTGCATCAGCTTGCCGGCAGCAAGCAGGTCCTTGAGCTGCATGGCTCCATTCACCGCAACCATTGCATGGATTGCTCGCGTTATTACGGCCTGGAGCAAGTGCTTGCCTCCACAAACAGTGTTCCGCGCTGCCCTGAATGCGGCGGGATCATTAAGCCCGATGTGGTGCTCTACGAAGAGGAGCTGGACCATGATGTGCTGGTAGCATCGGTGACGGCGATTGCCGCCGCAGATCTGCTCATTATTGGCGGCACTTCGCTCACGGTTCAACCTGCAGCCAGCCTGATTACCTACTTCCGCGGCCGGCACACGGTGCTGCTGAATGGTGAGCCGACCCCGTATGATCATCAGGCGGATCTGATTCTTACCGAACGTATCGGTGCAGTGATGGGCAAAATTCAGGAGCAGCTATGAAACATCTGCTATCTTGGGGCTGCTGCAAAAGTGTTCGAACTAGGGGAGAATAATTCAAAAATGACCTCGAAATCCACAGGAAGTGGAGGGCGAGGTCATTTTTTATACCCAAATTCCTGTTCGAAGTGGGAGATGCGTCAAGCGGAGCTTCCTGGCACGAAATGCCGCCGATAGCCGATGTATCCAATCATTTGCCGAGCTATGTGGGAAAAAGTCCAACTAAATTAGCAACATTTGCCTGTAGAGCACCCGTAGTGGGAAAAAGTCCAACTAATCTGCTCCATTTCAAGCAATCATCCCGGTTTGCCTCAAATTAGTTGGACAAAATCCAACTAACCCATCTCTACGCGAAGGACTTGTCCGGATTAGTTGGACAAATTCCACTTTGCATTTATCCGAAGACGGATATCATGAGTGGAGCGGAGGCAAGCTGTAATGGACAGAAGCCCCGCACTACTCTCCGCACACGTTGATGATCCTGGGCTGGCGGGGGCGACCATCGGTTGCCGGTCTACCCTGCTGCCAAGTCCGAAGTCCGGCCAAGGGTCAGCGCCTAAGCTCTTCGCCTGTACCGAGCTCTCCGCCTGGCTCAAGCTCCCTCGTAGGCTTAGCTCAACGTCTGCATCAAGCTCCACACTGCATCAAGCTCCCTCTCCTGGAGCCGAAGCTCCTCACTTGAGCCAGGCTCCTTGCCGGGCCCAAGCTCTTCGCATGGCTCCCCCTATTTCTCTCCGTGCCTTGCTGTCGCAATGCGGTAGGAGGTGGGCGACTGGGCGCAGAAGCGTTTGAACTGGCGCGAGAAGTACAGGGCATCTGTCAGTCCGACAGAGGCGGCGACCTGCTCGACGGACAGCTCCGGGCGTTCACGGAGAAGCTGCCGTGATTTCTCGATGCGCAGCTTCAGCAGGTAGGTGACGGGCGACAGGCCGGTCTCCTGCTTGAAGATCCGCGACAGATAAGCGCGGTTGTAGCCGAGGCTGGCGCACATTTGTTCAATGGATACGGGATGGGCGTACTGCGCGGCCATGTAGTGGATCATTTGCTTCACGGTGCGCTTCACCTGCGATTCCGCACCGGGCAGCCTTGAGGAGGCGAGGAGCAGCTCCGCTGCTTCGCCGACGAGCAGATAGAGACAGCCCAGCGAGGTTAGATGGGCGCTCTCTTTGCCCGCATAGAAGGCACGCATCATCCCGGCCAGCGCGCCGGGGAAGACACTGCCTTCGGCGGTGGACAGAACCGGCTTCTGCGGAGTGAAGCCGGCCTGCAGCACGAGCGCGTCCGCGTCCGTGCCGGTAAAGGCCGCCCAGCGGTAACGCCAGGGCTGCTGCTGGTCCGAGACGTAGCTGACGAGCTGGCCCGGATGGATGAGGAAGCAGTCTCCCGGGCCAAGCTCGTACTTGTGCTGCTCGGTCCGGAAGGTTCCGCAGCCGGACTCGATGAAGTGCAGCAGGTAGTAGTCGTAGATTTTGGGACCGGCCTGATGCAGCGGCCGGGTCTGGCTCTCGCCGGCAAAAAGCACATGCAGATGCTGGTTATCGTAAACCACGGGATTTGATCCTACAGAATAAGTATGTTCCACGCTGGAACCGCCTTTCTTTAAAATATAAAAAAGTATTAATTTCACACTATACTTTATCCTTATATTTCTCGCTGAAACGGATACCGTCCTTTTAAGGACGGCGTAGCCGTTTCTACTTGGTTAGCGCTGCCACTGCTCTAAGGGCGGATAAATGCAGCGGATACAGTTCTCCCTGATTATATCGCTTACCTTTTGAAAAGTCACATTTGTCCATACATTACACACATGATTGCATTATCAGGGCAAGTCTGATTTTATTATAATGTAAGCATAAACACAGCAATACGATTTTCCAAAGTTGAAGCGAAAAGCAGCGAAAGGATGGAGTGCAATAATGAGCATTCAGGATCTGAAAGTCAAATTTATCGAGAAATACGGAGAAAGCGCAGAGGAGGCGCGGGTATTCTATGCTCCAGGGCGGGTAAATCTCATCGGAGAGCATTTGGACTACAACGGCGGTTACGTGTTTCCGGCGGCGCTGGACTTCGGAACCACACTGATCGTGCGTCCGCGCAGCGACGGCAAGGTTCAGTTTGCATCGACGAATTTCCCATATGAAGCTTCTATTGGCTACAGTGAAATCGGCAAAGCCAAAACCGGTGAATGGGTGGACTATCCGGTCGGCGTAATGGTGGAGCTGGCGAAAAAGGATCTTCCGGTATCCTCCGGTTATGACCTCTTGTTCCACGGCGAAATTCCGAACGGCTCGGGCCTGTCCTCCTCGGCTTCCATCGAAGTGGTAACCGGGTTCGCTTTCCTGACGCTGCTTGGCGGAGATACGGATACGGTGGAAATCGCCTTGCTGTCCCAGCGTGCGGAGAATCAATATGTCGGCGTGAACTCCGGGATTATGGACCAGTTCGCGGTAGCCAACGGCAAGAAAGATCAAGCGATTCTGCTGATGTGCGACACACTGGAGTACAGCCTGATTCCTTTTGTGACCGGCTCCTACAAGCTGGTGATCAGCAACACGAACAAGAAGAGAGGCCTGGTGGACTCCAAGTACAACGAGCGCCGCAGCCAATGCGAAGAGGCTCTGGCTATTTTGAAGCAGGAGGTTCCGGGCTTGTCTTACCTGGCGGAGCTGAAGCCTGAGCAGTTCGAAGCACACAAGGACAAAATCACAGACGAGACCGTTAGACGCCGCGCCCGCCACGTAGTGGAAGAGAACCAGCGCGTGCTAGACTCTGTTGAAGTGCTCAAGAAGAACGACCTGAAGCAATTCGGTCAATATATGAATGACTCCCATGTGTCGCTGCGTGATCTCTATGAAGTAAGCTGCCTGGAGCTGGACGTGATGGTGGAAGAAGCACAGAAAATTCCTGGTACACTCGGCTCGCGTATGACCGGTGCGGGCTTCGGCGGCTGCACGGTATCGCTGGTGCATGAGGATGATGTAGAGCGGTTTATCCGTGAAGTAGGCGAGGCCTACACAGCGAAGACTGGTCTGGTCGGCGAGTTCTATGTATGCGGAATTGGCAATGGCGTAGAAGAACTGAAAGGGGAGAAGTAAGATGGCGATTCTGGTAACGGGTGGAGCAGGGTATATCGGTTCCCACACAGTGGCGGAGCTGCTGGAGCGGGGAGAAGAGGTTGTAGTCATCGACAATCTGCTGACAGGGCACCGCGAGGCGCTGCTGGGCGGCAAGCTGTATGAAGGTGATCTGCGGGACAAGGTAACGCTGGCTAAGCTTTTTTCGGAAAATAAGATCGACGCCGTTATCCACTTTGCCGCAAGCTCCCTGGTTGGCGAGAGCATGAAGGACCCGGTGAAGTACTACGATAATAACGTATACGGTACACAGTGCCTTCTGGAAGCGATGCAGCAGGCCGGTGTGGACAAAATCGTCTTCTCCTCCACAGCCGCAACCTACGGCGAACCGGAAAAGGTGCCGATTGAGGAAACCGACCGCACGGAGCCGGCGAATGTGTACGGTGAAACCAAGCTGACAATGGAGCGGATGATGGCCTGGTTCGACAAGGTGCTGGGCATCAAATATGTGGCGCTTCGCTACTTCAATGCCGCAGGTGCGCATAGAAGCGGCAAGATCGGTGAAGATCACCGTCCGGAGAGCCATCTGATTCCGCTGGTGCTCCAGACCGCGTTGAAGCAGCGCGAGAGCATTGCAGTATTCGGTGACGATTACCCGACAGAAGACGGAACCTGCGTGCGCGACTATATCCACGTCAGCGATTTGGCTGATGCCCACGTGCGGGCGGTCAACTACCTGCGCGAAGGCAATGCCAGCAACGTGTTCAACCTCGGCAACGGACTGGGCTTCTCCGTCAAGCAGGTCATTGAAACGGCCAAGAAGGTGACCGGCCTTGAGATTCCGGTGGTTATTCAGGAGCGCCGCGCCGGAGATCCGGCTGTGCTGGTGGCTTCCTCGGCCAAAGCCCGCTCGGTGCTCGGCTGGAACCCGCAGCATGCCGATGTTGAAGGCATCATCCAAGACGCCTGGAACTGGCATTCGGCTAACCCGCAAGGCTACGGGGAGTAAGCGCACCCGGGCTGCCGGATACGCTACATGAGGATTACGCTACAGCACATGAAGGAGAATTGAAATGAATAACGACAAGAGTGCCGCTCCCGCCGCGCAGAAGGCGCTGCATGCTATCGAACAGCTGGTGCTGTTTGCACAGCACCAGGGGCTGATACAGCCGGCGGATATCGACTACAGCCGCAATGAGCTGCTGGACCAGTTCGGCTTCAGTGAGCCGTATGCA
The DNA here is from genome assembly GCF_056120445.1 of Paenibacillus sp. sgz302115. Taxonomy (NCBI): domain Bacteria; kingdom Bacillati; phylum Bacillota; class Bacilli; order Caryophanales; family Paenibacillaceae; genus Paenibacillus; species Paenibacillus sp. sgz302115. Next base: position 14,824 of record NZ_JBVYOK010000017.1, read on the forward strand.
GGCGAATTTGCAGAAGCACCGCTTACGAGTCCGCAGGCGCCGCTGGATGTTCTGATCGACTACGGCTTCGAAATCGGACTGATCCCGGAGAATACAGATACGTACCGCGATCTGCTGGACGCCAAAATCATGGGCCTCCTGATGGCCCGTCCTTCCGAGGTGAATGCCGAATTCTACAGCCTTAAGGCTGAAAAGGGCATTCAGGCAGCAACAGACCGCTTTTACAAGCTGAGCATAGATTCCAATTACATCCGTATGGATCGTATTTCCAAGAATGTTTTCTGGCTGCAGGAATCTCCATACGGGGATATTGAGATGACGATCAATCTGTCCAAGCCGGAGAAAAATCCGAAGGAAATTGCAATGGCCCGGCTGCTTCCGCCGCCGGTGTATCCGAAATGCCTGCTCTGCCGCGAGAATGTCGGGTATGCCGGAAGACTGAATCACCCGCCGCGCCAGAACCTGCGCATTATTCCGCTGGAGCTGAATAACGAGAAGTGGTTCTTCCAGTACTCGCCTTACGTGTACTATAACGAGCACTGCATCGTGTTCCATCATGATCATGTGCCGATGAAGCTGACCAAGGATACGCTGAAGCGCCTGCTTGCCTTCGTAGAAGCTTTCCCGCACTACTTCATCGGTTCGAATGCCGATCTGCCGATTGTCGGCGGCTCGATTCTGACCCATGATCATTTCCAGGGCGGACGCCATACGTTTCCGATCCAGAAAGCGCCGAAGGAGGCTACCTTCACTCACGATTCCTACCCGGGCGTCAGCCTCAGCATCGTGAAATGGCCGATGTCGGTACTCCGTCTGCATGGCGGAGATCCGGCAGTGCTGCTGGAATGCGGCAACTCGATCTACGAAGCCTGGAAAGCCTACAGCGACCCGGAAGCCGAAGTATATGCGTTTAGCGATGTGGATGGAGAGCAAACGCCTCATAATACGGTTACTCCAATCGTCCGCCGGGCCGAAGACGGCGGCTACGAAATGGATCTGGTGCTGCGCAACAACCGGACCAGCGAGGAATATCCCGAAGGGTTTTTCCACCCGCACCGGGAGATGCATCATATCAAGAAAGAGAACATCGGCCTGATTGAAGTTATGGGACTGGCGATTCTGCCGGGACGCCTGAAGGAAGAGCTGGATGCCATTTCCGGTATTCTGGCCGGTGATACAGCTCTGCTGGAAGCTGTACAGGCTCAGGAGGACCATGCCCTGGCTCAGCACGCTTCCTGGATTCAGGAGCTGACGGCACGTTTTGGCACCGCAATGAACCGTGAGGAAGCGGTCAAGACGGTGCAGAACGAGGTCGGCATCAAATTCACCCATATTTTGGAGCATGCCGGCGTTTACAAACGGACAACGGAAGGCCAGGCGGCTTTCCGCCGCTTTGCACACAGCCTTGGCTTCCAATAAGCTGCAAGCACAGAAATGCCCTCAGCCGCTTTTTCGGCCTGGGGGCATTCTTTTGCGTGAGACGTTTTATCCGGGTTCGATTTGAATGAGGGATTTCAGAGGTTTATAATATAATATTGCACCACACTCTTGAACTAATGGAGGTCCAACTATATGCGCAAGTTTGAATTTTATAATCCTACCAAGTTGATTTTTGGACAAGGTACCTTAAGCGCACTCCAGACCGAAGTGCCGAAATACGGTAAGAACGTACTGCTGATGTACGGCGGCGGCAGCATCAAACGCAGCGGCCTGTACGATAATGTAATCGCCGAGCTGAACACTGCCGGTGCTGTTGTTACAGAGCTATCCGGCGTAGAACCGAATCCGCGTCTGTCCACCGTACATAAAGGTGTGGCGCTGTGCCGTGAGAAGAATATCGACCTGATTCTCGCCGTAGGCGGAGGAAGCGTGCTGGATTGTGCCAAGGCAGTTGCGGTTGGCGCGAAATATGATGGCGACATGTGGGATTTCGTAGAGCGCAAAGCAGCTCCGCAAGGGGCGCTACCGTTGGGTACAGTGCTCACTATGGCTGCTACAGGCTCGGAAATGAACAACGGCTCTGTAATTACCAATGAAGTCACCAAGGAAAAAATGGGCTGGGGCAGTGTTCACGCATTCCCTGCCTTCTCCATTCTTGATCCGGTAAATACGTTCTCGCTGCCGCGCGACCAGACCGTCTATGGCATGGTAGACATCATGTCCCACGTACTGGAGCATTATTTCCATACTGATGGCAACACACTTGTACAGGATGGATTCTGTGAGACACTGCTGCGCACAGTAATCGCGACTGCACCGAAGCTGATCGGGGATCTGAACAATTACGAGCTGCGTGAGACGATTATGTACTGCGGTACGATGGCCTTGAACGGAATGGTCAGCATGGGTTTTGCAGGGGACTGGGCTACCCACAATATCGAGCATTCCGTTTCAGCGGTATACGATATTCCGCATGGCGGCGGACTGGCGATTCTCTTCCCGCAGTGGATGAAATATAACCTCAGCACGAACCCTGCCCGCTTCCGTCAACTGGCTGTGAATGTGTTCGGCATTGATCCGGCCGGCAGAACCGACGAAGAGGTCGGTCTTGAAGGTATCGAAGCGCTGCGCGGCTTCTGGGATTCCATCGGTGCGCCGAAGACGCTGGGTGATTATGATATCGACGACAGCGAAATCGGCAGCATGGCCGACAAAGCTGTACGTTTTGGACCGTTCGGCAATTTCCGCAAGCTGGACCGGGAAGATGTTGTGGAGATTTACAAAATGGCATTGTAAGACAGGGCGCAGCTATTCCGCTGAGTACCTAGCAACACATAAGAGTAATGAGCCGCTCCCAGTTGGGGCGGTTTTTTCACATTATTGAGATAAAAACCCAACTTTGTGAAACCAAGGACATGGTTTATACGTTTACACTATTATGACAGTCCGGAAGTAAAGACGGGAGGAGAACAATATGCAAACGCTGTATTTGGGCTGTTTGGCGTTAGGTGTCATTTTTGCCGTAGTCAGCGTGCTGGTGGGAGATCTGATCGGCAGTGCCCTGCACGGGGTGTTTGATGTGGTTACCTTTCATTGGATTAGTCCTGCCGTGCTGGCCGGAGGCATCACCGTATTCGGCGGAGCAGGTCTTCTGCTGACCCGCTACAGCAGTCTGGAGAACGGCCCGATTCTGGCTTTGTCCCTGCTGACTGCGGCGTTTATGGCGGTCGTTATGTATCTGGGAGTGGTGAAGCCGATGAACAGAAGTGAGATGTCCAGCGGATTCTCCATGAGTGAACTGCCCGGCAAGATAGGGGAGGTTACGGTTCCTGTTCCGGCAGAGGGCTACGGCGAGATTATGGTGAAGTTCGGTGCGGGCAACAGTCTGCATACGGCGGCGAGCTTTGACCATCATCCCCTGCCTGCCGGGTGTAAGGTTGTTGTTGTAGAGGTAGAAGAAGGTGTTGCACTTGTATCTGAATTCGAACAGCGAAGAGGAGTGGATGCGTGATGTACGGGTTGCCAGAATATTTGTTTATTCCTGCAGTGGTGGTTGCGGTGCTCTTTGTACTCGGAATAGCGTTCTGGGCAAGATATAAGACAGTTGGGCCCGATGAAGGGATGATCGTTACAGGCTCATTCCTGGGCAACAATCATATTTCGGACGACGGCTCCGGCCGCAAAATCAAGATTGTCCGCGGGGGCGGGGCCTTTATTCTGCCGATCTTCCAGAAGGCTGAATTCATGTCATTGCTCTCCCATAAGCTGGATGTGACGACCCCGGAGGTCTATACCGAGCAGGGGGTACCGGTCATTGCCGACGGTGTAGCGATTATCAAGGTGGGCAGCTCCACCGAGGATGTGGCTACAGCAGCCGAGCAGTTCATGGGCAAGCCGATTGATGCGTTGAAGAGCGAGGCGCAGGAGGTGCTGGAAGGGCATCTGCGGGCGATTCTCGGCTCAATGACGGTGGAGGAGGTCTACCGCAACCGGGACCGTTTTGCCCAGGAGGTCCAGGGGGTAGCGGCACGTGATCTGAAGAAAATGGGTCTGCAGATTGTCTCGTTCACGATCAAGGATGTGCGCGATAAGCACGGGTACCTGGAAGCGCTTGGGAAACCGCGGATTGCCACAGTGAAGCGGGATGCGGAAATCGCTGAAGCGGAAGCGCTGAGGGATGCCCGGATCAAAAAGGCTATTGCCGAGGAAGAGGGGCAGAAGGCAGAGCTTGTGCGCGATACGAATATTGCCGAGGCATCCAAGGATAATCAGCTTCAGGTAGCAGCCTTCAAACGCGATCAGGATATGGCGAAGGCGGAAGCCGACCAGGCATACCACATTCAGGAGGCCCGCGCCAAGCAGACGGTGGTTGAAGAGCAGATGAAGGTCGAGCTGGTCCGCAAGGAACGCGAAATCGACCTGCAAGCCAAAGAGATTCAGGTGCGCGAGAAGCAGTATGATGCCGAGGTGAAAAAGAAGGCGGAAGCCGACCGCTATGCGGTAGAGCAGGCGGCAGAGGCTGACAAGGCCAAGAGAATGCGTGAGGCCGACGCCCTGCAGTACAGCATCGAAACCCAGGCGAGAGCGACTGCAGAGCAGAAGCGGCTGGAAGGCCAGGCGGTGGCGGATGCCGAGCTGGCCAAAGGTAAAGCAGAATCGGAGGTTATCCGGCTGCGCGGTCTTGCGGAAGCAGAGGCCAAAGAGAAGCTGGCGCAGGCCTTCCAGAAATTCGGTGAGGCCGCTGTGCTCGACATCATCGTCAAGATGCTGCCTGAGCTCGCCGGACGCATCGCCGAGCCGCTGGCATCCATCGACAAGCTTACGGTTGTCGATACCGGCAACGGTGAAGGCGCAGCCCGGGTCAGCAACTATGTGACCCAGCTCATGTCCACCGCTCCCGAAATGCTGAAGAGTGTCTCCGGGATTGATGTGGAGGCGCTGATCAAGGGGCTGATGAAGGGCTCTGCGGGGATACCCGCGGCCAAGGTGCCCGCGCCTGTTGCAACTCCAGCAGTTGAGAAGCTCGAAGAATAGCAGGCGAATAATGCTCTGGGAAGCTGAGGCATCAGCCTAACTATGCTCCAGGTAATCAGGCCGCCCCGGGTGGGCGGCTTTTTGCATGCTGGCAGAGTCTAGTTTACAGAAAACCCAAACTTTGTGAAACCAAGATACAATCTTTGCGTTAAAAGTAATAGGGCTCGAAGGAATTCGAGGGAAAAGCTGGATGAACTGAACTAGGGGGGACCAGGATGGAGCTGATATTGGATAATATCAGGAAAAGCTACAGCGATAAGCAGGTTCTTAACGGCATTGATTATACTTTTGAAAAGGGCAAAATCTATGGTCTGCTGGGACGCAATGGCGCCGGGAAAACATCGCTCTTCAACTGCCTGAGCGGAGAAATCGGGATGGACAGCGGCGGGGCTTTTTTGCGTAGAGGGGACGTGAGCCTGCCGCTGCGCGAGGAGGAGATCGGATATGTTTTTTCATTGCCGATTTTGCCGGAATTTTTGACAGGATATGAGTTTGTTAAGTTTTTTATGGACATCAACCGGGACAAAATCGACCCCGGCAGAACCATCGACGACTATTTTGACATCATCCGTTTTGAGCAGGAGGACCGCCACCGGCTGATCAAGGGTTATTCCCACGGGATGAAGAACAAAATCCAGATGCTCCTCTTCATCATCACCCGTCCGCCCCTGATCCTGCTGGATGAGCCGCTGACCTCCTTTGACGTAGTAGTGGCGCTGGAAATCAAGAAGCTGCTGCGCGAGATGAAAGAGGATCATATTATTATTTTTTCCACCCATATCCTGCAGCTTGCCGCCGATCTTTGCGATGAGCTTGTGATTCTGAACAACGGCCTGCTTCAGGAGATCCCCGCCGATACCCTCCACAGCCCGGAATTCGAGGAGCGGATTATAGCGCTGCTGAAGGATGGCAACGGCCATGATTAGCACACTGAAGACCATTATGGAGATCCGGGGGGCGTCGGGCGCGAACCGGCTGTTGTACTACTTTGGAAGAATCCCTGTTCTCGGAAAATTGATCAATGACAGCGTCTATTCCCGGGCAACACTCAAAAAAACATTCACTGTGCTTGCTGTTATCCTGAGAATTATATGGGGTTTCCTGTCTAAGTTTGCCTACTTGGGAATCATAGTGTACACGCCTATCCTGCTGACGAACAAGGAGCTGCCGGTTTCAGAGCAATATGATCTCTACCTGTATGCGCTGGTGCTGCTTAGCTTTATTGTAGGAGCGGTCTCCAATGCCTCCATTCTGGAGCCGAAGCGGGATAAATATATCTGCGTGAAGCTGATGAGACTGCCTGCTGACAAGTATATGCATGCTACCCTGTCGCTCAGGGGCGTGACTTTTTTTATCTACTTTACGCCTGCAATGATGTTATTTGCCGGTTTATTCGAAGCACCGCTCTGGCAAGGCATGCTGCTGTCCCTGCTGCTGACGCTCTGGCGCACAGTCTGTGAAGCGCTGCATTTGCTGCTGTTCGACAAACAGGAAATCGTGCTGGTCAAAAAAACGGGCTGGGTCTGGTCCGTCATTGGAGCCGGGTATCTGCTCGCTTTCGCGCCTTTGTACCTCGGAAAGGTCTGGCTGAATATGGATGCCGTATTGTTCAGTCTGCCCTTGAGTCTTGCTATTGCGGCCCTGGGAATTATAGCGGCAGTGTATATCGCCAGGTATCCGCGCTACCGGAATGCGGTGGATGCCGTAACCAAAATTGATGATCCGCTGCTAGATATGGGACGGATGATGAAGGAGTCACGGGTGAGAGAGGTCCAGACCAAAGAGGAGGATTTCTCGGCGGAACAGCTGCGGCCGGATCAATTTTCGGGGAAAAGCGGCTATGCCTACCTGAACGCGATCTTTTTCTCCCGGCACAAACGTTTTCTGACTCAGCCTATTGAACGGCGTCTCGTTATTATTGGCGTACTGTTTGCCGCAGGTTTGCTGGTACTGCTCACCGCACCGGAGAAATTTTCGAAGCTTGCCGGGTATTTAATTGATGGTCTGCCCGTGTTCGTGATCCTCATGAACTTTACTTCCATCGGGGAAAAGGTCTGCAAGGCGATGTTCTATAATTGTGACCTGAGTCTGCTGCGCTATGGGTTCTACCGCGAGCAATCAGCCATTCTTAGCAATTTCCGTACCCGCCTGCTGCGGATCAGCGGGCTCAATCTGATTCCGGCTGCGGCAATCTGCCTGGCAGTCAATCTGCTCATTTTGTTCTCAGGAGAAGACTGGGGGATCGCTGCAGCTCTAAGTTTTTGTGGAACGGTTCTTGGGTTGTCACTGTTTTTCTCGGTACATCATTTGTTTATGTATTATATCTTCCAGCCCTATAGCACAGAACTGAATGTGAAGAATCCGTTCTTTACTATCGTTAACAGCATCGTGCTGGGAGTAGGTGCCGCATGTATGCAAATAAAGAGCACGCCGGCCCATTTTGCCTTGATGGTGATGCTCGCGGCGGCAGTCTACATGCTGATTGCCCTCTTCCTGGTCTACAGATATTCCGCCAAAACCTTTAGAGTGAAATGATTGCTGCATGCGGCCTCCTGTCGTCTGATACCCTTCTAAAATCGCTTTCTTGATGTTATGATGGTAGCTCAAGTATAATCTTCACATGCTGCTTCGTTATACGGGCTGCTTCAAAAGGAAAGGGTATTCAGAATTAAAAGAGGTGTCAAAAGTGAGCAGTATTACTGTGGCTAAGGTGCTCAACAACAATGTTATTATTGCCCAGCACCCCCAGTATGCCGAAGTGGTCGTTATTGGCAAGGGGATCGGGTATAACCGTAAAATGCATGACCAGATCAGTCTGTCCTCCGTAGAGAAGATGTTTATTCTCCGCAATCAGGAGGAGCAGGAACAATACAAGCAGCTCGTTCCCCAGGTGGACGAGAAGCTGATTGAGGTTGTGCAGGAAATTGTCCTTCATATTATGCAGAGCAGCAGCCAGTCGCTGAATGAGCATATCCACATTGCGCTTACCGATCATATTTCCTTTGCGATCCGGCGCCATGAACAGAATATACCGATACATAATCCTTTTCTATACGAGACCAAAGAAATCTACCCGGAAGAATACCGTCTCGCAGAATATGCAGTGGAGCGGATTAACGGGGCGATGGGAGTAACGCTACCCTCCGATGAAATCGGTTTTGTAGCCCTGCATATTGTCAGCGCACTCAGCAACCGGCATATTTCTGAGGTGAGGCAGCATTCGCTATTGATTGGCGATTTGGTGAATCTCGTAGAGGATAGTCTGGATTATCATATCCCGCGTAACTCGCTGGATTATTCCCGGCTGGTTACTCACCTGCGGTTTGTTCTGGAGAGGCTGCGGCGCGGTGAAACCGTCAGGGAGACCTCTTCATTGGACGGACTTATGAAACGGGAATACCCGGAGATGTATATGCTGGCCTGGAAGCTGACCAAGGTGATCGAGCAAAGAGTGCACATCCCGGTGTACCCGGCAGAGGTAAGCTACCTTACGATTCACCTGCAGCGCCTCGCCCAGAAAAAAGAGGATGAACCGGATATGCAGACTGGCCAGTAATGGCTTCGCAATGTGCGGAAATTTTTTGCTTGCATGTTCAAATGAACGGTGCTACAATGTTCTCTGTTATTATGTAAAACAGAATACAAAGCGTGTAACTGATACGATCAGGCATGAGTGATTTACAGTATTTTGGTTGTTCAGCCCCAAGTCGGGGTATTCTAACCTTGTGTTAGAGGAACATCCTTTATATTGTGTTGCTCATGCCTTTTTTGGCTTCTGTTTGAATGGAGAATATTGTTAAAGGAGTGACCTCAATGTTTAAAAAGCTGTTTGGCGTACTGCAGCGGGTCGGTAAAGCGCTCATGCTGCCGGTGGCCATTCTTCCCGCCGCAGGTTTGCTGCTTGGGATCGGCAACATGCTGGTTAACCCTGATTTCCTGCAATATGTGCCGGCACTGGAAAATAATACGGTTCAAGCCATTGCCAACGTGTTAATGAATTCAGGACAAATTGTTTTTAGCAACCTATCGCTGCTCTTTGCGGTCGGGGTTGCCATCGGGCTTGCCGGCGGTGAAGGGGTTGCGGGACTCGCGGCAATCATCGGGTTCCTCGTAATGAACGTTACCATGGGAACCGTGCTCGGTATCAATCAATGGGTGCTGAGCAAGCAGGATTTTGCCTATGCCAGCGTCTTGGGGATTCCAACCCTGCAGACCGGCGTATTCGGCGGTATTCTGGTCGGGATCTTGGCTGCGTCGATGTACAAAAGGTTCTTCCGCATAGAGCTGCCATCCTATCTGGGCTTCTTCGCGGGTAAACGTTTTGTTCCGATTATGACAGCAGTTACTTCCCTGATCCTCGGTCTTGTACTGACGATCGTCTGGCCGCCGATTCAGCACGGCCTGAACTATGTATCGCAGAGTATGATTGATACGAATCTGACGCTGTCAGCCTTTATCTTCGGGGTTATTGAGCGTTCCCTGATTCCGTTCGGCCTGCATCACATCTTCTATTCACCGTTCTGGTATGAATTCGGAAGCTATATCGACAAAGCCGGAGACCTGGTCCGCGGGGACCAACGGATCTTCATGCAGCAGCTTCGCGACGGTGTTGAGTTTACAGCAGGTACCTTTACAACCGGTAAATATCCGTTCATGATGTTCGGCCTGCCGGCAGCGGCACTTGCGATCTATCACGAAGCCAGACCTGAGAACAAACGGGTTGTCGGCAGCTTGATGGTATCCGCAGCGCTCACTTCCTTCCTCACCGGGATTACTGAGCCGCTGGAATTCTCATTCCTGTTCGTGGCTCCGCTGCTGTTCGCAGTGCATGCCGTATTTGCGGGTCTGTCCTTCATGACCATGCATATCCTTAATGTCAAAATCGGGATGACCTTCTCCGGAGGGTTCATCGACTATGTGCTCTTCGGTGTAATCCCGAACCGTACAGCCTGGTGGCTGGTCATTCCGGTAGGTCTGGTGCTTGCGGTCATCTACTACTTCGGATTCCGCTTCGTTATCCGCAAGTTCAACCTTAGAACTCCGGGCCGTGAAGAGCCGGAGGCTGATGTGGAAGAGACAAGCACAGAGAGTGTATCGACAAGCGGCGACGATCTGCCGCGCAACATTCTCTCCGCGCTAGGCGGCAAAGAGAACATTGCCCATCTTGATGCCTGCATTACACGCCTTCGCGTAGAGGTTAAAGATAAAGCAGGTGTAGATAAGGGCCGCCTGAAGAAGCTGGGCGCATCCGGCGTACTCGAAGTCGGCAACAACGTTCAGGCGATCTTCGGAACACGTTCCGATACGATCAAGTCGCAGATTCAAGATGTGATGAATGGCAGAACACCAGCCGCTGCACCTGTTGCTCCGCAGCCAGAGCTTGAGAAGCAGTCAGGTGAGCAGGGCACGGCCATTGTCCCTGAAGATATCGTCTCCCCGGTTAACGGCGAGCTGCTTGATATCACGGAAGTACCGGATGCGGTCTTCTCGCAGAAGATGACCGGCGACGGCTTTGCCTTCCTGTCAGATGACGGCAAGATTGCTTCACCGGTATACGGTAAAGTGTTCAACGTGTTCCCAAGCAAGCATGCAGTCGGCATCATGTCCGACGGCGGCAAGGAAGTGCTGGTGCATATCGGTGTGAACACCGTTAAGCTCAAGGGGCAAGGGTTCACGGTTCTCGTTGAAGAAGGCGATCTGGTAGCCGCAGGGCAGCCGATTATGGAGGTCGATCTGGAGTATGTTAAGGCCCATGCGCCTTCCGTGATTTCTCCGGTGATCTTCTCCAATCTGCCTGAAGGCTCTGCCGTAACGTTGAATAAGCCGGGCAAAGTGGCTATCGGCGACAAGGATATCATCACGATCCGGTAAATGTGCAATGGTGCAGCGCTTCCCTTATAATTAAGGGGAGTGCTGCCCTTTACCATAAATTACAATCTAAAATAATAGAAAGCGAGTTGGATCATATCATGCAAAAAACATTCAGAATTATTGACGAAGACGGAATTCACGCACGCCCGGCAACAGCGCTGGTAAATACAGCTACCAAATTCAAAGGCACCGAATCTTTTGCAGAAGCTAAAGGTAAAAAGGTGACTCTGAAATCCATCCTTGGCGTCTTGTCTTTGGGTCTTGAGGCTGGAGACACTCTGACTCTGATTACTGAAGGCAGTGAAGAAACTGAAGCTCTGTCCGCACTGCAGGATGTAATGGTTAAAGAAGGGCTGGGAGAGCTCCATGAGTAAAATTTCAGGAATCGCGGCTTCCGCAGGAATTGCAGTAGCCCGTGCTTTTATCCTGGAACATCCGGATTTCACCATTACGAAATCTGCTGTCAGTGATGTCGAAGCTGAGCTTGCCAAGCTGAATGCGGCCTTGGATAAATCCAAAGCCGAGCTGCAGAGCATCAAGGAACGCACACTCGCTGAGCTGGGCGAGAAGAAGGCGGAGATTTTTGAATCCCATCTGCTGATTCTCGAAGATCCCGAGCTGATCAGCCCCGTCATGGACAAAATTCGTGAGGAATCGGTGAACGCGGACTACGCCTTAAATGAAGTAGCGTCCCAGTTTATTGAAATGTTCGAAAATATGAAAAGCGCGTACCTGCAGGAACGCGCGGCCGATATGCGCGATGTGACCAAACGTGTGCTGAACCATCTGCTGGGCATTCATTATGTCAGCCCTGCCGAGATCAGCGAGGAAGTTATTGTCATCGCCCAGGATTTGACGCCTTCGGATACAGCACAGTTGAACCGCAACTTCGTCAAGGGCTTCACGACGAATATCGGCGGACGCACCTCACACTCGGCAATCATGGCCCGCTCGCTGGAAATTCCTGCGGTGGTCGGCACCAAGAACGTGCTGTCTGAAGTTAAGGCAGGCGATTTGGTTATTGTTGACGGTCTGAGCGGCGATGTGCTAATCAACCCGAGCGATGCTGAAGTTGCAGAGTACAAAGCCAAGCAGGAAGCGTACAATCTGCAAATCGCCGAGTGGAAAAAGCTCCGCGATGAGCCGACGGTATCGGCTGACGGCAAGCATGTAGAGCTGGCCGCCAACATCGGCACACCAAACGATGTGAACGGTGTAATCGAGAACGGCGGCGAAGGCGTAGGCCTTTACCGTACCGAGTTCCTGTATATGGGCCGTGACAAGCTGCCTTCCGAAGAGATTCAGTACAATGCGTACCGCACTGTACTGGAGAACATGAAGGGCAAGCCGGTTGTTGTACGCACACTGGACATCGGCGGCGACAAGGAGCTGCCATATCTGGAGCTGCCGAAGGAAATGAACCCGTTCCTGGGCTTCCGCGCGATCAGGCTGTGTCTGGACCGTCAGGATATTTTCCGTACGCAGCTGCGCGCCTTGCTGAGAGCAAGTGCCCACGGCGATCTGCGCATTATGTTCCCGATGATCGCCACGCTTGGCGAATTCCGTGCAGCGCGTGATCTGCTGCTCGAAGAGAAGGCCAAGCTCCGCGAAGAAGGCAAGGAAGTGTCGGACAGCATTCAGCTTGGCATCATGGTGGAGATTCCTTCAACGGCGGTGCTGGCTGACCAGTTCGCCAAGGAAGTCGATTTCTTCAGTATCGGAACCAATGACCTTATCCAATATACAATGGCTGCCGACCGTATGAATGAACAGGTATCCTACCTGTATCAGCCATACAATCCGGCCATTCTGCGTCTGGTCAAAATCGTGATCGACGCTGCCCATGCCGAAGGCAAATGGACCGGCATGTGCGGCGAAATGGCCGGGGACAGCACCGCAATTCCGCTGCTGCTGGGCCTGGGCCTTGATGAATTCAGCATGAGCGCCACCTCCATTCTGCCGGCCCGCAGCCAGATTTCCAAGCTGTCTGCAGCCGAGATGAAGGACATGGCCGCGAAGGCGCTGCAGCTCAGCACCGCTGAAGAAGTAGCTGCACTGGTGCAGAGCAGCGTGAATTAATTTTTGTACTGCCAGTTTTACTCCGCTTCTGTAAGTTTACTTTTCCAACTACAATGTTACGGCCTCCTCTGGGGGCCGTTTTTTTATGTAAGTAATGATTTACAGTGGCTATCCGATTCATAGAAAGGTATACTATACTTTCGATAGACTAGCTGCTTTCACTTTGCAAGCTTAACTGGTGGAACTTTCCTGCCGATAAAGGAAGAGTGGACAGCAGTTTATGCTCTGGGACCCAAACATGTGAACATACTGTTACATATGATATGGTACGTCCTTATTCATCGCTTACAGAGCTATGCAAGTATTATCTGTCTATTAAGTGGAAATAGTTGGGTAATAATAAGTGATCGTCTTCCGGCAGTCTGACGGGAGCACTAGGATGGTGAATTGAATGAGAAGTAATTATATAAATGCAGAGACAGTGATAGAGACCTATGACGGAAAAGACCTGGGCTTAACCTACACTACGGAGTACAGCCTTTTTAAAGTCTGGGCCCCCACCGCTTTTACTGTGTCGCTGGTATTATATGAAACTGGCGGGAACGGCGAGGCGGGAGCAGGCTCCCATTTCAGGGACAGCGGGCGGATTGTAAATATGCTGCGGCAGGAAGGCGGCGTTTGGCTGGCGCGGCTTTCCGGGGATATGAAGGGCAAATATTACATGTACCGGACGGTTTTTGCCGACGGTACGCTGGAAGAAGCCGCTGACCCTTATGCCAAAGCGGTATCGGCAAACGGTATGCGGTCAGCGATTATTGATCTGCGCGATACCGATCCTGCGGGATGGGGCGAGGATGCTTCCCCTGTTCTGGCGCATCCCGCCGATGCTGTCATTTATGAGCTGCATGTACGTGACTTCTCGGCGGATAAGAGCTCGGGAATGCAGCATAAAGGGAAATTCAAGGCTTTTACCGAAGGTGGGCTGCGGGATTCTGCAGGACATCTGCTAGGCATTGATCATTTGGCCGAGCTGGGAATTACCCATGTGCACCTGATGCCGGTCTTCGATTTTCAGACCATAGATGAATTGAGAGCGGGCGGTAAGAGCGGCGCTGAGTCAATTTTCACGGAATATAATTGGGGGTATGATCCGCAGCACTATAATGTGCCGGAAGGCTCTTATAGCACGAATCCTTCTGATCCAGGAACCCGCATCCGTGAAATGAAGGAAATGGTGCAGGCGCTGCACAGCCGGGGGATTTCGGTGATTATGGATGTCGTGTACAACCATACGTATTCCGTGGAGAAGGGGCCATTTCAGCCTCTGGTGCCGGATTATTTCTACCGCCACGACTATAATGGAAGACTGTCCAACGGCTCGGGGGTCGGCAATGAGCTTGCCACTGAACGGCCGATGGTGCGCAAATATATTAAGGATTCCTTGGCCTACTGGGCTTCTGAATATCATATTGACGGCTTCCGGTTTGACCTTATGGGGCTTATCGACAGCGTAACGATGCGTGAAATTACCGAAGAACTGCGTTTGGAGATTAACCCGAGTCTGCTCATCTACGGTGAACCCTGGACGGGAGGAGACTCGCCGCTCGCAACCAAAACGCTTAAGGGTGTACAGCGGGGCAAAGGGTATGCGGTCTTCAACGATAACTTCCGCTTTGCAATCAAGGGCGATAGCGACGGCTGGGGCAAGGGCTTTGCAACCGGAGAATACGGCAAAGAAGGTGCGATTGCATCGGGGATCAAGGGCGCGATCCATGAGTTTACCGACTCTCCTGTAGAGACGGTGAACTATATTACCGCCCACGATAATTTGAACCTGTGGGATAAGGTGCTTGCTACGCAAGGCCTGCGGCGGGAGGCAGGGCTGCCGGAGCTGGAGAATGGCAGGCTGAAGAACGGCGGCGATCTGGAGGCGGCGGTTGCCGCAGCCAATCCTTACATCGCACTTGATCTGCAGGATATTCTCGAAGATGAGACGGTGCGCCGCTCTCTGCTGGCGAACGGGATTATTTTGACCTCGCAGGGTATTCCCTTTATGCAGGCGGGAGATGAATTCCTGCGCAGCAAGTATGGCGATCATAACAGCTACCGCAGCCCGGATGTGATCAACGCGATCCGCTGGGAGAATAAAAGGATGTTCAGTCCTGTTTTTCAATATTACAAGGGGCTTATTGAGCTGCGTAAGTCGCATCCGGCCTTCCGGCTGCATGGGCGCCTGGAAATTGAGCGTTCGCTGGAATTTCTCCGCTGTGATGGCGGGGTGGTCTCTTATACGCTGAAGGACAATGCAGGCGGTGATGCCTGGAACAATATCGTGGTGATTTTTAATGCCAACCTGGGACCGGTCACGCACACTCTCCCTGAAACGGACGGATGCTGGAACATCGTAGTTGACCACACCCGTGCCGGGGCGGATGCCTTCCGTCAGACAGAGGGCCATGAGGTGCAGGTTGAAGGCTTGTCAATGATGGTGCTGTATGACAAATACGGCGAGCCTTTACCCAGAGCCAAGATTATTGAGATTCATTATGACCGCCCGGATGGCGATTACCGGGGCTGGAATCTTTGGGTGTGGGGTACAGGCATTCAGGATGGACAATGCGACTTCAGGCACATGGAGGATGGACATGCGGTAGCGCGGGTTGAAGTGCTTCCGAGCATGGACAGGGTAGGCTACATTTTGCGGCTGGGCGACTGGGAAGAGAAGGACGGCAGCGGCGACCGCTTCATTGATTGCTCCGGAAGCGCCGGGCTTGTCAAAGTACTGGTACGTGACCGCGGGCAGGAGAACGGCGGCAATGCGGATGATCCGCTGCAGATGACCAGTTAAATAGAGAAGAGGCTGTTCTGAGGGTCACCGCTGTTGGTGATTGGCTCAATAGAACAGCCTTTTCTATTAGGGAGTTTTTCGCTGAAACGGATACTGTCCATTGAAGGACGGTATAGCCGCTTCTGCTTATGGTTTAGGAGGTTCAGAATATTCTTCATTCATCAGCTCGCTGTACAGATTGACCTCATTGCCGCCATGCTTTTTGGAGCGGTACATCGCAAGGTCCGCGGCCCGGAGCAGCTCATTGATACTGCTGCCATGCTGCGGATACAGCGCTACACCGATGCTGGCTGTGCTGTGGAAGCTGGCCCCTTGATGGATCGGCCATGATTGATTGAACAATCGCAGCAGGCGGTCCAGTATTTCACTTAGCATCTGTGGAGTGGTGAAGCGGTGCAGTACCACGGCGAACTCATCCCCGCCAATGCGGAAAGCCTGGCCGAAGCCCTTCACGGTCTGCTGCAGCTCGCGGGAGAGCAATTGGAGGAACTCATCTCCCGCCAGGTGGCCAAGCGTGTCGTTGAGTTGCTTGAAACGGTCGCAATCGAGCAGGGCGAGCGCAATAGCTTGTCTGTGCTCCTCCGGCTGGCCGATCAGGTTCTCCATGTACATTTTGAAATGGGCCCTGTTGGGGATTGCGGTCAAGTGGTCATAAAAGGCCATCTTGTGGAGGCGTTCCTCATTCTGCTTGCGCTGTGTAATCTCGCGGGATACCAGCATGAATTGCGCCGGAAATGCCTGGCTGCCGCTAATGAGGGTTACCTTCGTTTCGAGCCATACCCAGTGTCCTTCCGCCGAACGCATGCGCAGCTCGGTAATCCGCGAAGCGGCCTGGACCATGTTTTTGAGCTTCATCCAGGAGACCTCTGCCTCACGGATATAGTTGGAGAGCGGAGAACCTTTACCTGGTATGTAGCCCAGCACGCTGGCATGCGAAGGAGAAGCATACATAATCACTCCGTTAGGGTCGGTCAAAATAATAAAGTCAGACATCGTTTCCCCGATCAATTGGTACAGGGATTTCTCCTCCAGCATTTCATTTTGGAGTGAAATCAGCTTGCGGCTGAGATAAATAATGACCAAAACAAGCAGGAACAAGAACAGGGAATACAGGGCGAACAGTGAGCTTTTTTGATTCCTGAATTCCAGGGTAATCTGCTGGGCATAGCTGTCGATCAACTGCTCGGCTTTGTCCAGATGCTCCCGTACCTCGTACAGCAGGGCATTGGTTTGCAGCGCTGAGAAGGGCACCGGTCTTGAGCCGCTCTGGGCCCGCTGTGAGATGAGGCTCCGGCCCGTGTCCGACCAGGTCTCGAAGGAGCCGTCAAAGCTGTCCAGCGTCTTCTTCAGCTCTTCGAGCAGCAACCCGCTCTGCTTCATTCCATTAAGCGTGTTCTTCACGGAGATAACATTGTGGCTGGCTATGCCAAGCCGCTGTTTCGCCTGTGCATTGTTCTCCTCGAATTCCCGGGATAGCTGGCTGCGCTGCTCACTGGTGATATCCCCGTCCATTGCCGTATGAAGCGCAAGTGCAGCCTGGTACAGGTCCCGGTCAGCGTTCAGGATCAGCTCAGAGTTTTGATATACATCATTGTACAGGGAAGCTGACAGTCTGTTCATCGTGTAGTTCAGATAGAGCAGAGAAGCGATGCTGATGCCGACGAGAAGAACGGAACTGGCAGCGAATAATAGAATTAATCGCGTGCTTTTGACCTCGGTAAAACCTGCCACTGTCATCCACCCCCGCATAAAACTTATAAGTGCTCTCATTGCTGTATACATAAACCTGCGGAGTCAGATCCGGGACCTACTACCTTATGAATTCCTATCCTTGAGTCCTATTACCCAACTTTTCTGCAAACGAATACCCGCCTGCAGCAATAATTCGTACATGCTAGGTCCCGGGTTGCAGTTCTGCAGGAAGCAGTCATTTATGGGAGAAAATAGACCTTTGGCAGGGGCTAAGCTTCTCCCGTCTATGCGGTTATTTTGCAGGGCTATGCGATCGCATACCGTCTGCATGTCCAAAAAGCCGCAAGCCTCCCGGAGGCAGGAGGCTTGCGGCTTAACTATTTTTAATAGTAAAAAGTAAAGAAATGCAGGTGTTATTCGCTTCGGAGTGCATAGATCGGCCGCATTCTTGCTGCTTTGTTCGCCGGCATCATTCCAAATACAACGCCGATAAACAGGGAGAACAGGAAGGAGATGATCACCATGTTCCAGGAGGTTGCCACATTCATCGAAGTATAGTTTCCAACGGCCCAGCTGATCCCCAGGCCTAAGCCAACGCCAAGCAGTCCCCCGAATCCGCTTAGGACAATAGACTCGATCATGAACTGCATCAGGATATTAATTTTCTTGGCGCCGATGGCCTTGCGAATCCCGATCTCCCGCGTCCGTTCATTGACGGAGACAATCATGATGTTCATGATGCCGATGCCGCCTACAAACAAGGAAATCCCGGCAATACCGCCCAGTGCCATTGACAGCGTATCGCTGGTTGAAGATACGGTCTCCAGCATTTCCTGGGCATCGAAGACGGAGTAGGAATTGTCGGCGTAGTTGAATTTTGCATCCAGCGCAGCTTCCAGCTTCGTTTTGACCGCGGTCACATTATCCGCAGAGGTGGTTGTTATGGTGATGGACCGAACGCCTTTACTTTGCAGGAACCGTTCAGCCGTAGAGATGGGAATCAGGATTTTCTCGTCATTGGACCCTCCCAGGCTTGAGCCCTTCGATTCCAGCAGTCCGACAATTTTGAAGCTTCTTCCGTTCAGCTGTACCTTTTGACCTACAGGATCATCGGTGCCGAACAAGGTTTCCGCTGTGTCCGAGCCGATAAGGGCGACCTTTTGCCGGTACTCTGTGTCGATATCGAGCAGGAAGCGGCCTGACTGTACATGAAAATCCTGCACATCCTCATAAGCCGGGGTAATTCCTTCAATGGATACAGTCGTATTTTCTGTTCCGTTCTTGGCGGTGACGTTGTTGCTGATCACAGGAGATACGCCGTCTACACCCTCAATGTCGCCAAGTGCCAATGCTTCCTCATAGGTCAGCGAGGTGGTGGCGCCCCGGCCCATAATGTTAACCGTCAATTGATTGGTTCCGAGGGAATTCAGGGATTCGGTAATCTGTGAGGTAGTTCCTTGACCGATAGATACCAGCGCAATGACGGAGGATACGCCGATAATGATCCCAAGCATCGTAAGGAAAGCCCTTATTTTACTGCTGAGAATACTTTTGATAGCCATTTTCATACTTTGAAAAAGCATCATTCAGATATTCCTCCGATCCTCTACGAGATTGCCGTCCTGGATACGAATGATCCGCTTGGCCTGCTGGGCAATCTCCAGATCATGTGTGATCAGAATAATGGTGTGGCCCTGTTCGTTGAGCTCGCGGATCATTTGGAGGACCTCCTGTCCGGTCTTGGTATCCAGCGCTCCGGTTGGCTCGTCGGCAAGCAGAATCGGAGGCGCCCCCGCCAGCGCCCTGGCAATGGCAACCCGCTGCTGCTGCCCGCCTGATAGTTCAGACGGGCGGTGGTGCATCCGCTCTTCCAGTCCTACCCGGACCAGTGAGGTCCGGGCCACTTCCCGCCGCTCCCGGTGCGGCATTTTGCGGTAGATCAGCGGAAGCTCTACATTTTCAATAGCGGACAGCTTGGGAAGAAGATTGAAGTTCTGAAAGATAAAGCCGATCTTCTCATTGCGGATCTGTGCTAGCTTATTATCCGACAGCTTGCGGATCTCCTGGCCGTCCAGGAAGTAATCCCCTTCAACGGCAACGTCCAGACAGCCCAGCATATTCATCAAGGTTGACTTGCCGGAGCCGGAAGGCCCGATAATCGCTACAAATTCGCCGTAATCAATGGTAAAGGACAGCCCCTTGAGGATGGTCATTGATTCTCCGGCCATCGTATAGCGGTGAACCATGTTCTCGACCCGGATCAGCGGTTCAGCGGAACTCATCGGCCGCCACCTCCGCCTCCGGGAGCACCACCGCCACCGGAAAATCCGCCACCACTACCGCCGCTGAATCCGCCACCGGACATGCCGCCGCTCATACCACCGCCGCCAAACCCGCCGCCCATGCCGCCGGCCTGGGTCTGCGTTTCAGAAGACGTCTTTGTCGAAATCACGGTAGGAATAATCACTTCATCGCCTTCACTTAGCCCGCTGACAATTTCAATGCTGCTCTCGTCGTGAATGCCCACTTCAACCGCAACCCGCTTCTGGCCGGAGGCTGTGCCTGCACCACTTCGGCCACCGGCCTGACCGAAGCCTGCACCGCTTCTGCCTCCGCCTTGGCCGTAGCCTGAAGCCATGCCGCCCCGGCCGCCCGCTTCACCACCCGGGAACCCGCCGCCAGCCGCTTGCCCGCCTGGGGCCTGGCCTTCTGAAGGTTGTCTGCCGGACGCTTGCCCATCCGCCGCCTGGCTTTGTGCAGGTGGTTCCCCGGCCGGTTGTCCTCCCGCCGACTGACCATCAGCACCTTGTCCGCTGGCTGCTTGGCTCTCAGCCGGCTTGGCTCCAGCCGCTTGCCCATCGGCAGCATTTCCTGCGGCACTGTTGTCTGCCGTCGTTACCGGCACGGCTACGAAGTACTTGCCGTTCACTTCCGTGACCGCTTCGAGGGGCACGGTCAGCACATCTTTTTTCTGCTCAATGGTAATAGCTACTTCCGCTGACATGCCGACAAGTACGCCATCTGACTTATTCAAGCCCACTGTAACATCGAACAGCGAGACACCGTTGGAAGACGTGCCTTCTTTGGCGATATCAATGACCTTGCCGGTAAATTCCTTATCTTCGAGGGCATCCAGTGTAATCGTAGCCGCTTGATTCAGCTTGACCTTCGGAATATCCAGCTCATCGACCTGCACCGTAACGCTCAAATTCACATAATCCGTCATGGTGAGCAGCTCGGAGCCGTTCTGTGCCTGTTCCCCGTCCGTAATGTTCACTGCGGTAATGGTACCGTCGATTGGAGCGGTTAACGGGTCGGGAGGAACCATATCGTCCTGAATTTCCGCGATGGAGTCCTGCTGGTCCTGAATATCGCTTTTCGCCTTGTCGATAGCTGTTTTTGCCGATTCCAGCTCATCGTCCGTAGCGTTGTTCATCGCCAGCGTTTTGTAATTTTCCTGTTTGTTTTCCAGCTCTGTCTTCAGATTTGCCAGCGATTTATTCGCTTCTTTGAGCTTGTCGTTTAGATCTGCGGCTACAAAGGTGATCAGCACGGCTCCTTTTTTAACAACATCGCCCTTCTTAACCATAACCTTATCGACTTCCCCGGCTTCCTTGGTGCGGATGCTCTCACTGTTAATCGCCGAGACGGACCCGGAGCCCGATACTCCGACCAGGATATTTCCTTTGGTCACGGTTGCTGTATTCAGCGGAGCCGCGTTAACCTCTTTGCTCTGGTCAGGCCATAGGACATAGGCAAGGATACCCGCGATGGCAACGACAACGACGCTTGAGGCGATAATTATTTTTTTCTTCTTGTTCATTCCGATCCTCCATCTTGCTTCAATATAAAAGGCAGAGTGGTTCATTTGATATGCATTAAGCATCGTTTGCTTGAGTAACCTCTTAGCTGCCGCCAGCCCCGGATGCCCCGGAAGCGGATGGAGTAGGTGCTGGTGTTGCTGTCGCCGCTGGAGTTGGAGTTGGGGCTACCGTAGCTGCTGGAGTTGCTGTTGCCGCTGGCGTTGCCGTTGGAGTCGCCGTCGCTGTTGGAGTCGCAGTTGCTTTTGCCGTCACATCAATGTTATAGACCTGGCTGCCCAAGGCGATCCGCTGCCCCTGGAACTCATCGTACAGCGTGAGGGTGTAATTGCCGCCTCCTAAAGTCTGGTATAGATTGCTGCTGAAGGTCGTGGTATACGTTGTGTAAGTTCCGGCAGTCAGGTCGGTTCCCAGTGTCAGCGACTTCTCAAAGTACTGTCCAAACGGATCGCTGATATGTAGTATGAGCTTATGCCCGTAAGCGCCCATCTGGTAGGACGTATCCTGGGATAAAATATAGTTGACCGCCAGCGTAAAATTGCTGCTTCCCGCAGTAATACTGCCTGTTGAATTGGAAATCGCCAGCGTGTACGGGAACATGGAGATGTTGCTGAGACTTGTCTGTGCGGTCACATCCGTAACGGTCAACGGAATAGCAGCGGTATTCACATATGCGGTGGCCGCCGTTCCCGCACTGGTCAGCTTGCCATCGGCAACGCCCTGGCCTACATAGAGCTGCAGACTGGAGGTATCAACGGTGGTTGGTACTTTGGCCCAAAAGGTGATCAGCGTCTTGCCTTTAGGACTGGTCGACAGCTCGGACTGGTTGGCTGTAGCCTCGAAGTACTGTCCGTCAGCCGTCTTGAACTGGGCATACAATCGTGATAGATCTGCCTGACGGGTTTCTTCACTGTTCATTTCAATTTCACTGTAGATGAGCTTGGAGCTGCTGCCTTTGTAGACGGTTGTCAGGCGCTCCTGTACACTTGCTTTTTTGCCGGTCGTGGCAATGCTGAAGGTTTTGCCGGCTGCAAGCGGAGTAATGCTGGTTACAGCACCGTCGGCTGTGCCGAGAGAGAGGAACTGGGATACATTCTCGCCGCTCGTTTCCTGAAGAATAATCTTGGTCTGTCTGAAATCCAGGGTGTACGGAACATGGGCCAGTACGGTAACCTGAACACTTGCGCCGGGAGCAAGCGTGGTCGTGTCATTGTCGATAACAAGCTGCGATGAAGCGGTCAGATCATTCTGGTCCACCTTAAGAATCCCGCTCAGCTTGGGCAGCGTGATTGTTTTGGAGGTCGAGTTGCGGATGTTCAGCTTCGCCTGCACCAGATCCTCATTGCCCCAAGGCAGACGCAGCAAGGACTGAAGCGTGACCCCAAAGGTTCCATAATTGTTTGTTACGCTGTTCTCTGAGAGTACATGAGTGTCGCTTTCCAGCGTATAGGGGATTTTGAAATAGGCGACCGGAAGAATGATCTTATTCGTATCGCCGCTGCTTGCGGGCGCAATCATCTGCAGCTCCAGTTTGTCCTGTGCGAGTGTGAGCGGAATGCTTGCGCTGAGCGTGATCAGCTTTTCCTCCAGCGGCTTCAGCGTCAGGCTGGCAAAAGCCGTTGTTGTAATAGGGAAGGTGTAGCCCTCCTTCGACTTGACCGTAAGCTCATAGGCTGGCAATGTGACCGCTTTGCTGCCGGTATTTTTCACCCGGAACTGATAAGTCCATATCCCGTACTCATTCTCTGCGTATACATTCGCCTTCAGCAGTTGCATATCCACAATGTTGCTGTTGACCGACACCTTCTTGATATAGCCTGCGGCCACAGTGAAATCGGCGGTTTTCGCGGCAGGAAGAGCATAGGAAGCAACCGGAAGAGTCAGCTTGAGCGTCTCATCCAGCTTGGCGATCTGCAGTGTCATGTTGGTTAAATTCATGTAGGCGGGGATTTCGGTCATATAGTAGAGCGTCTTCTTCTCCTGCGGCTGGATTTTGTACTCTGAGCTGCTCTCATCCAGTGCCAGGGTAAAAATAGACCCTCCCGAGGATTTCAGGTACAAGCTGTAGCCCGGATCAGTAAGCACCTTTGTACCCAGATTGGTCAGGCTGATGCCTGCCTTGGCGTATACCTTGCCGTTATATTTGTAAATTTGCAGAGATTCGGCTTTAGTTGTGACAGGCATGCTGCTGAGTTCCACTTTTTTGCTCTCACCCGGGAGGGCGGAGACTGAGTAATTGGCAGGGACGGTAAACGTACCAATCCGCTGCTCGAAATTGGCTGCGCTGAAATTCCAGCCGTACATGTTGATTTTGAGTCCTTTTACCGATGTGGCGGTTCCGATATTCGCATAATATGTAATGCTGGTGCTCTCGCCCGCGGCGATTTTTTTCTTCGAGGCATCGGCGCTTACGGCAGCTCCTTTGATGAGGTTTCCCCCGGGGGTCACCACTTTGGAGAAGTAATTGACCATGTTGACGCTGCTGTCCGCCGTGTTGGCATAGGTCAGAGTATACGTGAGGATATTTCCGCCCGATTGGCTGAAAATCCCCACATTGCTCAGCTTCACGCTGAGTGTGGTTCCGAGTTTGATAGCGCTGAGCTTGGTGAGTGTTGAAGTCTCTGCTACAGCAGCAGTTGTTGTGGCCGTGGACGCAGCAGCCGTGGCGGTATAAACCGCAGGCCCGGCAATCGGGCTGACGGCAAATGTGCTAAGCAGCAGTAGAACATAGGCCTTGCTTCGTTTGTGCATGAATTTCCCTCCCTGTATAAAAGCCTTTGCCATCAGGAGAGCTGCCGCAGGAAATGAGGACAGCCAGGCTTTACTAATAAGGAAAAATATCAAATTCCGCTGAGCGTTAGCTGAAAAATTTTCCTGAAACGCGCTGTGAAGCTTAAAGGAAGCTTAAAAGAAGATAAAAATTGGCCTAAATTTAGTCCGGCTTGTCAAAACGGATGATTTTGCATATAATAAATTGACATATCTTCTGATCGGAAGATACAGGTTATCCAGCAGCATCCAGTTAAATGCAGTGATGGAGAAAAGTACGCAGTGCCTGGCCTACAGGGAGGAGACGCCGCAGATTGAGAGCGTTTCTAGGAGAGCAGAGCTGCCGAAGTTCACTCCGGAGCAGTTCCCTGAAGTTCGTTCAAGGCTTCCTTGAAGGGCGCGTAGGGGAAACCGGCCGCAGACCGTTATTTCTGTTAAAGTGAGACGGGTCTTCGCTATGCCATAAGGGGAATAATGCTCTTAAGGGATCGGCACAGGGCTTGTCTAACAAGGGTGGTACCACGGTCTTTTCGTCCCTTACCGGGAGGAAAGGCCTTTTTTTGTTGCAAATGACATGATAAGGGGGCAGTACACGGCCATGAAAGAAAAGCTTGAAGCATTGAAGGTCGAAGCGTTGGCGAAGCTGCAGGAGGTTAGCGATCCGCAGGTTCTGAATGATTTGCGTGT
This sequence comes from Paenibacillus sp. sgz302115, assembly GCF_056120445.1. Classification (NCBI taxonomy): domain Bacteria; kingdom Bacillati; phylum Bacillota; class Bacilli; order Caryophanales; family Paenibacillaceae; genus Paenibacillus; species Paenibacillus sp. sgz302115. The sequence goes on from NZ_JBVYOK010000017.1 coordinate 39,505, forward strand.
AAAGTACTTGGGTAAAAAAGGCGAGCTTACAGAGGTTCTGCGCGGAATGGGCGGACTCAGTGCAGAGGAGCGCCCGGTGATCGGCCAGGTGGCGAATCTGGTGCGCAGCGCTATTGAGGAGATTATCGGTGCGAAGCAGGAAGCCTTCCAGCAGCAGGAGACACTAAACCGCCTGAACGCGGAAAAAGTGGACGTAACCCTGCCGGGCCGCGGTCTGCCGCAAGGCGGGATTCACCCTCTGAGCCGGGTCGTGCAGGAGATTGAGGATATTTTCATCGGCATGGGCTACCGGGTGGCGGAAGGTCCTGAAGTCGAAACGGATTATTATAACTTCGAGGCGCTCAATCTGCCGAAGAACCATCCGGCCCGCGATATGCAGGATTCCTTCTATATAACGGAGGATATCCTGATGCGCACACAGACCTCTCCGGTGCAGATCCGCACCATGCAGGCGATGAAGGGCGAAACTCCGGTAAAAATCATCTGCCCGGGCAAGGTGTTCCGCCGCGATGACGACGATGCAACTCACTCCTTCCAGTTCCATCAGATTGAAGGTCTGGTGATTGGACGCAATATCCGCATGAGCGATCTGAAGGGCACGCTGCAGCAGTTCGTCAAAGAAATGTTCGGGCCAAAGACAGGCATCCGCCTGCGTCCAAGCTTCTTCCCGTTCACTGAGCCGAGCGTGGAGGTGGACGTGAGCTGCTTCAAATGCGGCGGCGACGGCTGCCGTCTGTGCAAGCAAAGCGGCTGGTTGGAAATCCTCGGCGCCGGTATGGTTCACCCGAACGTGCTTGAGATGGGCGGCTACGATCCTGCCGAATACAGCGGCTTCGCGTTCGGCATGGGCGCTGAGCGGATTGCAATGCTGAAATACGGCATCGACGACATCCGCTATTTCTACACAAATGATATGGCTTTTGTGAAGCAGTTCAAGGGGATTTAGATTTTTGGCGAGTTGCGGGCTGGCGGGGGGAGTTGCGGCTACCCGAGGATCTTTGTTTCTGTTTTAACATTCTGTTAAAAAATGGACCGGAGGGGAAGTTTGGAACTGGAGGAGCGAATGCGTCCGCCTTTGTCTCCGGATGTTATCCGCTATAGCGGTACAATCCAAAACATCTGGAGACAACAGCGGCCGGAAGTCCAAACATTCCCCGCAGGGACCCTATTAACAGAGGCTTTTTAAAACGGAAGTACAAAGGTCCAACGCTGCTAACGGTCTCCGCGCAGCAAGCAAACCCGGCACGTAGATAAATACATCTGAAATAAAAGGAAGTGTGCGAACATGAAAGTATCAACCTCCTGGCTCTCTGACTATATATCGCTTGAGGGCGTGGCCGCAGAAGAGCTGGCAGACAAAATCACATCCGCCGGCATTGAGATCGACAGTGTGGAGCGTCGCAATAAAGGCCTTTCCGGGATTGTCGTCGGCTACGTGAAATCGAAAGAAAAACATCCTGACGCAGATAAGCTGAATGTCTGCATCGTTGACGCCGGCCAAGACGAGGATCTGCAGATTGTCTGCGGAGCCAAAAATGTGGCGGCAGGTCAGAAGGTTCCTGTAGCCCTGGTAGGCGCAAAGCTGCCGGGTCTGGAGATCAAGAAGGCCAAGCTGCGCGGTGTACTATCTCAGGGTATGATCTGCTCGGCCAAAGAGCTGGGACTGAACGACAAGCTGCTGCCGAAGGAACTGCAGGAAGGCATCCTCGTTCTGCCCGAGAACACTGAAATCGGCCAGAGCATCCTGGAGGTGCTGGGCCTGAATGATGAGGTCCTTGATTTCGATCTGACGCCGAACCGTTCCGACTGTCTCAGCATGATCGGAGCCGCTTATGAAGTCAGCGCGATTCTCGGCCGCGAGCTGGAGCTGCCGAATCCGGCGGCAGACATTGTGGAGACGGGCGGTTCAGCCGCAGATTCCATCTCCGTCAAGATTGAGAACGAAGAATACTGCAAGCATTATACGGTGCGTTACATTGCCGGAGTGAAGCCTGCCCCATCCCCGCTCTGGATTCAGAACCGTCTGATGGCAGCGGGCATCCGCCCGATCAGCAACATCGTTGACATTACCAACTACGTGATGCTGGAATACGGACAGCCGCTGCACGCCTTTGACGGCGACAAAGTGGAAGGTGGTACACTGGGCGTGCGGTTTGCACATGAAGGCGAGCTGCTGACTACGCTTGACGGTCAAGAGCGGAAGCTTGAGCCGCAAATGCTGGTCATTGCCGATGGAGCAAAAGCCGTCGCGCTCGCAGGTGTGATGGGCGGACTGGACACCGAAGTAACCGGGGAAACCGTGAATATTGTATTGGAATCTGCTAAATTCGACGGAGGAACGGTCCGCAAAACCTCGCGGCAACTGGGTCTGCGCTCCGAAGCGTCCCTGCGCTTCGAGAAGGAAGTCGATGCGAATTCCGTAATTCCGGCGTTGAACCGTGCGGCAGCCCTGATTGCACAGTATGCCGGAGGCACAGTGTACGAAGGGATTGTGGAAGCTGGCAGCGGAGCTGCTAAGGAGAAGGTACTGACCTTATCCCTGGAAAAGCTGAACCGTTATCTGGGCACGGATTTGTCCCTGCTTGAGGTGAAAACCTTGTTCAGCCGTCTGCACTTCAAGTGCGGAGATGCCGCACAAGGCCTTATTGAGGTGCAGGTGCCGACCAGACGCGGCGATATCAGCTACGATGTCGATCTGATTGAGGAAGTCGCCCGTTTGTACGGATACGACAACATCCCGACAACATTGATCGAGGGTGTCACCACTCCGGGAGCGCTGACAAGACAGCAGGCCCTCCGCCGCGAGCTGCGGCGTCTGCTGGCGCATGGAGGCTACCAGGAGGTTATGGGGTATTCCTTCATCCAGCCGGAGCAAAGCAAGCTGTTCCCGGCGCTTGCCGGAGGCAAGCTTGCCGTGAAGCTGGCAATGCCGATGAGCGAGGAACGCAGCGTGCTCCGCACTACCCTTATTCCTCAACTGCTGGATATTGCCCGCTATAACACGAACCGCCGCCAAAGCGATCTGGCGCTGTTCGAAGTCGGCAATGTGTTCTTCACGGAAGAAGAGCAGCTTACCCGCCAGCCGCGTGAATTGCCGGTGCTTGGTCTGCTGCTTAGCGGAAGCCGCGCGTCCAAGCAGTGGAATGTGGCTGAAGAGCCGGTGGATTTCTTCGACCTGAAGGGTGCGTTTGAGACTGTATTTGCCTATCTGGGCCTTACGGACAGCATAGTCTATGAAGGCGATGCGCCGGAGAATTACCATCCGGGCCGTTCCGCTTCCGTATATTTGCTGGGAGAAGCGGGCCGCGTGAAGCTTGGAACAATGGGCCAGCTGCATCCTGAACTGCAGCGGGACCTGGATCTTGAGGATACTTATGTAGCCGAGCTGCTGCTGGAGCCGCTCTATAATGCTGCCCGCACCAACCTGCAGTACACCGAGCTGCAGCGCTTCCCGGGAATGGAGCGGGATATCGCAGTTGTTGTGGATTCCGCTGTGCCTGCCGGTCATCTGCTGGCTTCCATCCGTGAGAACGGCGGCACTTTGCTGCAGAATGTACAGGTGTTCGACGTATATACTGGCGGCAAGATGGAGAGCGGCAAAAAGAGTGTAGCCATCTCGCTGCTATACCGTCATACGGACCACACGCTGACCGACGAGGAAGTTGTAGAGGTGCATGACAAGGTCGTTTCCGCACTTCAGCAAACTTTTGGCGCAGAATTGAGAAAGTAGCAGGAATTGTACAAAGCCGCAGCGAATCCATTTAGAAACGGATTCTGCTGCGGCTTTTTTTCATCGCCCTATGGTGCGGCGGATAGCGGCAGAATGGACTCAAAAGAAGACGTTTTTTGGCAAAACGCAAGAAATAACGCTACAATAGGAGCAGGGAACCAACTAGAATCCGCACACATACAAAGGAGGGCACAACTGTGGCTATGGACCGGACCCGTGTCGCCGTGGAGATATACGGAACTTCCTATAAACTTGTTGGAAGCAGCACTGAATATATGAAGCAGGTCGCCCGTTATGTTGACGAGCACATGCGTGCAATATCCAAATCCCATTCCAGACTGGACACACCCCGGATCGCGGTGCTTGCAGCCGTACATATGGCGGAGCAGGCCATTCAGGTCCAGGATTTTAAGAATGAGCTGAATATGCTGACCGGAGAGCGCACAGAGCTGCGCGTGGAGGTATCACGCCTCCTGGAGGTGCAGCGGGAGCGGCAGGAAGAATATGAGCGGCTGGATGCAGCAGCCAAGGAAGAAGCGGCGCGGCTGATTGCCGCCGCTGAAGAGGAGCGCAGGCTCCATCTGGAGATTCAGGAGCAAGAACGCAAGCTTCGCGCCGAGGCGCTGCTGGAGGCAGAGCAGGCAGCGGCGGCTGCCCGTGAGCAGCTTGCCGGAGAGCTGAAGGCGCGTGAGGCGGAACTGGTGTTGCTGCGGGAGACCAGCGAGCAGGAGCAGAACGCTGCGCGTGAGAGCCATCAGCAGGCGCTGCAAAGCGCTGAGGCTGCAAGGGTGAAGGAGCTTGAAGAGCTGAAGGCGGCCCATCAGCAGGATCTGGCAGCTCTCCGTGAGACACTCACAAAGGAGAAGGCGGAAGCGTTGTCCCGGCTGGAGCAGGAGCTGTCGGAAACCCGGGAATCGCTGGGAGGCGAGCTGGCCGAGGTCCGCTCTGTGCTCGGCAAGGAGCTTACAGATACGAAGTCCCAGCTTGAGAAGGAGCTGACTGAGGGGCGCGAGACGCTGCAAAAAGAGCAGGCGAAGAACAAGGAGCTGCGGCAATCGCTGGGTACGCAGGAGCACCGGCATAAGCAGCAGCTTCAGGAAATGGAGAAGCAGCTTGGCGAGCTGCGCGGCGGAACGGGGCAGCTGCAGTCCAGGCTGCGTGCGGCCGAAGCCGGGCTTAAGGGCGAGCGGGATGCCCGCCTGACGCTGCTCGCGCAGTACGAAGCGGTACTGAAGCGTGAGGAGCAGCTCACGGAAGAGCTTCGATCCGCTGCGGAGCAGGGAACGAAGGTGACGGAGGAGCTGGAGGGGTTGCGCCAGCGTTATGAGCAGGCGCAGAAAGAATCGTCTGCGCTGAGTGATTCGCTTCAGGCCACGAAGGGCAGCCTGACCCGCGTGCAGGAAGAGCTTCAATCTGCCAGCGAGCTGGGAGCGCTGCTCAGTGACGAGCTGGAAGGGCTGCGCCAGCGCTATGAGCTGACGCAGGAGGAAGCTGATGCGCTCCGGAAGTCGCTGCAGGAAACCAAGGGCAGCTTGGCCGCGGCGCAGAGTGAGCTTGCCCAGTCGGCAGAGGAAGCGGCGAACTGGCAGGAGCTCGCAAGCAAGCACATGGAAGATATCGGCGAGCTGGAGACGAAGCTGCTGGAAGCCGAAGAGCAATCCTATTCGCTGCAGCGCGAGATTGAGACGCTGCGCGCTCAGGCGGACGGAATGGTGCAGCAGCTTGACCGTGAGGCCGGCTTGCGGGCTGAAGCGGAGCTCGAGAGCCAGCGGCAGCGCGAAGAGGCGGAAGCCTCCCGCAAGGAGCTTGCGGCGCTGCGCGGGCGTTACGAGGAGCTTATCGCGCAGTATGACGAGGTGCTGCAGGAAGGCGAGCAGCTGAAGGAAAGATACGAGCTTCTGGAGGCCGAAGGCGAAGAAGCCGCACGGCGTCTGGAAGAGCTGTACGAGGCTGGCCGTGAAGCGGCCGCTGCTGCGGCGGAGCAGGAGGAAGCGCTCCGTGAGACACGCGAGGTTGAAGCGTCCTGGAAGAACAAGGCCCAGGAGCTGCAGCAGCTCCAGCGAGAATGGAGCGATACGGAAGCGCAGCTGCGCGAGGAAATTGAGGTCTGGCAGCAGGAAGCCGGCAAGGCCGAAGCCGAGGCTGATGCAATGACCCGCGAGCATACCGAGGTACGGGAGCAGCTTGCAGAAATCGGCGAGAGCTACGAGCTGGCGCGGGGTCAACTGCGGCTGGTGCAGGCGCAGTTTGAACTGCAGCAAGGGGAGCTGGACAAGCTGTCCCAGGAGCATCGCAGCCTTCAGGCGGAATATGCCAAGCTGCAGAGTGAATATAATGAATGGATTCAACTGATCGAACAGGACAGTTGAATGACGGACGAAAGCACAAGGCTGGCCCCAGGCAGCGATAACTGTCTGGGGCCAGCCTTGTGTTTTGGCAGAAGGACTAGGTTTTTCAATAGTAGATTCATTCCGCCTAGTAGTGGTAAAATCAAAACTCAGCAAGAAACAGGTGAATCATTTCCGGGTAGTGTAATGAGTGAACGAGAGGTGATTGTAAAATTCACTCCAAACTTTGTCGAAAATTGCAAAAATATGATGCAAAAAACATTAAAATTCATTATAATTAGTACTATTATATTATCGGTTGAGAAGTAGGGGATCCGCATTATTATAACAAATGACTCGCTGAATTCGGATAAATGGCACCGTAAAATATTGACTGGTTACTGGATCATCGTTTTTTTTATGCTGGCGGCCCAGCTTCTTTTCGTCCTGTCGGATCATTCTCCTGAAGCCAAGGCCAGCCTTATTCCCAGCAAAGGACACTTGTTTATTGGCTGTAACATCATGATTGTAGTTGCGATGACGACAGCCGAAATGTGGCTGCGTTCCACCAGTCAATATCATAAGCAGGCCGTTGTAGTCAGCGGGTTTATTGTTTCTTACCTGATGTATTTTGTGCTGGAGCCGTTTGTTGACGGTGCCCAGATGACTCTTATGATGCCGATTATGATTTCACTTATCTATTATGACCAGAGGCTGCTGGGCTACCTTGGCGCCTTCAGTCTGGTGTTCTACGGCGGAATTTATTTCGGTCTGGAACGGATGCTGCTGAACAAGCCGCTGCTGGAGTTTTTGATGGTCGAGTGCGTATTTGTTGTCTTTGTTGTTATGGCGCGGGCAGTAATTACACGGGGCCGTGAAGTTCGCGAGCATTTGGAGCAGCTCACCAAATCGGAGCAGGAGCTTATGGTTGAGCGGGCGATTTCCGACAAGCTGCTGAAGATTGATGCGCTGACCGGGCTGTATAACCACAAGACCTTTCATGAATATTTGGATTCGCTGCTAGAGCAATGTGAGAGCAATGGCCTGCGGCTGCAGCTGGCGCTGTTCGATATTGATAATTTCAAGCGTGTAAATGATACGTACGGCCATTGGGTAGGTGACCTGGTGCTGAAGGAGGTTGCAGCCAAGGTTGGAGGCATGATTGGTCTGAATGATTTTGCGGCCAGGTATGGCGGGGAAGAATTCGCGGTTATTTTTACGGATAAAAGCTTTCATGAGGCTTACTCGGCTGCTGAACAGCTTCGGCTGTCCATTTCAGCCATGGAGCATCCCTATGCCGGCGGCAAGCCCATTACGGTAAGCATCGGGTTATGCGATTACCAGCACGGCTACGGCAAGGAAATGCTGTTCCGCAAAACGGACCACGCGCTGTACACCGCCAAGCGGAGCGGAAAAAACACCGTAGTGACTGCTTCCACCACGTTCGGAGATGATAATATCCGTTCATTTGCATAAGTAAATACAATAAACCCCCTGTTTCCGCTATAATTCGGAGTAGGGGGTTTCGTGTCTGCAACCGCAGTGAATTATTTTGCTGCTTCAAACGGAGTGGATACCGGCAGGAACAGGTCGATAATCCCAATGACCAGAGCTGCCAGCAGGGCTCCCAGGATGGAGACACTGACACCGCTCACGATGAACTGGGCGATCCAGATGACCAGCGCACTGACTAGAAAACCGACGATGCCGCGGCCGAAGGGCGTTACTTTTTTGCCAAAGATACCTTCAACGACCCATCCGACCAGCGCGATAACCAGAGCCAGAATAAGAGCGCTCCAGAAGCCGCCAATCGAGAACTGCGGGACAATCCAGCCGACAACAAGCAGAACAATCGCTGCAACCACAAAACGGACCACATGACCTAAAAATCTCACTTTAGTCTAACCTCCTTTGGCGTGTGCGTAAGGATATGTGCAGTTCTTATTGTGACCCGAATCCTTTTTTCTATGCCTGAAACATACCCAAATAGCGAAAATGGGCTGAATTAGGTATAATGGAACCATCTATGAAGGGAGCTGTGACTGTAATTGGACGACAAAATTTTGCATACGCTTGAATATCGCAAGATTTTAAATAAATTGATGCAATATACGCAGACCCCAATGGGACGAGTGCTTGCGGAAGCCCTCAGACCCTCTGGCGATTTTGAAGGCGTAAAGCTGCTGCTGCAGGCTACTGACGAAGCGGCAAATGTTGACCGGCTGAAGGGAATCCCTTCCTTCGGCGGCGTGACGGATATCAAGATGGCGTTGAAGCGTGCTTCCATTGGCGGGATGCTGAACACAGGCGAGCTGCTCTCCGTGGGCAACACCATCGGCGGGGCGCGAAGAGTCAAGCGTTTCCTCGCAGCGATGCATGAGGATGAGCCGATCCCGTTCCTGTTCGCACAGAGCGATCTGCTGTCGGAGCAGAAGCATGTGGAGGATGCCATCCGTGCCTGCATCGATGAGAATGCAGAGGTGCTGGACACAGCAAGCCCTGAGCTTGCCACAATCCGCCGTGAGCTGCGCGGAGGCGAGGCCCGAATCCGCGAGAAGCTGGATTCCATGATCCGTTCTTCCTCTGTAGCCAAAATGCTGCAGGACCAGCTTGTGACGATTCGCGGCGACCGGTTTGTTATTCCGGTTAAGGCAGAATACCGCGCCCATTTCGGCGGGATTGTGCATGACCAGTCCGGCTCCGGGGCGACGCTGTTCATTGAGCCGGAATCCATTGTGGCGATGAACAACAAGCTGCGTGAGACACGGCTGCGCGAGGAGCGCGAGATTGAGATTATCCTGCACCGTCTGACGGCGCTTGTCGGCGATATTGCCGAGGAAATGGCCTATGACGTGGATATTCTGGGCGAGCTTGATTTCATCTTCGCCAAAGCGCGGCTGGCCCGCGACATGAAGGCGATTCAGCCGCGGATGAATGACCGTGGTTATCTCAAGCTGCGCAAGGGGCGGCATCCGCTAATCCCTGCGGAGCAGGTCGTTCCGCTTGATGTGGAGCTAGGCAATCAGTACAGCTCTATCATCGTGACCGGACCGAATACAGGAGGTAAGACCGTTACGCTGAAGACGATTGGTCTTCTCAGCCTGATGTCGATGTCGGGATTGTTTATCCCGGCTGAGGAAGGCAGCCAGATGTGCGTGTTCGATGCGATTTATGCTGACATTGGCGACGAGCAGAGCATTGAGCAGAGCCTCAGTACCTTCTCCAGCCATATGACCAATATTATCTCCATCCTGCGGAGAATGACTCCGAAGAGCCTGATTCTTCTGGATGAGGTAGGCGCGGGAACCGACCCGGCCGAAGGCTCGGCTCTGGCGATTGCCATACTTGAGCATATTCACCGGACCGAGTGCCGGATGGTGGCAACCACGCACTACAGCGAGCTGAAAGCTTATGCTTACGAACGCAAGGGCGTTATCAATGCCAGTATGGAATTTGATGTGCAGAGTCTTAGCCCCACCTACCGTCTGCTTATTGGTGTGCCCGGACGAAGCAACGCATTCGCAATTGCCGAACGTCTCGGTCTGCCGAACGCCATTCTGGAGCATGCCCGCGGCGAGGTCAAAGAAGAAGACCTGCGCGTGGAGCATATGATTGCCTCCCTGGAAGAGAACCGTCTTGGAGCGGAGAACGAACGTGAACGCGCCGAGGTGATCCGCCGTGAAGCGGAGGAATTCCGCAAGCGGCAGCAGCAGGAGCTGGAGAAGCTGGAGAGCCAGCGCGACAAGCGGCTGGAGAAGGCGGAGAAGGATGCCAGTGCCATCCTCGACAAAGCGCGTAAGGAAGCTGAGACAATTATCAGCGATTTGCGCCGCCTGGCGATGGAGGAAGGGGCTTCGGTCAAGGAGCACAAGCTGATTGAAGCCCGCCGCCGCCTTGATGAAGCGGAACCGGCGCCGCGCAAGAAGACGGCCTCCCGCAGCAGCGTTAAGGCACCGCGGAAGATTCAGCCCGGTGATGAGGTAAAAGTGCAGAATGTGAATCAAAAGGGCTTTGTCGTGGAGCTAAGCGGTCCTAAGGAAGCCATTGTTCAGTTCGGCATTATGAAGATGAAGGTTAATCTTGAGGACTTGGAATTTCTGGCCTCAGCCCCCGATACCCCGCCGCCGGCGCTTCGCCGTGCAACGACGGTTAAGCGTACCCGCGATGAGAACATCCGCAGTGAGCTGGACCTGCGGGGCGCGAATCTGGAAGAGGCGATTATGGAGACAGACCGCTTTATTGACGAGGCCTTCCTGGGCAATCTGGGACAAATTTCGATTATTCACGGCAAGGGAACCGGGGTGCTGCGCACAGGCATTCAGGAATACCTGCGCAAGCATAAGCATGTCAAGAGCTACCGGCTCGGGAATTATAATGAAGGCGGCGCGGGCGTAACCGTGGCTGAACTGCAATAGCGGCTGGAGTCCGGCAGAAAGAGGGGGAGCATGCAAGAAAATATTGATCTTTTGCTGGATCATCCGCTGGGTGCGCTGCTTGGCTACTTCGCTGTGGCGATACTTGGCCTGGTGGTGTTTCTGTCCTTCTTTGAGATGGTGACCAAATATAATTGCTGGGAAGAAATCCGTAAAGGAAATGTGGCGGTAGCTATGGCGACCGGCGGCAAAATCTTCGGCATCTGCAACATTCTGCGCTTCAGCATTGATTCGGGAGCGTCGATCTACGACACGATGAAATGGGCGGTTGTCGGATTTCTGCTGCTGATTTTGGCCTATTTCCTATTCGAGTTTCTGACCCCGGTGTTCTCCATTGATGATGAAATTGCTGCGGACAACAGGGCTGTTGGCTTGACTGCCATGCTGATCTCCATATCCCTGTCCTATGTGATTGGTGCTGCTATTTTCTAAAGCGGGGGTAGAACGATATGAAGATTTTGGTTCGGGTGCTCTTCTTTTCTGCCCTTGCTTTTTTAGCCGCAGGCATTCTTTATCTAATGATCAACTGAATTCAAATGTGAGGTAAGAAGGAGATATTTCAGATGGAAACAACAGTTTGCCCTTGGTGTCATACGGAGATTGTATGGGACGAGGAGTTCGGCCCGGAGGATATCTGTCCCCACTGCAACAATGAGCTTAGCGGATACCGTACGGTTACGCTGGGTATTGATGACCTGGAGGATGAGGACGAGCCGGAAGTGGCTGGCGAGACGGACAATGAGGTTGTAAGTGACGATAATCTATGGGATGACGACGATAAGGACAGTGTGGTTCCGATCTTTAATACACTGGTCCAGTTCGGCGACGATTATGATTTGAAGCGTTATGAGAAAAGTGTAGCGGCAATTCTGGCAGCTCAGTTAGAGGCGCCGGAATGCCCGCAGTGCCATGAGCTTATGCTGTTGTCAGGCAAGCAGCAGGTAACCGGCTTCGAGCCTTCTTCGCCGGAAGCACTGGGCGGACCTGTGCTGAAGCCGCCGTTTGCGCTCAATGTCTTCGTCTGCCCTTCGTGCTTCCATGTGCAGCACAGTCTGGCGCAGGAAGACCGCATTCAGCTTGTACGCAACCTGAGCACTGGCGCCAAGTAAAGGCTGATTCATGGTTTCCCTTTTTTCTGGACATGTTAAAGCAAGAATTGTTCAGGAGGCAGGAGGGTTACACATGAAAAATTTATTGCGGAATCAGGCCGTTCTGCTGCTTGCTGTGGGCGGACTGTATATGCTGGCAAGCATGCTGGCAGGTACTTTTCTGAACGTGTATTTGTGGAAGAGCCGCCAGAATTTTGCCATGATCGGCTGGTTTGCGGTTGCCCAGCAAGTAGCTCTCGGCCTAAGCTTTTGGCTGGGCGGTAAATGGGTGAAGGAACATAATAAGATGAATGCCCTGCGGCTGGGAATTGCCGTTTCGGGCTTTTTTTATTTACTAGTGCTGCGCTTAGGCGGGAACTCCGTCCATTATATCTGGCCACTGGGATTGACTCTGGGGCTTGCGATCGGCTTTTATTGGCTGGCGTTCAATATTGTGTTTTTTGAAATTACCGAAGCGGAGAACCGCGATTTTTTTAATGGCTGGATGGGGCTGCTGAGCTCTTGTACCGGCATCATCGGGCCGTGGGTTTCCGGCTGGCTTATTTCTCTGTGGCCGGGGGAGCGGGGCTACCGGGTGGTATTTATTATCTCGCTCTGCATTTACAGTGTGGCAGCGGCGCTTAGCTTTCTGCTGAAGAAACGCAAGAGCGAGGGAACTTATCTGTGGCTTGAGCCATGGAAAGAGCTGTCCCGTGCGGGAAGTCCGTGGAGATTTGCATCGGGGGCACTGCTGTTTCAGGGTCTCCGGGAGGGCGTGTTTTCGTTCCTGATCGGACTTCTGGTATACATTGCGGCCAAAGAGGAGAGCAAGCTCGGACAATTTGCGTTTATTACTTCGGCTGTGTCACTGGTCAGCTACTATGCTGCGGGAAAATGGTTCAAGCCTAAATACCGGTTGACGGGAATGCTGGCCGGTGGTCTGCTGCTGGTGGCCGTCATTGTACCGCTGCTATGGAAGCTCAGCTATGGTACATTGCTGATTATGGGCATTGGAACCTCGCTTTGCCTTCCGCTCTACATGCTGCCAATGACTTCGACCAGCTTCGATTTGATGGGCTTGTCGGCAGAAAGCGCAGGCAAACGGGTGGAGCTTGTGGTTCTGCGTGAGCTTAGCTTGATGAGCGGGCGGCTGCTGGGAATGTTCGTGTTCATCGCTGTGCTGTCCGTGACCAGCTCGACGCAGGTTATCACACTGCTGATGCTGCTGCTGGGAACGGCTCCACTGGGGAGCTGGCTGGTTCTGCGCCGTTTGCTGAAGCGAAGCCGTAAATGGAATCCATCTTGAAGCGTGTACGGAATAGGGGGATACTTTCGATTGGCGAAGAAAGAAAAATACGGCCTTAGGACAAGGGTTACAATGATGGTATCCACCGTGGTGCTGGTGGTGCTGCTGGTTTTATACTTTATTTTCCGGAATCAGATTATTCCGCAGACCAGGCATGCCCTGGAGGACAAGGCGATTACAATAGCCCGCACGATTGCATTGATGCCGCTTGTGTCAGACGGACTCAGGGAAGGGCGCAATAAGGAGATTCAGGCCTATACCTCCAAAATCACCCGCCGCAATGATATTATGTTTGTAGTTGTAATTGATATGAACAGTATCCGCTATTCGCATCCCGATGCTTCGAAGATTGGCAAGCCCTTTGTCGGTGGAGGCCAGAAGGAGGCGCTGCATGGTGAAGAGAGCATTTCTGAAGGCGAGGGACTGCTCGGCAAGTCGCTGCGCGCCTTTGTGCCTGTATACAGCGGTCAGGGATATCAGCTTGGGGTAGTTGTGGTCGGTCTTTCGCTGGACCGGGTTCACCGCCTGGTCAGACAAAACGAATGGACGATTATTGCCATTCTGCTGTCCGGCGCTCTGCTGGGAGCCGGGGGAGCTGTCGTTCTGGCGAGGAAAATCAAAGACATGATGTTCGGCATGGAGCCTTCGGATATTTCCAAGCTGCTGGAGGAACGCAGTGCCATGCTGCAGTCCACGCGAGAGGGCATTATTGCGATAGATCATGAGGCGCGGATTACAATGATCAATGTGGAAGCCGAACGGCTTCTGAGAGGGTCGGGCATCACCGGGGGTGCAATGAACCGGCATATCGCCGACTACTGGCCGGAGCTCCGGCTTGAGCTTGTGCTGACAACCGGTGAAGTGAAGCAGGATCAGGATGTTGAGCTTGGCGGCATTGCGCTTCTGGTGAACAGTCTTCCGATTCGGGTGGGCGGCCAGATTGCCGGCGCTATCGCCACGTTCCGTGACAAGACCGAGCTTGCCGTGCTGGCGGAACGGCTGTCCGGTATTTCCGTATACGCCGATGCCCTGCGGGCAGGGGCGCATGAATTCATGAATAAGCTGCATGTCATTATGGGCATGACGCACATGGGCTTGTACGGTGAGCTGCAGCAGTACATTTCGGGAACGGTCAGCAACTACCAGAAGGAGATCGGCTCGATTACGAGGCAGATCAAGGACCCGGTAATGGCCGGATTTCTTTTGGGAAAGCTCAGCCGGGCCCGTGAAGCGGGAATTGAGCTGCAGCTGACGGAGGACAGCTACCTGCCGGAGTCGGCGGACCCGCAAAGCATTCATGAGCTGATCACGATTGCCGGCAACCTGCTCGACAATGCGATGGAAGTGCTAGAAGGGCGGAGCGTCAAGGAAATTGAGCTTGCTTTTCATTATGACCGTGGCCGCCTGCACTGCATCGTGGGAGACAGCGGACCGGGAATTCCGGAAGCGCTGCGGGAGCAGGTATTTGTTCAAGGCTTCTCCACCAAGGGAGAAAAGAGGGGAATCGGCCTGTACCTGGTCCGCAAAAGTGTGGACAAGCTGCAGGGCGAGCTGCGGATTATAGACGGCGGTATGCCGGGAACGACGTTCCTGGCCGATGTGCCGTATGCTGTAAAGGGTGATGTGATGAATGAACATTAAGGTGCTGATTGTTGAAGATGATCCGATGGTGGCGAAGCTCAACCGTCATTATCTGGAGCAGGTCCAGGGCTTCGAGTTTGCGGGCTGGGCAGCTTCGGGAGACGAGGCCGCGCGGATGCTTGCCGAGCTTGAAGTGGACCTGATTTTGCTTGATATTTATATGCCGCACACCAGTGGGCTTCAGCTGCTCTCATCCTTGCGGGAGCAGGGAAGTATGGTTGACATTATCGTGATTTCTGCAGCCAGCGACAATGGAAGCATTCGTAAAGCGCTGCAGTACGGGGCTGTCGATTATTTGATCAAGCCCTTCGAGTTCGCACGTTTTCAGGCGGCATTGTCGGCATACCGTGAGGATTTCGCTCTGATGAAGCATAGGGAGCATCTGAGCCAGGAGCAGCTCGACAAGCTGCTGCGGCATTCTCTGGGGACGGAGGAGGATAAGACCGGAACGCTGCCCAAGGGCCTTACCGAAGGAACGCTGGAGAGCATATGGAACACGATACGGGAGCTGGAGAAGCAGGTGTTTTCCACCGAGGAGATCACTTCGAATGCCCCGATTTCGCGGATATCCGTGCGCAAATATTTGGCTTTTCTCACGGAGGCCGGCGTGCTGGAGATGGAGATCAGCTATGGGGCGGTGGGCAGACCGGTGTACATGTACACGGTTACTCCTGCCGGGCATGAGCTGATCACTAAATATATTTGAATGGAAGTTTGCGAGGGACCTGCGGGTCCTTCTTTTTTTTGAGTTGCCACAAACCGTTGACAAGTTTCTACAAATACTGATAAAATCATTGGAAAACCGACTGGAAAAGTCGGAAATAGTATTTTCAATCTATAAAGATAAGGGGAAGGGGGCATGACCAGACTGTCATCCAATTTGCACTATTCAACCCTGCAAGAAGCATTCTCCCTTCAGCCGGAACAGTCGGTGTCCAGGGTAGAAGAACACTTTGAGGGGAATTCTGTTGTATTTATCCTGCTGAAGGGTGCCAGGAAGGGTCCAACCTTATGGATTCAGGCCGCGCTGCATGGTGACGAATATGACGGCATTTTGACTTGTTTACGTATGATTGAGAAGCTTCCGCTTGATAGTCTATCCGGTAGTATCGTCATATGTCCCATCGTGAATGCCGGTGCCTATCAAGCAGGCACGAATGGGAGTCCTATCGACAACGTGAATCTGAACCGGGTGTTCGGTCACGATAGGCAGGATACATATTCCTACCGTTATGGGGCCTGGCTGGCGCAGCGGATTACCTCCTCCGCCGATTTCATGATTGATCTGCATGGGGGCGGGAAGTTTTTGGATGTCTGTCCGTTTGCCATGGTTGCCGCCGACCATCCACAGGCCTACAAGGCTGCGCTTGATATTCTGGCGGGTGTGGATCTTGCAGCGGTGTACACATGCGATTTTCAATCCAAGGGCATGTTGATTAATGAGGTGTGCCGCGCAGGAATTCCGGCTGTATTGCTGGAGAGCGGCGGTGGAATTACCTGGCGTGAGGTGGATGTGAACCGGCATGAGAAGTCGATTCATACCATACTTAACCGGCTGGGGATGCAAGAAGAGATTCAGCCGGAGCAATTGGCGGACAATGCGCCCTTTTCCATCTCAGAAATCAGGGAATTGAGGTTCGAGCTGTTTGGGGTGCAGCAAAGCCATACCCAGGCGGGCAGTATTGTACGCCGGGGGGACACGTTAATTGAGGTGGTATCATATCCGGATTACAAGATGCAGAGGCTCATCTGTCCGGTAGACAAGGCAATTATTCTATCCATTCATTCCGCAGCGCTGGTGAACGACAAGGGCTATGCAGTAATGCTTGGAATTATAGAATAGACAAAATTATGTACAACAGGGGGATCTACAATGAACAAGACGAAACTGCTTGCTATTCTGATGGTGCTGACGTTGCTGATTGCCGGCTGCTCCACGACCGGAACTTCAAAGAACACCGCTGCTGAAGGGCCGCTGGAGATTACCATTGCCCGCGCATTTGACATTAACGGGCTTGACCCGGGTTTTCTGACTGAGAACGCCCAGGTGGTTGACAATATCTTCGACACGCTGGTCAAGCGCGATGAGAATGAGAAGCTGGTGCCTGGCCTGGCAGAGAGCTGGAGCCAGATAAACGATACGACTTGGGAATTCAAGCTTCGCCAAGGCGTGAAATTCACAAATGATGAACCGTTCAACGCTGATGCGGTGAAATATTCCATCGACCGGGTGCTGAACCCTGATAACAATGCACCTACAGCCAGCTACATTTCGACCATTCAAGAGGTTAAGGTGATTGATGAATATACCGTACATGTTATTACCAAAAAACCGGATCCGCTGGTTCCGACGCGCTTCAACCGCTACCCTACCGAAATTGTACCGCCTAAGTATGCTGAAGAGGTAGGACAGGAGCAGTTCGCCCAGAAGCCGGTTGGAACCGGTCCTTATCAATTCGTTAGCTGGGACAAAGGCAGCAGCGTACAACTGGAAGCTAACCCGAATTACTGGGGAGGAGCGCCAGAGGTCAAGAAAGTGACCTTCCGTTCCATTCCTGAGGCGTCTACCCGTGTAAGCGCACTGCTCAACGGTGAAGTGGACATCATTACCGCTGTTTCTCCCGAAGACCGTGAGAAGGTGACTTCCTCGGCGACCGCGAAGCTGTCCACTGTGGAAAGAGCGGGCAACACCGTCTATGTTGGCTTGAAAACAGCGGAAAAACCGTTCAACGATCCAAAAGTCAGACAAGCACTCAACTATGCCATTGATGTGAAGTCTATTGTTGATAACGTGCTGCAGGGTGCGGCAGTGGAGACGAACAGTCTGATCGGGCCTAAGGATTTTGGTTATGCCGGAGAGTTCGACGCTTATGAATACAACCCGGAGAAGGCTAAAGCGCTGCTGGCTGAAGCGGGCTATCCGAATGGATTTTCCTCTACGCTGGATACTGTGGGCTGGTACATCAAGAACACTGACGTGGCCCAGGTTATCGCTGAGCAGTTGAAGGCGGTTGGGGTCAACATTACCGTCAACAATATCGAGAGCTCGGTCTACCGTACTTTGGTGCCTTCCGGCAAGCAGTCTCCGATGTATGTTCTGGGTTGGAGCAGCACGAACACGCTGGATGCCGATGCGGCAATCTATGCGATTCTGCGTTCAGGAGAATCCTATTCGACCTATGCCAACCCGGATGTAGATGCCAAGCTGGATGAAGCCAGATCCACTACAGACGAAGCCCGCCGCAGTGCCCTGTATAAAGAAATTCAGGAAAAGGTAATACAGGATGCGCCGCGTATTTTCCTGTACCAGGAAAACCAGTACTACGGTGTATCCAACAAGCTGAATTGGAATGGACGCGTGGATGGATCGATTCCGGTAAGCACAATCACCGCTGCAAGCAAATAATGATGCGTGCTCGGTCGGCGATGACATTAAGGCCGGAAATGGAGTGGGTTTAGATTGAAACGGTATGTGTTCAAGCGCTTTTTGCAGTCGCTGCTGGCTGTGCTGGGGGCAGCGACCATCGTATTCTTTATTATCCGCCTGTCCGGTGATCCCGCCAGATTGATGCTGCCGCCTGAAGCCAGTGAAGATCAGGTGGCGGCTCTGCGGGAGAACCTGGGCTTCAACCAGCCCGTATGGCTGCAGTATATTGATTATCTCAAGAATCTGGTGACGGGAGACTTGGGCAACTCTTTGTATTACAAGGACTCGGCTCTGTCACTGGTGCTTGGCCGGATGCCTGCTACAATTGATTTGGCTGTATCGGCTATCCTGATTGCTGTAGTGTTAGGTCTTTCCGCAGGTATTTTGTCCGCTTACAAAAAAAACAGCTTCATCGATCATGTGCTGAGCGGCGGCGTATTTCTTATACAATCCCTTCCTGGTTTTTGGGTTGGGATTGTGCTCATTCTGATTTTCGCCGTTAACCTGCATCTTCTGCCGACCTCCGGCAACCAGGGGCTGGAATCACTGATTCTTCCCGCCCTTACTCTGGCGGCGTATCCTATTGCGCCGATCGCACGCACGATGCGTGCCTCTTTGATCGAGGTCATTGACCAGAGCTACATGACAACCAGCAAGGCACAGGGCTTCTCGAAGCGGCGGCGTGTGCTGCAGCGGGGGCTGAAAAATGCCTTTCTCCCGGTTATTACGGTAATCAGTCTGGAATTTGGGGTGATGATTGCCGGAGCGGTGGTCACGGAGACGATATTCTCCTGGCCCGGAGTCGGGCAGCTCATTATCCAGGGTGTCAGCAACCGTGATTTTCCGCTGGTGCAGGCCAGCATTCTGATCATTAGTATTATTTACATTTTTATCAACTTTATCACGGACCTAATCTATCTTCGGATTGACCCCAGAATCAAAGTGCAATAATGAAGAGAGGAACCACCATGAACAATAAATCTCTGCTTAGGGGCAACACCAAAGGCGTCGTCAGCATTCTGTCGCTGAGTGTGATTTTCATTCTGACGATGTTCGCCCCCTTATTTGCTCCCTTTGATCCATACAAACAGTCGTTGCAGGATATCTTCATTGCACCGTTCAGCGCATTCAATTCCCATTCGGGCATCAGTCTGCTCGGGACGGACCAATTAGGCAGAGATGTGTTCAGCCGCCTGCTGTATGGGGGGAGATTATCCCTGTGGATGAGCATTTTGGCGGTGGCGATCTCGGGCGTGTTCGGCAGTATTATCGGAATTATCTCAGGTTATTACGGCGGTAAAATCGATGCCATTATGATGCGGCTGGCGGATATTCAGATGTCTATTCCCAGCATGCTGCTAGCTATCGTAATGGTTGCGGTGCTCGGCTCCGGCTTGACGAACATTGTCATTGTATTGTCTATTACAGGCTGGGTGACCTTTGCCCGTGTCGTGCGGAGCCAGGTTCTGTCTCTGCGGGAGCTGGAGTATGTGCAGGCGGCACAGGCGATGGGGGTATCGGATGTTGCGGTGATGAGAAGACATATTTTTCCCAACACCTTCTATACAATTGCGACTCAGGTAGCACTGCAGATGTCACGTATGATTCTGCTCGCGGCATCGTTAAGCTTTTTGGGGCTGGGGATAGATGTGTCTACCCCATCATGGGGAGGAATGATCAATGACGGCAGGAACTACATCAGCACGGCCTGGTGGCTGTCCACGCTGCCAGGGCTCGTGATCGCTTTTGTCATTCTGACCGTTAATCTGCTCAGTGACTGGTTGAGAGAGAAAGCGCAGTAAGCTTTTCCGGCCAGGGATAGGAGTGAGTTTCGAATTGTATATCTTATCGCGTGAACACATCAAGAGAAGCGGTATTGCCGACATCAGGGTGGCCCAGCCGATTATCGAACACATCTTTAGGCAAAAAGCGGCTGGAACAGCCGCAGGCGCGCAGGAAATTGCGATGCTTCCAGCGCAGCCGGAAGCGGGTGCTTTTTACTCTCTGCCCGCTTACCTCAAAGAGGCGCAGGTGGCCGGGATCAAGTGGTCTTCGCACGTGCCCCCGTCAGCGGCTGGTCAATCCTATACCCATCCTGTGATTGTGCTTAATGATCTATTAACCGGGGTGCCCAAAGCGCTTGTCGAAGGCGAGCTGATCAGCGGACTGCGGACTGCGGCGGTGTCGGCCACGGCAGTGAAATATTTAGCCGACCCGGCAGCAGACTCGCTCCTAATCTGCGGAACAGGCTTTCAGGCCCGCCATCAGTTCTTGGGTCTGCTGCCTTATCTGCAGAATCTGAGAGAGGTGCATGTCTGGAGCCGCAACTACAGCCATGCCAAGCAATTCCAAGAAGAAATGGGCAGGCTGTCAGCGGACCGCCAGTTTGTCTGGCAGGTCCACCGTGAGCTGCCGCAAACACTGGATTTCGCCCGGATTGTCCTTGCTGCTACCTCGACAGGCAGTCCTTATCTGACCCCCTCCCACTTTGTTAAGGGGCACTTATATTTGCATATTGGAAGAGCGGATATAGCCGCCGATGCGGTGAATGCCTTCGATGCGATTATCTGTGACGATTATCAGGGAGGCATCCTCACCAGCAGCCAATCCTTGTTCCAGTTGGCCAGAGAACAGCCGGCGGTGGGAGACAAGGTTCAGCTGCTGGAGAATTATATTCTTCACGGGACGCCGCCACTGCAGAATGCGGGACAGAAGCTGATGTTCAATGCGTTCGGTCTGTCTATCTTCGATCTGGCGCTGGCGGATGCTGCTCTGAACCGTCTGCTGGGAGAGATGGGGACAGAGCTTCCGTTAGTCCCTCTGTTCAAGGAGCCAAGCCTATGAGTACAAATCCATTAATTGAAGTGAACAATCTGACTGTAGGCTTCAATACCAGCAAAAGCGACACCATCGTTTTCTCCGGGTTATCTTTTGAAATTCCTGCCGGAGAAACCGTCTGTCTCGTAGGTGAATCCGGCAGCGGGAAAAGCGTAGCCGCCAAATCCATCATGCAGCTGCTGCCGGAATCTACCGCCTCGTACCGGAGCGGACAGATTCTGTTCCAGGGCAAGGACCTGCTGACCCTGAGCGAGAAGGAGATGGATGCTATTCGCGGGCGGCAGATGGCAATGATCTTTCAGGATGCACTCAGTGCGCTTAATCCGGTTTACACGATCGGCACGCAGATGATTGACGTGATCAGGCTGCATGCTTCCCCGAAGCTGAGCCGGAAGGCGGCACTGGCGGAGGCCAAGCTGCTGCTGCATCAGGTGGAAATCCGCAATGTAGATGAAGTGGTCAAACAGTACCCGTTCCAGCTGTCGGGCGGGATGAGGCAGCGTGTCATGATCGCCATGGCCTTGTCGTCCAAGCCGCAGCTGCTGCTCGCGGACGAGCCGACGACTGCACTGGACGTTACTGTTCAGGCGAATATTCTGAAGCTGCTCCGTAAGCTCAAGCAGCAATATGGTATGACGCTATTGTTCATCACCCATGATCTGGGAGTTGTATATGAAATGGCAGACAGGGTAATGGTCATGAACAAAGGTGTATTGGTGGAGCAGGGGACCAAGGCGCAGATTTTCACGAATCCGCAGCATCCCTATACCCGGAAGCTGTTGAACAGCATGCCCCGGATTTACTTCAAAGGGGAGGCGGCTAAATGAATCAGCCCGTATTGGAAGCCAAGCAACTTAGCAAAACCTATCGGATGAAAAATGGCGGCCTTTTCACTGCCGTCAAAGACGTCTCCTTTACCCTGATGAAGGGGGAAACGCTGGGTATTGTCGGTGAATCCGGCAGCGGGAAGACCACGCTGGCCAAAATGATTGCCGGAATGCTCAAGGTTACGGCAGGGGAGATTGTCATGGATGGCAAGGGGCTGAATGCCATCGACAAACGTTCGCTTGCGATGAAGCGGAACATTCAGTATATCTTTCAGGATCCGGTTTCGTCGCTGAATCCCCGCCTCAAGATTCGGGATATTTTAGCCGAGCCGTTGAGGTTATACTTCAAGCTGTCTCCGCGGGAAATAGAGCTGCGAGTGGACAAGCTGCTGGAGGATGTTGGTCTGCCGGGATATGCTAAGCAAAGCTATCCCCGCGAGTTATCCGGAGGGCAGTGTCAGCGTGTGGGGATCGCCCGCGCATTGGCGGCGGACCCGGCCATCATTGTCTGCGATGAGCCTACCTCGGCGCTGGACATGACCATACAGTCGCAAATTTTGGATTTGCTTAAGGAGCTTCAGCAGACCCGGGGAATCTCCTATTTATTCATCGCCCATGGACTTGAAGTGATTTACAGCATCTCTCAGCGGGTGATGGTGATGAGACAAGGAGAAGTGGTGGAGTCGGGCTCCACTCAGGCAGTGTTTTTAGATCCACAGCATTCCTACACACAGTCCCTGATTCAAGCTATTCCTAAAATTGATATCCCTTATTTTGAAGAAAGCTGAAGGAGGAATTACATTATGAGTATAGTTCCAGTACTCCAATACGAAGAAATGTCGCAGGAAGCTAAGGCTTTATATGATGAAAAGATACAAAGCAATGCCCGCATCACTAACATGGTCCGGACCTTGCTCTATTCCATGCCTTCATTCCGGGCGATGGAGTTCTACCCGGTGCGCAACGAGCTGCAGAAGATCATAGGCAGCCGGGCCGTATATTTTTACTGTTATGCTATCTCTACCGAGAACGATTGCCTGGTCTGTTCGACTTATCATGCCAAGCTGCTCCGTGATCTGGATTTGGCTTTCGATGAATTTGAGTTTACAGACGTGGAGAATGTGCTGATTGCTTACGGCCGGGGATTGGTCAACAACGCTAATAACATTGACCCGTCGATCTACCAAGGGCTGAAGAAGCATTTTTCGAACGAAGAGATCGTGCTGATTACAACGGTTGGCTGCAAGATGATTGCCTCCAACATCTTCAACGAAGCGATGAAAGTGGATCTGGACGAGTATCTGTTCGAAGTAGAGTTCAACAAGGATATTCTTCCGGCCAAGGGCTGAGCTCACAGGATAAATGAAGAACCGCTTGGGTTAAATAAGACCAAGCGGTTTCTTTGTTTGTTTTTCCTAAAATAAATCAGTGCTGAGGTTTATAGTTTGCCCTGGTCTCCGGACCTGGGTATCAATCAAAGGCCTGTTTCAGTGCTTGCGGATAAAATGGACTCATAATCTTGTAAGTATGTAAATGCGGATTGTTCATATCATTATCATAAATAATCATATGATGTTTGTCCTTCAGAATAATATCGAAACGTTGCTTCCGGTCAGCTTGTACGATAGTTATATAATAGCTGTATTTGTCGCCTGTGCTTACATTCCTTGCTAATTTCCTTAACCGGACATCAGAGAAATCATCACATATTTGTTTAATAGCCTCCGGCTCAGTAACCACAATATTCTTTTGTTCACCGGGAACAGAGGACAAGCGGGTGATTTCAAGTGAGGCGATATCTTCCAGACGGATCATTCTGGAAACCACTCTCTTAAATGAAGTATAGCGGCTTGCTGTATAGGTCATTAGAGAAATACCTGCTGCCGTCAGGACTGCACCGGCTAGCATATATTTTTTGCTTTTCTCCATAGTTTCTGTCCTCCTTGTAATACGATTCTGTAAGTCCCAATTATAAAACTATAAGCACATCCACGCAAATACCGGCGGCTTTATCCCAATTCAGTCTGTGAATAATTAAGCTTGTATTCCTTTGGACTCATCCCTGTGTATTTGGAGAACACATGGGTGAAATAAGCAGGAGTCTCATGCTCTTGCTCTCCTGAATTTGCTTATAAACCGTGGATAGGGAGATCAACAGGGATTCATCTGTTGGTCTCTTTTGCTGTGCAGCCGGAAGAAATAAATGTCACGCCTGAGGCTGCTCAAGTGTTATATCTATAGAAACAGAAGAAATAGAAGAAAGGAGACCAACGTGGATTCAATGGAAGAGAAGATTAGGAGGATACAGGCCGGAGATGCCCGCCTGTTCTCAGATGTAATCAGGCTGTACCAGCAGCGGATATACTTCTACTGCTTCCGGCTGCTGAACAGCAGGGAAGAGGCGGAGGATGCGGTGCAGGATGTCCTGATTAAGGCCTATCAGAATATCGGGCAATACAAGCCGCAGGCGGATTTCGTATCATGGCTCTATAAGATCGCTTACCACCATTGTCTGAATCAGTTGCGGCGGCAGAAATTTCAGCTTCAGCTGCGCAAGCTGCTCCGGCAGGAGGTTGCGGTGAACAGCGCCGAACAAATGGTCGAGAACGGCCTGTTCAGCGAGCCGGTCTCGGCCGCCCTGGGGAAGCTGAATGTGGAAGACCGGAATTTGTTGATTCTGCGTATTTATGAAGATAAATCGTTTGCGGAAATCGGCGAAATTCTGGGCGTCAGTACGGCTACCGCACGCAAAAGATATGAACGGACCAAAAACAAGCTTAAAAAGGTGTTGGAGAGAAAGGAGAAACAACTATGGGCAAGAGTGAATTAACCTCGGAGGAGTGGTTTCTGAAGGCCGGAGACCGGTCTGCCAATTTCATCCCCGTTGATGTTCATGAACCGGTAATGAAAGCGCTCGGGCTTGACGGGACCTTACCTGTTGCAGAAGAGCAGACACCTCTGCAGACACTTCCGCCAAACGGAGGGGCTCCTAACGTTATGCGCAGGCTAGAGACAGAAGCCGGAACGGGGCGGAGCCGGAAGCGAATCCTGCGGGTTCCCGTGCAGGGCTGGGTGGCGGCACTCCTTGTAATAGTCTTGCTGGGCGGTGGCTATATCCAGTATTCCGGTGAACTCCGGCAGGGGGCCCAATTTCAGTACAAGGTGCTGCCCTATAAGCCGCTTCCGGCGACGAAATCAGGCGGTATGATAGAGAAGGCGAAAGAAGCCTTGATTCCCTTGCCGGCCCAGGTACAGCCGAGCAAAGAGGAAGAACTCTACAAGATGAAATATTCAAAGGGCTACAATACCCTTGAGAAGCTGCTGCTTCCTGGAGAGTATGCCACCTATGTTATCACACGTGAAGACCGGAAAGAAGAACCTAATCTTGGCATGTACCGCCCGCCGATCACGTTCAAGGACTATGCCGCCTATAAGACCAGTGTAGAGAAGTACAACGCTCCGATAGTGAAGCAGCCGGGGTATATGCCGGACGGGTATGCCTTGGACCAGGCGATTATCAAGCCTTCTTTCATAAAGGTTCCAGATGAGAAGCAGCTTAAAGGCGGAAGCGAGAGAGACCTGGGAGACAACTTCCGGCTGACCTGGAGAGTGGAGAAGGCGGAGAACATTGCCTATCTTTTTTCTTCACTGGTGTACAAGAAGGGGAAGGTTCAGGTGAGAATCAGTGCCTCACGTGTTGATGACAAAGATAAACCGGCAGAAGGCCTGTCGTGGTCCAAAGCGACAAAGGTGGAGAATATTGAGATTGGCGGCAAGCAGCTCATTTATCTCGAAAACTCCAGCAACAAGAAGATTGACATGGGGTATATGTATAACCTGATCTGGCCTGACCCGGAAGCGCAGATCATTTATCATGTAACGGTTCGCCAGGAGAAATCGGAGTTGACCAAGGATGAGGTCATCCGCATTGCCGCTAGTATGATGAATTAAACGAATCCGGCACTTTTATTGCAAGTTATCTGATGCGCCTTGTAAGTACTTTCCAGATCTCCGCCTAACCCTAGAGTTGCCTCCCTGTTGACTGAAGATACATCTTGGCACTCTGTACGAATCTCTTACATCAAAATAACTCCAGCATCAGAAGCCCGCGTCCGACGCGGGCTCTTTGCCTATACCACCCTCCGTAAGCATCCCGCCTCACCAGCAACAAGATTCAGTTACTTTAATTGCATTTTGCCTGTAATCATGCTTTCAGGCCACCGAACGCCATACCCTCAAAAGAGAGTTGACTACACTGCATCTAAGCAGCGACGCCAAGTACCGGTGCATCCATGAGCGCCATTGTTCAGGAGTCGCAGCATAGAATTCCCCAGCCAGAGGTTAGGAAAAAGCACGCCAAGCAAATCAGTCCCTGAGGCGCATTGCTTCCGAACCAGAGAAAGTCACTCTGTGGAATACACCACCCCGGAAGTAGGCCTGCCGATTAAACAAACCCTCAAGGAAGCACTTACGTAAACGAGGAATACACAGGAATAAGCGCAAGAGCCAGAATGCGTCCATACACGTTCCAGTAACTTGCGTAGCAAACAATTACGCCAACGGATGGCCAGACCCGGTGTACAGTGTAGCCCAGAGAAAAAACTGGCCTGTACGCGGTATATCCACAAAAGGAGCCAGAAATGTAGCTGTTACGCGGGGCGAAGTTGCTGAAATCGTTGCTGCTGCAATATACTCCTACCGGGAGTAAGGGAATAGCGCTTTTACACGGCCGGAAAATATTATACGCCAAAGAAAGGCTGTCAGGCCTTCCTAATGAAATATTCATCTATTCTCCGTTCTCCTCGCTCAGAGCGTTGTACGGATCTTTGATGAGAACGACATTGCTATCCATTGGCGTCAGCTTTGTTGTTATTCTGGCAATCGGGCTTGCTCGCTGTCTCGCGGGTGGTGCGGCCGCTTAATCGGCTGAAGGAAGCGGTTGGGCGATATGAGCCTTCCTATTCACCGGGGAAAGATTTTCCCCAGGGGGGACAGAACCGAGATTGGGGAAATGATTACCACCTTCCAGTCGATGTCGGATCGAATTCGGCAGCATCAGCGCAACCAGATTGAGTTCTTGCAGAATATCTCGCACGAGCTTAATTGAAGGGGAGAGCCTGCAAGTTGCTATCCCCGGCGAGCAGTTTTTTCGTATCCTGGTCAATTTGCTGCAGAATGCGGTTAGGCATACAAGATCTTGGCGATGCGAGGTTCAGCTTTGTGAAATATGCAGAGGACCATTGATCTGACTTACCGCTTGTAAGCAACTACTCGAATTCTGCGATAGTCCATTACCCAGCGCCCCTTCTGAAAGAGCGTTGGTCTCAGCTCCTGCTCCAAATGCTGAAGGAGCGCCTCCCGCTCAGATACATTCAGTACACTCAAGACCCCATTGGCAAAAGTAAGGATCCACTTCTGCAAAGCCAGATCCCCTTCTTCCAGTGACGTTGGGCGGTCGAAGCAGACTGCTAGTTCTACGGTCAGCCCATGCTGTTCCAGCAAGGTCGAATACTGCCCGATTGTGGGGAAGTACCATGGCAGTTCCAGCTTGTCGCTTGCACCGATGGCGGCAAATGCGTGCGGCAATCCTGAAACGATAGAAGCGATATTGCCGTGTGCGCCAAATTCGGCGATATAACGCCCTCCCTTCCGCAGACTGGCAGCGATGGAGGCGGCAGCTCCGTCTGCATCGCGCAGCCAGTGAATGGCGGCATTGCTAAAGACAGCGTCGGCAGGCTGCTCCGCAACGTACCTTTGTCCATCCGCGAGAATAAAGGTCAGATCGGGATACTTGGTGCGTGCGGCTTGGATCATTTCGGCAGATGCGTCGATTCCGGTTACGTCAGCGCCGTTAGCGGCAATGGCGCTGGCCAGGTCTCCGGTGCCGCAGCCCCAGTCGAGAATCCGCTCCCCTTGCTGCGGCTGCAGCAGTTCAAGCAGCGACTCTCCGTAACGAGACACAAACGACATAGCTGTATCATAGCTTCCTATATTCCATTGCTGTACCATCTTCTTGTTTCCTTTCTTGGATCAGAATGTCCCCTAATTCTCATTGCGGGCTAGCTTTATGATCTATTATATAGCACGGCTTCTTATAAGAATAATATATAAATATTATATAGTTGATTGGATATTCCTATAAGATCATTTTAGCTTCTGACTAATCGAGAAAGAAGGACAGAAAAGTAACTGCAGGTGTCAGAAGCTTCACTTACTTTAATTACTAAACGATTTTTTTAATTACGTAAGCTTCCAAGGCCAGCCCCTTTACCGCTATGATAATTGTGAAAATATGCACAAGGGGGCAACATCACATGAAAAAGAAAGCAGCCGCTGCTCTTATTCTCATTCTCTCTGTCATGCTGGTTATCGCAGGATGCGGCAACAACAACAGCAGCAACAGCGCCAGCAGTGAGAACAAAGGTAAGACCAGTGAGACCAAAGAAAAAGCTGAAGCCGTATCGGGAGCATCTGAAGCAAGCTATACACCTTACGATCAATTAAAGGATAAATATGATATCATCATTGTCGGTGCAGGCGGTGCGGGTATGTCTGCTGCGCTTGAAGCCAAGGCAAAAGGCTTGAATCCGGTTATTTTGGAAAAAATGCCGGTTGCCGGCGGGAATACTACCAAATCTTCCTCGGGGATGAATGCTTCCCAGACGAAATTCCAGAAAGAGCAAGGGATTGAAGACAGCAATGATTTATTTTATGAAGAGACCTTAAAAGGCGGCCATAACACCAACGACAAAGAGATGCTTCGTTTCTTCGTTGACAATTCCGCAAGCGCGATTGATTGGCTGGATTCGATCGGCATTCGCTTGAACAATATCACGATTACAGGCGGAATGAAGGAAAAACGCACACACCGTCCTGAAGACGGCTCTGCGGTGGGCCAATACCTTGTCAAAGGTTTGGTGAAAAACGTTCAAGATAAAGGCATCCCATTGTTTGTAAATGCCGATGTAAAGGAAATTACGCAAGAGGGCGGCAAAGTTAACGGCGTGAAGGTCCTCTTCAACCAAGCTGACGAAAAGACTATTACAGCTTCTGCTGTCGTTGTAACAACCGGCGGTTTCGGTGCCAACAAGGAAATGATTGAACAAGTTAGACCTGATCTGAAGGGGTACGTAACCACCAACCAGGTTGGCAGCACAGGCGACGGTATCAAAATGATCGAGAAGGTCGGCGGCTACACAGTCGATATGGATCAGATCCAGGTTCACCCGACGGTACAGCAGGAGAAATCCTATCTGATCGGGGAAGCGGTTCGCGGGGAAGGCGCTCTGCTAGTTTCAAGTGAAGGCAAACGTTTCACGAACGAAATGGATACCCGTGATAATGTTACCGCTGCGATCAATAAGCTTCCAGAAAAATCAGCATACCTTATCTTTGATTCCGGGGTTAAAACCCGCGTCAAAGCGATTCAGCAATATGAAAAAATGGGCTTTGTAAAAACAGCGGATACTATCGAGGCATTGGCCAAAGAAATCGGCGTTCCAGCGGATCAATTGAAAAAGACATTGGAAACATGGAACAGCGCGGTTAAGAATAAAAATGATGCCGAATTCGGCAGAACAACAGGAATGGACAATGACTTGTCCGCTGCACCATACTCTGCAATTAAAATCGGCCCTGGGGTTCACTACACTATGGGTGGCGTAAAAATCAACACTAACACTGAAGTTCTGAAAAAAGACGGCAGCGTGATTCCAGGATTGTTTGCAGCAGGTGAAGTTACAGGGGGCTTGCACGGTCAAAACCGGATCGGCGGCAACTCTGTTGCAGAAATCATTATTTTCGGCCGTCAAGCAGGGATTAAATCGGCTGAATTCGTACAAGCAGCAAAATAAGCTGTCTGAAATTTAGGCACGTAATACGCAAAATTAAAGGGGATGTCCGAAAGCCATCAGGCTTGACGGGCATCCCCTTTGTGCAATGGATATAGAGTGCGCGTCTTAGTCCGGTGAAGGGGAGGGCTTGGAGGTACGCGTCAGCGAGAACAGCTCTAGCTCCGGCCTGTATTTACCGGCAAGGGTATCGGCCAAAAGCTCAGCGGCGATCATACTGTAGACCGTGCCGTTCCCGCCGTAGCCTTCAATGAAGAAGCAGTGGGGGAAATCAGGATGCGGTCCCATATAAGGCAGTCCGTCCCTGGTTGATCCGAAAACCGAACCCCAGGAGTATTCGGCTTGAATTCCGCGGGTTTCCGGGAAAAGCGCTTCTATCTCCTCAAGCAGCCGCCGGCTCTGAGTGAGCACCCGGACATCCCGGCGCTGCGGATTGGTCAACTGCTCGTCCTTGCCCCCGGCAATGATGCGGCCGTCCGGCGTGGTGCGGAAATACAAGTAGGGGCGGGCCGTCTCCCAGATCAGGCTCTGTTCGTGCCATTTGGGGAGATTTTTCAGGGGTTTAGTCATTATCGCGTAAGTGTTGACCAGTAACGCCCCCCGGTCCTTTTTCATCTCCTGCGTCTCATAGCCCATTGCAAAAATAATATTGCCCGCATAGATCCGTCCGTTGTCCGTTATGCAGGCTACCCCATCCTTACTGTACTCATAATGCCGCGCCCTGGTGTGTTCGTATACACGAACGCCATTCGAGTGCGCCTTCTGGGCCAGGCTGTGAACGGTCCGGTAAGGATTCGTTTCCGCATCGCCTTTAGAATAGAGTGCAGCCGGCTTGGTGAAGGAGTAATGTGCGCTCACCTTGTCCTGCTCCCAGAATTCCGAATCAAAGCCGTGGGCGACAAGATGATCATGCTCCAGCCGCAGCGCGGGAACGTCCTCAGGTCTGCTGGCATATAACAGGCTGCTGCGGGGAATAATCCGCGGATCAATATTCAGCTTGCCCGGCAGCTCCAGAATTCTTCGGATGCCCTGCTGGCACAGTCTGTAGAATAATACTCCGTTCTTTTCCCCGAACGTATTTATACAGGAGGTTAATGATTTGTCATTGGCTATCTGCAGCAGTCCGGTATTGGCATGGGAGCTGCCGCCCCCAATGACTCTTTTATCAATGAGTACTGTATCTGCTCCGTTCAAGGACATCCGGTAAGCAGCCATTGCCCCGCCCATACCCCCACCTACGATCAGACAATCGCAGCGGACATCCCCCTCTAGTGCCGGATAGACCGGAGGATTTATAAGAGTATTTTCCCAGGGCAGCCGCCCGCTGTTCAATTTCATCTGCTGCTCTCTCCTTTGGCGAGATTCCGATATCGTATTATTGGCAGCCTGGCGGACTCTCATGCGCGAATAACGCCTTTTTAACTTCTTGGCTTTGTGCCCGGCGGCACATAAAGAATTGCGGTCTCAGGCATACTAAGGACTGCTTGAACATTTTGAAGGAGGGAATTCAGAACATGCAATCAACGCAAATGCAGGCGCTTAGCGGAAAAGAACTGGAATATATCGTGGACTCCATTTCCAACGAGGATTTGCTGCTCAAGCAGCTGGCCGCTACCGCCGGAACCACCCAAAACTCCACGGTACACCAGATTTGCATCCAGCATATTCAAAGCCATTCCCATCATATGGACGCGTTGGTACATCTGCTCCATCAGCACCAGCAATACGCACCGACACAACCGCAATAAAATCAGCTAAAGAAGCATTGCTAACAAAGCCTGAGGCAGATGTTTCTGGAGCGGGTTAATACTCACAAAAATTTTAGGAGGTTTTTTCGTGTACGCACAAAGTGGATCGGCATTTATGTCGGATGAGGATTTAATGAACACAATTTTGGCTGATTTGAAGCGGACCGTCCGCGAATATACTACGGCCGCAACAGAGTCGAATTGTCCAACGGTGCGGCGGGTATTCACGGACCTGACGATGGATACGCTGCGCCTTCAAGGTGAGCTTTATACGAAGATGTCCCAAATGAATATGTATACCGTTCCGGGTAAAGCGCTGCGCCAGGATCTGGACAAGGAAATTCAGTCCGCTGAGCAAACCCGGCAGAAATGCCAGCAGTTCGTGCAGCAGAAGACAGGCAACGCCGGGGCCTACGCACAGGCTGGACAGGTTCCAACGCATCAAGCGAACACACATAACCCATATTATATGTAATCCTGCACCCCCGTGCAGCGAGGCAAGCTTAATGTGGGCGGAATATTCGAGGTTAAGGGAGCAGAGGGACTTTAACAGTCTCTCTGTTTTTTGCTGTTCTGCACTTGCCGGCCGGTCTGATTTTTGTTTGCAGAACTCCCATTTTCATGTCATATTAGTATTAAACTCTTTACGCGGAGGGAAGGCATGAAGGAAATGAATGAACTGAAGAGGAAAGTGCTGGAACTGCTCAAGGAGGATGCGCGAAGCTCTACTGCGCTAATGGCGACTTTGCTTGGAGCGGAAGAAGAGGATGTCAAACAGGCCATTGAAGAAATGGAAAAAGACCATGTGATTGTAAAATATGCGACAGTTGTAAACTGGGATAAGGTTGATGATGAACGGGTAACCGCTCTGATCGAGGTGCAGATTACACCGGAACGCGGCCGCGGCTTCGAAGGCATTGCTGAACGGATATACCTGTACCCGCAGGTGAAATCGGTCTATCTGATGTCAGGCGCCTATGACCTGTTAGTGGAAGTAGAGGGCCGCAATCTGCGGGAGGTCGCCAATTTTGTCTCCGAGAAGCTGTCGCCGATTGATTCGGTGCTCTCTACCAAAACCAACTTTACACTCAAAAAATATAAACAGGACGGTATCATCTTTGAAGAGCATGAGGAAGACAACCGTCTTATGATATCTCCGTAAAGGAAGTAATCACATGATCACTAATAACAGTCAGCACACCGGAGATACAGGCAGACCAATGAGCTCATATTTGTCCCCGCTGGTCCAGCAGATCCAGCCATCGGGCATCCGTAAATTTTTTGATCTGGCGGCAGGCAGCAAGGATATCATTTCCCTGGGGGTCGGAGAGCCGGACTTCAAGACACCTTGGCATGTGAGGGAAGCCTGCGTGTATTCGCTGGAAAGAGGCTTCACCGGCTATACCTCAAATGCAGGCATGCCGGAGCTGCGGGAAGGCATTGCCGAATATTTGCACACCCGCTTCGCAGTGGAGTACAATCCGGCTAATGAGATTATCGCCACGGTGGGCGGTAGTGAAGCGATTGATCTGGCGCTGCGCGCCTTAATCTCGCCGGGAGATGAGATTCTTATCCCAGAGCCGTGCTATATTTCCTACTCGCCGATTACCGCCATTGGCGGCGGGATTCCTGTAGGGATCGAGACCTTTGGGGAGAACAACTTCAAGCTTACTGCAGAGGGGCTGGAAGCCAAGATTACCCCGCGTTCTAAAGTTCTTATTCTTTGTTATCCCAGCAATCCGACAGGCGCGATCATGAGCCGTGAGGATTGGGAGCCGATTGCGAAGGTAGTGGAGAAACATGATCTTATCGTCATCTCCGATGAAATCTATGCCGAGCTGACCTACGGAGACACCCATGTCAGCTTCGCCTCCCTGCCGGGCATGAAAGACCGGACGATTCTGGTCAGCGGCTTCTCCAAGGCTTTTGCCATGACCGGCTGGCGGATGGGTTATGCTTGCGGACACCCGGATTTAATCTCCGCGATGCTGAAGATTCACCAGTACACCGTCATGTGCGCTCCGTCGATGGGCCAGGTGGCCGCGCTGGAGGCATTGACCAACGGCATGGAGGAGAAGGACCGGATGGTCGACTCCTATAATCAGCGCCGCCGTCTCATTGTCAAGGGATTGCGTGATGCCGGCCTGGAGTGCCATGAGCCGCAAGGCGCATTTTACGCATTTCCGAGCATCCGCCACACCGGACTGACCTCCGACCAGTTTGCCCAGCGCTTGCTGCTTGAATTCAAGGTGGCTGCGGTTCCCGGCAGTGTGTTCGGTCTTGGCGGTGAAGGTTATCTGCGCTGTTCCTATGCCACCTCGGTGTCCCAACTGAATGAGGCCATTGAGCGGATAGGGGCGTTTGTCACACAGCTCGAACGTGAACGAACGGAATAGTGCGCGAGAATGAAGCAAATAGGACTATAGCGGATCGCCCTCCTGTATGGTATTATTTTACTCTAAGGACAAGAAACACCTGTAATAGTACTTACAAGGACCTTTTCTATTCTGAATAATACATTTAGGAGGGATGATTGTGCTCAGCGCCGATTATTACTTGCCTTCCTACGGTGGGGAATGTTTGACCGGAAGCGGGAAACGGCCCCCCAAGGGTGATGTCAACGCACGCAGACTCTCTTTGGAAGATGAAATTCGGGTACTCCGCGGGAAAATGGAGCAGCTTTTTGTGCAGGAGAACTCCTTTACCTCGGCTAACGTTATTGAAATCAGCAGCCTGCTGGACTTGAAGATTAATGAGTATATGAAGAGACGTTCCCGCAGGGGTTAGCATGCTAGTGAAGAGAATGTCATAGTGGGGACCTTCGGGTCCCTTTTTTGTGATTTAGGACGGCGCAGCCGTTGTTGTTTGGTGAGATAACATTTATTTACATAGTAATCCATATAGTGTTATTATGAATGAAGATTCATTCAAAAGGAGGAACTCTACTTGAGCGTACAGAGTAAGCTTTTGGAGATGAGGTTCATTGAGGGTTTTGAGCGATTGGCTCCTGATGATGCGACCCGCCAGATTATCACGCACGCTATAGAAGTATTTTCTAAAAAGGGTTTTGCCGGTACCAAAATTAAGGACATCGCCCTAAGTGCCGGGTTCAGCCAAGGTTATGTGTATACCTATTTCAAATCCAAGGAGGAGATTTTTACTAAGGTTGTCGAGCTTGCCTCAGAGGGGGCGGGATTATCGGTTCAGTATGCTGCTGAGCTGGAAGGGACTGCTTGGGAGAAAATATTGTGGCTGACCGAAGCCTTTCTGTCGTCTGACAGCCTGGCTATGCAGCATTGGCGGCTGATTTTGCTTCAGACCTCAACTACCGATGCGATACCGGAGGAAGCGAAGCGCATTGCCCAGGATAAAATCAAGCTGCCTTTTGAACATCTGGTTCCGCTAATTATCGAGGGCCAACAGGCTCATGAGATTGTAGACGGAGATCCGCTGCTTATCGCTATCGCCTATTTTTCATTTATCCAGGGTCTGGGTATTGCAAGAATTCAAACCTCTCAGGAAGCCCCCTTCCCGTCAGCCGGGCTGATTCTGCGTTTTATGAAGAGGGACTGTTAGCCGGACAAATACCTTGAAGGATGGGATCTGCTATGGTGAAGATTTTTAAAAGTGAGGTTGGCAGAGAGGCAGTGCTGCAATCTTACGATTCGCTTCTTGAACAGTGGAAAACTGAGATTGAAGAGAAGGATATTGTCACTCCATACGGTACGACACACTGTATTTTTGCCGGCAATGCTGCAAATCCGCCTCTGCTGCTCTTTCACGGGGTGGGTGACAACTCGGCAGTCATGTGGCTGCTCAACATGGAGATGTTGTCCCGTCATTTTTACTGCATTGCGGTGGATACCCTAGGCGGGCCGGGAAAAAGTGTTCCGAATGAAAATTACACCAAACAGACGTTCAGCCAGGTAGACTGGATAACCAGTATTGCTGACAGCCTGAAGCTGGGGAGGTTCCATATCGCAGGTGTATCAAATGGGGCATACATGGCCTACAATTACGCAACGATGGAAAGTGAACGGGTTGAGCGTGTGGTCTGTATGGAAGGGGGAATGATCACTGCACCGTTCAAGGCGATGGTACAAACCCTGCTGATGATGTTTCCTGAAATCCTCCTGCCTACCCGCAGCAACCTGCTCAAGGTTGTCCAAAAGCTTAGCTCGCCAAACTCCCGCATGTTAGAGAAGTATCCGGAAGTGGCCGACCATCTGGTGCTGTTAATGAAGAATCACAATCAGCAGGCCATGTTCATCCATAAGCTGCAGCGGTATGATAAGGAGAGAGCGCTGCGCATCAGAGATAAGCTCTATTTTTTACTGGGCGATTACAAGCTGGACCATAAGCGGGATTTTATCAGGCTGCTGAAGGATGGAGATTTTCGGTATCAAGTTATACCGGACGCCGGGCATGGCGTCAATCATGAACAGCCGGAGGCCGTAAACCGGGAAGTGATAAGCTTTTTACAAGGCAGCAGCAATTATTGATACGGAGGAAGCAATGACCGGCGGTGTCTTTCGCTGAACTTATTGTTCCAGTTTCTTAGTTAGAAGGATTTCCAATGGCTCGTCTTCGAGCAATAAGCACCCTGAATCCCGATAACCCAATTTTCTATAAAAATGCTGGGCGCCTTCATTAGCTTGCGTGGATGTCATCACCAATTGAAATCCCCTCATCTTCATTTCATCCTCCCAGAAAAGGAGGGCTCTTTTCCCTAAGCCATTGCTTCGGTAGGGTTCATCAATCCAAATCATGTTCATAAAAGGGGTGTTGTCCCAAAAATAACCGAAGCGCATCCAGCCTACAATGACTTCACGTTCATTTTGGAAAATGTAAATCTCGTTCCTGCTAATTTTGGATAAAATCAAATGTTCTGAGATATGACGGTCATGGTTTCTAATATATTCATAGTCCGAATCCGTTGCAGCAATAATCCTCAATTTGACTGCTCCTTTACGATGCTCAATTAGATCTATGATACAATGTTCATTTGCTCTAAAGGAAGGGAGTTTCTTTTTATAGTTATTTTTTACATGGCGGAAATGACGATCTTTGTTTGCCTTATTTATAGTTGAACGTTTAAACTAATATTATGTGACTGAAAGTCAGGAGGGTCAAGAAATGGCGATTTATACACGTACGGGTGACAAGGGAGAAACGTCGGTTATCGGCGGCAGAGTAGGCAAGGACGATGTGCGCGTTGAAGCTTACGGAACCATCGACGAGCTGAACTGCTTTGTCGGGCAGGCGCGCAGCCTGATGGAGGATGAGAAGTTCGCGGATGTCCGGGAGCAGCTTCTGGAGATTCAGCATGAGCTGTTCGATTGCGGCTCTGATCTGGCTTTTGTGAAGATCAGCGAGAGCAAATATAAGGTGAAAAGCGAGATGGCAGTACGTCTTGAGGGCTGGATTGATCTGCTGCAGGCGGAGAATCCGGTACTGGAGCGCTTCATTCTGCCGGGGGGAAGCCAGTTGTCCTCAGTGCTGCATGTGTGCCGCACCGTCTGCCGCCGGGCGGAACGGCGCGCGGTTACGCTGGGACGCAGTGCGGATATCAACCCGGAGGCTGTAATCTATCTGAACCGGCTGTCGGATTATTTCTTTGCGCTGGCCCGCGCGGCTAATACGCGCCTTGGGATTGCTGACGTGGAATATGTGCGCAGTAAAAAGGTGTTCCGCAATTAATATGACGAGCTATTATTCACCTATATCCTATCAAGTGCCGCCGTCCGAGGACGGCTGGCTGCTTAAGACGATTCTGCAGAAGCGGATGGACGTATCGCGCAAGCTGCTGTCCCGGCTCAAAATGACAGAGCAGGGCATCATGCTGAATGGCGAGCGGGTCTACATCAGTGTCCGGGTCCATGCCGGAGATCTTGTGGAAATCCGCATGGAGCAGGAAACCTCGGAGGACATTTTGCCGCAGCCGCTTCCGTTCGAGATTCTCTATGAGGACGAGCATCTTCTTGTTGTCAACAAGGCGGCAGGCATCATTGTACATCCGACGCATGGGCATTATACCGACACCCTTGCTAATGGAGTTGTCTATTACTGGGCGCAAAAAGGAGAACAATACCGCTTCCGCCCTGTCCACCGCCTGGACCAGGAAACGTCCGGCGTGCTGGTCATTGCGAAGAATCCCTACAGCCACCAGCATATTTCCGAGCAGATGATTGCCGGAACGGTGGACAAGCGTTATGCTGCTTTTGTGCATGGCGTTCCTGCTGCGCCAAGCGGGGATATCGACGGTCCCATCGACCGCGACCCGCTGGAGCCGCACCGGCGGATTGTGACGCCGGAAGGCTATCCCTCCTTGACCCGCTATGAGGTCAAGGAGGTCTATCCCGGCGCAGCGCTAGTCGAGCTGAAGCTGGAGAGCGGCCGCACCCACCAGATCCGGGTGCACATGAGCTCCATCGGCTGCCCGCTGATCGGCGACGGCATGTACCGCCACAGGCTCTACGGCCAGGCGGAGCTGGCCAGGGGGCCTGGGCTGGAGCGGATTGCAGGGCTGGACGCGGAAGAACGGGCGGAGCTGGAGCGGATCGTGGAGCTGGGCGCGGAAGAGCGAGTCGAGCTGGAGCGGATTGCGGAGCTGGACGCGGACGAGCGGGCGGAACTGGAGCGGATTGCGGAGCTGGACGCGGACGAGCGAGTGGAGTTGGAGCGGGTCGTGGAGCTGGGCGCGGGAGAGCGAGTGGAGCTGGAGCGGATTGCGGAGCTGGATGCATCCATTTCGCGTCAGGCGCTGCATGCCGTGCGGCTGGCCTTCCAGCATCCGGTGCTGCGCACGGAGCTGGTCTTCGACGCTCCGCTGCCGCCGGATATGGCGCGGCTGCAGGAGAAGCTGCGGCGGATGGCAGCAGAAGGTTAGCCTCTGCTGATCGAGTCGCCGCCACTTTGAGCGTCAATAACGGCAAAAATGCCGTTACTGCCCGAGTCACCGCCACTTTAGGTGCCAACAACGGCAAAAATGCCGCTGTTGCCCGAGTCGCCGCCACTTTGAGCGCCAACAACGGCAAAAATGCCGCTGTTGCCCGAGCAGCCGCCACTTTGGGCGCCAACAACGGCAAAAATGCCGTTGTTGCCCGAGTCGCCGCCACTTTGGGCGCCGATAACGGCAAAAATGCCGTTGTTGCCCGAGTCGCCGCCACTTTGGGCGCCAACAACGGCAAAAATGCCGTTGTTGCCCGAGTCGCCGCCACTTTGGGCGTCAACAACGGCAAAAATGCCGTTGATAATCGGGTTGCCGCCATTTTGGGCGTCAATAGCGGCAAAAATGCCGTTGATAATCGGGTCGCCGCCACTTTGGGCGCCAACAACGGCAAAAATGCCGTTTTTGCCCGAGTCGCCGCCACTTTGGGCACCAACAACGGCAAAAATGCCGTTGTTGAGCCAAAGCATATTACTTTTACTGAAGGAGTAGCCAATGAGTCACCTGAAGGTTTATCAATATCCGAAATGCGGTACTTGCCGCAGTGCTGTGAAATGGTTAAAGGAAGCGGGGCATGAGCTGGAGCTGCAGCATATCGCCGAGAAGCCGCCGACTGTAGAGGAGCTGCGCGTGCTGGTGGCGAACAGCGGGCTTGAGCTTAAGAAGTTTTTTAATACGAGCGGTGAAGTCTATAAGAGTCTTGGACTGAAGGACAAGCTTCCGGGCCTGAGCGAAGATGAGCAGTTGGCCTTGCTGTCAGGCAGCGGCATGCTGATCAAACGCCCAATTGTCACTGACGGCAAGAAGGTTACCGTGGGCTTCAAGGACGAGCAATATGCAGAAGCTTGGAGTCAAATCTGATTTTTTAGTTCATCCGCTGGTGCGGTATATATCAAAGAGTAAGCCTAAATGAAGAACAAACAAGGAGAGGTTACACATGAGCGCAGAAACTACGGGCCGGGTAATGATCGTCGATGGAATGGCTCTGCTGTTCCGGGCTTTTTATGCGACTTCTTATTCTGGATATATTCGTAAAACTAGTAGCGGGTTGCCTACAAATGCGGTGTATGGATTTATTCAATACTTTTTTGATGCAATTAACAATTTCAACCCGACACATGTTATTTGCTGCTGGGATATGGGGAGCAGTACTTTTCGTACCGAGACCTATAGCCAGTACAAACAAAATCGTTCAGAGGCTCCACTTGAACTTCTGCCGCAATTCAACTTAGTCAAAGAAGTCGTGTCTGAAATGGGTGTGCCCAATATTGGCCTAACCGGGTATGAAGCTGATGATTGTATTGGCACGCTGGCAAAAAAATTTCAAGGCGACACTGAGGTGTTTATTTTAACCGGAGATCATGACATGCTTCAGTTAATCACTGAACAGATAAAAGTTGTAATAATGAATAAGGGACGTTCTAATTACACTGTGTATGATTTAGAGACTCTGTTTACTGCTAAGCAGCTAACTCCCCTGCAGGTGATAGATTTAAAGGCATTTATGGGGGATACCAGTGACAATTACCCAGGGGTTAAAGGTATAGGTGAAAAGACTGCCCTTAAACTGTTGAGCGAGTACGGATCTGTTGAAGGCTGTCTCGAATGCCTTGAAATGCTTCCTGCAGGCATCAAGAAGAAAATTGAAGAAAACCTGGACATGCTGCACCTTTCAAGAGATTTGGCTAGAATCCGCCTGGATGTGCCAATTGAATGTGATCTCAATGAATGTCTATGGAATCTGCGTCATGAGGCTGCCACAAAGAAATTTGAGGAATTAGAGTTTGGCGGTCTTGTAAAAATACTCGGTGAGGCAGTGAGTTAAATAATATATTTTTCTTATTAGGTAAACGGTCTTCCATCTCGCTGATGGAGGGCCGTTTTGCCGTTCACAGTCCGGCTGTTTGCAATTGTTCAATTTTGAAGATATGTATACAGGCGAAAAGATAGCTTTGTTCACTCGCAGCAGAATGTTGCACTTACCGATCCCACCATTCTTCCTTTATAATCCAATCAAAAAGAGAGAACCATGCCCATAGGCAGTATTGTTTTGTAAGCGCTTGTGATTTAAGAGGGGGGATGGAAAGGGCAAGTCCGGAGCAATTCGGAGCAGAGGCGGAATGACGGTATTCTATGACTTTTACTTTAATAGAGAAAAGGGGAATGGCAATGGGGTTGAGGTCAACGCTGAGACAAGCCTGGACGAGGACACTGCGTGCATCATTAATTGTAAGCGTATTCATCGGTGGTCTTTCGCCAGTTCCTTATGCTCACGCAGCGAGTTTCGATGCAAGCTCGCTGGACAGTGTGACGGTGGCGTATTATCCATTGAACAGTACGTATCAATATCAGAACAAGCTGAACACTTCACAGGTATTAAGCGGCAGCTCTCCGGTCTGGAACGCGCAGTATGTTTCGCTCGTCAATCCGGGCAATGCCAATAACGGCCATATTGCCGGCACGAATCCGGGCGCAGCCATTACGGGAGATAAAATCTCTTTCTCGCTCGATATTAAGCTGAACGGGAGCCAGACGCGGACGACGAGCGCGGCTAACACCCTTCTGTCCTACGGGGCCGACAACAATAACAACATCACCTTGCGGCCCTATTACAGCACAGGTAAAGCGGCAGTTGTGCTGAAGCAGGGCGGAACGGATGCCGTGGTGGCCTCCTTCGACGCTCCTGCAGCCGATATGTGGCATAACTATACGATTGCGCTGGACGGCACAGCCGGTACAGGCAAGCTGACCGTGTGGGTGGACGGGGTCAAGGCGGCGGAGGCCGCTTCGAATGGAATCGGAGCCGATAAAATCGGCAACGGGCAGTTCCGGCTCAACCGTACGATTGCGACCTTCTCCAACCTCGATTCACACTACCGCGATGTCCGTGTATTCAAAGATGCGCTGGATGCGCAGGCGGCGGATTACTTCGCCGGGGAGATCCGGCTGTTTGCGTGGAATGATCTGCTTGCATCACAGACGCTGGCGGACGGGCTGGAGGTCCGCAGCAATGTAGCGCTGCTCAGCGATCCGAACATCGTCTGGACCTCAAGCGATGCGGATACGATCAATCCGGCCACCGGCGCTGTGACGCGCCCGGCACAGGGAGAAAGCGCCAAAACCGTCACGCTGACGATGACCTGGTTCGGCTACAGCAAATCTTACACCGTGAAGGTGCCGCCGGTTGATGCCGGGGACAATCTGATTGCGAGCTTCAATTTCGACAATGCCGTAAGCGGGCTGACCGGAGGTGTGGCGAAGGCTGCGGTTCAAGGTACAGCCAGCTATGCTGATTCGTTCGAGGGCAACGGCAAAGCGGCAAATATCAGCAGCAGCTTCTGGCTGAATATTACGAAGACCGACGGCAAGCCGCTGCTGGCCGGACTGAACGAGCTGACAATTTCCTATGACAGCAAGCCGAACGGAGGCAGCGGCTGGGCGCTGTTCGCTGCTCCGAATACGAATGCGCAGTCATACCTGAACGAGCATTATTTGGGTGTCATCGACACCGCCTCTGCCGTTACCGTGGAGCGGTACAACAACAGCGGCACACGTCCTGCAAGTGCGCAGACGGCCGGCAGCTCCAACTGGAAGCATGTCGATATCGTCATATCGGCGGCGGACACCAAGCTGTATATCGACGGCGAGTTGAAGTCAACGGTGGGCAGCAGCCATGCGCTGACCAGCATCCTGACCTCATCGGGCGGCATTCTTCAGCTCGGGAAGGGGAACTGGGGCTCGGGCGAATATTATGCCGGGCTGATCGACAATTACCAGATTTTTAACAAAGCGCTATCGCTGGAGGAATTGACTGAATTCCGTGTGACGAACATTTCACCGGTCATCTCCCCTGCCGCGGGACAAATTTACGGGCCGGTTACGATCTCGCATCCGGCAGGCAGCAAGTATATTTACTACACGACCGACGGTACGGACCCGAGCCTTGACAGTAAGCCGTACACAGGCCCCTTCAACGTAGCCAAAGGCACAACGGTTAAAGCGGCCGCTATCACTGCGGGCGGCAGCAGCAGCGCCATCACGACTGTGGCATATTACGGCAGCGAGTGGGCGGCCACGGCAACCGAATTCCGGCTGGACGGACAGAATACGGTCAACAATGTGAAAATATCCTGGCCTGTCATTTCGGGCGCCGACTATTACGAGATATACCGCGGTGATGTGCTTGTCAACCGGACCTACGGGGATACGATTGACGAATACGGCCTTGCCGCAGGCCAGAATTACA
Organism: Paenibacillus sp. sgz302115; assembly: GCF_056120445.1. Classification (NCBI taxonomy): domain Bacteria; kingdom Bacillati; phylum Bacillota; class Bacilli; order Caryophanales; family Paenibacillaceae; genus Paenibacillus; species Paenibacillus sp. sgz302115. Next base: position 81,915 of record NZ_JBVYOK010000017.1, read on the forward strand.
GCTACACCGTCAAGGCGGTCAGCAAAGGTGAAGTCATTGCAACCGCACAGACGAATACAATCAGCACCTTCTCCTACGATCCTTCAGCCATTGTGAAGACTAAGGACAACTATACCGGTGCAGACAATCTCAAGCAGGGCGATACGACTGGAGTCAAGGTCGGAGGCACCTGGTACAGCTACACATACCGGGCGGTCAAGGATGCCGATACCGGGATTGTCACGACCGGCATATACGAGCTGACGGGCACCGATGGACATACGTATGGCAATGAACGCCTGCTCGGCTCGTTCAGCGATATGCGGGTGGAGAGCGAAGGCTACCGGCTTAATCCGGCTAACGGGAAAATCATCTTCACCGCACACGAGGAAGCGAGCAGCGGCTACGGGCGTGCCGCCTTGTTCCTTGGGTCGGTGACTCCGGGCGGGAATGATTTTGCGGCCACCTTCAGAGGCCGGCCGTTCAATCAGGAATCGCGCGACATGTCGCTGTTCGTCGATGATGACGGCACAGGCTACATTCTGTATGCGACCCGCAACAACAGCGATATCGGCATTGCCAAGCTGGATGCGGGCTGGGAGCAGCCTGTGACACTGGTGAACACCGTGTTCGTGAACAAGCACAAGGAATCGCCGTCCATTCTGAAATACGACGGCCGGTATTACTTCTTCGGTTCCACGGCCAACGGCTGGTATCCAAGCCAGGCGGAATATGCCTCTGCGGATTCTCTTGCCGGAGAGTGGACACCGCTCCGGCCAATCGGCAACGGCTCCTCCTTTGCGACCCAGGCGAACGGGACCGCTTCCTGGACAGGAACGAACGGGCGGACTGCCTTCGCCTTGAACGGGTACCATTGGGGCGCGCAATACGCCGCCAATTATCCCGATCCGATGGGCACTTACGCAAGGCTGTTCCCGATGGTGTTCCATAACGGCGTCGCGACGGCCGACTGGTTCCACCGGCTTGATCTGGACCCGGTCTACGGGATGATTCCAGTACAGGCGGGCCAGAACCTCTCGCTGGGCAAGAAGGCTGTTGACTCCCAGGGGCTGGACGGGGCCGCCGTTACTGACGGAGCGGATCTGTCTTCCTCTTCCTGGGTAAGCCACAGCTCGCTTGGCTACAACATTGTCATTGATCTGGAGCAGTATGCGAAGCTGTCCGAGATCAACCTGACGACAAGAGAGGTGAACGGCTCGGATACGGCCTACCGTTTTACCCTGGAAGGCAGCAAGGACAAGGCGAACTGGACTAAGCTCGTAGACGGTTCGGCCAACAATGTCGTCGGCTTTGTTACGAACCCGATCACGGATGCCGGAAATTACCGGTATGTACGCTTAACCGTGAACGAGGTAATCAACGTAATGAACGGGCAAAATGCGACCTGGGCCGACGGCATCATTGAGCTGGCGGTGTTCGGAACGCCGTATGTGGACAAAGCGGCGCTGCAGACGAAATACGACGAGAAGAAGGATACGGAGCGGGGCGCGTATACTGACGGAACCTGGGCGACGATTACTGCAGCGCTAAGCAATGCGGATAAAGTATTAGCCGATGCTCCCGCAACGCAGTGGGCTGTAGACCGGGCCGCGCTGCAGATTGACGAAGCCTTCAAATGGGCGCAGACCGTCCACCCGGATAGAGTCGTAGATTACTCCACGGCCGGCGTTCCTGTCGGAGAAACCTGGTATGACACCGAGGGCAATCCGATCCAGGCGCACGGCGGCGGGTTCCTGCAGCAGGTGGCCGCAGACGGCAAGCCGATCTATTACTGGGTAGGGGAGAACAAGCTTCACAACGGCGCATCCTTCTATGCGGTGTCGCTCTACTCCTCGCGCGATCTGGTGAACTGGAAGAGCGAAGGCAATATTCTCGACCAGTTTGCCAAGACGGCGGAAGGCGCGGAATACGGGCTGCTGGATGCCAAATGGGAGCGGCCGAAGCTGATTTATAATGAGGCAACCGGAAAATACGTCCTCTACGGGCATTGGGAAACGTCGAACAGCTATGCGAGCAGCCAGATTGCGGTTGCAGTCGCGGATCGCCCGGAAGGGCCGTACACGTTCCTCGGACACTGGCGTCCAGGCGGTACCCTGAAAAACTGGCGCAGTGACGGCGGCATCTATCTCGACTCCGAATATTACAAAACCAGTGGCGTCAAGGTGACCGTCCCGGCCAGCGTGCAAAATGATACCAAGCAAATGGGCTACATTTCGCGCGACTTTACGGCTTTTACCGATGATGACGGCAAAGCGTATCTCGTATCGGCAGAAGGCCATTCGATGCGCGTTCACCGGCTGAGCGCGGATTATACGGATATGGACCTGACGACTTATGAGTTCAGCGATCCTGCAACCAAAGCGGCCGATTTTGAATCATACCATTTCTACGAGGATGTCGGACGCGAGGCGCCGGCGGTAGTCCGTGCGGATGACGGCTATTATATGGTATCGTCCGGCCAATCGGGCTGGCTGCCGAACCAGGGAACGGTCAGCTTCAACGCCGATCTCAAGGACCCTGAGGGCTGGACGCCGGTGAAGGCGGACGGGCAGATTATCGAAAAATATGCCTTCGGCAACAACAGCACCTACTACAGCCAGCCGACCAACATCATGAAGCTGACGGGTGAGGACGGCTCCAAAACGTATGTCTACATGGGCGACAGATGGCGGTCAAGCCAGCTTTCCGATTCACGGTATGTGTGGCTGCCGATTAAGTTCAACAATGCCGACCATACCGCTTCCGTATCGTTCACGACGGGCTGGAAGCTGAATGCGGCGACCGGCGCTGTGGAGCTTCCGCAGGCGTACCTGGTATCCCAGGGCAAAAATGCAACCATCACGGGCAATGCGGCCACAGGCATTGAAAAAGCGAACGACGGCTACGCCTTCAACCTGAATACGTGGGGCGATTCGAGCGCCTTCTTCGGCAATCTGGCCGCACCGTATGAGTACACGGTAGACCTGGGCGGTATTTACGACCTCTCACGGATTGATGTGGCCTACCGGCTGTACAACGGTTCGGAAATGTATCACCGGTATCAGATTTTCGGATCGAAGGATAACGAGAACTGGATCGAACTGGTCAACAACAGCACTAATATGTGGGCAGGCTTCAACTCCGATAAGCTTGTCGGACAGTACCGGTATGTGAAGCTGAAGGTCAATGAAGTGCGGCGCGTTAACAACGATGCGCTCAGCAATGGCTGGGGCAGCGGTCTGGTAGAGGTACAGGTATATTCGACCTTGCCTGAGCCGTTCGTACTGACGCCGCCGAAGGCAAGTCTGGAATCGGGACCGTACCTGTATCCGCAAAAGGTGACGCTGTCTCCTCCGGCTGCCAATGCGAAAATCTATTACACGCTCGATGGCAGCACGCCTGCTGTAACCACTGCGACATACGCCACTTATCAGTATACGCAGCCGATTGCTCTGCCGATCGGTGAAACGACGCTGAAGGCCGTTGCAGTCATTGACGGGGAAACAAGCGGGGTGCTGGAAAAACATTATGTCCTGCAGGCGGACCGCGCCTCTCTGAACACAGCGGTTGCTGCGGCCAGGGCGCTCACTGAGGCCCACTATACGCCAGCAAGCTGGGCGGCGCTGCAAACGGCACTGGAGGCGGCTGTCGCTGTCCGTGATAACGGGCTGGCGACCGAGGCCGAGATTAAGGAAGCCATCGACGCGCTGCAGGCCGCAGTGGCAGATCTTACGCTGAAACCGCCTGCGTCTGCCGCGTTCACCTTAACGGGGCCTCCTAGCCTGATCGGCAATCAGACGTTTGACGCCATTTTCGGACTGAACACAGTAACGCAAAATGTGTATGCGCGCGAGTTCACCTTCCATTATGATCCGGCGCAGCTCGACTATATCTCGGCAGAGGCGCTGAAGCCCGGATATACAGTTGTTGAGGCGTCTGCTGAGCCGGGCGTAATCCGCTACATTGCGGCTGACGCACAGCCGGAGGGGGGCGGTACGGGTCCTTCGGCGCTGCTGAAAATACAGCTTCAGGCCAAGGTGCCGGAGCAGACCGTGACGAGCAGCGTGTATTTGTCCGATATCATTTTGACCGACAGCTCCGGCTTTGAAACAACGGTAACCGAAAGCGTCTACTACAGCTTCGAGATTACGGCAATCTCGAAAACGGCGTTGAGTGAAGCGGTTGTGAATGCGCGGGCGCTGTACGATGCCGCTGTAGAGGGCACTCTTGCAGGTCAATATCCGGCAGGCTCCAAGGCTGTTTTATGGACTTCGATTGAAGCGGCGGTGAAGGTGCTGAACAGCACTGTGGCTACTCAAGCGGAGATCGAGCAGGCGATCCTGCAATTGCAGGCAGCAGTTCAAGTTTTCAAAGCATCCGTAACTGCCGGGGTGGCCGGAGATTTGAACGGAGACGGCAAAGCGGGGCTGGACGACGTACTCCAACTGGTCAAGTTCTATTACGGCAAGAAGGCATCGGACCCGGGCTGGACGGAGTATGAGAAGGCGGATCTGAACAGGGACGGCATCATCGACATCGAGGATCTGTATGCGCTGGCGAGCCTGATTGTAGTCAGTCCATAAGAGAGGGGGCAATTTCGTTGAACAAGAAATTATTAGTAGTTGGTCTAGTCATTCTCATGCTCTGTTCCTTATGGCCTTCCGCGGGCTTTGCGGCGGATGAGCCGGAATTTTCCGTTAATGTCTCCAGGACAAAGGTGACGGCCGGCGAGCAGGTGGAGGTTCAGGTAAGTGTGAGCAAGGCCCGGGACTGGACGGCTTATGAGCTAAATTTGGGTTTTGATCCTGCAAAATGGTCTGTGAACAGCGATTCCTTTACCACGAATCTAAGCGGCGGCTTCAGCTCTATCGTCAATCCGGAGCTGCTGGACGCGGGCCAATTGCGCGCCGTTTACACGAAGCTGGGCAATGCGGCAGGCGATAGCGGGGCGGCAGTCCTCGGGAAGATCACCTTTACCGCCAAAGCGAACGGCACAAGCTCTTTTGCGCTGAAGACCATCAAAGTCAGACACAGCGGCGTCTGGTCTGTCTACACGCCTGATGCCAAGGCCTCTGTTACGGTTGCGAACAGCTCGAATGGAACGGGCGGCACCGGGACATTGCCGGACACAGCAGGCAAGCCCGGCGCAGCCGGAGGGGGACTCGTATTCAGAGCTGAACCCGATGAGAACGGAGTAGCATCGGTAAAGATTAATTCTGCCGGTCTACAGCAGGCAATCAGTCAGCTCAGCGGCAAAGACCTGACCATTGTTCTGCAGCCGGGAACGGGTGCCAAGCAGGTTGTAATCGAATTCCCGCTTGAAGAAATCCGGGGTGCGTTAGGGCAGAAGCTAAAGACAGTCACCATTAACAGCGGGTTGGCCAGCATCACGCTGAATGAGGCGTTTTTCGGCAAGGAAGCAGCCAAAACCGCGGGCAGTCTGCAGTTCTCTGTCGCGCAAGCTGGCTCTTCTTCCTTACCAGTGTCAGTACAGGATAAGGTCAGACCGGATGCGGTTATCTATGATTTCCAGTTGAAGCTGGATGGCAGCTCTGCGGGTGCTTTTGACAAGAAAGAAGTAACGGTGAAGGTGCCTTATACACTGCGGCCGGGCGAAAAGGCGAATAAGGTTGTAGTCTATTATGTAGCGGATAACGGTGCGCTGGAGCCGGTGAAGAGCACCAAATATGATCCGGCTTCGCAGACTGTAACGTTCCGTCCGCAGCATTTCAGCAAGTATGTACCGGCGCATGCCGATGTGACCTATAAGGATCTGTCCAAAGCCGAGTGGGCCAGAGAGTCCATTGAGGCCTTGGCGGCCAGAGAGGCGATCACCGGAGTGGGCAGCGGACAATTCGATCCGAATGGACGTCTCAGCCGGGCGCAGTTCATTACGATGCTTATCAATTCATTTGATCTGCAGGATGCCGCCGCCGTCTCCCCGTTCACAGATACTCAGCCGGGCACATGGTATTACACCTCTGTAGCCTCGGCCCAGAAGCTGGGCATTATCGAAGGCAAGCCGGATGGCAGCTTTGGAGTGAATGACAGCATTAGCCGTCAGGATCTGGCGGTCATGCTGTACCGGGCTTTCAAGGTTCTCGGGCTGGAGTTGGGCGGATCGGCGGCAGCGGATGCTGCATTCAGCGATAAAGCCGAGATTGCGCTGTACGCCTCCGAAGCCGTTGCGGCAATGCAGCAGCATGGGATTGTGAACGGCTTAAGCGGCAATGTCTTTGCACCTAAGGGGTTATCGACCCGGGCGCAGGCAGCGGTTATTTTGTACAGAACGCTTTTGCTCCATTAGGGTTTAGCCCTATGTAAGAATGATGCTACTGAAAAGCTGCTTCCGGGCGATACCCTGGGGCAGCTTTTTCTAGTATGTCCAGCGGGGATGAATGTCCCGGATGGGGGCTTGCGAGCCCTTTGATAGACAAGGCGCTTTTGTTGTTGACGAACCGAAAAGAAGAGTTTTATAATATTAATATAATCATTAAATAATTAATAAATATATTAATTTAAAGAGAGGCGGCATTTTTCATGGCTCAACGTATTGTGCTTAACGCGGATATCCGCAAGGGAACGATTAACCGGAACATCTACGGGCATTTCTCCGAGCATCTGGGACGCTGTATTTATGAAGGCATCTGGGTAGGAGAGGATTCACCGATTCCGAATACCAAGGGTATCCGCAATGATGTTGTGGAAGCGCTTAAGGAAATCAAGGTGCCGGTGCTGCGCTGGCCGGGCGGCTGTTTTGCCGATGAATACCACTGGAAGGACGGCATCGGGCCGCGTGAAGGCCGCAAACGGATGGTCAACACTCACTGGGGCGGCACGGTTGAGAACAACCATTTTGGCACCCATGAATTTATGGAGCTGTGCGCCATGCTGGAATGCGAGCCGTACATCAACGGCAATGTGGGCAGCGGTACGGTTCAGGAAATGTCGGAGTGGGTTGAGTACCTCACCTTTAACGGCGTCTCTCCGATGGCTGAGCTGAGACAGAAGAATGGACATCAGGAGCCTTGGGCTGTGAAGTATTTTGGCGTGGGCAACGAGAACTGGGGCTGTGGAGGAAATATGCGTCCTGAATATTACGCGGATCTGTACCGCCAATATCAGACGTATGTGCGCAACTACGGGGATAACCGCATCCACCGGATCGCCTGCGGCCCGAACTCGGATGATTACAACTGGACGGAAGTGCTGATGCGCGAAGCCTCCCGGTTTATGGATTCCATTACGCTGCATTACTATACGGTCCCTGGCACCTGGGAGCAGAAGGGTGCGGCTACCGGCTTTGAAGCTTCGGAATATTTCACAACGCTTGAAAAGGCGCTGCACATGGAAGAGCTGATTACCCGCCACAGTGTGATCATGGACAAATACGATCCCGAGAAAAGAGTCGGCCTGATCGTCGATGAGTGGGGAACCTGGTATGATGTGGAGCCGGGCACGAATCCCGGATTCCTGTACCAGCAGAACTCGATCCGCGACGCGCTGGTGGCCGGACTGACACTGAACATCTTCCACAAGCACAGCGACCGTGTGCGGATGGCGAACATTGCCCAGACGATCAACGTGCTGCAGGCGGTCATTCTGACCGAAGGGGAGAAAATGCTGCTTACTCCAACGTATCATGTGTTCAACATGTACAAGGTGCATCAGGATGCCGAGCTGCTGGATTTGACGGTGGAGAGCGGCTCTTACAGCATAGGCGGACGGGAAATCCCGGAAGTATCCGCTTCGGCTTCGGTCAACGCGGAAGGTGTGATTCACGTCAGCCTATGCAATCTGAACCATGCGTCTATAGCTACGCTTCCGCTGGAGCTGCGCGGTCTTGCAGGCCAAGCGGCAGATATCACCGCCACTACGCTTGCCGGGGCAAAGATTGACGCCCACAACACCTTCAGCGAGCCGGAAGCGGTTGTTCCACAGCCGTTCACTGCATTTACGCTGGAAGGCAATACGCTTACTGTAGAACTGCCGGCGATGTCGGTGACGGTACTGGAAATTACACCGAAGGCGTAAAAGGAGTACAGCTATGGCGACTACCACTGGCTGCAAAGGCTGCCGGGACGAATATAAGGTTACAGAAGCGCAGATTGCCCGTATTCTGGCATCCTCCATGTTCAATGAGGATAACACCGCTTCGGATCAAGTGTATGCGGAGCGCATTGCTCTCTGCGGAGCCTGCTCCAAGCTGCAGGACGGTGTGACCTGCACCGCCTGCGGCTGCATTATACCGGTTGTTGCGCGGCTCAAGGCGCGTGGCTGTCCGCTTCCCGGCGGCGGACTCTGGCAGCCGGTCACGGAATAAGCAGGCGGCGCAGAAGGCTTGCAGCCAGCGCCGCCTGAATTGAAAAGCCCCTATTCTCCGCATGCAAATGTGCAGCGGCGATAGGGGCTTTTTATTGTGCTTATGCCTTCGGCTTGAGCGGGACATCCTTCAGGTCACAACTTAAGGAGCAGCCGTTTCTTTGGCATCGGCGCTGTCCGTATAAAACAGCTCAACCAGCATGTCTTCATTATAGTTGCCAAAGCCTTTGCCGAAGAGTGTAAGTCCGCCGACATGCTCGGCATCCTCCTCCACCGACAGCCTGAAGGTCCACTGCTTGCTGCGGATGCCCACCTCATCCAGCGTCACCCCGGAGAGCTTGAGTCCGTCCATGTAAGTGCCTTTGGAAGTAATGCGCAGCTGTTTGAGCAGACCATACTGATTGGTAAGCGGATGCCACCAGGCGGGCGTATATTTGCCTCTGCTGTCTCCATAGTCACCGGGACTTGTCCAGTAGCCCAGCTTGACGCCATTCAGTGTAAAGGTGATGTCCGAGGGCCAATTATTATTGATGGACGGAGCCTCGGAGGCAATTTCCATCGTAATGACCAGTTCCTCCGGCTGCTCACTGGACAGCAGAAAGTTGGGGATCTTATACTCGACGTAGCCTTTGCCGAACCAGAGAATCCCCGCATTCATCCGCTCCAAATCCCAGAAATAACGCGGGTCGTCGAAACTGCCGATGATTTGCTCCGTAGTGGCAAGCCCGCAGGTCGGCTCAATCTGAAAGTCGGAATAATGCCCCACGGGCAGCTCGATGCGGTAGCTTTTGCGTTCGGCTCTCCCCGGGCCGGGAAAAATAATCTCCGCACCTTCTGCGGCTAGCGTGCAAATCTTTTGCAGACCGCTCCGCCCGGGGGCCATATGTGTCTGAATCAGCCCGGCAGTCTCCAGTTTGCGGACATGCATGGTCATAATGGCGCTGCTGAGCTTGGCCGCTGATGCCAGCTCCTTAACGTTCATTGGCTGAACGGCAAGCAGGCGGAGCATGCGGAGGCGCACGGCGCTTGATAAGGCTTCATATACAGGCAGTGATTCTTCGGTAAGATCGAGTTTCATAGACAGCCTCCAGGACAGGTTAGAAAATAAGAGTTCATATATAGTTAATAATTATATTATTCAAATGAGCTTCTTACAAGCTATGCAGCTCTTTACAGGCGCTTCCACTTTTATCACAGACACCGGCCGGCCATGTCCGTTATGATGTACAGGATGAATCAGCGATGAAAACAAGGTGCCTTTGATCGTACAAAGTACCTCAAGGGGTAACAGGGAATCGGGTGCAACTCCCGAGCGGTCCCGCCACTGTAAGGAAAAGCCAGCCTTCACGATGTCACTCGGCAGAGCGCCGGGGAAGACGGGGGTATGACGCCAGCATTCCAAGCCAGGAGACCTACCTTGTTTGCGCACACACGACTCTACGCGGATAGGAGCGGTGTACGAAGAGGTTCAGAGAAGAGGGTGTGCCTGCATAATCTTACCGGCGGGACAGCAGCCTTCTCTTTGTGATCTTTCGACGTACATATAACTCCCACCCTCTGAGGGCGGGAGTTTTTTGGTTTGCAGCAGAAGAACAACTGATGAAAGGATGGAGGAGAGAATGAGCAAGCGCAGTTTTTGCAGCTTCGCAGTGCTGGTTGGCGGGTTTACGGTTTATTTTGCGCTGAATGAGCCGGGTACAGCCGAAGCGATGCATATTATGGAGGGATTTTTGCCGATAGGATGGGCTGTGTTCTGGTGGGTGGCCTTTGTGCCGTTCTTTGTGCTTGGAATCATGAAGCTGAAAAAGATGACCCAAGACAATCCCGAGCTGAAGCTGCTGCTTGGGTTGTCGGGTGCGTTTACCTTTGTATTGTCCGCACTCAAAATGCCTTCGGTAACCGGGAGCAGCTCACACCCCACAGGGACGGGACTTGGCGCCGTGATGCTGGGGCCGCTGCCGATGAGCGTGATCGGCTCCATTGTGCTGCTGTTTCAGGCGCTTTTGCTGGCGCACGGCGGAATAACCACCCTCGGGGCGAATGCGTTCTCGATGGCTGTCGCGGGTCCTTTTGCTGGATATGCAGTCTATAAGCTGACGATGAAGCTTACGGAACGCGAAAAGCTGGCGGTATTCTGCGCAGCAGCGGCGGCTGATCTAATGACCTATGTTGTCACGTCCTTTCAGCTTGCGGCGGCTTTTCCGTCGGCGGACGGCGGTATGCTGGCTTCTTTTGTTAAATTCGGCGGCATATTTGCCGTGACCCAAATTCCGCTGGCCATCAGCGAGGGGTTGCTTACCGTGCTGCTGTGGAACTGGCTGAAGGCCTATAGCCCGCAGGAGCTGTCGCTCTTGAAACGGGGAGCCAAAGGAGGAAGCGCAGAGTGAAAAGCAAATGGAGAAACGGGCTGATGCTGCTGGCGGTTGTTCTGCTGGTGGTGCTGCCGCTGCTGCTGGTGAACGGGGAATTCGGCGGGGCCGACGATGCGGCCGAGGGAGCGATTTCGGAGATTGATCCTAACTATAAACCTTGGTTCAAGCCCCTGGCCGAGCTGCCGGGAGAGACGGAAAGTATGCTGTTTGCGCTGCAGGCGGCAATTGGAGCCGGAATTATCGGCTATACGATTGGTCTTATGAAGGGGAAACGGGAGCGGCAGCAGCAGAAATGATCAGAAGAATTGATGCGTTGTCCCACAGCAATGCGCTGCGGCAGCTCTCCCCGATGTGGAAAAGCCTGTTCGCCGCAGTCATGCTCGCGCTCTCCTATGTGCTGCATCCTGCGCTGCAGGCTGTTATTGCGCTGTGGATGATCCTGTGGTGCCTCCTGTATGCAAAAATCCCGCTCAGCGCCTACGGGCTGCTGTTCGGCACGGCGCTGCTGTTCTACCTCCTGAGCGTTCCGGCGCTCATGGTGGAGGTGGGCCGTCCAGCTGCAGGAGAGGCTGCGCTGTCATTGCCGCTGCCGGGGACGGCGCGGTACATCTACATTACAGCGGAGGGCGGATTGCGGGCGGGCGTGCTGCTGGCACGGGTAGCGGCATGCCTGTCCTGCTTCTTTTTTATTATGTTTACTACGCCGTTCGGTGAACTGCTGCAGGTGCTGCGCAGGCTGCGTATGCCGCAGATCGTGCTGGAGGTGATGCTGATTATGTACCGCTTCCTGTTTCTGCTAAACGATACGGCACACGGCATGCTGCTGGCCCGGCGGCTGCGCGGCGGCAAGAGAGGGTTCATGCCCAAGCTGCGGGAGGCTGCCGGAATGGCGGCAGCGCTGTTCGCAAGCACCATGCACCGTTATTACGGGCTGTCGCAGGGGCTTGTGGCCCGGGGCTTTACCGGGGAGATTCCTTTGCCGCCTTATGTGTCCCGCCCAGTGCCGCGGAGATTCGCTTTGGAGGCCTATGCCGGAATCGTACTTCTGCTGCTGGCACAGTTGTGGATTACATATCAATAGATGAAGTGAAATGAGCTGAAGAAGGAGAGCATTATGGACAACAAGGATTACTGTCTGGCCTTTGAGGGAGTGGTGTTCCGTTACCCGGACACGGCGGAGCCCGCACTGCGGGAGCTGACCGTCTCCATTCCCAAGGGTGGCAAAACAGCGGTGCTCGGCCACAACGGCTCCGGCAAATCCACCCTGTTTCTGCATGCCGTAGGCATTTTGCGGCCGCAGGCGGGGACGGTGCAGCAAGCGGGAAGCCCTGTATCCTACGCCAAAAAAGAGCTGGCCGCGCTGCGGCACAGAGTCGGCCTTGTTTTTCAGGACCCCGAGCAGCAGCTCATCTTAAGCACACCGCTGGAGGATGTGTCATTTGGGCTGCGGGGGATGGGGATGGATGAGGCGGCGATTCAGATGCGCTGCACTGCGGTGCTTGAGCAGATGAATCTGACAGCACTGAAGGATAAGCCGGTGCATCAGCTCAGCCTGGGCCAGAAAAAGCGTACTGCGCTCGCAGGTGTGCTGGCGATGGGACCGGAGCTGATTTTGCTGGATGAGCCAACGTCCTATTTAGACCCGGTGTCCGAGGCGCAGCTTCTGGAGGGGCTGGATACCATTCACCGCAAGGGCACTACGGTCGTTATGGCAACGCATGACATGAACCTGGCCTACCGCTGGGCGGACTGGATCATCGTCCTCGATCAGGGAAGCTGCGTTGCCTCCGGAACGCCGGAGGATATTTTTGCCCGGAGGGAAGCGCTGCAGGCGGTGGGCCTTGAGCTTCCGCTGCTGGCCGATCTGTGGCACAGCCTGCCCCGCCGCTTGACTGCAGGGCACAGCGCGCCCCGGAATGCGGGAGATTTCAAAGCGCTGCTGAGCGGGATGCTGGGCGATAGCGGGCAAGGGGATTTTTGAAAATGTAAGAGATATTAAGTTTCACTGAAACGGATACCTGAAGGCAAAAAGGAGAGTAGCTGTTTCGGATGCATAGGCTCCTTGTAAGGACGCCCAGCCGTTCTACTCGGAGCGCGATGTGAAGGGATTGCGGCAGCTAGTTTGATGTCCGCAGGTGTTTGAGGGTTTGCGTAGTTGTTTGGAGGCGGTTTGAATATTTTCGCCGTACTCCCTCCCGGTTTACGCAGCCTCTGTAATTGTAAAAGGTGCAATAGATTTTGAGCACAACTGGCTAAAAGAGTAATCTGGTGTATTTTGTGCAACAGAAATTTAGATAATGCACGTATTGCGGGAGTTTTGTTCGATTCTAGTGTATGAAGTGCAATAGAATTGTAGGTTCTTGTCTTTGGAGTAGATTCTGTTGTAGAAAGTGCAATCGCTATAGCAAATTGGAGTTTTGAGGACGAAAACTAAAGGGGGAACAAGGGTGAAGAAACAAGGAAAGCTGCTGATTATAGGCTTTGGTCCAGGCAGGCTGGAGCACATTACGGGCCGTGCTCTGGCTGCGCTGGAAGAGAGTGAAGCCGTGATCGGCTACACGACATATGTGGACCTGATCAAGCCGCTGCTGCGGCATCAGGAGATTGTCGGCACAGGCATGACCGAGGAGGTCAGCCGGGCCCAGGAAGCGGTGTGCCGGGCAGAGGCGGGACAGACCATTGCCGTAATTTCCAGCGGGGACGCAGGCGTATACGGAATGGCTGGGCTGGTCTACGAGGTGCTGATTGAACGGGGCTGGAGCCGCAATGAGGGGGTGGAGGTTGAAGTCATTCCCGGCATTTCGGCGATTCAATCCTGTTCCTCACTGCTGGGTGCGCCGATTATGCATGATTCCTGCACGATCAGCCTTAGTGACCACCTTACGCCCTGGGAGAGCATTGCGGCGCGGGTGGAGGCGGCGGCAGTTGCGGATTTCGTGATTGCCTTTTATAACCCGCGCAGCGGAAAACGGACCCGCCAGATTGAAGAGGCGCGTCATATCCTGCTACGTTACCGCGATCCTGCTACGCCGGTCGGCATTGTCAAAAGCGCCTACCGCGACCGCCAGATGACGGTGGTCACGACTCTTCAGGACATGCTGGAGCATGAGATTGGCATGCTCTCCACAGTCATTGTCGGCAACTCAGCCACGACGGTCTATGAGGGCGTGATGATCACGCCGCGCGGCTATGAGCGCAAGTATAGTCTTGGGGCCGATACGCAGGCACTGAAGCCGCATGAGCGGCTGCGGACCGCAGCGGAGCCGTGGTCTTTGGCGGCGATGACCGGGGGCGAAGCCGGCCGGGATGCCGTGCTCCGAGCCGGAGCAGCGCCGGAGGGGGGCGCAGGCACTGGAGCGGGCGCGAGGACAGCGCTGAATGCGGGTGAAAGAGCGGCTGAGAATGCAGCGATGGGCCTTGGCAATGGAGCGAACGAGCAGGCAGTAGAGATTACGGGCAATGGAGCGGGCAAGCTGGCTGCGTTAAATGCAAGATTATCCATTGCTCCGGTGGAGCAAGTGAAGAGCATGGGTTCCGGCGATCTGTCAGCAAATCCGTCCGCAGCCTGCGAACTGGAGATTGCTCCGGCAATTGGCAGCCGGACATTCAGCGGTGAGCAAATGAAGCTGCTGGCAGAGCTGGCAGGCGCTGACGGGAGGCTTGTGTACACCAAAGACGGACACTTTCTGCTGCGGAGCATCCAGGCGGAGCAAGCAGGAATAGCCGATGCTTTGACGGCGGCCGGGTTGAACGTTACTTTGCCGGGGGATTTTGTGAAAGTGATCACCTGCGGGTTTTGTGAGCTGCGAAAACAGGATGCGCTGGGAGCGGCGCAGCGGCTCTACGAACAGTTGAACGGCCAGCACGTGCCGCGTGAGCTGCGCATTAGTATTGCCGGGTGCGGGATGGCCTGCAACTCGGCGGTTCTGGAGGATATCGGCCTGATCTGGTCCAGAGGCAGCTATGAGCTGTACCTCGGCGGCAAAAAATCCGGGCGGGCCGCCCATCCGGGCAGCCTGGTCCGTGAAGGAATGAACGAGGACGAAGCGGTAGCCGCAGTAATGGAGGTTGTTCGGCAATATCGTGCGGAAGGCCGCATGAATGAACGATTTCATGCTTTTTATGAGCGGATGGGTATGGGCAGTAAGGATATGACAGTGGAGGACAGCGGGAAGAGAACCGTTCTGCTCGTAGGTCACGGCAGCCGGGTAGAGGAAGGCAATGAAGAGCTGCGTGAGTTCACACGAATGCTCGCCGCCCGCAGACCGGAGCTGGCTTTTGAAACCTGTTTTATTGAGCTGTCCGCACCCTCCATTTCCGAAGGCATTGACCGGTGTGTGCAAGGAGGAGCAGCAACAATCTATGTTGTTCCGATTATTCTATTCGCGGCGGGCCACTCCAAGCTGGATATTCCGATGGCGCTGGATGAGGCCAAGCTGAAATATCCCGGTGTGGAGTTTGTGTATGGATGTCCGGTTGGCGTACAGGAGAGAGCCGTGGATATTTTGCTGGACCGTATCAGGGAGGCTGTGCCGCTGAACGAGCCGGAATTTATGAGCAGCCTGCCCGAAGAGATGAATGCTGCCGGGCTGGAGACTGCGGCTGCAGTGTCTGAAGCTTTGGAGGCCGGAGCTGCCTGTGCCGGGGCGAGGCATTCTGCAGTTGAAGATAAAGATACAATAGTGCTCTTAATGGGACGTGGGGGCAGCGACCCCGATGCGAACAGCGATTTCTTCAAGCTGACCCGGCTGCTCTGGGAACGCACCTCCTATAAAAGCGTCGAAGCTTGCTTTATTGCCATTACCAGGCCTTTGCTGCCCGAGGGTCTGGAGCGCTGTCTGGTTCTGGGCGCGCGTAAAATTGTGGTGCTGCCGTATTTGCTGTTCAACGGGCTGCTGATGCAGCAGTTTAACGAAACGGTCCGGCTGTTCGCCGCCGCCCATCCAGAGATTGAAGTGGAGATCGGCAGCTATCTGGGCTCTCATCCGCTACTGGCAGACATGCTCCTGGGGCGCATTGATGAGACCCTGGAAGGACAGGCCTATTCCAACTGTGACAACTGCAAATATCGTGATGAAGCTGCCGCGCATCACCACCACCATGGACACGGTCATAGTCATGGTGATCACCATCATCATGAGGGAGATTGTCATTGCCATCATGGGCACGGTCATGAACATGGTGGCGGACATCATCATCATGAGGGAGGTTGCCACCATGGGCACGGTCATGAACAAGGTGACGGACATAACCATCATGCGGGAGGCTGCCATGGGCACGGCCATGAACATGGTAACGGGCATCACCATGAGGGAGGCTGCCATCATGGGCACGGCTATGAACATGGTGGCGGACATCACCATCATGCGGGAGTATCCCAGGCCAGTGCCCGGAAGGAGCGCTGACCGCGATGATATTTATGCTGTGCGGGACTGGGGATGCCCGTGATCTGGCGCTGCATTTGGCGGAGCGGGACTTGCCGCTGCTGGCTTCAGTGGTAACGCCCAGCGCTGCGGAGCGACTGAAGGCCGCCGGCATCAGGAGCCGCGTCGGCCGGCTGGATCAGCAGGGACTGCTCACTTTTTTGCAGGAGCGAGGCTGCCGTGCTGTAGTAGACGCAAGCCACCCGTTTGCGCTGGAGGCACATGCTAATGCAATGGGCGCGGCGGCTGCGCTGGGCCTTCCGTATTTTCGCTACGAGCGGCGCAGTATCCAATATGACAGCCAGCCAAAGCTGATTGTTGTACACTCTTATGAAGAAGCCGCGCGCAGAGCCAAGGAGTTGAAGGGCTCGGTCATGCTGACCACGGGCGGCAAGACGCTGGAGATTTTCGCCAGGGAACTGCTGAACGCTCCCGGTATCCGGCTGACGGTCAGGCTGCTGCCTTGCCTGGAGAATATAGAGAAATGCCTTTCACTTGGGATTGAGCAGCGCAGCATCATTGCTTTGCAGGGGCCATTTTCCCGTGAATTGAATGAGGCGCTGTACCGGCAGTATGGCACGCAGGTCATGATTACCAAAGAGAGCGGCGCGGAAGGCTCCGTCGATGAGAAGGTGCATGCGGCGCTTGATATGGGGCTGTATGTGATTTTGATTGCGCGGCCGCAGACTCCTTTTGGAGCTTTTGGCGGGGTCTATGATTCTTTTGCCGGGATATCGGATGCAGTGGCGCGGATGCTGGAATAGGCGGGAAAATGCGCTGCGGTTAGAGTGTGTCTTTAATTTGAACAAATGAACGGTAAAAATATCGCTCCGATAGAGCGGAAAGCCGGATGGCTGTGTGTTGGCGGATGATCAGTTCTTATTACGAAAAGAGGGATAGATATGGAGTTTGGCACGGATTTTAAACCGCTCACGGTGCAGCCGCAGGAGATCGAGGGCCTGAGCTTTCAGATGATTACCGAGGAACTGGGAGCGCATGATTTTACCGCAATGCAGTATCCGGTGGTGCAGCGGATCATTCACGCCTCTGCCGATTTTGAGCTGGGACGGAGTCTGGTGTTTCATCCCAAGGCGATTGAGGCGGGGATTGCCGCTATTTTGCAGGGGAAACCGATTATTGCCGATGTGCGGATGGTGGAGGCCGGGATCGCCAAGGAACGGATTCACAGATATGGCGGCGAGGTTAGAGTACATATCTCTGATGCGGATGTTGTTGAGCAGGCGAAGGAACTGGGGGCGACCCGCGCGATTCTCGCAATCCGCAAAGCCTGCGCCGAAGCGCCGGGCGGCATCTATGTGATCGGCAATGCGCCTACGGCGCTGCTGGAATTGATTCGTCTGGTAAAAGAGGGTGCAGCGCGGCCGGGGCTCGTAATCGGCATGCCGGTTGGATTCGTATCGGCGGCGGAGTCCAAGGATGAGCTGCGTAAGCTGGACATCCCTTATATCACTAATATTGGACGCAAAGGCGGCAGCACGGTTGTTGTCGCGGCGGTCAATGCCTTGAGTTTACTGGCAGTCCGTCAAGCGGAAGAATTGCAGAATCAGGGCTGATGCAGCTATTGATAAAGAATTACATCTAACAGCAGAAAAGGAGAGCTGATGGCCTTGGAGTTTCAGAAATCACTGGATTTGCCCGGGCTGGAAAGCGCTCAGGAATTGGAGCATAGCCACAGGAGCCGGATTGCAGCGGAGCTGCAGGGGAAGCAAGCGCCGCTACACTCCCGCTCTGGGCTAGCCAGTGGCGGGAGTGGCTTGAGTCCTGGTGGTGTGTTGGCAGCACAGAGCGGCCCGGACCCTGGAGGTACGCCGCCAGAGGACGGCGCAAGTGACCTCGATGCTGCCAAGGTAATGAGCAGCGTCAAAGAGTTAGGCGGCACGCCGGCACCGCCCAGCCCCAAGGCCACTGGCATCGGTCAAGAACCCGCTGCCGCCAGCTCCCCGGCCCCGCTGCGCCGGGGCTACACCACCGGCGCCTGTGCTGCCGCAGCCGCCAAAGGCGCGGCGCTTCTGCTCATCACAGGCGAGTTTCCGCAGACTGTGGATATAGATCTGCCGGCAGGCTTCCGGCATACCTTCGGGCTGACCGGCTGGCAGCGCCACGGCGATGCATCGGCGGTCTGTGCAACGGTCAAGGATGCCGGGGATGACCCGGATGCCACACATCAGGCCAGGATTGAGGCGGCTGTAAGCTGGCGCGATGCTCCCGGTGTGGAGATTGACGGAGGCAAGGGTGTCGGGAGAGTCACCAAACCGGGACTGCCGGTGGCGGTTGGGGAAGCGGCGATTAATCCGGTTCCTCGGCGAATGATTCAGGAGGCTGTGTCCGAGGTGCTGGAGGAGCATGGCGCGTCCCGGGGGCTGCGGGTGGTCATCAGTGTGCCGGAAGGGGAAGCTATTGCGCTGAAGACACTGAATCCGCGGCTCGGCATTCTTGGCGGCATCTCTATTCTTGGCACGCGCGGCGTAGTGACGCCGTTCTCCACCGAGGCCTACAAAGCAAGCGTGGTGCAGGCGATTTCAGTCGCAGCAGCGATGGGGAACAAGCAGATTATTTTGACCACAGGCGGCAGCAGTGAGAAATATGCGCAGGCAATGTTCGCCGGGCTTCCGGAGGAAGCTTTTATCCAAATGGGCGAATATGTAGGCTTCTCGCTGGAGCATGCCAAGGCCTATGGAATCACCAAAGTCACGCTGGTAGGCATGGCGGGCAAGTACTCAAAGGTGGCGCAGGGGGCCATGCTGATCCACTCCAAAAATGCCTCGGTAGATTTCGGCTTTCTTGCCCGGATTGCAGCGGAGTCGGGGGCGGATGAGAGGCTGGTACAGGAGATTGCCGCCGCCAATACAGCCTCCCAGGTCGTGGATATGATGACGGAGGCCGGGAATGACGGCTTTTTTGAACAGTTGTGCGTGCATGCCTGCAGGCATTGTCTAGAGCATATAAATGGGGACATGACCGTGGAGATGGTCTTGATCACGATGAAGGGCCGAGTGCTGGGAAGGGCGGAGATCTGTGGCTGACATTATTTATATTATTGGCATCGGTGAGGATGGAGCCGGCGGGCTGACGCCGGACAGTCTGAGCAAGGTGCAGAGGAGCGAGGTGCTGCTCGGCGGGGAGAGGCAGCTGTCTTTTTTCAGTGGCTACCAAGGCGAGAAAATCGTTCTGAAGAACGGCCTCAAGGCTTTTGCCGACAAGCTGGAGGAAGTGTGGAGAGAGCGGCGGGCGGTGGTGCTGGCGTCAGGGGACCCGCTGTTTTTTGGCATTGCCGGCTATCTGGTCCGCCGGTTCGGGCCGGAGAATGTCGAAGTCATTCCGCATTACAGCAGCGTTCAGCTTGCTTTTGCGCGGCTGGGGGATAGCTGGCAGGATGCCGAGCTGATCAGTCTGCACGGGCGTCCTATCCGGGGGCTGGCGCAGCGGATGGACGGCAGGCACAAGATCGCACTGCTGACCGACGAAATCAATACACCGGCAGCAATTGGCGCTTATTTGCGGGAGTTCGAAATGACGGAATATGAGGCTTTTGTCTGCGAGCGGCTGGGCGGGAGCGGGGAGGTCTGCCGGTTCTGGGAGCTGGAGGAGCTGGAAAAAGGGACCTTTGCTCCGCTGAATGTGGTCATTCTGCGGCGGAAGCCGGGAAGCGGACCTGCCCGGAGGCGCGGTTTTGCTTACCCTGACGAAGTCTTCCACCAGCGGCGCCCGGAAAAGGGGCTGATCACGAAGCGCGAGGTGCGCGCTCTTGTCCTGTCGGAGCTGAATCTGGCCGAGGATGCAGTAGTCTGGGACATCGGCTCCGGCTCCGGTGCAGTAGCGGCGGAATGTGCGCGGATCGCCCGACTTGGCAAGGTGTACGCCCTGGAAAAAGGAGCGGACAATCTGGCCAACATGGAAGCGAACCGCCGGAAATTCCGCGCCGATTTCGAGATTATCCATGCCAAAGCCCCGCAGGGGCTGGAGCTGCTGCCGGACCCGGATGCGGTGTTCATCGGCGGCAGCGGCGGCGAGCTGGGGAGCATTATTGCCCACTGCGCACAGCGGCTTCAGCCGGAAGGGCGGATTGTTATCGGAGCGATAACCGTTGAGACGCTGTATGCCGGCATGGAGGCGCTGAAGCTCGCGGGAATGGCAACAGAGGTGACGCAGCTTCAGGCTTCACGCGGCAAGCCGATCCTCGGTATGACCCGGTTTGAGGGGCTGAACCCTGTCTACGTTATCAGCGGGCGTAGTACCCAGCCTGCTAATTGCATTTCCTGCAACTAAAAAGGTGCTTTTTGGACGCTATTGCCGATTAATTGTATTGCGTACACTTATAAAGACAGTATTTCCGCAAAAGAGAAGCTTCCGGCTTTTTTAAATGTACAGAATGCAACTATCGCTGCTATTTCGTTCAATCGCGTCCTTTTAGCTGCAGTAAATACATTTATTTTTTCTGCGAAAGCCAAGGGTCTCTGGATAATTTACATAATTGCAACATGAGGAGGGGAATAGGATTATGATGAAAATGACTGAAACCAGAGGCGCGCCAGGACTGCGGCAGCAGCGTGTAAATGAGCAGCCTGATGCTGGAAATTTGCCCGCCGAAGCGGCAATGCAGGCCGTAAATGTTCTGTATGATGCTGTTGACGAGAACACGTTCGCGGACAAAAAGCTGGCTCCCCTTGGGCTGGGAACCTTGTACGGTGTGGGTGTGGGTCCCGGCGATCCTGAGCTGATTACACTCAAAGCCTGCCGTTTGCTGCAGGAATGTCCGGTAATCGCTTATCCGGCAACCAAAAAAGGCGGGAAATCCTACGCCCAGGAAATTGTGGACATGCACGTCAATGCTGAAGAAAAAATCATGCTGGGGCTCGTATTCCCGATGACCAAAGATCCGGAACAACTGGCAAACGGCTGGAACCGTACGGAGGAGCTGTGCTGGAATGAGCTGAAGCAGGGCAGGGATGTTGCTTTTGTGACGGAGGGGGACCCGAATCTCTACAGCACCTTTATTCATCTGGCCCGGCTGATGCAGGAGCTGCATCCCGGTGTGCCGATTGTTTCGATACCGGGAATTTCGTCGGTGCTTGGCGCGGCTGCCGCGCTTGAACAGCCTTTGGCCGATGGCGACCAGCGGGTGGGGATTATCCCGGCTACGGAGGACCGCGAGGCGCTGAAAGAAGCGCTGCTCCAGCATGATACGGTGGTGTTTTTGAAGGTGGCCAAGGTGCTGGAGCTGGTGCTGGATGTGCTGGACGAGCTTGAGCTTGGCGGAAAAGCATCCGTCGTCACCAAGGTGACCTCCCCGTATGAGACCGTGTGGCGGGATGCGCGTGAGCTGCGCGGCAAAGAGCTGGAATATTTGAGCCTTATGGTGGTGAGCAAATGACGCAGACTACGATGCTGGAGGCAAAAGTATATATTGTGGGTGCAGGCCCCGGTGATCCCGAGCTGATTACGTTAAAAGGCAGCCGCATCCTGCGTTCGGCGGATGTTGTGCTCTATGCCGATTCGCTGGTCAGCACGGAGCTGATCGCCAGTGCGAAGCCGGGAGCCCAGGTGCTGCAAAGCTCGGGCATGGACCTGGAGCAGCAGGTGGAGCTAATGGTATCGGCAGTGCAGGCCGGCAAAAGCGTGGCCCGTGTCCACACAGGCGATCCGTCCATGTACGGCGCCATTCTGGAGCAGATGTCGCTGCTGAAGCTTTGCGGTGTCAGCTATGAGATCATCCCGGGCGTCAGCTCCGTGTTTGCTTCGGCGGCGGCGCTGGGGGCGGAGCTGACGGTCCCGGAGCTGACGCAGACGGTGATCCTGACCCGCGCCGAAGGACGGACGCCGGTGCCGGAGCGTGAGCAGCTGCGCCGCCTGGCGGAGCATCACTGCACTGTAGCGCTGTTCCTCAGCGCTTCACTGGCAGGGCACGTAGCGGAGGAATTCCTCGCCGCCGGATGGAGCCCGGACACGCCGATAGCTGTCGTGAAGCGGGCCACTTGGCCGGACCAGCAGATTCTGCGGACCACGGTGGCGAAGCTTGCGGATGATCTGCGCGAAGCGGGCATTACCATGCATGCGATGATCCTGGCCGGCTGGGCGCTGGACCCTGCTCTGGTAGACCGTGACCAACACCGCTCGAAGCTGTACGACAAGACATTCACTCACGGCTGCCGGGAAGGACTGGGCCCGAATGGCTAGCAGGTACGCAGCGGTCGCCATTACCAGAAACGGTATCCGGCTGGCGCTTACGCTGGGCGGGCGGCTGCCGGATACCGAGGTCTTTTGCTGCGCCAAGTACAGCGGAGAACTACAGGAGGCAGCAGGCACCCGGCATGTGTTCGAGGGGCCGGTCAAAGTGCTGCTGCCGGAGCTGTTCCGGCGCTACGAAGGCATCATTCTATTCTTCTCGCTGGGTGCGGCAGTAAGGCTGATTGCGCCTCTGCTCCGGGATAAAAGAACCGATCCCGCCGTCATCGTGATCGACGAGCGGGGAGAGCATGTCATCAGCTTGCTCTCCGGTCACCTGGGCGGTGCCAACCGCCTTACGCTGCAGATCGCAGAGCTGCTGGACAGCCGTCCCGTGATCACCACCGCCTCGGATGTGCAGGGCACCTTCGCGGTGGACCTGCTGGGCCGGGAATTCGGCTGGCGTGCGGACAGCTTCGCCCCGATGAAGACAGTCAGCGCCGCTGTGGTTAACGGGGAGGCGGTGGCCTTCCTGCAGGAGAGCGGCGAGCGCGGCTGGCTGCCGCCCGGAGCTAAACTGCCGGAGCATGTGCGGCTCTGCGGCAGCATGGCAGAGCTGCGGGAATTCCCGTTCAGCGCGGCGATTGTGGTCACTGACCGGCATCTGGCAGAGCCGGAGATGACTGCTTTGGGGGAACGGACGGTAGTCTATCATCCGCGCAGCTTAGTCCTTGGCATGGGCTGCAATCGCGGCACATCGCTGGAAGAATTGGAAGCTGTAGTGCTGGGCACTCTTGCGGAGCTGGGGCTTTCGCTATTAAGCGTCCGCAATCTCGCCACTGCCGCGATCAAGGGGGACGAAGATGGCCTACTGGCCTTATGCGGGAAGTATGGATGGGAGCTGGTCTTGTATTCACCGGAGCAGTTGAATACGGTAGCGCTGGAGCAGCCCTCGGATACAGTATTCAAAGCGACTGGAGCCTACGGTGTCTGCGAGCCTGCGGCTCTGTTGTCCTCTGGCGCGCGGGAGCTTGTGCTGAAGAAGAAAAAAAGCGGCAATGCGACAATCGCTGTAGCGAGGGTCAACTATGGCGGAGCGGAGGGAGTAACAAATGAATGAACTAAGCGGACAGCAGCAGCCATCAGCGCTCCGCCCCCGCTTCGTGGTCGCTGGTACAGGCAGCGGATCGGGCAAAACTACGGTAACGCTTGGCCTGCTGCGGGCCTTTGCCCGGCGCGGACTTACAGTGCAGGCCTTCAAATGCGGGCCGGATTATATTGATCCGGCCTATCATGCTGCCGTAACGGGTCGGCCCGCCCGCAATCTGGATTCCTGGATGACTTCGAGCAGCTATATGCTGGAGTATTTTTTGCGTTCCTCGGAGGAAGCCGATTTGTCGGTGATCGAGGGTGTTATGGGGCTATATGACGGCAAAGAAGCGACTTCGCTTACAGGATCAACGGCAGAGATAGCCATCCTTACAGGTAGTCCGGTGCTACTGGTGGTGGACGTGCGCAGCATGGGCCGCAGCGCGGCGGCGATTGTGCTGGGCTTTCAGCAATTGGAGCGGGAACTTTGCATCGCTGCGGTGATCGTGAACCGCTGCGGGAGCGCCAGCCATTACCGGATGGTCAAAGCCGCGATTGAAGCGGCCTGCGGCATTCCGGTCATCGGCTGGCTGGAACGGGATCACGGGCTGGATATCCCGGAACGGCATTTAGGGCTGCTGCCCGCCGTCGAACGAGGTGAGCTGGAGCCGTTATTCGACCGTGCCGCAGATTTGCTGGCAGAGGGCACGGACCTGGATGCGCTGCTGGAGCTTGCCGTGGCAGCGCCTGCCTTGCATTATCCAGCGCCGGCAATGCTGGGAGAGGAGCAGCAAGGCGCTGCCGCTCCTGCTTGCTGCCCGGTTGAGGTGGCAGGGGAAGAGCAGCATGCGGTACTACCAGCGATTGCCGAAGCAGCGCAGCCAGCTCTATCTGCGCCAGTGCCGGAGGAGGATCAGCCAGTCACTGCCACTCCCACTGGCTGCCCGGTGGAGGCAGCAAGGCCTGCGGTCCAGCCAACGCCCGCCGCAGCGCCCCTCCCGACACCGGCCTTCCCGGGAGACGGCTGCTCAGAAATGCGGTCCAATCCACCCTGGGATGTGATCTGTCCCCAGGCTCCGGCCCCTGCAAATGACCGGGCACCGGTCATTGCTGTTGCCCGTGATGCGGCGTTTAATTTCTATTACGCCGATAATTTGGAGCTGCTTGCCCGCGCCGGGGCGCAGCTTGCCCTGTTCAGCCCGCTCAGCGGCGAAGGTATTCCGCCGGATGCGGACGGCATCTACCTTGGCGGCGGCTTCCCGGAGGAATTCGCCGCCGGGATCGCCGCGAATTCGGCCTTCCTGCGCGGCCTCAGGGCAGCGGCAGCGGCTGGAATGCCGCTGTATGCGGAATGCGGCGGCTATATGGTGCTGGCCCGCAGCCTCAAGGACCGCGCCAGAGCAGTGCATGCGATGGCCGGGATTATCCCCGCCCATACCGTCATGCAGGAGCGGCGCGTGGCCTTGGGCTACCGCGAAGTTACAGCGCGGGAGAATTGCCTGCTGCTGAAGCAGGGAGAGAGCCTGCGCGGCCATGAATTTCACTACTCCTTGATGAGCTATGTTACCGGAGAGTCGTGGACCTATGCATATGATAGCAAAGGCAGAAGCGGCAGCCAGCCGGAGGGCTACTCCTGCGGGAATGTTATGGCTGCTTATGCGCACATTCATCTGGCTTCGCATTTTCCGGCGGCAGTCCGGCTGGTAGAAGCGTGCCGCAGCTACCGTGAGAGAAAGCAAGGTATTCTGCAGTAAGAATTCGCTTATGAAATGAACAACAACAGGGAAACTGTCAGCAAAATGAAGTGGAAAAAGGAAACCTAATTCATGAATTTTACTGAATTTTTGATGATTAAATGGAAAAAGTAGACTTATTCCTCTCCATTTCCATCCATTCAGTGATTGTAGAAGGAAATAAGTGGATTTTTTCCACTAACTAATCTCAGGGGGATTACACGACTTGGATTAGGTGTACTTTTTCCACTTCAGTTCGCTCCAGCCAAGGCCGATGCAAGATGTAGTGTAAAGGTTCGCTCCAACCAGGCCATGCACGCAGTAATACAAAGGCTCAGGCTATTCGGCCAAGACTTGCTGTAATTTATGGGTTCTTCGCAGAGTGCCTGAGCAGTTATTGGATTCAGCGAATTTCCTGCTCTTAATGTTGTTGCTTTTTTAGTATGTCAACCGCTTGTCATACAACGCTCAGGCACGTATAATAAGGGAAAGATAACGCTTTATTACACGAAGAGCCAATCTAAGGCTTGACGTTTATGGGGAAGGGAGACTGCTGCAGTGAAAGTTTTGGGAGCGATTGAAGCAGGGGGAACAAAGTTTGTATGCGGAATTGGAACTGAGGACGGTACGGTTATCGACCGGGTCAGCTTTCCAACGACAACACCTGAGGAAACGATGGGGCTTGTGCTGGACTATTTTACCGGCAAAAATGTGGAGGCCATCGGCATCGGCTCGTTCGGACCGATAGATCCGGTGATCGGCAGCCCGACCTACGGGTACATCACAACGACACCGAAACCTTATTGGGGGCAATATAATCTGGTGGGAACCGTAGCTGAACACTTTAATGTGCCCATCGGGTTTGATACGGATGTCAACGGTGCGGCGCTGGGAGAATACACATGGGGCGCGGCTCAAGGGCTGGATAGTTGTCTTTATATTACGGTCGGGACAGGGATCGGAGCCGGCGCGGTAGTCGGAGGCAAGCTGGTGCATGGCCTGTCCCATCCCGAAATGGGGCATGTTTTTGTGCGGCGCCACCCGGAGGATACCTATGAGGGCTTCTGCCCATATCATAAGGATTGCTTAGAGGGTCTGGCCGCAGGCCCGGCTATTGGTTACCGCTGGGGCAAGCCAGCCGGCGAACTGGCTGCAGATCATCCGGCCTGGGCGATGGAAGCCCATTATTTGGCCCATGCGCTGATGAATTACGTGCTCATTCTCTCGCCGCAGAAGATTGTAATGGGGGGCGGCGTGATGAAGCAGAGCCAGCTTTTCCCGGCTGTTCACGCCAAGCTTCAAGAGCTGCTGGGCGGCTATGTGCAGCATCCTGCGCTCAATGAAGCCATCGGGAGCTACATCGTTCCGCCGCAGCTTGGCGACAATGCCGGACTAGCCGGCGCACTTGGACTGGCAAAGCTGGCGCTGGGCCGGTAGTAATCTGTGTCTGGATAAAAAGAGATTGACTGTTTCTCAATATATGGTATTGTAAGCATTAACAGTATAGCATTCAAGAGGAAGCACCTCTTTCACGAATTCGTGGGAGAGGTGCTTTTTTTGTGCCAATATACGGATGTTTCACGCTGTACAGCACCTGGGCAGTTGGACCGCACGGGAAGCAGGAAACTCCGGTCAGCGCAAGGATCATGCATGCTGTAAGACAAGGAAGGTAGGGATTGGGATGCAGATTGTATTTATGAACCGATTGTCCAGAATATCCGGGGCGGACCAGGAGGTATTTGCCCAGCTATGGATTGGGGAAGATGAGGGCACTTGGCGTCTGGGCTGGCGCGATTTCTCCGGTACTGAGGAAAGGGGAGACAGCTTATGGTATGAAGGCAGCTCCTGGAATGAGTTACTATGCGTATACCGGCATGAGCTGGCTGTGAAGATGGGGGATGGCTACAGACCCCTGATTGATGGCGTATTTCATGAAGAAGAAGGCTCGTCCGGCAGCCGGAGCCAGGAGCAGCTTAAGCTGCAATATTACAGCGAGCACTTTGGCAATGAGACTGTCTATGACGAGCTGTGCGCCTGGCGGCGGGGCAAGGCATCCAGTGAGCGGAAAGCGCCTTACATCCTCGCCAGCAACCGTCTGCTGCGCATGCTTAGCGCCTTTCTTCCCCGCACGCCGGAGGAGCTGCTGCAAATTCCCGGTGTGGGTGAGGGCAAAGCCTCACAGTATGGCGGGGATTGGCTGAATATTACCTCCGCAGTTCACCGGGAGCATAACTATCCGCTGAACTGGGTGCATGTAGCCGTAGATGAGGACAGCTTTGTATCTTGGCAATATAAGCAGAAAGAAATTAAATACAAGAAGCAGCTTGAGCGTATGCGTCTGCGGAGAACGCTGCTGCAGGGAATTGAGGAGGGTCTGGGCATAGAGCAGCTTAAAGCGCTGAGCGGTATAAGCCGCCGTGAAGTGCTTGAGGGCGTAGAGGAACTGGAAAAAGACGGCTACTCCGTGGAGAAGCTAATTGCCTATGAGCTGGGTAATGTACCCCTCAGCGAGCAAGATAACATCTGGACGGCTTTTGAGCTTATGGGCGATACCTTCCTGAAGCCTGTACTTTACAAAGCCTATGGCGAAGCGTTCTCGCCCGCAGAAGGACTGGATATCTACTATGAGCGCCTGCGGTTAATCCGCATCCGTTACCGGCGGGAGCAGGCAATCCAGTTACAGATTGCGACGAATCTGTAGATAGCATTTTTAGGAAAAAACAGCACAATGCAGTATCATACCTGTATACACTCAAAAAAGGAGATGTCCCTATGATCGTAACGTTGACGGTTAATCCCAGCGTAGATGCCAGCACAAGTATTCAGCGAGTTGTCCCTGACAATAAGCTGCGCTGCCGGGAAGCCTCATATAAACCGGGAGGCGGGGGAGTAAATGTGTCGCGGGCGGTCCACAGATTAGGTGGCGAGTCCTTGGCTTTGTATGCATCGGGAGGACTGCATGGACAATTGCTGCATCATATGCTCGAACAGGAAGGCGTGAGCCATCAGGAGATTCCGATTTCGGGGCAGACCCGGGAGAATCTGATTGTCGTGGAGGAATCCACCGGACAGCAGTTCCGGTTCGACATGCCGGGGCCGAATTTTGCCCAGGGCGACTGGATGCAGTGTCTGGAGCAGTTGAAGTCGCTGAAAGTGACGCCAACTTATATTGTTGCCAGCGGCAGTCTGCCGCCGGGCTGTCCTGCGGATTTTTACGGTCAGGTGGTAGAAGCTGCTAAGCAGTGGAATGCCCGGGTCATTGTTGACACCTCGGGGGAAGCTCTGCAGTTGGCTGCTAATGCGGGGGTCTATCTGCTCAAGCCGAACGTGCGCGAGCTGGAAGAGCTGACCGGGCGTGCAATCTCCAGTGATGAGGAGGTACGGGCGGCTGCGCTGGAGCTGATTGAGCAAGGGCGGACTGAAGTGGTCGTTGTTTCCTTGGGCGGCAAAGGAGCGCTGCTCATTACCAAAGAAGGCTGTGAGCATCTGCAGGCCCCTGAAGTTTCTGTGCTGAGTGTGGTGGGAGCAGGTGACAGTCTGGTGGGCGGATTGGTCTACAGTCTGGAACGGGGGTGGCCGCTCCGTAGGGCGGTTCAGTTCGGCATCGCCTCTGGAGCGGCAGCAGTGATGAATCCGGAGCGGGAGCTGTGCAAACGCGAGGATACGGAACGATTGTTCGAGCGCATGGAGTAGCAGCATACCAAAAAGACGAAGGCTTCCTTACCTTGCGGTAACCCGGAGCCTTCGTCCTGCTTATTCGTACGTTTAAGTTCATAGCCAATCCTTCTTGCGGAAAATAACCAGCATTCCGCAGCCGAGCGTCACCATGACGCCGATTACTCCATAATAGCCGTATTTTGAATGTGTCTCAGGAATATTGTCAAAGTTCATACCGTAGATACCGGTAATGACGGTCAGCGGCATGAATATCGTGGTAATGGCCGTAAATACTCTCATGATTTCATTGGCGCGGTTGGCGATACTGGATTGATAAGCTTCGCGCAAGTTGCCCATGAGATCGCGGTACGTTTCGAATGTTTCAGAGATCTTGACCGCATTTTCATAAATATCGCTGAAATACTTCTGCAACTGGTCGTCGATCAGGCGAAGGTCTTTTTTGTTCAGCGTATTGATAACTTCCTTTTGCGGTCCGAGCATTTTCTTGAGCCAGAGAATTTCACTTCGCAGACCGATGATTTCGCTAAGATGCGTTTTCTTGGTGTGCATCAGGATATCCTCTTCCAGCTTCTCAATCCGCGCTTCGATCCGGTCGCCGACGGAGAAATAATTGTCTACGACAAGGTCGATCAGCAGATACAGGAAACGGTCAGGCTCGCTGACCTCCTGCTCCCACAGAATGGGCTTCAGGACACGCAGCTCATTGATCTTTTGCTTGGTGACGGTAATAATGAAATTTCTGCCCAAAAATACGTTGAGCGCACGTAGGAAAATTTCCTCATCGTCAAAACGGATGCTGTTCACCACAATAAAATAATGGCTTTCATAAATTTCAATCTTTGGACGCTGATCCTCTTCACTAAGGCAGTCCTCCACGGCCAGATCATGCAGATTGTACAAAGGCTGAAGCAGCTCCAGATCCTCTACATCCGCATCAATCCAATAAAATCCTTCCGCAGGGGCGGTCAAAGTTTCTTCAATGTCATCAACAGGCGTAAAAACCCCTGCGTTTACCAGCCGGATTTTCATCTGATCCCACTCCTTCTGTCCCTGATCTTCTTCAGGGATGTGCTAATTTAGGCACAGGGAAAAAATCAGCTTGGCCGGTGGTACGATCAATGGATAAGGCCAAATGACGGTTCGAGGGCATGAAGAAGAGACGCTCCCGCCGCCGGCAAGCTGATGTTAATCCTGTGTGGTTGTTCGTTCTGGACGTTCAACTGCGAACTCGGGTCGCCTTCCATTCCTCTCTCACCTCTTCTTTTCGTCATATAGGGTGTGAAACACTTGTCTAGTATAACGCCCGGGTTTGGGTCTTTCAAGCTAAATTCTCGGGGGTTTTAGAGACCCTTTAGCATTGTATGGACTTGACGAAAAGGAGGTTCATGATTTAAAGTGAATTTTAAGAAAAGCATTCAACGTTTGTGTGACTTTTTCTCAATTGAATACAGCTAAATCTTATCAAGAGCAGGTGGAGGGACTAGCCCGATGAAACCCGGCAACCGGCGTATTTACGCACGGTGCTAATTCTTGCGGAAGCTTTGCATGGATGGCCTTAGGCTGACCGGCACAAGTTCTCTGGCAGATGAGAGAGGCGCATATGACTGCAGATATATGACCTTTCTCCCCGGAGAAGGGTCTTTTTGATATCCACATGAACAGAAGGAGCGAAGACAACAATGCCAATTAAAATTCCCGACAGCTTGCCGGCCAAAGAGGTTTTGTCCGGAGAAAATATTTTTGTAATGGATGAAAGCCAGGCTTTCCACCAGGATATCCGTCCACTGCGGATTGCGATCCTGAATTTGATGCCGACCAAGGAAACGACGGAGACGCAGCTCCTGCGCCTGGTCGGGAATTCACCGCTTCAGGTGGATGTTGTGCTGCTGCATCCCAGCTCCCACACCTCCAAGAACACTTCGGCGGAGCATCTGAAGAGCTTTTATAAAACCTTTGATGAAATCAGCGACCGCCGCTTTGACGGACTGATCGTTACCGGCGCTCCTGTAGAGCAGTTGGAATTCGAGGATGTGAACTACTGGGAAGAGCTGAAAGAAATTTTTGAATGGAGCAAGCAAAATGTGACCTCGACCATGCATATCTGTTGGGCCGCTCAAGCCGGACTGTATCATCACTATGGTGTACGCAAGGTTGATCTGGACGAGAAATGCTTTGGTGTTTTTTCGCACACAGTGAACCAGGCTAACGTTAAGCTGCTGCGCGGTTTTGACGAGGTATTCCATGTTCCGCATTCCCGCCATACCGATGTCTCGCGTGAAGACATTCTTGCGAATCCCGAGCTGCAGATCCTTGCCGAATCGGAGGAAGCTGGAGTGTATCTGGTTTCGACACTTGACGGCAAGCAAATTTTTGTGACTGGACATTCCGAATATGATCCGTTCTCGTTAAAATGGGAGTATGACCGGGATATCGCCAAAGGAATGGACATTGCGATTCCGAAGCATTACTATCCTCAGGATGATCCGCAGCGTACACCGCCGGCTGTCTGGCGTGCCCATGCCAACTTATTATTCTCTAACTGGCTCAATTACTATGTATACCAGGAGACCCCTTACGATATAGACCAGGCCGATTATTTAGTATTCTAAATATAGAAGGAATTTTCGTGTACACACACTTAGGAGGCGACAGCAATGGATGAGAAATTGAGAATTGAGAGCAGACTAGCGCAGATTGGTTCACTGGAAGACCCGGCGACGGGTGCGATTAACTATCCGATATACAATGCGACGGCATTCCGTCACCCGAGGCTCGGACAGAGCACAGGCTTTGATTACATCCGCACGAAGAACCCTACCCGCTGGGTGCTGGAAGAGGCGGCTGCGGAGCTGGAGTCCGGGGATGCCGCTTTTGCCTGCAGTTCCGGGATGGCTGCGCTGACTACGGTATTCGCTTTGTTTGGACAAGGCGACCATCTGGTGGTGTCGCTGGATCTGTACGGCGGAACCTACCGTCTGCTGGAGCGGATTCTCTCCAAATACGGCATAAGCGCTTCCTATGTGGATACGAATGATCTGGACGGGCTGGAGGCTTCACGGCGTCCGAACACCAAGGCTGTATTTATCGAAACGCCGACCAATCCGCTCATGATGATTACGGATATCGCCGCAGTATGTACGTGGGCCAGCCGGCACGGGCTGCTCACGATTGTCGATAATACGCTGCTCACACCATTTTTCCAGCGGCCGCTGGAGCTGGGAGCGGATATTATCGTCCACAGCGCGACCAAATACTTGGGTGGCCATAACGATGTTCTCGCTGGCCTGATTGTAACCAAAGGCGCTGAGCTGTCGGCGGAAATGGCCATACTGCATAACTCGCTGGGCGCCGTGCTTGCGCCGAATGACAGCTATCAGCTGATGAAGGGCATGAAGACACTGGCGCTGCGCATGGAGCGCCATGAGAGCAATGCGCTGGCGCTGGCCCATTATCTGCTGGGGCATCCGGCGATTGCGGAGGTGTTCCATCCCGGACTGCCGGACCACCCAGGTTATGAGATCCAGAACCGCCAATCCTCGGGCAACACCGGAATCTTCTCCTTTAAGGTAAAAGATGCCCGGTACGTCGAGCCGCTGCTTCGTCATATCCGGCTGATCGCTTTCGCCGAAAGCCTGGGCGGCGTGGAGTCCCTCATGACCTACCCCGCAGTGCAGACCCATGCCGATATTCCGGTAGAGATCCGCGATGCGGTTGGCGTGGACGACCGCCTGCTGCGCTTCTCCGTCGGCATCGAGCATGCGGATGATCTGATCGCAGATCTCGCCCAGGCGCTGGAAGCCGCACGGCTTGAGCTGGAAGCATAGTAATCGGCCAGGCATGGCCGGAAAATAAGCAGATTCGGCAGCAGCGCCATCCCGTGCGCTGCTGTTTTATTTTAAAATTAGGATTTTTCAAGCTGCCCTGATTGTGATACGATGAAGAAACGAGCTTATATATTTGTTTTAGATTTCACGCTGAAATAGATGCCGCCTTCAAGACGGTGAAGCCATGTTAAATTACCCTATTTTCTGGGCTTAAAAAGGAGGCCGCGAATGATGAGTGCTATAGATCTTATTCTGGATAAGACACTTAAAGGCGAACGTCTCGGGTTGGAGGACACAATCCGGTTGTTCGAAAGCAACGAAATTGAGAAAATGGGCGCTGCCGCTGATATTATTATGAAACGCTGGCACCCGGACCCGATGGCTACCTTCGTCATTGGACGCAATATTAACTATACCAATGTATGTGATGTGTACTGCCGGTTCTGTGCCTTCTACCGCAGACCTGGTTCTGAAGAAGGTTATGTTCTTCCCGATGAAGCAATATATCAGAAAATCGCCGAGACCATTGCCGTGAACGGTACCGAGATTCTGATGCAGGGCGGAACCAATCCGAATCTGCCATTTAGCTATTATACGGATTTGCTGCGAGGCATTAAGCAGCGTTTCCCGGAGATTACAATGCATTCCTTCTCTCCTGCGGAGATTATGAAGATGGTGGAGGTATCCGGCCTGCCGCTGGAACAGGTTGTCCGTGAGATCCACGCCGCAGGACTCGATTCCCTTCCGGGCGGCGGCGCCGAGATTCTGGATGACCGGACCCGCCGCAAGATCAGCCGTCTCAAAGGCTCCTGGCGGCAGTGGATGGATGTCATGCAGACCGCACACAAAATCGGCATGAATACGACAGCAACAATGGTAATTGGCCTTGGAGAGAGCATGGAGGAGCGGGCGCTTCATTTGCTGCGGGTCCGTGAAGCCCAGGATGAATGCATTGCGAACAAGTATGACTCCGAAGGCTTCCTGGCATTTATCTCCTGGACCTTCCAGCCGGATAATACGAACCTGAAGCTGGACAGACAGACACCGGAAGAGTACCTAAAGACCGTAGCAATCAGCCGGCTGGTGCTGGACAACATCAAGAACTTCCAATCCTCCTGGGTAACAATGGGGCCTGAGGTCGGGAAGCTGTCCCTGCAATACGGGTGCAACGACTTTGGCAGCACAATGATTGAAGAGAATGTAGTATCGTCTGCGGGAGCAACCCATAAGGTCAACATCGAGCAGATTCTCCAGCTCATCCGCGAAGCAGGCAAAATCCCGGCGCAGCGCAACACGCGCTACGACATCCTGCGGGTGTTCGATGATGCGAACGCGAAGATTGACAATGATTTTGTGATGCAGAACTAATCTGAGAGTTACACTATTTATTCATAACGTTATGTGTAACATTTTTTTGCGGCGTCCATCCTTGAATGATTTCTCTATGAAAATCGTCAGGGGCGGGCGTTTTTTGTTTTTTGTAAAACTATATAGGGCGATTTAACCAAATTTGTGGGGGGAAATATGATATTTTACACAACTATTTATTAGATTTAATGGTTTCTGCTAGATTACTAATTTTGGGTATGATACAATTTTGCGGTCAGCATTAAGAAATATATGGGGAGGAATATCTAACTTATGGCAGAAAGAAGTTGGAACAAGCCGATAGCTTCAATATTGGCGACCACAGTCCTGGCAGCACAAGTGTTAGGCGGAGTTTTTGCAGGACCGATTCTGGGGGCGGACAAGGCAGCGGCGGCTGGCGCTGAAACAGTTGCTTCTGGAACGGTTAATCTGCGTCTGATGAGCACCACAGATGTTCACACTAACGTGTATGGCTGGGACTACTTCAAAAATGCGGTTTCCACTAAAGTAGGTCTGGATCGCACGTCTACTCTGGTGAAGAAGGCCAGAGAAGAAAACCCGAATAATCTTCTGCTTGATAACGGGGACTTGATCCAAGGAACTCCGCTGGGTACGTACATGGCCAAGGAATCGGATCTTATGACGAATGATAAGCAGATTCATCCTCTTATCGCCGCCATGAACGTAATGAAGTATGACGCTGCGACTTTTGGCAATCATGAATTCAACTATGGATTGGATTATTTGAACCGCACGATTAACGGAAGCGCAACTGATAAAACAGATACGGATGCGG
The DNA here is from genome assembly GCF_056120445.1 of Paenibacillus sp. sgz302115. Taxonomy (NCBI): domain Bacteria; kingdom Bacillati; phylum Bacillota; class Bacilli; order Caryophanales; family Paenibacillaceae; genus Paenibacillus; species Paenibacillus sp. sgz302115. The sequence continues at coordinate 116,682 of NZ_JBVYOK010000017.1, forward strand.
ATTTTCCTTATGTGAATGCGAATATTTACATTGACGATCATGATGGCAATCCTGATAACGATGTCAATAAATTCAAGCCTTATGAAATCATTAATAAAGAAGTTACCGACAGCAACAACAACAAGGTGACGATTAAAGTCGGCATTCTTGGTCTGGTCACTCCACAAATCATGGATTGGGATAAGGTGAACCTTGAAGGAAAGGTTATTGCCAAGGACATCGCTGAAACTGCAGCAAAATTTGTTCCAATTATGAAGAACCAGGAGCATGCTGATGTTATCATCGCTATGGCCCACACCGGTTTTGACGCATCTGCGGTTGCAGGAACCAAAGCGGAAAATGCAATTAACCTTCTGAGTAAGGTAGATGGCATTGACGCCATCACTTTCTCTCATACGCATAAGGTATTCCCGACTAACGGAGTCGACAAGGATCTGGATTCCTCGTTTAAAGATCCGGCTACCAAGCTGCCTTATAATACAGATGCTGCGAAGGTTGACAATGTGAACGGCCGTATCAATGATACCCCGGCTGTTCAAGCTGGCTATGGCGGCGGTTATTTGGGCTTGATTGACCTTAAAATTGTGAATGATGGAAGCGGCTGGAAGGTGCTTAAAAACGAATCCAAAGCCTCGACGCGTTCCATTACCGGTGAAGCTGTTGATACTGCTATTGACGCGGTGGCCGGACCTGAGCATGAAGCAACAATTAAGTATGTCAATCAACCGCTCGGCACAACCAAAGCGCCAATGAACAGCTTCTTTGCTATGGTGCAGGACGATCCAACTGTTCAGATCGTAACTTATGCCCAACAGCGGTATGTTTCAAACTTGATCAACACCGATTCGGCTTATACAGATTATAGAAACTTGCCAATTCTCAGCGTAGGTGCGCCTTTCAAAGCCGGACGCAATGGCCCGGACGAATATACTGAGATTAAAGCTGGAGACTTGACGATTGCCAGCGCAAGTGATTTGTACCTATATGACAACACGCTGAAAGCTATTATTGTTCCAGGCTCGACTGTGAAAGAATGGGTAGAGATGAGTGCAGGTGCGTTCAATCGCATCAAGCCGGCAATCTCCACACCGCAGCCTCTTTTGAACCCGGATTTCCAAGTATTTAACTTTGATGTCATTGATGGTATCAAATACACCATTGACGTGACCAAAAATGCGAAGTACAAGGTGGACGGCAGCATTAATGATGCTTCTTCCAGTCGCGTAACTTCCATTACTTATGATAACAAACCTTTGGATCTCAATCAGGACTTCATCGTTGTTACCAATAACTACCGTGCAAGCGGCGGCGGAAACTTCCCGGATGTTAAAAAAGGGAAGATGATTATTGACTCCCAAATGGAAAATCGCCAGGTTCTGATGGATTACATCAGTGAAGCTGGAACGGTTGATCCGACGGCGGACAACAACTGGTCGCTCGCTCCAATCAAAGGGAACGTCAATGTAACCTTCCCATCCTCGCCTAACGCGAAGAATTACCTGCCGGCAGACGGAAAGATTACAGATACTGGAACGACGAATGCTAAGAATTTCGAGATTTACAATTATAAGATCAAAGAAACTCCACAAACTCCAACCGGAGATGTTGAAGTTCACCTGCTCGGAATCAATGACTTCCACGGTCAGTTGGATACGACATCCTTTGTGGGCAGCGATGCTGTAGGTACCGCAGCGATTCTCGCTACTTATCTGAAAGATACCCGTGCGAAATATGCGAATACTTTGCTGTTCCATAACGGTGACTCTGTAGGTGCATCCGCGCCGGTGTCCTCACTTGAACGTGATGAGCCGACGTTGGAATGGATGAACCTGATGAAATTTGATGTGGGAACCCTTGGAAACCATGAGTTTGACCAAGGTGTTGAAGCTATGAAAACACAAATTTTTGGCGGTAAAGATCCTAAGACCGTCAAGGGCAACACCATCGTTCATAAAGGCGCAGATTTTGACTACATCAATGCAAACGCGGTAGACGAGACTACCGGAGCACCTATTATTAATCCTTATGTCATTAAAGAAATTGGCGGCGTAAAAATTGGATTTATCGGAGTTGTTACCAAAGCTACTCCAAGCAAGGTATCTCCAGAAGGCACAAAAGGAGTCAAATTCCTGAGTGCGAGCGAAGAGGTTCAGGCTATTGAGAAATATGCAGCCGAGCTTCAGAAACAAGGCGTGAAGACCATCGTCGTTCTCGCCCATGATCCGGCAACAACCAAAAATCAAGGCACCAAAGATGAAACAAATACAGGTGAAGCTGTTGATTTGGCTAACGCGCTTCCTGCAGATTCACCAGTTGACGTGGTAGTGGCAGGGGACAACCACGGATATGCCAACGCCACTGTGAACAACAAACTGATTGTTCAGGCTTACTCCTACGGTACTGCCTTTGAAGACATCAAGCTGATCATTGATTCTTCAACAGGCGAAGTGAAGAGCAAGTCGGCTACTGTAACCAGCACAATTCAGAAAGGAATTACGCCAGATGCAGAAACAGTGGCTTTGGTTAACAGTTATCTGAAAAAACATCCAGAGCTGACTCAGCCAGTAGGTACTACAGACGGCACAGTTACCCGCACAGATGCTTACAACAATGAAGCTGCTCTGGGCAACCTGATTGCCGATGCTATGCGTAAAGCTGACTTTGGTGATGGCAAAGGCGCTGCTGATTTCGCCTTTATGAATCCGGGTGGTATCCGCGCCGATCTTCCAAAAGGCAATGTGTCCTTCGGTGACTTGGCCAAGATCCAGCCATTTGGCAACACGCTTGTGAAGCTTACTCTTACAGGTGAACAAATTAAGAAACTGCTGCAGCAGCAATGGGCAATCAAAGCTGATGGAACTCCTGATACAAAGACACTGCAAATTTCCGGCCTGAAATATACGGCTAATATGTATTTGCCGGTTGCTAATCGTGTCGCTAATCTTACCAAGACAGACGGAACACCAATCAGCATGACTCAAAGCTATACTGCAGTAGTTAACAACTTCATGGCTGCAGGCGGCGACAACTATAAAGTACTGACTGAAGCCAGTCAATCCCTGGCTGGTCCGATCGACCTGGATGTCTTCTATGATTACATTGTGAACACTTTCAAGGGCGGTCAAATTACGGCGAAGCTTGAAGGTCGGATTGTCAACAATCTGACAGCTCCGTCATCCGGCTCAGGAGGAGGAACTGTGGCAACACCAACACCTACTCCTACGGCTACACCAGCTGCATCAGCAACACCTGCACCAAGTGTAAAACCAACTGCTACGCCTGCTCCAACTGCAGCGAACTTTAAGGACCTTGGTAAAGTGGCGTGGGCACAAGAGGCTATTAGCTCCTTGGCAGCCAAAGGTATTGTGAAGGGTCTGGACGGCAACAACTTCGCACCTAACAAAACAGTAACCCGTGCGGAATTCATCACGATGCTGGTTCGTTCTCTGAATCTTAGTGCTACAGGAACACCTGCAACATTCAGTGATGTGAAGCAAGGTGCATGGTACTCCGATGCTATTTCGGCTGGTGTGAAAGCCGGTCTGATCAAGGGTTCCGGCAACGGCAAGTTTGAACCAGGCCGTGAAGTGACCCGTGAAGAAATGGCAATCATGATTTACGCTGCAATTAAGGATCAACTGCAGCCAATTGATACTACTGCCGCTCTGGCAGGCTTTGGAGACAAAGCCAAGATTGCTTCTTATGCTCAAGAAGCTGTAGGTCAACTGACTAAGCTCGGAATTGTCAACGGTGTAGCTGGCGAGAAATTCGCGCCGAAGAGCGATGCTACCCGTGCTCAAGCCGCAGTAATCATTTACCGTATGCTTCAAAACAAAGCTTCCTAATGCTTGAACGCTAAGGAAGATTAACACAAAAAGGTGTTTCGCTTTCATCTCCGGATGAGAGCGGAACACCTTTTTTCCATTCCGATATTTTACGATTGTTTCCCGTTAAGCGTCCTTAACAGCAGCTTCCCATTTGCAGCGGATAGGTGAGACAATCGCATTTTCCTTCTTCAGCTCAGTGAAGGCTTTGTCGATAGCTTTGCGTTCCAGGCCGGAGAGCTTTTCCACTTCACCTGCGCTGAGCGGGGTTGCTGAAGCTTTGATAATATCCAATACTTGTTCTTTAACACTCATGTGTTTCACTTCCTTTTTAGAATAAATAGTGTAGGTACGACTTTTGACAGATTCATAGTATTAAAAAAACAGAGAAAATGCTGTGATTTTTTAGTTTACAGTCATATCCAAAAGTGATATCATAGTCATATCAAATAAATATCTTTATGGAGGCGTTCTTTATGAAAGAGAAAATATTGCGTCCGGTCAGCGGCTTCTGGGTTATCGCTTTGATTGCTGTCTGCATCGCGGGTGGAATTTATGGCGCAGCTAATGAATATGTCGCAGTGCCTGTTATCCTGTTCGTTATAGCGGCTGCGCTTTGCACAAGTATTACAGTGGTGCAGCCGAATAAATCGGTTGTGGTGACCTTTTTTGGAAAATATGTCGGTACGATTGCTAACAGCGGCCTGTTTGCAGTCATCCCGTTCAGCATTCGTAAGACAGTGTCGCTGCGGGTACGTAACTTCAACAGTGTCAAGCTTAAGGTGAATGATGTGGAAGGGAACCCGATTGAGATTGCCGCAGTCATTGTATTCAAGGTCATCAACTCGGCGAAGGCTTTATTTGATGTCGATAAATACATGGCCTTCGTGGAAATTCAGAGTGAGACGGCGCTGCGCCATGTGGCAAGCAAATATCCGTACGACAACTTTAGCGAATCCGGCATGTCCCTGCGGGCCAATGCGGATGAGATTGCTAAGGAGCTGGCTGTCGAATTGCAGGAACGCCTCTCGATATCCGGCGTGGAGGTTATTGAAGCCAGACTGACACATCTTGCTTATTCAACGGAAATTGCCAGCACCATGCTGCAGCGCCAGCAGGCTTCAGCCATTCTATCCGCACGGCAGATTATTGTGGAAGGAGCTGTCGGCATGGTCGATATGGCAATCCGTCAGCTTAAAGAGAACGGAGTAGTGGAGCTTGACGAAGAACGCAAAGCAGCGATGATCAACAATCTGATGGTGGCGATTGTGTCGGAGCGCGGAGCGAGTCCGGTGATTAACGCCGGCTCGTTGTACTAAAGGCGGTTCATTATGGCGGCCAAGAAGAGCTTTCCGCTGCGGATCGACCCCGAACTGCACGAAGCGCTGGAACGATGGGCGGGAGAAGAATTTCGCAGCGTGAACGGGCATATCGAGTACCTGCTGCGTGAGTCTTTGAAACGCGCAGGCCGCTTGCCTGAACGGAAACGCCGGGAAGAATAATGCTAAGGGCAGAGGGGCTTCTGCCCCGAGTGCATTATACCGGTGGTGGTTATGCGGGTAGCATGTCGAGGCTATATAAGTTGAACTAAAGAAAATATAAAAAGGGCAGAAGTGACGGAGGGGGAGTTTGGATACTTACGGAGCGAACGCGTCCGCCTGAGAGCTTTCCGTAGGAAAGCTGGCCGTATGATTAGGCTGTCTGCGGATTTCAACCGTGAACAACGGTATAAATTGAAGAAATCTGCAGGCGGGCAGCGGCCGGAAGTCCAAACATTCCCCGCAGTTACGACCAGACCCCAATATGAAAATCTATAGTTCAATTTATATAGTCAGTTCTACACCAAATATTGAGAACTTTAGGCTGTGTCTGACTTGACGGAAGGCCTGAGACAGATTTATAATTACACAAGATTCACGCTATCAGCTTTGACAAAGATATGGATTGTGACTTCAGGACTGTTTCAGAGAGAGGGAACCTCAGGCTGCAATTTCCTCCGGTACCGGTTATCAATCTACCCCTTTGTAGCTGCGGTTATGAACTCCTGCAGGCTGCTTTGATTACAGGCAACTTGCCCGGATAGTAAGAACCGCCGGTTCATGGCCGTTATTCCCATGCTGACGAAGGATTCCGGTAAGACTCTGGAATCGAATTTGGGTGGAACCACGGGTGCAATCACTCGTCCCTTCGCGGGACGGGTGTTTTTTGTGTGCGTGAACATTTCCGTTCCGTAATATAACTCAGATAACTTTTAGCTTATGCTCACAAAACTTTTAGGAGGAATAACAATGTCAGTAAATATCAAACTGCCGGACGGTTCGGTCCGGGAATATGCCGATGGCAGCAGCATTGATGATGTAGCGGCTTCGATTAGCAGCGGACTGCGCAAAAATGCCGCAGCAGGCAAGCTCAACGGAATCGTTGTCGATTTGTCCACACCGCTGGAGGAAGGTGCGCTGGTTGAGATCGTTACCCTGGATTCACCGGAAGGTCTCGAAGTGATGCGCCACAGTACTGCCCATCTGATGGCCCAGGCGGTAAGACGCCTGTTCGGAACCAAGGAGGTTAAGCTTGGCGTAGGTCCGGTGATCGAGGATGGATTCTACTATGACATGGATCTGGACCATCCGCTGAATCCCGAGGACCTGCTGAAGATTGAGAAGGAAATGGAGCGTATCGTTTCGGAGAATCTGCCGATTGTGCGCAAAGAGGTTAGCCGCAAGGAAGCGCTGGACAGATTTGGTGAGCTGGGCGATCCTTACAAGCTGGAGCTGATCGAGGCGCTGCCTGAAGATAGTATCATTACGATTTATGAGCAGGGCGAATTTTTCGATCTTTGCCGCGGCCCGCATGTGCCATCCACAGCGAAAATCAAAGTATTCAAGCTGATGAACGTGGCCGGAGCTTACTGGCGAGGCGACAGCAAGAACAAGATGCTTCAGCGCGTATACGGCACAGCCTGGATCAAAAAAGATCAGCTTACGGAGCATTTGCGCCTGCTGGAGGAAGCGAAGAAACGCGACCACCGGAAGCTGGGCAAAGAGCTGGAGATTTTCACTTTTAATCAGCTCGTAGGACAAGGGCTGCCGATCTGGCTGCCAAAAGGCGCGAAGCTGCGCAGCATCCTGGAGCGGTACATTGTGGATCTGGAAGCAAGCCTTGGTTACCAGCATGTGTACACTCCGGTGCTAGGTAATGTAGAGCTGTACAAAACCTCCGGGCACTGGGAGCATTACCAGGAAGATATGTTCCCTAAGATGTCGATTGACAATGAGGAATTCGTGCTTCGTCCGATGAACTGCCCGCATCACATGATGATTTATAAAAGCTCAATGCACAGCTACCGCGATCTACCGATCCGCATTGCCGAGCTGGGTATTCAGCACAGATATGAAATGTCCGGGGCGCTGACTGGCCTGCACCGTGTACGTTCGATGACGCTGAATGACTCCCATATCTTCTGCCGTCTCGATCAGATCAAAAGCGAATTTACCCGTGTGCTTGAGCTGATCAAGCAGGTATACAGCGATTTCGGGATTGACGATTACCGTTTCCGCCTCTCGTACCGCGATCCTAAGGATACTGAGAAGTACTATCCGAACGATGAAATGTGGGAAACTGCACAGCGGATGCTGCGCGAGGTAGTGGAAGAAGCCGGTCTGCCGTTCTATGAAGCGGAAGGCGAAGCGGCATTCTACGGTCCGAAGCTGGACGTGCAGATCAAAACCGTGCTTGGCAAAGAAGAAACGTTGTCCACTGTACAAATCGACTTCCTGCTCCCTGAGCGTTTCGAGCTGGAGTATGTCGGCGACGATGGTCAAAAGCACCGTCCGGTCGTGCTGCACCGCGGCATCCTCGGCACGATGGAGCGTTTTGTAGCCTTCCTGCTGGAGAACTTTGCCGGCTCGCTGCCGCTGTGGTTGTCTCCGCAGCAAGTGAAGATTATTCCTGTCTCTTCGGCCTTTGATGATTACGCCAAGGATGTGGCTGCGAAGCTGCTCGTAAGCGGCATCCGGGCGGAAGTGGATCTGCGCAACGAGAAAATGGGCTACAAAATCCGTGAAGCGCAGCTTGAGAAGCTTCCATATATGTTCGTTGTCGGTGAGAATGAAATGAATGCCGGAAGCGTCTCGATCCGCAAACGCGGAGAAGGCGATATCGGTGTCAAGCCTTTGCAGGAAGTTATTGCTACACTGGTTCAGGAGATTGCCGAACGTGTAATCTAACAGGACCGCTGCTGTAGCTTCTATAACACTGTACGGATTGCCTATCAACCTCTGTCATATGCCACGTGGAGCCGTTCGATTGCAGCTTCATGTATAAAATTTTGTGAATAGGGAAACCTTCGCTAATAGGGGGAGGTTTAACTAATGAACAAAATGGGCTTATGCCAGAGGTTTTGGTGTCTTTTCGTCACTGTTGTGCTATTGCTGACAGCTGTCAGCATCTATCCGGATTTTGGACGCAAGCCGGTGGAAGCGAGCGGGACGGAGGACACTGCAGGTCAGCTAAGCAGCAGCATAACGAGGTCATTGGATTTGCAAAATACAAAGGTTTCTGCGCCATTTACCAATATCCGCAGCAATTCGCAGACTGAAGTCCTGGCAGCCGGTCATGCCGCTCTGCATGCTGGTCAGCCGGCAGCGACTGAGGCTCCGAAGCCTACAGCGGCACCGAAGGCTGTCAAGCAGCCGGCCAAATCTTCATCCAAGCCGCCTGTGTCCGTACCGGTATCTGCACCGGCACCAGAGCAGATCATCACTTCAATGAAAGTGACGGCAACCGGATATACCGCCGGATTTGAGTCCACGGGCAAAACTTCGAAACATCCGCAGTACGGCATAACCTACTCGGGTGTCAAAGTGCGCAGAGACAAAAATGCCGTTTCGACGATTGCGGCGGACCCTAGGGTAATTCCACTCGGCAGCATCCTTTATATCCCAGGCTACGGCTATGCGGTAGTAGCGGATACCGGTTCGGCAATCAAAGGGCGGAAGATTGATCTTTATTTTGCCACCACCAAGCAGGTCTACAAGGAATGGGGCAAAAAAACAGTGGTGGTTCAGCTCATCAAGCGCGGCAACGGAAAATGTACGGAGAGCATGCTGAAGAGCCTCGGCAAAGCGATTCAAACCCACAACGCTATTCCGCAGTATCTGCTGGAAGAAGTAATTTAAGAGATCTGCGGTTTGAAGCTTTTTTCACTTAAGCATGTATAATCCAGCCCTGCACTTCTCATAATACGGACTGGGGCCAAGCACCGGCCTCTTCCTATGAGAGAAAAGGGAGGTGAAGATTCCGTGGCTAAGAAACCAAAGGTACAAGAAAACTATAAAACACCGAATGAAAAATTTAATGCGGAGTTTGCTGCTGAAAATGATGTTATGACCAAACAGAGCAGCAATACGCTCTCCAAACCGGCGCAAAAACCGCAGCAATAATGCTGTGAAGCAGGCAACTGCTGACAGACAAGGACTGTTTCCTATCAGCTATTTAGCTGCAGGAGGCAGTTCTTTTTCTATTTATGCTGTTTTTGTTCTCTCCGTCCCGAGACTGAGTCGAGTTTCCTTCTCTCGTCGCTGTTCTCGGCAGGCAACTTCCTGTACACTAAGGCTATAAGAGTGAAGAAGGATGACTTACATTAACTAAAAGGGGAAATGAAGGATGAAAAGACGGTTCACCAGCCAGATCCTTGGGGGACTGATCCTAATCGGACTGGGAGCGCTGTTCCTGCTTAGACAGATGGGCTATACCGACGTTAATATAGGCTCACTGTTCGCGGACTATTGGCCGGTTATTCTTATTATAATGGGAGTGCAGCGTTTTTTATCCACGGATGATCGCGGCGCAAGATTTTCATCTATGCTTGGAGGATTTTTCTTTTTGGCTATCGGGCTATTTTTCTTGGGGCGCAATTTGGATTGGTTCGATGTTTCCGCAAGCGAATTCTTCAAATTGCTTATTCCGGTGATGCTGATCGGTGGCGGGCTGTTTGTTATCTTTAAGCCCCGGGGCACGACTCCGCCTGTTCCTCCAGCGCCGCCTACACCGCCAAGCTTCTACCCGCCTGGTCCAGGCAAAGGCACCGAAAATGTTGAACCGCCTAAGCCGCTGGAATCCACGCTGGATGAGCAGTTCGAGCAGAAATTCGGCAAACCGGCTGAAAAGCGGGATTGGAATGAATATCTACACAAGCAAGATGAGGATGACGAGGAAGAAGATCAGGGCAAGAAAGGCCATTTCCATTCTGCAAGGGAATTACGCTGGCAGGAAAACCGTGAGCGCCATGAGCGCAGACGCCAGGAACGGCATGAACGTCACAGCCGCAGACACGGTGAGTGGCATGAGGAGTTCCATGAATCGGGCGATCCTAAGGAATCGACGCATCGTTCGGCTTTTATTGGGGATGTCCATATGGGCAAGGAGCATTTTCAACTGAAGAATACCAATATTTCACAGTTTATCGGTGATACGGTACTGGACCTTACGAATGCGCAAATTGCTTACGGCGAGACGAAGATTAATATTTCTGCTTTTGTAGGCGATATCAAGGTGTACATTCCAGAAGATATGGATCTTGGCGTGTCAGTGCACAGCAGCTCTTTTATCGGGGATATGCAGGTGCTGGATCAGTCGCGCAGCGGGTTCATGGGCAGTGTGCAATGCAAGACGCCTTATTATAAGGAAGCAGGCAAAAAAATCCGTATTAACGTAAGTGCCTTCATTGGCGACGTTAAAGTCAAAACGGTAGGTTAAGCATGGGGAGATTATTAAGCAACACCAAATGGATGCTGCTGGTATATTTTCTGCTTAGCGGCGCAGTGACCGCCGGAATTATGTATGTCGGGACCTGCCTTGGCTATATCGAGGTTCAGGATTACCGCATGTGGCTGTATCTCTGCCTTGGGATTGTGCTGTTCACAGTGGTGATCGGTTATATGGCCGGACAGCGGATTCAGCGGCGGATTGATCATCTGGACCTGAATATGCTGCAGGTGGCCAAAGGCAATCTTTCCGTGCGGATGCCGGAGAGCGATGACCAGTCGTTTGCAAGAGTGTATCATGAGTTCAACATGATGATGGATACGGTTGAGAATAAGATGCAGATTCTGCAGCGTTTGGGCGAGCAGGAAGTGATCGAGAAGGAAAAGGCAGCGGAGAGCGCGGTGCTTGAAGAGCGGAGGCGAATGGCCCGGGATTTGCATGATACGGTGAGCCAGCAGCTTTTTGCGATTCATATGTCCGCTTCTTCGCTGCCTAAAGTGCTGGAGCGGAATGCGGAGCATGGGCAGACGGTCATGAATCAACTGATCACCATGTCGCAAATGGCACAAAAGCAGATGAGGGCACTGATTGCCCAATTGCGTCCGGTTGAGCTGGAAGGCCGCAATCTATTTGAGGCGCTCGAAAAATGGTTCCCGGATTATTGCCGTCAGAACGGACTCAAAGGTGTCAAGGAGCTGGAGCTGCAAGGCGAGCTGTCCGAAGCGATTGAGCACCAGCTGTTCCTGATTATTCAGGAATCCATGGCGAATATTGTTAAGCATGCGGGCGCGCGCGTGGTCAGCTTATCGCTGCGTGAAGTGCCGAGGCAGGTTGTGCTGAGCATCAGCGATGACGGGCAGGGCTTCGAGCATGTGCAGCATAAGCAGGGCTCCTATGGACTGACTACTATGCGGGAACGTGCGGAAAAGCTCGGCGGTCAAGTGGAGATTATCAGCCGCAAGGGAGCGGGAACTACAATCCGCGTACATATACCGAAATTTGTGCAGGGGAACCCGGAGCCGGACGATGCTGATTCTGCGGAGGCCTGAGCATGAACAGAACTAGTGTATGATAAAATTTAGGGGAGATAGAACATGAGTATGATAAAAGTGCTGCTTGTGGATGATCATGATATGGTTCGGATGGGCCTCAAAACATATTTAATGCTGGACCCAATGTTTGAGGTGATTGGCGAGGCGGCGAACGGCCAGGAAGCACTGGGCATGCTGCGCGAGTGGGGACATGACGCCCTGCCTGATCTGGTGCTGATGGACCTGATGATGCCGGTGATGAACGGAGCAGAGACTACGCGGGCAGTGCTGGCGGAATTTCCGGGCCTCAAAATTGTCATTCTCACCAGCTTTCTGGAGGATGATCTCGTTGTGGATGCCATCGAAGCCGGCGCGGTCAGCTATGTGCTCAAAACCGTCTCTGCCGAGGAGCTGATCTACGCGCTGCAAGGGGCATTCCGCGGCATGCCGGTAATGACCGGCGATGTCTCCCAGGCCCTGACCCGGGGCATCCGCCAGCGTACCGTGCAGGGTGATTCCTCCGGCCTGACCGAACGCGAGAAGGAAGTGCTGCTGCTTATTGCTGAAGGCAAAACCAATAAGGACATCGGTGAGGAGCTGCACATCAGCATCAAGACGGTGAAGACGCATGTCAGCAACCTGCTGATGAAATGCGAGCTGGATGACCGTACTCAACTGGCGATATACGCCCACCGGAAGGGCTGGGCACAGGGTTAATGAGCCGTATGCGGTGAGATCAAGTAGTTTGCCAGATGAACTACCCAGGCTCATAAACATCTAATTGTAGTTCGTGCAGCTATTTCGCGTGAATTCAGCTATTATTTCGTTCTAACTGTATTCTGTACCATTAAATCCTGAGCATAAGCCCTTTACTGAGCAATTTGGAAAATATAGATGTACGAAATACAATTAACCTGCCGGATGCGGCAATACTTGCTGTTTTAAATGTACGAAGTACAACTAACTTAAGGAAAAAGAAGCCTTCTGCAGCTTCTTTTGCTCGAATGTCTCATCTACTATTTACCTTATAAGTGTAAAGTTTTTAATTCCAGCCCGGCGCGTTTTATGCGCTCGGGCTTTTTTTAAGTTTTTAGGGGGAGCGTAGCGTCCCCCTCCATATCCATTCGCGATTACAATAGCGAATGTTCCATCCCTGCTTCCCTGCCCAGGGCCCTAGTGTCAGAGTGGAAAGTTTACGGCCGCCTTTGAACTCTTGTTCCACCCGCAAGGGTAAGTTCAGGGAACAAGAGTTCAACAGCGGTGGAACCTAACACTAGGGCCCCCCCACCCACTTTCATCTTTTATCTCCGTTTAAATTGTTTTTAATGTGACCTTAAGGTTCAAAGTACACAATAGGACCATGAAAACAAATTACTTCCTTGCCAGAGACGGCAGGGTGCGGGAGGAAAGAAAAACATGGACGACAACAAAAACAGCTTTGATCGTGAGAACAACTTCAATCGTGATAATGAACCGTCACCGGATCGGAATCGGGAATGGGATAACAATACAAACAGCAATAATAATGAAATGCCTGAAGCAGGTTCATCCTACTATTATTCCTATGGACCTTTTAAATCCTTGAACAACGATGAAACGAATACAGACGATGCGCAGCACTACAACCGCCGGGAACCAGAGCGCGTAGAAGTTACCCCGCCGCAGCCAGTCAGACCAGTTCCTTACAACACTTCGCTCCGCACAACGGGCTTCAACGGCAACGGAAGCGGAGGTAACGGCGGCAACGGCTCGGAGGGCGGCAACGGCTGGCAATACAATCACAAGCCCAAGAAGCCTGTAAAAGCGGTATTGATTTCTTTTCTGGCCGGGATGATCGTGCTTTCGGGTTCGATGTTCATGGCGGATCGCGGCAACTGGTTCACAGGAGATCCGGTGGCTGCACCGGCGTTGTCAAATACAGCGGCAAAGACAGCTAACGGAAGTGCGAACGTTACACCTGCAACATCAACGACAACACTGCTCACTGGAACAACGGATGCTTCGAAAGTAGTAGATGCTGTTGGACCTGCAGTCGTCAAAATTGAGACACTGGTTAAAACGAATTCCAGCAGAAGCTCAAACAATCCGAATCTGAGCGATCCTTTCTCGCAATTCTTCTTCGGTGATCAATTCGGAAGCAACTCTTCCGGGTCCAACAATTCGGATTCACAGTCGAATTCAGGCTCGGGTTCCCAGCTCACTCCTTACGGGATTGGAACAGGCTTCATCTATGATTCAGCCGGATATATTTTGACTAACCAGCACGTAATAGATAATGCCGATGTAATCCAAGTAACGGTAGACGGCAACACTAAGCCTTATGAAGCTAAACTGCTCGGCTCCAGCAAAGACCTGGATTTGGCCGTTCTGAAGATAGAAGGAAAAGACTTCCCGACGGTACAGCTTGGTGATTCGGACAGCATCAAGGTAGGCTCCGAAGTAGTAGCTATCGGCAATCCGCAGGGCTTCGACCACACGGTTACAGCCGGTGTGCTTAGCGCGAAAGACCGCAGCATTGATATTAATGAAGAAGACGGCAGCGGCACACGCAATTACAAAAATCTGCTGCAGACCGATGCGTCCATCAACCCCGGGAATTCCGGCGGTCCGCTGCTGAACCTGAACGGTCAGGTCATCGGAATGAACGTAGCTGTTAGCACGGATTCGCAAGGTATTGGTTTTGCCATCGCTGTGAACACCATCAAACAAGTGGTTGACAAGCTGGAAGCCAATCAGGCAATTCCAAAAGAACCCGTACCATTCATCGGCGCATCGCTTATGACCATTACGGATGAGGTAGCCAAACAAATGGGAACTAATATCAAAGAAGGTTCCGTGGTTGCCGAGGTTATCTTCAAATCGCCTGCTTACATCGCTGATCTCCGTCCTTACGATATCATCACAGGAGTAAACGGCAAGAAATATGCAACGAACCAGGATTTGATCAAATATATCCAAACGCTGAAGGTCGGCGACAAAATAACCCTTAACGTCGTTCGTGACGGCAAAAATCTTGATCTTCCGATTACCATCGGCAACAAAAATGATTTCAACACGACGCAAACTCAGCGGCAGTAAGTACCGGACAGTGAAGTGAAGAGCGGAAGGGGAGACCCTTCCGTTTTTGCTGCACAGGCTTGTAATCATGATACAATAGAGATATACGATTTTAACAATGGGGGCTGCTGGATGCGACCGAATATTTTGATTATTGATGATGATGAAAAGATTATTTCCATGCTGCGCCGCGGTCTTGCCTTTGAGGGTTATGACGTAAAGACTGCGTCCAATGGAGCGGATGGCTTGCGCGCTGTACTGAACAGTGATCCGGATGTGGTTGTGCTGGATGTTATGATGCCGCAGGTGGACGGCTTTGAGGTGTGCCGGCGTCTGCGCGAAGGCGGCAGCACGGTGCCTGTACTCATGCTTACGGCCAAGGATGAAATTGAGCACCGGGTAAAAGGGCTTGATTTAGGTGCAGACGATTATCTAGTGAAGCCGTTTGCACTGGAGGAGCTGCTGGCCCGGGTGCGCGCGCTGCTGCGCCGCAAGAGCGAGCAGGGAGGCGGCGGCTCAGAGCAGGCAGTTTCCTATGAGGATATTACACTGGATGTTGACTCGCGTGAGGTTGCCCGCGGCGGCAAACGTCTGGAGCTGACTGCGAAGGAGTTCGAGCTGTTGCATCTGTTCATGCAAAATCCGAAGCGGGTGCTGTCCCGCGATCTGATCATGGACAAGATTTGGGGCTATGATTACAGCGGGGAATCCAACGTGCTTGAAGTGTATATTGCTATGCTGCGCCAGAAAACAGAGGAGCACGGCGGCAAAAGACTGATTCAGACGATCCGGGGAGCCGGTTACATCCTAAGAGGTGACTAAATATGTCAATACGATTGCGGCTGACTGCTTGGTATTCAGGGATTTTGGCCGTTATGCTGCTGGCCTTATCAGCCGCAATTTACGGATTTGTGTATTTTAATACTTATGGCGATATAAAGGAACGGTTAAAAGAACAGTCGATTCAAGTTCAGCTCAAGCAGTCTTGGAACATAGATGGCACACTGAAACTCAACCTTGTAGGAATTCAAGCACAGAATCTGTATGCTCAGATATATGTTTATGATGCCAAGGCGTTGATCCCAAGCATTAATATGGAGAACATGGGTCTTAAGTTCAAAATTCCCGATCGGGATGCTATCAAGCATCAGCAAGGATTTTTACGGACAAGTTACGATGGCAATCCGTTTCTGATGTATCAGATCGCTGTGGATGTTCCAAACGGACCGGACACGTTGCCCGGAGTGCTTCAGGTAGCAGCCTATGTGGGCGAGCAGGACCGGCTGATGCTGAATCTGAAGAACATCCTGATGGTCGGTTCCTTCGCCACCCTCATCGCGGCCTTTACCTTCGGTCTGTTCCTGGCCCGTAAAGCAATGAGCCCCATCGGCAAAGTCATTGAAGCGGCAAACGGCATTCAGACCGGAACCGATCTTAGCTCACGTATCGTATATGACGGACCGCAGGATGAGATCGGACGGCTGATTCAGACGGTCAACAGCATGCTTGGGCGGATGGAAGGCTTTTATACAGAGCTGGAGGATTCCTATGCTACACAGCGCCGCTTTGTATCTGATGCTTCGCATGAGCTGCGGACACCGCTTACAACAATACGCGGGAATATTGATCTGCTGCAAAAGGTCTGGGAGATGGACCCGGCCGAAAGCCGGATGACAGAGGCGGAAATCCGCCAGTTGTCGATTGAATCGGTGAAGGATATCGCCGACGAATCCAAGCGCATGAGCCGCCTTGTAGGCGATATGCTGTCGCTCGCCCGGGCCGATACCGGACGGACGTTTGACATTGAGCCGGTGGCGCTGGAGCCAATGATGACCGAAGTGGCCCGCAGAGCGTCCTTCCTGCCGCGGCAGGCGGAATGGTCCGTAGGAGACCTCAGCCATTTGAATGGCAAATATATTGTCGGCAATAAGGATTATCTGCAGCAGATGATGTTTATTTTTATTGACAATGCCTTCAAATACACTCCATCCGGCGAGGTTACGCTGGACGCTGTGTTTTACCAGAACCAGGTGGGCATTCGTATCTCGGACACCGGCATCGGAATGGATAAGGACGAGGTTCCGCATATCTTTGACCGTTTTTACCGCGCTGATGAATCGAGAGGAATTACGGAAGGAATCGGTCTTGGGCTGTCGATTGCCAAGTGGATTATTGATGAGCACGGCGGTTCTGTAGAGGTGGTTACACGCCAGGGCGAGGGGACCACCTTTGTGATCTGGCTCCCGCTTCTCTTTGCTCCGCCTCTGGAATAGGGTATAATTAGAAATGGTCCTATTACAGCAGTCAACGACAGCAGAAAGCCGGTGAATTCATGGAAGTCATAAAAATTTCTCCCCGGGGCTATTGCTATGGCGTCGTCGATGCCATGGTAATGGCACGGCAGGCCGCGCAAAATCTTGATTTGCCCCGGCCGATTTATATACTCGGCATGATTGTGCATAACAGCCATGTCACCAATTCGTTCGAGGACGATGGAATTATTACGCTTGACGGGCATAACCGTCTTGATATTCTGGATAAAGTGGACAGCGGCACAGTGATCTTCACCGCTCATGGCGTATCGCCGGAGGTGCGCCGGCTGGCCCGGGCGAAAGGGCTGACCACAGTGGATGCCACCTGCCCGGATGTTACCAAGACGCATGATCTCATCAAGGAGAAGGTAGAAGAGGGTTACGAGATTATCTATATCGGCAAGAAAGGTCATCCGGAACCCGAAGGGGCTGTCGGCATTGCGCCTGAGCATGTTCACTTGATTGAAAAGGAAGAGGAGATCGCCGGGTTGTCGATTCCTTCTTCGCGTATCGTCATCACCAACCAGACCACTATGAGCCAGTGGGATATCAAGCATATTATGAAGAAACTGCTGGAAGCTTTCCCCGGCGCAGAGGTGCATAACGAGATCTGCATGGCTACTCAAGTGCGCCAAGAAGCTGTTGCGGAGCAGGCCGGTCAGTGTGATCTGGTCATCGTTGTCGGCGATCCGCGCAGCAACAACTCCAACCGCCTGGCCCAGGTGTCGGAGGAAATTGCCGGTGTGCCCGCACACCGTATCGCCGATCTGTCGGAGATGAAGACGGAATGGCTGCAGGGAATTACCAAGGTCGGGGTAACCTCCGGTGCTTCTACACCTACGCCAATTACCAAGGAAGTAATCAACTACCTGGAGCAGTACGATCCTGCCCTTCCCGAAACTTGGGAAATCAAGCGTACCGTGAACATGTCCAAGCTGCTGCCGCCGGTGAAGGGCAAGAGCGCAAGCGCTACCTGATTTTTTTAGCTACTGTACTTATTTATATTAGAAAGCACACAACTCCCAATTTAGGGGGGGGTGTGCTTTTTTGGTATATATTGAGCTGGAAATACAGTGAGAAGCTTCCTGAAGAAAGTGGACAAGATTAGCCATAATATGGACACAATACAGGGATTGCAGAGGAATACAGATTGACTAATACAGCTTAATGAGTTAATATTACTTTAGCGCTTAAAAGCGTACACGCGTCGTAGCGAAATAGTGTTTATTATTTTTAGTGCCAATTTAAGAATTTTTGTCCAGAAGGGGAGCTATAATATGATCGTAATAACATCTAATCAGACACCGCAGGAGCAGGTTAATGAGATAATTGCTGTAATTGAAAAAGAAGGGCTGCAGGTTCATCTCTCACGGGGTGCGGATCATACCGTAATCGGTCTTGTCGGCGGGGTTACTCCCAAGCTGGCCGAGCATCTTCGGCAGATGAAGGGTGTGGAGAACGTAGTGAAGATCTCCAAGTCCTACAAGCTGGCCAGCCGTGACTTCCATCCTGAGGATACTATTATTGATATCCGCGGCGTGAAGATCGGCGGTGAGAATCTTGTTATTATGGGCGGACCTTGCGCCGTGGAATCACCGGAGCAGATCGATGAGATTGCCCGTTTGGTCAAAGCGTCCGGCGGCCAGGTTCTGCGCGGCGGAGCCTTCAAGCCCCGGACCGGTCCATACAGCTTCCAAGGGGTAGGTGTAGAAGGTCTTACGATGATGGCGGAAGCCGGAAAACGTCATGGCCTGCTGACCATCACGGAGGTTATGACACCGGAGTACGTTGATATTTGTGCGGAGCATGCGGATATTCTGCAGGTGGGCACACGGAATATGCAGAACTTTGACCTGCTGCGCAAGCTGGGAACCTGCGGACGGCCTGTGCTGCTCAAACGCGGCTTCAGTGCGACTTACGATGAGCTGCTGAATGCGGCGGAATACATTCTCGCCGGCGGCAACCGCGATGTTATGCTGTGCGAGCGCGGTATCCGTACCTTTGAAACCTACACCCGCAATACGCTTGACCTGTCTGCCATCCCTGCACTCCAGAGCTTGAGCCATCTTCCGGTTATTTCTGACCCGAGTCACGGAACAGGACGGCGTGAGCTGGTTGAGCCGATGGCTAAGGCATCGGTTGCGGCAGGAGCGAACGGACTGATTATCGAAATGCATACCGATCCGGATAATTCCATGACAGGTGATGGTGTGCAATCGCTGTTCCCAGATCAATTTGACAACCTGCTGAGAGACCTGGAGAAGCTGGCTCCGCTTGTGGGGCGCAAGTTCTCCGATTCGCTTGAAGCAGCTCCGATTGTATAAATTTCAGCTCACAAAGGGCATTGTACCGGTCCTCTATCCTGCTTTCGGGCGGGGGAAGAGGACTGTTTTTGTACATGGCAGGGTGAATATGACACTTGTTTGGCCTAAATAATCATTTTTCACGAAAGCGTTAGAATATCTTACATTGTTGCAAGAAATACCTGACATAAGCATTGACGATGTTAGGTTCGGGATTTATAATGACAACAGCAAAAAATTAAAAACAAGAACATTTGATACTGTGAGCGGCCTAATGTTCGGAATTTGGGGAGGAATTTATTCATGTCGGTTGAAAAAGTGTTGCAGACGATCAAAGAGAACAATATCGAGTGGGTGGATTTTCGTTTTGTAGATTTAGGTGGACGTGCCCACCATATTTCGCTTCCTGCATCTGCAGTTGAAGAAGAAACATTTGTGAATGGTGTTGCATTCGACGGTTCTTCCATCAAAGGATTCCGTGGTATTGAAGAATCAGACATGGTAATGATGCCTGATCCGAACGCTTCATACATCGATCCTTTTACAGCTCATCCGACGCTTAACATTATGTGCGATATTTTCACACCTGATGGCGAACGTTACGAGCGCGACCCACGCGGTATCGCAGTAAAAGCTGAAGAATTCCTGCAAGCAAGCGGTGTAGGTACAGCAGCATTCTTCGCACCTGAATCCGAATTCTTTATCTTTGACGATGTTCGTTATGAGAGCGGCATGAACAGTTCTTCTTTCTTCGTAGATTCCGAAGAAGCGGCTTGGAACACTAACCGTAAAGACGAAGGCGGCAACATGGCATTCAAAGTAGCTGTTAAAGGCGGTTATGTGCCAGTAGCACCAGTGGATTCCCAGCAGGATATCCGCAGTGAAATGTGCCGTCTGCTTAGTGAAGCAGGCCTTGAAATCGAACGTCATCACCATGAAGTGGCAACTGCAGGCCAAGCGGAAATCAACTTCCGTTTTGACACCCTGAAGAAAACGGCTGACAACCTCCTCACTTATAAATATATTGTGCAGAACACTGCACGCCAGTACGGCAAAGTAGCAACCTTCATGCCAAAACCGCTGTTCGGCGATAATGGTAGCGGTATGCACGTTCACCAATCCATCTTCAACGGCGACTCTCCTTTGTTCTACGAAAAAGGCGGATATGCCAACCTGAGTGAGATGGCTCTGAACTACATCGGCGGTATCTTGTATCATGCTCCGGCATTGATCGCGCTGACCAACCCAAGCACCAACTCGTTCAAACGTCTGGTTCCTGGTTACGAAGCACCGGTTAACCTGGTATTCTCCAAAGGTAACCGTTCTGCTGCAGTCCGTATCCCGGTAGCTGCTGTGACACCTAAGGGCTGTCGTATCGAATTCCGTACACCTGACTCCACAGCTAACCCTTACCTGGCATTCTCGGCAATGCTGATGGCTGGACTGGACGGAATCAAGAAGAAGATTAACCCAATCGAATTGGGATATGGTCCTCTGGACAAGAACATCTACGAATTGTCTGATGAAGACAAGGAGAAAATCCGCAGCGTTCCAGGTACACTGGACGAAGCACTTGATGCTTTGGAAGCTGATTTTGAATTCCTTACAGAAGGCGGCGTATTCACTAAGGACTTCATTGATAACTACATCGCTCTGAAACGTTCCGAAGCTCAAGCGGTTGCCATTCGTGTACATCCGCATGAATACTCCCTGTACTTCGATGTATAAGATTGCAGCAATATAAGAGATAACTTTTTATTATAAGTATTATAAGAAAAAGACAGCGAATTTCGCTGTCTTTTTCTTTGTGGGTACGCCCAGCATGGGCGTCATCTCTAGGGTGAAAGTCCCGAGCGGGGGCTGGCAAGCGCCTACCGTTAGCCAAGGGCAAGGGTGTCCATCGCGAGGTGGAATCTGAAGGAAGCCGGGGGCAAAAGCACGGCCTGAGGTAC
>NZ_JBVYOK010000018.1:0-124379 GCF_056120445.1 Paenibacillus sp. sgz302115
GATTGATGGTAACAGTCAATCAGCCTGGATAGCTATAGGCTCTGATCCAGGACGAGCTAATGAGCTAGCTCTTGACTTAGCAGTCTGCACAAAACAGAAATGGCTTGCGTGCGTTAACTAGCTAGGAATCCCACGGCTTTTGCCGTATTGGAGGCTCAATACTGCTATGTTCGATCGCATCCGATTGATACATGGAATAGTCCAACTGCAATCCTTTACGGCTCAGACGATAACCTGTGCGAGTTTGACGTAGTCTCTGCTTTCACGGACCGGTTCCATAGTGAACTGAACGTGATGGAGCATGGCGAACATTATTTTCACACCGAAGAGCAGCTGCAATTTTTTCAGGGAGTGGCTGCAGGAGCATATCATCTCAAATTAGGCAGAACGGGAAGCCGTGAGTCATCAGCTCACTGCTTCCCGTTCTTATATATAGTCCATAAGATATTCCCCGTAGTTTCATTTCTCTCATTTTGAATTTTTTCAACAAAATTGTATATATGAATTGACTTTTCCCTATACTAAAGCATATATTGTAACTGTAATTTGCAGTAAAACTGCAAAATGGAGGTGTAATTATGCTACTTGAGTTTAGAACTAAAAACTTTAAATCCTTTCAAGATACGCTTGTCTTCTCCATGACCCCTGCACCGAAGCAAAAAGGCTTGGATTACAGCTTGTTAAAGGAGAAAATCGGAACAAAAGAATACAAAGGATTGAGCTCGGCGGTTATTTATGGGCCCAATGCATCAGGCAAAACAAACATCATTGGCGCAATGGATGTCCTAAAAAATATTATTCTAAGAGGACATATCCGAAATGAGGATAAAAAGTCAAAATCCAATGCGGCAGCAAGTACACTGGAACTGATCCCCAATAATGAAGATAAGAATAATACTCCGGTCGATTTTGGTATTAAGTTTACTGACCGCGGGCTTGTGTTTGAGTATAAACTATCCCTCGATTTAGGGAGTTTCTTGGACGAAAACTATGTTCGTAAAGTACTGAGCGAAGTATTACTTGTAAACGAAAAGCTGATTTTTTCCAGAAATCCCTCCTTGGAATTAGGCGATACAAACCTTATCAGGAAGTATGCGATCAACGGGTTTGAGGAAAATGAAAATAGTCTGAGAAATTTAGCCAAAAAGAACTTAATCAATGACGAACTATTCTTAATGAACGGGTTCAAAGCCATGTTTAGTTCAAAGCTGGTCAACCTCATAACAGATTGGCTTGAGAATAAATTCATGGTTTTCTGCAGGGCGGACGCTCTTCAAGCAAGACCATCAACTTCTAAGAAAGACACGATTTACATCAACACAACCATCAACGATGCAGCCCACATTTTTGGAATCAATTCCAACGCTCTTGGCTATCATTCGTCGGATGAAGATTCAGAGCCGAAGTTATATTCGATTATGGATAAAAAAGGAATTGTTCAAGCGGACTCCTTTGAGTCCTTTGGGACCATTCGTTTTGTAAACATGTTCCCTGTTGTCATTGATGCCCTACTCAGCGGAGGTACATTGGTTATTGATGAATTCGACGCTTCCCTGCACCCCATGGCGTTAATGAGTATTGTCAACATATTCCATAATGATGACCTGAACAAAAAAAATGCACAGCTTATCTTTAACACACATAATCCTATTTTTCTTAATTCGAACCTGTTTCGACGTGATGAGATCAAGTTTGTGGAGCGCGATGAAGAAATGTTCAGCAGCACCCATTACTCCTTATCTGATTTTGGAACTTCTGGAGAAAAGGCCGTACGTCAGGGTGGGGATTATATGAAAAATTATTTCATTAGCCAGTATGGCGCTATCAAGGATGTAGACTTTACCCCTGTGTTTGAAAAATTACTGGAGGCCAGAGGGGAGCTGTAACTGAATGGCTGCTAGGAAGATCAATAAAAAGTACTATTTCACTGTAGAAGGAGAGACGGAAAAATGGTATTTAGATTGGATAAAGCAGTTAATTAATAGCGATTCCACAGCCATGCACACTGTGTCCATTGACAGCAAAAAAGAAAAAGATCCTATAAAACGCGCAAAGTCCTTAACTGTTCTCAGTGAAACAGTCATCACACATTGGTTTGATTATGAGAGTAGTGAAGCGGTTCATACAAAACAATTTAAAGAAACGTTAGATGCACTCAAAAAAACATCAACCTTTAAGAAACATATTAAATATAAATTGGGATACAGTAATTTCACTTTCGAGCTTTGGATGATCTTGCACAAAAGAGATTGTAATGCAGCACTTGCCCATAGGCGGCAATATCTTCAATGGGTAAACAGTGCTTTTGAAGAAAACTTTGCGGAACTCTCAGATTATAAAGAAGAAGCAAACTTCAAAAGAGTCCTCAGAAAAATATCATTAGATGATGTAAGAACGGCAATTGCCCGGGCTAATAGCATCATGCGGAGAAATGAAGAAGCTGGATTAACCTTGCATGAGTACAAAGGATATAGATATTACAAAGAGAATCCTTCGCTTCTTGTTCATGAATCTATTGAAAAAATACTGAAAGACTGTGGACTACTCTAACGATCCACTTAAATAAAGACGCCGGGGAACAATTCCCGCGCGTCTTTTTGGATTTCTACTTACTTTCCTTTTTTACATATATCCGAACAAATCAAAGCATACACCACCAAATCAACCACTCCCTTACCCTGCCAATACTGTGATTGCCGCATGATTCCTTCCTTAATGAAGCTGTTTTTCTGTAATACCTTTTGGGATTTCTCATTAGCTGGCATTACGAATGCTTGTATGCGGTTGATTCCAGCGGTGTTACAAAGATAATCTACCATTGCGCGGACTGCCTCCGTCGCAATCCCTTTGCCCCAATAGCGTTCGCTAAGCCGATAGCCTATTGTGATCATATTTACTTTAGCGTCATATTCAAACATTTCTGCTACGCCAACAATTTCATTTGGCGCTTCGGCTGAGCAAATTCCTAGAAATATTGCTTTTCTTTTAATAAAATCTCTTTCAAAATGACCTATCATATTACGTACAGTGTCTCTATTCTTCTTAATATCTCCGGGGATGTAAGTAAATACATTCTCATTGTTGTAGATCTCAAACAGCCCATCAATATCAGTTTCTACGATTCTTCGCAAAATAACTTTATCGGTAACTATGTGTGGGAACTCGGCATAAGGATCGCCCATCTCAAATCCCCCCCTGTTATATTTTTCTGCATGGCATATGCCAGTCAAGAATAACCTGCTGAGCGCCATTTTCAAGAGGATTGCAGAATCTGCTGACAGTGTAAACCTCCAGCCAGTAGAAATTGTCATAATCAAGTGTATAGCCGTTTTTCTCCACCATACTGGATATGAGAATATATGCGTTGTTGATAATTTCATCAAGATTCTTTGCACCAATCTGCGCCTTGGCAATGGTTCCACCCTTGATCATTCTGCCTGTCATGCCATCCGGGACCGGAGTGTTTACTCTAAAATACTTGCCAACAATATAGGTGTCCCCAAGACCGTTGTCATTAGTGAAGTCAGTCATGTAGCCGAGCCCAATACAGTCCTCCATCCCCATCTGATGCTCTTCAAGCTCTGCAAGCTTTTGGTCAAAACCCTGCCCCCAAAAAACATCCCACAGCTTGTTGGTTGTAACTCCATAGTCTTTACTACTAATGCCAATAAGAAGCATATCCTCTGTATTCTCATATTCGAGTTTCACAAGATCCGCCATAATTCTTCTTCCTTTCAAAACATAATATGAATCCTGATCTGTTAAGGAAAGCGGGAGGAACGCTTTTTCATGATAAATATCCTTTGTAATCAATGCGGGCGGGACAGAAAACTGCTCCTTGAACGCTCTTGAAAAAGATGAACTGCTCTCATAGCCGCATTCCATTGCTATTTCGGTTACATTTTTACTTCCCAACAGAAGCATTTCCGCAGACGAGGTAAGCTTTCTTTTTCGTACATATCCGGCTAAGGAAATATCACAGATATACGTGAAAATACGCTGATAGAGCCCCAACGGGATGCCTGTCAGTTTTTCGATTTTTTGATAATCTACGTTCATAATGTCCGCTTCAAGCGTATCAATAACCTGCTGTGTTTGATCGAGCGCCTCCATGCTCATCTCTCCTTTCAATTGTATTATGCAGCATATGATGTGATTCTGCTTTGCATTTTCTGTACAATTACGGCACAGTGAAGCTCCTTTGACAAAATGCACTCCACCTAACTATAATGTACTTATACGATAAGTACACCACAACACAATATAAAGGAGGGGTCATGTGGAAATCATCATCAGCAGTAATACGAGCAAGCCGATATATGAACAGATCACCTCACAGATTAAGGCAATGATTATGAGCGGAGAATTACAGACAGGTGACCCGATTCCGTCCATGCGTGCATTGGCCAAATCCATTCATGTGAGCGTCATTACCGTTCAAAAGGCTTACGAGGATTTGCAGCGGGATGGCTTTATTGAAACAACGGTTGGGCGGGGCAGCTTTGTATCGACGCAGAACAAGGATTTTTTCCAGGAAGAACAACAGCGGAAAGCAGAAGGACATTTGCAGGAGGCCGCAGATATTGCGCGAACTAGCGGCATACCACTCAGCAAGCTGGTTGAGCTTTTGACTATGTTTTACCAAGAGGAGGAATAACGATGGAGCCTATTTTGCAGGTGGAGAACCTGACCAAACAATATCCCGGTTTCAAGCTGGATCATGTTTCCTTTTCTATCCCGAGAGGCACGATTATGGGGCTGATTGGCGAGAATGGCGCCGGGAAAAGCACCACGATTAACGCCATTCTTGATCTCATCCGAAAGGATGGGGGTATCGTCACATTTTGGGGACAGGAGCTATCCTCTAACCCGAAGCAACTCAAAGAGGAAATAGGCGTTGTGTTTGACGGCATCAACTTCTATGAGACCCTCACCCCGGCCAAGGTTGGCAAAATTTCGGCGTCTGCCTATAAGCAGTGGGACGACGCCGTTTACAACGGTTATTTACATAAATTCCAGCTCCCTTCCGACAAGGAAATCAAAACATTTTCCAAAGGTATGAAGATGAAGCTTTGTATTGCTGTAGCGCTCTCCCATAAGCCAAAGCTCTTGATCCTGGACGAAGCGACCAGCGGACTTGATCCTATCATGCGTGACGATATGCTGGATGTTTTTCTGGATTTTATCCAGGACGAAAACCATTCTATCCTGATGTCTTCCCACATCACAACGGATTTGGAGAAAGTGGCTGATAACATCACCTTTATTCACAAGGGAAAGGTTCTGTTCTGCAAGGCAAAGGACGAACTGCGTTACAACTACGGCATTATTCGCTGCGGGGCGGCACTGTTTGAGGCGATTGATAAATCGGAGATCCTTGCCTACCGGAAATTCGACTATCAGTGGGATGTGCTGGTTGCCGATAAGGAAAAAGCGCGCCGCAAGTATAAGACGGCAGTAGTAGACGACGCTTCTATCGACGATATTCTTCTTCTCTATGTAAAGGGGGAACAGGTACAATGAAGAGCTTGATTCTAAAAGATTTGTATAACATTGGACACAACGCAAAATCCATGGTGTTTACGCTGTTGGTTTTCGCCGTGATTTTCATCCCTTTCAGCGGACCGGAAGCCTATATTATTGCAAGTGGAGTTCTATGCAGCATGATGGTTATGACTACGTTCAATTTTGACGACAACTCCAAGTGGATGAAATATGCTATGGTTACCCCGGTTACCAAAAAAGAATTGGTGGCCAGCAAATTTATCGTTCTGCTGATTTTCTCGGTTATCGGTGCTGTCAGCGGTCTAGTGATTGGTTGCATTGGCGGCATCATCGTCCGCAAAATTGATTACAGCAACATGAGCGAGGTCCTCACTCTGCCGGTTGTCGCTGTGGTTGGTTTAGTAATTGCGGAAATCTTGGGAAGTATGTCCATCCCGCTCTTATTTAAGTTCGGTACAGAAAAAGCCCGCACGTTATCACTTGTTTCCTTTATAGTTCCTGCTTTGATCTGCTTTGGTATCTATGAGCTTCTGATCTTCTTTGGTGTTTCTTTTACAGATCAGCTTATGGTTATCCTGCTGTGCTGCTCCCCGGTGATAGCGCTGGTGTGGAACCTGGTGATGTACAAAATCAGCTATGTGATTTTCTCAAAGAAGGAGCTTTTGTATTAAGTGGCTGCATTGAAGGCGGGGAATGGCTGCAATGTCTCTCATAATTTCGGGAAGCTATTCCCCGCCGACGTCAAAACTTGTTAACACACGATATTAGCATAGTATATTGACAATTATAAAAATAAGTTCATAATAATGATCGGGTGATTATTAATGCAGGTACTTAAAGAAGAACTTAGAACCTTGATTTTGAAAAAGGCAGAACAGGAATTTCTACAAAAAAAATTCGAGCATGCTTCCTTACGTAACATTGCAAAAGAAAGCGGCACGACCATCGGCAATATCTATCGCTACTTTTCAAACAAAGAAGCACTTTTTGATGAACTTGTCAAAAATGAATATAACGCTTTTCTTTATTTGATGGAGCATCATGAAAATGAAGAGATGCTAGATATCAATCACCAAAATGATAATAGTATCAACTGGCGTGATTATTTTCAGACTTATCTCACAAAGTTTATGCCCATCTTTACTAAACGTTTTCTACTACTCATTGATAGGAGTGAGAATACACAGTACCAATCTGCAAGGAGTATTGTTTTAAAGACCCTTGAGCAGCATTCCGATAAGCATTTTACTGAGTATGGTATTAGTACAACGCCAGGATTTACCCGTATTTTAGCTGAACAAATTCTCGCGGGTTTGCTTTTTATTATTGAGACCTGTGATGACAATGAAAGAAAACAACAACTCATCAGTGACATGTTTGCCTTTTTTATTGAGGGAACCTTGCATTTTTCATAGCTTTATTTTTTTGCCGAAATAATGATCATCCGATCATTATTATAAAAAACAGAAGGGAAATGTTTTTTGTATGGAAAATCTCAAAAAATTACCTCTTTGGAGATCCATCGTTCTATTTGCTTTCCCCAGCGCTTATTTCATTGCGTTAACAAAGTACTTCACGCCCTTTTTACATGAAAATCTGGGCTTACATCCTTCGCTGAGCTGGTACATAACAGGCCTTCTTGTGTTTATCCCACTGTTTGTTAGTGCTCTTTTATTCGTAAAAAGAGAAACAGGAACTCTCAATCTCCAAATATTACTTAGAAGATTGAGGTTGAAAAAACTGACAAAAAAAGATGTGATTTGGACGCTTTGCGCTACATTGTTGTCATTTACAGCCATGGGGCTCGTATGGTGGATTTCCACTCTGCTTACTCAATATTTTTCTGTTTCTCCACTGCAAACCACACCTGATTTTATGAGTTCACAGCCTCTGGAGGGCTTTCAAAAATTGTATTTGCTCGTCTGGTTGCCCATGTTTTTCTTTAATATTGTGGGGGAACAAATGCTGTGGCACGGCTATATTTTACCACGGCAGGAGCTAACCCATGGCAAATCGGCTTGGCTTGTTAACGCCTTCTGCTGGCTGCTATTTCACATTTGCTTTGGTGCCGATTTAATCATTCTTTTGCTGCCGTTGCTATTTATTGTACCTTACACAATACAAAAAACTAAGAACACCATGACCGGACTTATTGTTCATGCAATTGTAAATGGACCGATGGCAGTAGTCATCGCTTTAGGATTTTTAAAGTGAGATAGTGGTTCTAGAATTTGCTTATTGTATTGAATTCATTAACTCATAAAAATATTCAGATTCGTGAGTTTCATAGAGCTTATACCAAGCATCCAGTGTTTTTGGCGAGAATACATCCAGAGCTTTCAAGACATGTGCAGCAAATTCCAATGGAGCTACCCCCGAAGCCGTAATTAATTTTCCATCAGTAACAGCAGGCTCATTTTTGAAATACTCTTCACCCTTATAACCGGAACACACCATTTTGAGGTATCCCAAGTCATTGCTTGTATGCCAGCTTGAATCCAGCAATCCATTCTGAGCAAGCCTTATTGTAGCGCCACATATCGCTGCGACAACAATGTTCTCCTGTATACACTGCTCTGCCTTTTTTACTATTGGTTCGTGAATTGCTTCCATCCATGTATCTCCACCCGGTAAAATTAATGCATCCGTGCTCTCAATGCTGCACTCATCCAGTTTGATGTCAGGCAGTATTTTCAGTCCGCCCATTGTAGTTACAGGAGCCTTTTCAATTCCCACAGTAACTACTTTTGACGGGGCCAGCCCCTTTTTATAATATCTTCCTGAGTTCAATTCGGCAGTCAAATAGCCTATTTCCCAATCTGCCATTGTATCAAATACATAAAGATATACCGTACTGTTCATTCAAAATTCCTCCTAATTGATCAATCTTTATCACTATAATAAAACAGCTTCACTGACATCTACTGTCAGTGAAGCTGTTTTATTTGACAATATGCCCGGAAACTAGAAATCGTCTTAGCCTCGATTTGGAAATTTTCCTTGGACTATCATGCTGGCGATATCAAAAAATGAATCAATCCGGTCTCCACCTTCTGCTCCGTTCTGGATATGTTTATAGGCTTTTGCAATGGGAAAGACCACATTATTCTCTTTCTGCAGTCCAAATCCATGCTCCGTACTCTCCCACTTAAAATCACTAGCGTAATTTTTTCGAAGCACTTCTCCTACATAGATTCCGAAAATTGCTGAGTAGGTGCTGATACGCTCATGCATCTCTCCATCGCTTGTCTCATTAACATAAATCTCATGATAGTTATCTAATATGTCGCTAACCATCTTTATCGTTTCAGGCGTAAAATCTAAGTTATACTTATATGATTTATCCCCAATATTTATTGCTGCATTGCAATAATCGTTTATCGTCTTATCAATATCCATATACATCCATCCTTCTGTATTTATAGAGAATGCATCAATCCTTATACGGATCTAGCTCATCCGCTCCAGCCATGCAAACACCTATCGGTTTCAACACATGCATGACTTCAATTGTTTCAGCATGCGCATCCAGCACTTCCTGGAGCTTCCGATAAACGAAGGGGCTCTCATCCGTGCCTGCTCCGCGCAGTTCCACACCGAAATCCCGAACAGCCTTCATCATTTGTTCTGTGCTAATTTGACCGCCGCTGCGGGTACGGGTCTTCCAGTTCATTTTCCCTGCTGCTTGGGTCCGGCTCATGATTCGTCCCGCTCCATGAACGGTGCTGTAGTAAGAATCCCTGTTCTCTATGCTGTTCTTCCCTTTTACGATAACGGATATATCCCCCATACTGCCGCCGATGAAACCAACCTGTCCGGGTGCGGACGGGGTCGCTCCTTTACGGACGACAACGACCTCTTTCCTGTTGTGCGTCTCTTTCCAGGCATAGTTATGATGGTTATGCACTTCGAGGTCCGCTTCCGTTCCCAGAATAGCCAACACTTGCCGGATCACATAGTCCCTTCCGGCATAGGCGTAACGTCCGGCCAGCTTCATCGTTAGGTAATACATGTCGCCAAGCTCACTGCTCAGGTCAAGCAGTATAGGCGGCTGATCCATCTTCTCTCCGGGAGCGTTCGCGAGAAACTCTCTGCCGGCAGCCAAGTTAATAAAGCCGCTTGCTGTTTTATGTCCAAAGCCCCGGCTCCCGAAATGATTGGCGACCCATAAACGGCCGGTTCCCGCTTCTTCAAACAAATCCACGAAGTGATTGCCGCTGCCGACAGTGCCGAGCTGACTTTGCGCTAACGCCTTCAGCTTGTCGTGCTCTTGCTTGCCAACCGCCTTGTAAACAGCCCAATCGGGATCATCGAAAAGATCATGGTCGACCTTTTCATTATTAACCCGGCCTACCCCGAAGGAGATTTTGCGGGCGATCTCATCCATAATCTTCGCCAATCCTGGCTTTATGTCTTGGGCAAACAAATTGGTTCGCACTGCTTTATTCCCGCATGCAATATCATAACCAACGCCGGAAGGAGAGATTTGCCCGTCATATACTACCACCCCACCGATCGGTTGACTGTAGCCTTTATGGTGATCCGCCATCAGCAGGGTTTGAACCACATTGCCGGTTTCCGCGCACGTTTTTGCTTGAGCAAGCGCCCCATTGTCAGGACTTCCCCAGACACGCACGCCATCTATATTTTGATAAGCCATAAGATTATTCCACTCCTACATAAATGAATACATTTCCCGGGATTAGAGCCCTTTTGCTTCCCGCAGCTTATGAATCCGTTCTTTTACCGAGTCGTCAGGTTCAATCTGTGATAAATGAATAACTGCTTTGGCAAGCTGATCACCCCATGAGGTAATGTTCCAGCCCTCTAGCGCCTTAATCGCCATGTTCCGATTTCGAATCACAGGACTGTTCAGACCGGTGAGGATCAATTCCATACCCATTCCCTCATACTGATCCAGACTCTGCAAAATGGTATCCAAATTCCTATGTGCAGCATATTCTTTGCCAAGCCCCATCTCATTGCCGGGACCCGCAGCGATTTGCTGTAAAGGAAGCTGTTCGGTCGCAAATTGAACCAATTTTCGGATTCGGTTTGGATCATTTGATTTCATGAGCTGATAGAAATGAAAATTCTCCATCGGGTTGTCGGCAAGCTGATCATAGAGAGTATCCCAGATATCAATGCCGAGCTTTTCGGCACAAAATACGCCATAATAACGGTCCGACGAATCACCAGTACTAACAGCATCCATAACAATGCTTCCCCACTTGACGTCGGCAATAATCGATTGACAAGCATCTCTATTATCAGTTCTTAGCTGCCCGGTCCATCCGGCCGACATTCGGCCTGCCCACTCCTCCTCATCCTGAGACAAAAAGTTGAGAATATTAAATACGGCAGACAGGTGCTTTGCTGTTGAGCCCATCTCCCGGGTCAGCCTCATGTAATCGGATATTACCTGTGGACCATGCTCATAATCATCTATGTCCTCAGCCGGCCCGCCATTCAATAACGCTTCGATGATATCGGTCGCCCCATCAAACAATTCGCTATCTACCCGATCAGTCGAAAGCGCCTCCCGCAAATTACCATTTCTCGCACAAATACAAGCTAAATATTCGTTCATGACGCTGTTTAGGCACCCTTGGCGTAGCAACCAGTCTTTTATCTCCTGACTAGACGGCTCGAGTCTCTCAACGATATGAATTTTCCCCCAACCATGAACTTGCTTAGCTAATTCAAATAGTACCTGGTTACCGTCTTCCATTCCATTATAAATCGCAATCATAGCATATAGCGTAAATTCCTCATGTCTCCCTAGTGTCAGAAGCAGTTCTTTCACTTGCTCATTCTGAAAAAGGCCCAGTAGCGCAATTCCGAATTTGACGACATTTCGGTGTGCCGCATTCTCCACCATCCATGTCGCCTCATGGAATATTGCATCTGGTTGTATATTGGGGTGTTTGCGCACCTCATCCAAGCTTGCGTCAATCACACCGCTTATATCCGTCTTCACAAGCTTTGCATAAAGAGCCTTTCTTATTGAATTCTTCGGCTTCCTGGATTGCTTCGCCAGAAGCTGGACTAGCTCCTGTGCCTCATCCGCCATCTTACCGGGCGTCGCATGGTGTCCAAATGCTCCATCCAAACCGCCCGCTACCCACCTCATTGTACTGCCGGACCAGAATTCTTCGTCATCCGGCAGGGAACCGTCCACGGATTCGCCTTGCTTCTGAATATATGAATAAATGGAGGACTTGCCTTCCCAAAGAGGCCGTACAGCTTTATTGAAGAAAATAACCATCGTTTTCATCACCTTTTTCCCAAATTTCCTTCACCCGCTCTACCAACTGAGCTATTCCTCCACTGGGAGGAAGTTGGACCGTCACTTTATCGCGTCGGCCTTCTGTATCTATAATCGCTTATTTTTGGAGCAGCGAACATGGTGAAAGTATTACGACCGGTCATAAACTTTTCCATTTCACCCAATTCTCTCCCCTGTTACAATGTAAGAAGCTGTTTCATTTGAACGGGGGATTACTTTGGCTAAAGAAAGCTTCGATAAGGAAATTCAATTCCTGCGTATGCTCGTACTGACAAGCGGTGCCTTCAGCAGACAGCAGTTCGCAGAGCGGCTTGGCATTTCCGTACACACCTTTGATAAAACAATCCGGCGGCTCAAAGAAGTTGTGAGCTCCATGCACCAGCATTTGCCACAGGAACAAAGCAAGGAACTCTCTGAGACCATTCGGTTCAGCTATTACGATTCCACCGATCCTCTGCTCCTGTTTCTGTTCCGCGCCAAATCCGTCAAGGAATCCGAAAGCCAAAGAATCTCGCTGCTTTTAGCCGCGATGAATGAGCAGGCTTTGACTGCGATGGAACTACTCGATTTATGCTGCAGCAGTCTGTCTTCCGGGCTGCCTCTGCCTGACGAGAAAACCATTCGGTCGGACCTCAAGTATTTGGAGGAGGTTGGCGTCATTAAGAAGGAGCCAGGTCCCCGTCCCTACCGGTATCGCATTCAAGATGATTTGGTCCGAAGCTTATCGGATGAAGAACTTTTCGATTTGTATGATTTTGTGGATGTGATGGCGAACACTCAAGTCCCTTCCGTACAAGGCTATCTGCTGCGCGATGGACTCAAGAAGCAGCTTTTGCGCAATCAAGCCCGGCAGCATGCCGTCGAACCATTTTTATATAAATATCACTATTATTCGCGGATCTTGGATGAGGCGCATCTATTCACACTCCTTCATGCCATCCGTCACCACCGCAAAGTCCGTTTTCTGTACTTCTCTCCGAAGTCTGAAAAAAGCTACGCCTCCAAAAACACCAATCCCTTGTTTGAACGGGATACGGAGGGCAAAACTCAGAAGACACTACCGCTCAAGATCGTCTATGATCATCAATATGGCAGATGGTATCTGCTTTCCCACGGCCGGGAGGGGATTCGAAAATACCGCATGGAAGGAATCACGCAAATTGAAGAGGATGAATCCGTTGACGAGGTATGGTATGAGAACAAGAAAAGCGAGCTTGCCGAGAAAATACGGTACAGTTGGCTGATTGATACTGGTCAGCCAGTGACGGTGCGTGCCCGATTTTATACTCCTGAAAGATCTGAACGTAACTTCGTCAAAGAGCGGGTAATGCTGCAGGGGCAGTGGGGAGAGATTGTGTCCGAAGATGAACATTCATTTATTTACGAGATCACTGTAAACGGGACTACCGAAATCAAGCCGTGGCTGCGGAGTTTCGGTTCCAGTTGTGAGGTTCTCGAGCCGCTTCGGCTGCGCCGGGAAATGATTGCCGAATGGAAGGAGATTGCGTCTTACTATGAATCTGTTTGAGAAAATATTCAATCACCAGATCATCTCCCGGCTCGAGGATTCCGGTACCTTCATGGTCACTTCGCACGAACGGGCGTGGCTGAAAACAATGCTGGAACATCCCGCGGCGGCAGATGCCTTCAATGCGGACACTTTGGATAAGCTGCGGTCAGCCCTCGAGACGGATCAGGTTATGGATATATCCCTCCACTTGATTGAAAAAGCCCGTACGATGGAAAAGCAGGCCTACCACCCGCTCCTGCGGCCTTTGCGCAGGTACATCATGAATAAGACTGGCATCCGTATAACTTACGAGATTAAGAGCGGACGTGTGAACATGGAACAGTCTGGATTTCCGTATAAGCTGGAGTACTCCATGGTCAAACGGGAGTGGTATTTGCTCTGGTATCACACCCGGCGTCATGCCTTCATGAGCACCAGGCTGAATAATATCCATTCTGTCATGTCAGAACCTATCGAGCCATCAGTAGCGGAAAGCATCCTGAAGAAAATCGCACAAACTCTTGAATCGGGTAAAACTGAAGTGGTCATTGAAATTATCCGTGTTTATAACGAAGAGTTCTCCCGTATCCTGTACGCCTTTTCCAGCTTCGAAAAAAATGTGGAGTACGATTCGGAGAATGATACCTACCGAGTCAGGGTCTCTCTGCTTGGGGATGAAATGGAGTATTTGCTTTCCAAGATCCGTTTTCTCGGGAAGCGGGTTCGGGTAGCCCACGGCGATTATTTAAAAAGGCGCATGCTGGAAGCATCGACGAAGGCTTTGGAGCGATATGGGGTCATTACGGAAGATGAGGAATTGACATCATAGTAATAAAATTTGCCTTTGGAGGAGTAGTATGGAGGACAGTATAAAGGTCAATCAAACAATCATTTCCTTGCTTAAAGGAGACATTACGAAAATAACGGCCGACGTGATCGTTAATGCCGCGAATACAAGCTTATTAGGCGGCGGTGGCGTGGATGGTGCAATTCATAAAGCCGGCTGAAACAGCACTTGAGGCAGTATTAAATTATTTGAACTCTGAAAGTGCCGGGCAGGGGACGATAGAACAGATTTATTTTGTCTGCTTCGATGACGAGAATTTTGATATATATCGTAGTAAGCTCATTAAGCATTGAAAAAGAATCGTTTATCGAAGGAAGTGACCACCTTGTACAAGTATATAGGTGATATATATACGAAAGTTATTTTTATTTTTCGGGTAGAAAAATATCTTTTGGATTTAATTGATAGAATGTCGGCTGTTGATAATGCCAGAAGTTCGGATGAGTCCATAAGCTTCAAAGCCTACAGAGAAGCTGAAGCGCTAAACAATAAAAAATTTATTCCGTTACTCATTGAAATAATCAAAAGCCACCATGAATCAGACGATAAACACATTAGAAAGGGATCCTATTTTATCCTTTCAAAATTATTACAAAAACATGGTGATTTAAATGCACTACAATTCCTCATTAACCAATTACATCAAGAATCTGATAAATACGCTATCAGTCATTTACTTGATCAGATTTCGGATGTTGAGAAACCCAACATAATAGATGTTGAACCGATTTTTCGATATATTGAAAACCCTTCATGGAGTATACGTCATTCTTCAATAAGAGCACTCAAACACTCTTATAATCCAAGAGCTAGACAAGTGATATTGAATCTATTAAGTAATGCCATTAAAAACATTAAAAAAAATCAATATGACATTGTATATGCCGTATCTACGTTATCCGATATTGGAAATCCAACTGATTTGTTTGTACTAGAGGAATTAACTAAAGCTAAAATTCGTGATATAAGAGAGGCAGCAACATATGCAATTGATCGAATAAACGAACGAAATTAATAATCGTTGTAATATTGACTATTTTTTCTAAAACACTCTCGTCTAAGTTCATAGAAAACCTTTACCAACGGATGTTCATCATCATTTAGGGTTATTCCTTCAAATTTCCGTCTCCCTAGCCTTCTATCTATTAATGAAAATGCCTTATATATGGGATTATTTGAAGTCAGACTTTCTGAAAATGACGTATTAATATAATTATCCAGATTGATGAGTATATGACTTGTTTCATGAATCCCGTATCGCATTATTTCTTCAATATTTTTGGATTCAATATTTACCTTATAAAAATCATTGTGAAATCCATGTTGAAGTTGGAATGAGTTCAATAGTTCATTGGGAACAGGTGTCATATACCAATGATAATACCCGCCACCAAAAATCTTTTTTCCGTCTAATGTAATCCATATTTCACCATAACCATCGTGTGCATCATGATATCGAGTTAAATGTATATCAATTCTATTTCTTAGCTCTTCGGTAATAAAACTCTTTATTTTCACCCTTAATTTTGACCACATAATAAGAGCCCCTTTCTATTTAGTTACTAAGTACAGGAGTTGATTTGGGCGATGAAGAACATTAAAGTGCCCTCAAATACCGAAAAACTCCGCCGCTGTCTCTGTCGTTACTCTAGCGACCTCTTCTGCGGGTCTGCCGATACATCGTGCTACAGTTTGCAGGATATGCGGCAGGAAAGCAGGCTCGTTCCGTCCATCCGCTGGCTTTTCCTTTAAGTCCCGCGGAGTCAAGAACGGTGCGTCCGTCTCGATCATAAGCCGATTGGGCGGAATCATTCGCACAAGGTCCCTCAGATGTTTGCCTCTTCGTTCATCGCAAATCCAGCCGGTGATCCCGATGTGGAATCCCATTTCAAGGTATGCCTTAAGCTCAGAGTGAGTCCCTGTAAAACAATGGACCACCGCTTTTTGAACCGCATGTTCCTTAAGAATCGCAATAAAATCTGAAAATGCCTCCCGCTCATGCAGAAATAGCGGCATGTTTAGTTCAAGTGCCAATCGAATTTGCTCA
The DNA here is from genome assembly GCF_056120445.1 of Paenibacillus sp. sgz302115. Classification (NCBI taxonomy): domain Bacteria; kingdom Bacillati; phylum Bacillota; class Bacilli; order Caryophanales; family Paenibacillaceae; genus Paenibacillus; species Paenibacillus sp. sgz302115. The sequence goes on from NZ_JBVYOK010000018.1 coordinate 16,199, forward strand.
GTGAACCATTTACGCTGCACGTCCCGCGGCGAGAAATCCCGGTTAAAGTCTAGACCGCATTCCCCGATGGCTACCACCTGTGGCCGTGCCGCCAATTCTTTTAGCTTCGTGATCGTCTCTTCGCTGCAGTTCTTCGCATCATGGGGATGTACTCCCGCAGTAGCATACAGCTTCCCCTCGTAACGTCCGGCATAGCGGGCAGCTTCTAGGCTGTTCCTCAAGCTTGTCCCTGTAATGATAAGGGGTGCAACATGGTTTGCAATTGCTCTTTCGACGACCTGCTCACGATCCTGGTGAAAGGAACGATGCATCAGATTGACGCCGATATCAACGATTGTGTGATTCATGATTCGAGTACTCCTTTTCCTTGTTCGTCCCATGATAGGGAATGGCCGGAGCATATTGAACTTGATCGAATTTTGGACCACCTGCTCAATATCTTCCGGTTTCACCCACGGCCACCTTATCAAAGGTTACAGACGCGGATCAATCTCCTGCTCCTGTGCCACCTCAAACAGCAGATTAGCCACGATCTCTTTATAGGCCTCATGCTCAGGCGCAATCTCATCAAATGGCACCGCCAGCATTTGCATCCCAAGCTGGTACTCCTTAAGCGAGGTACGAAGCTTTTGATTAACATTCTTTTGCTTGAGCAGCTTGCGGTATTTATGTGGAAACTTGTAATCATATCCGTAAATGATGGACAAATAATCGGGATTTCGCACCTTCATATAAGGCACCGTTTTTCCGTTCCATAGTTCCGGTTTAATTACGATTCCCTCCATATGTTTCTCCAGCGTAAGCTTAGAGAAGTAACGCTCAGCTTTCTCCAGGCAGTCTGGTTCGGACAGATCCAGCATAAGTGCCTCATCCTCCGACAGAAAAGCGTACATCTCTGAGGTCTTCCATTCCGCAACTTGTTCCTTCCCGTCCTCATACACAATTTTCAGAACGGTAAAAGGCTTATACTCCATGACCTCGTCTTCCGCATACAACTCTAGCTGTCTTCTGTACGTTTGATAGGCCTCTATGTGTTCAGATAAAGGACTATAGGTTTCCCGGATCTCATGGACATACTTATAGTTTTGGTACACACTGGGACCGTACTTGTCGCTCAAAGCAGATTTTGCGATATGATGCTGGTCTTTTTCGAACCCGCTCGCTTCATATTCGGCAATAAGCTTATTGCGGGCTTCTTCAAAACCTTTTTGCTGCAGAAACGCAAGCTCTGTCCCCAGCGCTTTTTCAATAGGCTTAAACTGCCTTTCGATCAGCCCATCGCCCAGCGCTTTCCACGGAAGAAGCTCACCATCCAGAATCAGCATGGCAATCTTCTGTTCTTGCATATAACCACCGAATTTCTTCAACAGCTTGTCGTAAATCCCCGTTAAGTCCACATGATTGATCTTATAGCCGTTGCGGCTGACTGCAAAGCACTGTTCCAGATCCTGATGCAAATAAACGTTGCACCTTGAGCCCATATACTTGGGCTGCAGAACAACCTGCTGAACACCACGTTCCTTGAAATATTCGAGACCGCGCTTCAACGACTCCAGTTCATTCGTCTCATCATTCTTGTCCGCCGGTGACATGGTACCTGAGATGAAATTGATTTTTTTTCGCGAGCAGTAGTGGAGTCTGCGAATGTCATCCTCCCCAAGGTCTTGAATGGATACCTTTCGTTCGGCCTTGAATAAGGTCTTCAGGTCCTCAGTGATTACCGCTTGGCGGGACTTCCGGGACTTCATAAACGGTCTATACGAGATACTGACGGATGTCAACAGGTTGCCGTGTACGCAGCCCGTGTCAATATGAATCTTATTCCCGATCCGGAAAGACTCCTTGGCCGCGACGTGCCCGAACACGTGGTATGGATGATTTTTGACCGCTTCCTCCTGCAGAAAAGCAAGCTGCCCCTCTAGCGGAGCTTCCCGGTCGATCCGGAAATTCCTTTGATGCCGAACAGAATTCGAATCCAGCTTGCCAATGTATTTATTCCGGCACGGGGCGTGAGTGATATAGAAAGACGACCCCCTAGCCCCCACATACCGCAAAAATGGTTTCGAAATCGAGACCAGGTGGCGAAATATCCCCAGCAGTTCTTGATCGTTCATTAAAACTTGAGTCGAGTCAAAATACGTATGTAGCAGCTCCTGATCTACACCGTTAATTTCACCCTTGATATACTTATCAATGAAATTTTCATGATTTCCAAGCACAAAGTAAAAGTGCTCCTGATTATCGTACAGAAACTGAACGATATCCTTCGTTTGTTTCCCCTTGTCAATCCAGTCTCCGACCAATATTAGCTTGGTTTGCTTCAGCTTATCTGTCACAACAAGCTTTCCCGCTTCGATCCTGTAGCCGTAATCGAGCAGCAGCCCCTTCAAATCGTCCACACATTCGTGTACGTCCCCGATAATGATGTACTGTTGATCCTGAGAGAGAATGGTCGCCAAGTAGGCATCCAAATCCTCAACTATTATCTTATAATCAGGATTCCCCATTCCCGCGTCCGCCACATAAAAATCTTTTGCACGCACTTTATGGATCTTGCCGTATCCCTCGCGGGGCAGCGTGCCGAGAACCTCCTTTTTCAGCCGGTTTATGTGAGTCGTGATCAGCTTCTTCGAACGGTCCGACGCGTAGTAATCTTCCCGCTTCCGGTAATCGAAGACGATGACCTCGAGATTGTAGTTGTTTTGAAACGCAATCTCCTTCACCTTGGCCCGAAAATCCTCGGATAACCCGGTTGTATCGACAACTACAAACTCCGCATTGACCGGAAAAGAAGTCACCATCTTCAATCTTTCAAACAGCAGGTGAAAAGCTTGCCCGCTGGACTCGAGCATCACCTGATCATACTTGTCGTATTCATATCCGAGGACCTCTTGGCGGATCTGATCGGAGGACAAATATTGAACGTTAGCCCTGACATTCCGGCTGGCATCCTCAAAACGCAGCCCGGGAATTAACACTTCCTTGGCAAACGTCGTTTTGCCGCATTCCGTAGACCCGATTAGCATAAAAATCGTGTGAACCTTCGTTTGGATATCCATTGTTACGCCCCCCTTTTCTTAAGAATGACGCCCTGCGTAGTCTGGATATTGTTAACGCCGTCTCCGACAGCTACGAATTCGGCTTGCAGATTCGTTTCCTTAATTACATCATGCATCCAACGTCGAAACGCTTCTTCCCCCATCTCCCACTTATGATCGTCATGCCGGAAATCGCTCAGCTCGTAGTAGTGGTTAAAGTCGGCGTTGGGTGTTGTAATGATGAGGTTGTCAAAATCGACATGTGTGCAAATTTGAAGAATCAGTTGCTTGGCCTCATCCTGACTCATATGCTCAATGACCTCTGTCAAAATCACATCAACCTGCTCCCCATTGTAGCTTTCCAGGAACTGATTAATCGAGCCGAATGTGGCGATGTTGTCGATCTCTTTGGACTCCGCTTTACGCAATACCTTCTCCAGCACCTCTTCATTGATGTCGACAGCATAGTAGCTGCCTTCGACCTTTCCCGCAAAAGAAATCGCATAAAAACCTTCTCCGCATCCCACATCCAAAATCGACTTGTCGAAGGCCAGAACGCTTCCGATATAATTTCTCCGCTGGAGAGCCGTGCCCCCGTAGGCGAATTTAATATCGTAGCGGTCAGTTTTCTCAAGCTCCGCTTTGTATTTTTGAAAACGGCCCTTGGTGGACAAGAAATTTCGCACAAAGAGGCTGCGAATATAAAACGGCGCATCAATCACATTCATGCTCTTGATGTACTTATCCAGTACGCTGTCCGAGATATCAATATATTCGTTTCCGAACATCGAGAGGAATAAGCACAATACACTAACGGCATGTAACAGATGATACAGGCTCCTCTGTGTCGTAACTGTTAGAGAGTAGCTCTTATGGGCTTGATGGGTGACTTCGAAAGTAAAATCCTTCAGGTGCTTCTCAAAAAACTCGATATACCGGACCAGCTCGATATGTATCATATTAATGAACAAGGTATGCTCGTAACCGTCAGTGTCCCGTTCGTCCTGGGCCTTAAGCGGCGTAGAGAAAAATTCGTTAATCGCATTCAGCGGAAATAAGGGCGTGTTGTACCTTGATACATTCAAATATTCGAAGTTCTCATTTTCGTGCTGTTTATAAGAGATCTCATTATCCGCATCTTTAAAATACACATTAAAGGTCTGCTCATCCGTATACCAGCCGTATGCCATGCCCCTGCGGATCGAGCGAAGCATCATGCCGGAGTTCGGATTTTTCTTAATTAAAAACGAAAACTGCGGGTTGGTGGATCTGACTTGAACGATTGCCATCTTCATCTACTCCTAAATTACAAATTGGGACCTTGAGCGGGTAACCATCCATGAGCCTCGATGATCACGACCTCTGATCATATTTTCGCTTACTTATATGCAATCGAACAGGGTAAAAGTATTACGAGCAGGGAATAGAAAAAGCCGCTCCTGCTGACACAGAAGACGGCTCGTTGTCTCTGATGGTACAGGAAGCGGCACAACTTCATTATGTATTAAAATCCAGTATGTAAAAGTATTATTACTTTTTCTTGGAAGGTCTCCATTTGAAGCCGCAGTTCATACAGCCGTTGATAATCTCACTTCTCCCCACGAGCCCGACTAAAATGCTAACTGGTAGTGCTAGAAAAAATGAAATCCCCCCCAAAGCAATGAAAATTTCGAGAAATGCTCTTGGAACATCGCCTACACTGTACGTTAAGGCAAGGCTGGTCAAGCCAACAGCCAATACGCCAATAAGAATCATAATAACAAGAGTTTTGAACATGTTAGCAAAGCTGTAACCTTTCTTGTTAGCTACTACTTGCTGTGACTTGCATTTGCGGCAAACAACCGCATTTACATTTTTTACAGTGTTCGATTGGCTTCCCGTTCCCCTTGCTTGACTGACAGTCCTGTTTGCTTGGGGACTAGCCGCCCTAGATTGACCGCTACCAGCCCTGTTAGCTTGGGCGGGCGTAGACCTATTGGCCTGATTGGATGTAGTTCTAGAATCACGTTGCACTTTTTTCGATTCCCTCCTGATAAATGTATATAGGTATGAAGAACTGTTCGACAAAGTTTTCCAAAATCCTCCTTACAACCTTTAAATTGTTTTTCGCACCTTATCCCTTTCTTTATTCTCCACGAACCTGGTATTTGAACCAATCAAAGCTGGCAGGATGCTCAGCTTTTTTTCCATTTCCTGTAGCATACAGGCCAAAATAAACTCCTGTAAACCCTCCTGCCACTTCAGTAGCCAGCAGGCTGCTTTCTGCATACCCCAAAGAGATCAACTGCTCTTCTTGCGAGTTACGATAAGAAAATATATATCCTTTCCGGGCAGCGCGGATTTCCAATATTATACTTCCCCCATCATAAGCTCGTTGATCTGCCACCATCCAAACAGAGCCTACTCTTTTACGAAATAAAACAGAACGCTGTCCATCAATATTCGTGAGTGCAATCTCATAATGATGGCGTTCATTCATATACACGGTAAGCCCTGCCTCCTCATTCCATCCGGGGTCAAATTCAAGCAAGGCCGAGATGGTGCAAGCAAAATGCTGTTGACGGCAGGCTACTAATGCCGGAGAGTCTATATCATTTAACGTTACTGCAGATCCATTCAATGTCAGCCATCCTGGACGTGACTGAAGAGACCAGTCCGAAGGATTGGGATTACGCAAGAAATTCCAGCGATCATGCAAATTTGGAGCAGTAAAATGATCAAACCTATCTCTATCAGGAAGCGATCCCGAATAAAAATCAGGGCCTTCCATTTCAGTCTGAAGCTGTGCATCTATCCCGATAACCGGCCAACCCTCTTGTGACCAGGTTACTTGCGCCAGACAGGTCTCTCTCCCCAGATGATGTCTTCTTGATACCGGGCGAATCCCCAGCATAACCGCCCACCAGCTTCCGTCATGAGCCTGTACCAAATCTGCATGTCCTGTTGCCTGGATCAGATGCCCGGTGCTGCGATGACTCAAAATGGGATTGTTAGGAGCACTTTCAAAAGGGCCAAACGGGTTGCTGCTGCGTGCAATAGTAACCATATGCCCATACTCCGTACCGCCTTCAGCAAGCATCAAATAGTAGCTGCCATTAATCCGGTATAAATGCGGGCCTTCCGGGGACTTCCCTCCTGTCCCTTTCCAGATCAATTGACGATAAGATAATAACTCCCCCGACTTCAAATCAATTTCCGCTTGATAAATACCTGCTTCTTCACTTGAAAACTCATTGGTTCCTGTTACATATACGCGCCCATCTTCATCAAAAAACAATGAAGGATCAATGCCCGGCCAATTCAGCAAGACAGGATCAGACCATGGTCCAGACGGATCACTCGCACGCACATAGAAATTTTGAATACCCCCGCCAGCCGTTCCATGAACAAGTGACGTAATCATATAAAAATAACCATCATGATAGCGGATCGTTGGGGCAAAAATCCCCATGGAGCTATCCAGCTTAGAGAGCTGCAGCTGCTCGGGACGTGTTAAGCAATGTCCGATCTGCCGCCAGTTCACCAAGTCACGGCTGTGAAAAACAGGAACACCGGGGAAGTAATGAAATGTGCTATTTACCAGATAATAATCTGCCCCCACTCTACAAATACTAGGATCAGGATAAAAACCCGGAATAATGGGATTCTCAAATTTCATAAAGACTCTCCTTGTTAGTAAGGCATCACCTGTAGTGCCTCTGCAAATTGATAACAAATAGAATAACCGAAAACGCAAAAATAAAAAACAGTGAAATGGTCAATGAAATGAAGGGATTTGGTCATTATGAAAACGTAATCATACCGCTACAATCTAAACTATCAATAGTTATTGATCTTGCAAACGTAGGGGGAAACAACATGACAACCAAACAAAATATAAAGGATTACAATAACCTTGCCAGAACGATTCTGGACAAAGTTGGTGGAGAGGAAAATATACAATCCCTGACCCACTGCATGACCAGACTTCGTTTTGTACTAAAAGATGAAGCAGTAGCAGAAACAGAACAGCTAAAGCAAACAGAAGGCGTTATCAATGTGTTGCAGGCCGGAGGACAATATCAGGTCGTTATTGGAACTCATGTAGAGCATGTTTTCAATGCTGTTGAGACGGTAAGGGAACACAACCACAAAACAGAAGAAACTGGGGAACAGAAGAGCGAGAAAAAAGGGCTGTCCTTAATCCTTGATACAATATCCAGCATCTTCCTTCCTGTTATGGCAGGTATGATGGGAACCGGTATCCTAAAGGGGATATTGGTGATGTGCACGACATTAGGCTGGATGTCAACCGAGGGTGGTACTTATGCTGTTTTATATGCCGCGGCAGATGCATTCTTTTATTTCCTGCCACTGATTTTAGCAGTTACCTCTGCCAGAAGATTTGGCGCAAACCAGTTTGTGGCAATGGCCGTTGCAGGTTCATTCCTTTATCCTAATTTAGTTTCTTTATATAATGCGGGAACGGCAATTTCCTTTGTAGGAATTCCGGTGAAATTGATTAATTATGGTTCATCCGTTATCCCTGTAATTGCTGCAGTCTATATTTTAGCCAAGCTGGAAAAGTTCTTAACAAAGATTATGCCTCAGCTTGTAAAAGGTATTTTTGTACCGTTGTTAAGCATCATAATTATGGTTCCTGCTTCTCTATTAGTCATTGGACCGTTAACAGGTATGCTTGGAGATGCTGTGGCAGCTGGCTACACCGCTATGTATGAATTTATGCCGCCTGTTGCAGGTCTGATTTTAGCCGTACTTTGGCCAATCCTTGTTATCTTCGGCGCGCACTGGGGACTTGTTCCAATTGTCATGAATAACTTCTCTGTATATGGCTATGATACTTTGCTTCCTGTTACAGTGGGTACTAATTTTGCAATGGGCGGAGCCGCTTTGGCAGTATGCTTAAAAACGAAAAATAAGTCATTAAAAGAACTGGCAGGTTCATCTGCATTTTCAGCGCTTGTAGGGGGCGTGACAGAGCCGGCAATTTATGGCGTTAACCTCAAATATAAAAAACCGTTCTATATTGCATGCGTCAGCGTAGGCCTGGGTGGAATTATTGTTGGATTGGCGGCGGCGCAGTATCCGGCAATGATGACGATTAGCTTATTAACCCTTCCGGCTGTTGGAGTTCTAAAAGGCGGTATTGCCATGCTTGCAGCAGCCGCCATCGGATTTGTTGGCGCATTTGTGGGAACCTACTTCTTCGGCTTCAATGATAATATGCTGGATAAATAATAAAGATACGAGGACAGGAGTATGAACGAAGCGCAATTATTGAACTTGATGAACACGCTCTCTATCGAAGAAAAGATTGGACAACTGATACAATTATCAGGAGATTTTTTCAATACAGGCGCAATGGCTGTTGGACCAGCGCAAAAGCTTGGCATAGACAAGGAAATGGTTCAATTCACCGGGTCTGTCTTAAATGTATTAGGCGCAGATAAGGTAATAGCAATACAAAGCGATTATTTGAAAAATAGCCGGCACAACATCCCTTTATTATTTATGGCAGATATTGTGTATGGCTATAAAACAGTGTTCCCTATCCCCTTGGCATTAGGCTGTAGCTGGAATCCTGAAATGGTAACCTTGTGCAATCAGATTACAGCAAAGGAAGCATGCGCCTCGGGTGCGCATGTTACCTTTGCACCGATGGTCGATGTTGTCCGTGATGCCAGATGGGGACGTTGTATGGAGTCCACGGGGGAAGATACTTACTTGAACAGCTTATTTGCAAAAGCTATGGTTCAAGGCTTTCAGGGAGATTTTACGCCGGGAGAAAGTCTGGCTTCCTGTGTCAAGCATTATGCTGCTTATGGGGCGCCTGAGGGAGGCCGTGAATACAATACGGTTGATATGTCGGAAAGAAGGCTGCGTGAAGAGTATTTACCGCCGTATAAAGCAGCAGTAGATGCAGGCTGTGAGTTGGTTATGACCTCCTTTAACACCGTTGATGGAATTCCTGCAACAGCAAACCAATGGCTGATGGATGAGGTGCTGCGCAAGGAATGGGGCTTCGAAGGCATTTTAATTACGGATTATGCCGCAATTGCAGAGCTGGTTGCTCATGGAGTAGCAGAAGATGACAAGGATGCCGCCAGACTTGCAATGGAAGCCGGTGTCGATATTGATATGAAGACATCCTGTTATTCCAACCAGCTCAAGCCGCTATTAGAGGAAGGCCGTATAAGCCTGCAAAAAATTGATGAAGCCGTGCTTAGAGTATTGAAGCTGAAAAATAAGCTGGGATTATTTGAAGATCCTTTCAGAGGCGCAAGTGTCGTTAAGGAAGAAGAAATGAATAACAGCTTTGAGAGCAAAAAACTTTCCAGACAAGCGGCAACTGAGTCATTAGTATTACTACAAAACCTGAACCATACTTTGCCGTTAACGAAGGAGCAGAAAATCGCGCTTATTGGACCCTATGCGGACAGCAAGGATTTGAACGGTTTGTGGGCGGTCTATGGAGATAAGAGCCGGGTTATTACGTTAAGGACGGCATTCGGGGAAATTTCAAATCCCGGTCACTTTAAGTTTACACAGGGCTGTGAATTGCTGGAGAGCTATGAGGGGTTAGGAGAATTTGGGGATTATGCAAAGGAAAAAGCACTGATTAATACTGAAGAAAAGAAAGAAAAAGAACTCCATCAAGCAATTGAGCTGGCCAAATGGGCAGATGTCGTTATTTTTGCTATGGGAGAGCATACTTTCCAGAGTGGAGAAGCCGGAAGTAGAACAGATTTAACTCTGCCCAGCATACAAACCGCATTTATGGAGCAAGTTCTTCCTTGGGTTAAGAAATCCGTACTCCTCCTTTTTAACGGCAGACCGTTGGTGTTAACGGACATTATAGGTAAGGTGGATGCGATATTAGAATGCTGGTATCCTGGCACAGAAGGCGGACATGCCATCGTAGATTTATTAATGGGATATTCCAACCCCTCGGGCAGATTAACGATGAGTTTTCCCTATGCAGTAGGTCAGATTCCGATTTATTATAATGCTTTTAACACAGGGCGTCCGCAAAAGACCTCCACACATAGCACCCGATTTACTTCCCGGTATTTGGATTGTCCGAATGAACCTTTGTATCCGTTCGGGTATGGATTGTCTTATCATACTGCTGAATACTCCAATTTGCAGCTAAGCGGCTCCGTGTTACGGTCAGGAGAACAATTGGAGGCAGAAATAGAGGTTCATAATAGAAGTGAAATGTGTGGAGAGGAAGTTGTACAGCTCTACATTCGTGATATGGTGGGCAGTGTTGTGCGGCCGGTAAAGGAACTGCGGGGCTTCCAAAAAATTCATCTATCGGCAGGAGAACGAAAAAAGGTACGCTTTAATATTACTGAGGATCTGTTGAAATTCCATACAAAGGAAATGAAATATGAAGCAGAGGAAGGACATTTTGAGGTTTATGTGGGAAATCATTCAGAGCATTATTTAACCACAGCTTTTCGATTTGAAAAGAACTAATTAAACTGTGCAACTGTTTTGTATATAAAAACAGTTGCTTTTTTTTGCAAACCAACAACACATTAATTTATAATTGGGAGCAACAATATTGCGGAGGAGAAGTACGATATGAATCCTCAAGATTTAGATAAATCTTTGCGTGAATTAACAGAAAATGAACTTTTATATCGTCAGGGAATCTCTTCTCCCAGCTCTAACCCGCTTGATTATGTTTATATGTTCAAGGACAGAAAAAGAGTTGCAAAATTATTTTTCCAGCATTATTCGCAATCCTCTATACGCTCCCCTAATATTATCGTGAAGAAGCATTCTCGCTTCCGGTCGTATCCTCTGCATTTTCATGACTGGATCGAGATTAACTATATGTACGATGGCTCTTGTACGCAAATCATTAACAATCATTTATATTCTCTGCACAAGGGGCAAATTCTGCTTGTTGACTCGGATACCGTTCATACGATTGAGCCGCTTGGAGAGTCAGATATTCTCATTAATATTGTGATCAGGAAGGAATACTTTAACAGCAACTTCTTTAACAGGCTTGCATCAGACAGTCCTCTTTCCAGCTTTTTTATTAATTCCATTACAGAAGGCACCTCCCATGACAGCTTTATTCTGTTTCGCTCGGAAAACAGCAGAAGGCTGCCAATTTTCATAAATGAATTTTTTTGCGAATGGTTTGATCCCTCCCTGCGTTCTGTTGAACTGCTGGACTCTTTGTTTTCACTAATCATGATGGAACTAATCAACGTATACGAGAACGATATTGCCAAAGAGGACAGCCGGCTCAAAAAAAATCCTATTGTCCCCATTCTGCGATATATCGAAGAAAATTACAGAACCTGTACGTTAAACTCCACCGCTGCTTTTTTTAATATTAATGCCAATTATCTGTCTTCACAGCTAAAAAAATATACAGGAATGACCTTTATTGCACTGCTTCATGAACAAAAAATACGCTTCGCAAAAACACTTCTAATTAACAGTAATATGAGTGTGACTGAAGTAGCGAATTACGTCGGTTATGAAAATGTCAGCTTTTTTTATAAAAAATTCAATTCCATCTGCGGCTGTTCGCCAAAGGAATATAGAAGCAGTTAGAGGACTACCGCCCCGATTATGGGGCTTTTGTTGTTTAGTCCAAACAAACCGCTAAATTGCGTCATAAAATGATTGGAGTGTACACTTTTTCGTTTTAAGGGGTGACAGTAATTAAAATGATGGAAACAAACAGAAATCAAATCAAACAGAAAAAAGTCATTGGGATAGGTGCGAGACGAATTGTATTTGATCTTGGTAACGGTAATGTAAAGAAAGTTGCGAAATCAAATGACGGGATAAAAAGCAATAAGAGGGAAGTAATCACATATCGTTCATCTTCGCCTTCTATAAGAAAGCATCTTGCCAAGATTATTGACTTCGAGAATGGATTTAAATGGGTAATAATGGTAAGGCATGATCGAAAGCTTCCGAAATCTAAAGAATATAAAAAGAAGCTTTATGGACTAAATGCGAAATTTAGAAAAAATGGTATTATTCCATATGAGACTCTAGCTCGTCAGGGCAGACCAAATTATCAAAATGTGCATTTGAAGCAAAATGGAGAAATTGTTGTAATTGATTATGGTAATTTTAGATTCCGGGGTAAAAAAGTATAGGTACTACAAGGGGCATAATCGTTAGCCCCTTTCTAATCCGTCAAGGTGCCCTTTGGACCATGTTTTAATTTCATTAATCTCACCCTTTGACAACCCCAGTGTTTCAAGGAAAATTGTATGCTCCGAGGGCGAAATCTGCTCAAAAAGCATATGCCATTTTTTTGATTGGTCTTCATCAAAACCGGATGAACGCATGAGCATCATCCATGTACTCATATTTATCAGTTCGGAGGTTCTTAGGAGATCATTATTCTTTAACATGCTTGCTATATAATTTTGCTGCGCTTTTAATTTTTCGATGTCATTATTGATTTGGTTAAATCTGTCCACAAGAATTTTATAATAGCCAATCTCTTCATATTCGAGTAAATGTTTAATTTCTTCCAACGATATTCCGGCTTGTCTGAAATTTAATATTCTCTCAAGCCGCAATGAATCACTGTCTGAATACAGTCGATAATTTGCTCCTGTTCTTTCCGCAGGTTTGAGTAATCCGATTGAATCATAATAGAGCAAGGTGCTCCTTGATATTTTGTACATTTTGCATAAATCACTTATTCTTAACAAATTGAAGCTCCTTTCAACAAAATTTTTATTGACCTGTTTATAGCTTCATAGTTTATTTTCAGTATATAAAATGAAAGGGGAGAATCAAATGAAAAACGCATTGCGAAAAAAGTTCACGCATACTATCCATGTAAAGGGGGATTGTCAGGCAGTCTTTAAAGCCTTTTGCCCTGAAGCGGAAAAGAAGTGGGTTCCTGACTGGGAGAGCACAATGCTTTATTCTAAATCGGGAATAGCTGAAAAGAATTGTGTATTTACAACCACGCAGCAAAATACGCCTGAAACCGTTTGGGTATGTTCCATTTACAACGTTGGCAGAGAGGTCGAATATGTAAGAATTACCCCCGGACATCTGGTATCAGTCATAAACATAACAACCAAACAATTAGGTGAAGATACTGAATGCACAGTGAAATATGTTCATACTGCGCTTACTGCGGTCGGGACCCAATACATATTGAGCCATCTCTCAGAAGAGCAATTTATAGCACAAATAGTATCATGGGAAACAGCGATTCCAATTTATTTAGGAAAATAGATTTGAAATACCATACCACCAAATGTGTGAACCTTCAGGGTGATATAAAATAAAATCAAACTGAAGGTTTTTTATATCTAAGAAAAATTATTTATGAAGTGGCCATGTTCAAATATTTTTGCAGCCCATCCTTTGCAATTGGGTTACTTGTCCAAGCATCTCGAACTCAAGACTTTGATAATTGGTCTTATAATCCACATCCTGAATACATATAAGGGCTCGATCTTCTGAATTGAGGTCATGTGTTGTACTATAAGGTACGTTAGCTGACTGCAAAAATAATCTTTGAAGTAAGAACTTTATGCCGGGATAAGTTGACAGCTTGATATCCCATATTTAATGGGGTGCTTTCCAATTCAAGTACAATTACCGTTTTTGAATTGAATTGCTTCGCCGATTCCTGTATCAACTCTAAAATTTCGTTAGTTTCGAGGTTCATGTCCGTCCTCCTTTAAAGAGAGCCTTTAATAAAGGCGGCGTAACTATTGTTGTCAGTATGACAACTATAATCACTGAAGTAAAATATTTTTGACTTAATAAGCCCGACTCTAAACCAATAGCCGCTATGATCAATGCAACTTCCCCGCGTGAAACCATACCTGCTCCAACAACAGTAGAGGAACGCCAGTTAAATCCAGTTACTTTTGCCCCGAGCCCTGCTCCTAACCATTTGGACAGAATAGCTACAATTGCTAATCCAATAATGATTAGTATTTGGGACATGAATCCTTCAAAGGTCACGGATAGTCCGATACTTACAAAAAACACGGGTACAAAGATGGCATAGGCGATGGGTTCGAGCTTCTGTTCAACTTCTTCTTTGAAATCAGTCCTGGAGATGGCAATACCTGCAGCAAAAGCGCCAATAATTCCTGCCACTCCGAAATATTCCGCCATGTAAGAAAAAAATAAGCAAATGACAATTCCAATACTGATGACCGATTCCGTAATTTTGAGCGGGGCAAGCTTACGCATAACCCACGGTACAACCTTCCAGCCAATGCCAATGACCAGTGCAAAGAATATTACCTTCTTTAACAACACCAAGCCCAGGTTAATCTCTTCCGTTGATACAAAACTCATAAATACCGCTAAAGCTACAACAACAAGAATATCATCGACCAGCGCCGCCCCTAGAACGGTTGTGCTCTCGCGGCTCTTTAATTTCCCCAGCTCCTTAAATGTCTGAACAGAGATGCTTACAGAAGTAGCAGACAATAATAAGCCAAGAAATATCGCGTGGGAGCTTTCCAGGCCAATAATGATTCCAGTAATGTACCCGAGCCCGAGAGGCAACAATATACCTCCAACAGCTACTGCTACAGATGAATTGCGGTTGTTATTTAATTCCTTAATATCTGTCTCCAATCCTGCAAAGAACATCAATAACAAAACACCGATATTGCTAAAAGAAGAAATTAACTCAGACGGCTGAATCCAGCCCAGTATAGCAGGACCGATTACAACACCAATAATCAGCTTCCCAAGTACCGACGGTTGCCCTAATCGTACTGCAACATCACCTGCAAGCTTAGTGCTCAAGATGATAACCAACAATTGTAAATAGAACTCCATTTTCTTTTACCACCCTCCCGCATGCCCGTAAAAACGCAGAAAGAGCCTGCTTTGAGCAGACTCCACCGATTCATGCAAGTATTTAATTGATGTTCGTAGTATACCACAATGATTGTAATTTGCCCATCCTCCGCTCAGAGCGAATAAACCTCACCTTAAGTTTTCTTGACAAAGTAATAGATCACGTTTAAAGTGTATTGCATCTAAACAGTATTGAAACTATACACTTTGGAGGGAAAATATGAGAGATTACACTTTAGTCTCAAAAACAATGGAACAGATCATTTATCTATATATGCAAACGGAGAAATTATCGAGGGATTACAACTCAGGTATCTTACTTACACAGGTAGAAATTCACACGATAGAAGACATTGGAAACAATGAAGGGATAAACATCACCCAATTGTCGCTTCTAAGGCACAAAACAAAAGGTGCAATATCACAAATGATATACAAGTTAGTTAATAAGGGACTAGTGATAAAAAGCATTTCTGATCATTCTGACTCTGAGGTGACGCTCAGATTAACCGAGCTTGGGAAAGTAGCATATGAAGGACATAAGCAATATCACAATACTGCTGATGATAAGATTTTCGAAAAGCTAAGGGATATGGAGGAAAGCTCATATAATGATTTGGTTGAAACCCTGCAGTTATTTGCCAGCTTCCTAAATGAAAGATTATCAAACGAAAAAAATATTTAAGAACATTTCACGAAAGAGGAATACATATGCATAACAAAAAAGTAGTAGCCGGTGCTATAGCTTGTATTATTATGATATCTGCGATATTGGGAATTTCAATTCATATGAACACAGGAAAAGATTATATTGATAAATTAGTTAAGCAATATAGCCCTCAAGGAGCTGCAGTTGTACTAATAAAAAATGGATCAATTTCTGAAATAAGAAATTATGGCTACGCTAATACGGATAATAAAATCCCAGTTACGGAAGCGACACGCTTTAAAGTTGCATCTATTTCCAAAACTATAACAGCATACGCTGCCATGAAATTAGTAGATGAGGGCAAATTAGACCTGGACAAACCAATAAATACATATTTGACCAGTTGGAAGTTACCTGATACTGAATATAACGAGGATAAGGTAACACTTAGAACGCTTATGTCTCATACCAGCGGTATTACCGGAAGTGACGAAAATGGCTATCAGCAGCCATTGCCTGTAATTGCTGAAGCGTTAAAGGAAAAAAACATTAAATTAAAACGAGAACCGGGAACAGTTTTTGAATACTCTGAGTTTGCAGGTTTTGGAATCTGTCAGTTAGCAATTGAAGAAGTCACAGGTACAAAGTTTGAAGATTATATGTCAAACAATATATTTCAACAATTAGGCATGAAAAATACAGATTATAAAAATGAAAACCTAGCCACTCCATATGCCGGATTTAGTAAAGGGATTGAAGTAACTCCAATTGTTATGAACGGTGGCGGAGGTGTTTCCACCACAGCACAGGATCTGGCCCGTTTTGTGATTGGATTGATGAATTACTATAACAGCGGGAATAAAGAAATGTTTAAACCGCAGGAAAACACAAGCAGTACGGCAGGTATCTATGCTTTGGGCATCATCCCCAGAGAACTGAAAAATGGATTAACAGTTTATGAGCATAATGGGACATTAACCGGTTGGAATGCACAATTTGCCTTTGAGCCATCTAGTCAGAATGGCATGGTAATACTTACAAATTCGGATAAGGCGTATTATTTGACGTATGGATTAATGGAACAATGGGGACAACATGTCATTGGCGAAAAGGTTATTGACCAACAAATGCAACAAATCAAACAGTTGGTTAATTATGTAACCCTCGCTTTACTTTTCGTCCTCATACTGCTTATTGTTGCATTCATTATTAAAATCAAAAAAGGAATTATTCGCTTGCGGAAAACGCGTAAAAAACGGTATATCTTATCTTCAATAATTATCTTTATCCTTGGGATCTTATATTATGTCTTCATGTATACTGAGTTGCCATTTAAGTTACTATTCCAAATGGATAATTATTATTTATTCACGTTCTTTCCTCTCAATTTTTTATGGGTAAATATTATGCTAGCACTAATCGCAGTATTTACTATTTTCAGAAGCGGATACGGGAAATAAACCCGGCTCCCTGTTTTCCAATAAGGCAAAAGCGCAAAAATAAAGACACTGCGGGGAGTGATTCCCGAGTGTCTTTTTACGCTGGCAATTATTTAGCTAACGAAAGCTCCATATTTATCTCCTTGCCCTGGCCATTATCATGGATACCAAGCTATTCTTCACTGAATGCGGCCGATTATAGAACAGAAATCAATAAAACATATGGCAGTAAAGCAGACAAGTTTCTCAGCATGTATGCAGCTACTGATAATGCACAGGCACTTCAATCCCAATTATCAAGCGGTACAATGCAATGGTTTGGTTGGCATATGTTTACTTGGGCTAATCTTCAAAGTCAGCTATGCTCTTCCAACGTATACCTCTATCATTTTTCCCATATTCAGCCGGGTAGCAATACCATGGAACAACTAGGTGCTTTTCATGGTTCTGAAATTGCTTATGCTTATGGAAATTTAGATAAAAACAAGCTGGCATATACGGATTATGATTATAAGTTATCTGACACCATGTTATCCTACTGGTATAACTTTGCTGCTACAGGCAATCCAAATGGTGTTGGTTTACCAACATGGGGTGCTTTTAATTCGGATAATGAAAAAACCACACTGAAACTCGGCGATCAAGTTGAAATGATATCTACACCTAACAAAGATAAAATCAACTTTTTTGATGAATATGAGGCCTCTATTCGATAACAAAAGCAATGCTTTTCTCATCGAGAGCATCTGATCATTCTGCTTGATCAGATGCTGGCACTGCCCTACAGCTTATCTATTAGAGTATTCCAGGTCAGCTCAAGAACCCCTGTCATGTTGTGTGGTTCATTTGAAATATAGGTAATAACGGCATTCTTATCTGGAAGCATGACAACATATTGACCATATAAACCGTCCATTCGATATGAATTAGGATAGGAGTTCATCCAGATTTGATATCCATATCCCTGCTGATGGTCAGCGGTTGCAAAGTCTGGGGTGAAATCTTTGGTTTGAATTTGGACAGATGTTGCCTGTTTGATATAACTTGAAGGAATAAGCTGCTCACCTTGCCAGACTCCTTGATCAAGAATTAATTGTCCGAATCTGGATAATTGCTCTGCCGTTAAATATAATCCTGCAAATCCCTGCGGGATTCCCTTTGGACAGGTATCCCATTTAGGTTTCGGTATATCCAATTGCTGAAATATTCTTTTATCTAAGTAATCATTTAAGTTACTCCCTGTAGTCAGGGTTATCATTTTTGAAAGCATGTACGTTGCAGCATTGTTATACGTAAAATGAGTCCCAGGCTCAAATACAACCGGTTCTTCAAAGAACAATTGAGAAATATCCCAACTTGTATCACTTCCCCAATCCGCCTTAAATACCGGGCATTCTGCGTGTCCAGTTCCCATGCATAGCAAATCATGTATAGTCATCTTTATTAAATATTCATTTAAATGTACATGTGGAAGATCAGGAAAAAAATCTATAACATAGTCATTCATCTTGAAGTAACCCTCACTGATGGCAATCCCAACTGCCATTGAAGTAAACGTTTTACTTACTGACCACAAAGGAGCAGGCTTTTCTTCTTCAAAATCATATTTGGCTATGATCTGACCCTCTTGCCTAACTAGAACATTTAGCACCCGAAGGTTTTGACTTTTTACGGACACTATCAAATCATTTAGCAATTCATTGTTCATTGTAATCATCTCCAAGTTATTTGCTACAGCTTCAGATATTGGTTATATCCTCCTGATTAATTTTATTGTATCAGCCGACCTTTATAATACATATCCCGACTTTATCTATATTCAATCAATACCAAATATAAGGAGGGCCCTGGAATTAACCAAGCCCTCCTCATATTCAAGCTCTAATATACAAACTGGAGACGGCATGTTGGAGCCACGGATGACTTCATCCGCCGTTTGTTAGCCTTCTTACTCTGTTACTGTATATTGGTTCTCATTCATGGTATTATACTGTACATTTAGGATCATTTATACAGGGCACTCTTTAAGGCTGCGTGGTATTCTTTTATAAATTTCCCGCTGATCGCGGCAGAAGGAAAGTACTCTTCGAAGCCATGAAAACATCCGGGGTACAAATGAAATTCTGTTGGCACACCGGCCTGCGTTAGCCTTAGTACATAATCAATGGTTTCATCGCGAAACGGATCCAAGTCACCTACACATGTGTACGTGGGTGGAAGCCCTGACAGATCGGTTGCACGTGCCGGAGCGGCATATTGGGATACTTCACCTGTTACTCCTAAATACATTTCCCAGCTCAACTCTGTTTTTGCTTTGCTCCATACTCTGTCATCCGTTATTTCATGGCTGGACTTGGTCATGCTCCGGTCATCCAGCATCGGATAAAGCGGCATTTGGAATAGAATAGAAGGACCGTTTCGATCTCTTGCCAAAAGGGAGAGAGCAGCTGTTAATCCACCGCCGGCACTGGGGCCCATTACTGCGATTCTGGATGAATCGGTCCCCAGCTCCTCAGCATTTTCGGAGAACCATTTGAGTGCTGCGTAACAATCTTCGAGCGGAGCCGGAAAAGGATGCTCTGGAGCCAGCCGATAATCCACGGATACGATGACGCATTCGAGTTCCGATACCAGCTGCTGCAAGGCAGGGTCCATCATATCCGCGGAACCAAGGATATAGCCGCCACCATGAATGTATAGAATGCCCGGAAGGGGTCCCTTCTTCACTCCCGGTTCGTATATCTTGATCCGGACCTCCGGGTCCCCAACTGCGCCGGGAACAACTCTCTCTGAGGTCAGAACCGTATCATTAACGGGCAACGATGCTGCCACACCGGCTACAAACTCATGCATCTCTCTCCTTTTGGCTGCTAGATTCTCCCGAGTGTACACAACCTCCGGTAAAGCGGAGAACATATCTTTAAGTTCTGGATGTAATCTATCTTCCATTTTCCAACCATCCTTTGTGATGCAGAGTCATCAATCGTCATTGAATGTCAGCCCTGGCTATTTCGCCACGCCGTTTGCCCCAGTAGATCCCGCATGGCTGCCATGTACTGTTCTTCAGACTGGGACCATCTCAGTTTTGCCGTTTCTTCCGCATCCGGACCTGCGAGATAGCGCAACCGATTAGAGAGATCGCACGCAGCGGCGTACACCTGATCTGCAACCTGGTTCTCATCCGCATTATCAAACGGATAGTTCATCATGGAGTTCATCATATGATCATAATAAGACTTGTACGCTTGTGGAATGGATACGTCTTGGGTGGCAGCCATGGTGTTCGACGTGAAATTCGTGGTTCGCATGGCTCCGGGTTCCACCAGCTTGACGGAGATATTTTGCGATTCCAGCTCGTACGACAGAGATTCCGACAGCCCCTCGATTGCATGCTTGGTCGCGACATAGACCGACAGGAGCGGATTAGATGCAAAGCCTACGTTCGAAGTGATATTGACGATGGTTCCACCGCCTTGTCCGCGAAAATATGGGGTAATCGCCTGGATGACGTTCATCACACCGAAGACATTGGTTTCGAAAATCCCGCGGACCACATTCATGGGTGTTGCTTCAAATATCGAGAGGATGCTGACTCCGGCGTTGTTCACGACGGCGTCGATCCGGCCGAATCTGGCAATCCCTGCCGTAATCGCCGCCTCGATGGTGGCGGGCTTAGTAACATCAAGCCCGGTTACGAAAATCCGCTCGGGATATTCCTCTGCCAAGGATCGGTCCGGCTTACGCATCGTAGCAACCACGTTCCATCCTTCATAGGCAAACTTCTTTGCTGCTGTATTTCCCAATCCTGTCGAACTCCCGGTGATCAACACCGTTTTGGTCATTGAATACCCTCCTCTTAATCTTTTTAGTTGTTTCTCAATTAGCTTACCGGGTTAAAGCGGCTCTAAGTCAACTCCAAAGTTCAATCCTTATAGGCAAAGGGGATTATGGACCGGAGGCGAGCTCAGATTGTAAAATAGATGAAAGTAACTCTAACACTCAGGTAGGCGGTGAGGGTATCTTATGGCTTATACGATTAAGGAAATTGTGAAAAAAACGGGCATTACCCCGTATACTTTGCGTTTTTATGAGAAGGAAGGCGTATTGCCTGCTGTTGACCGGGATGCTAACGGGGTCCGCAAATTCAGCGAACACTACGTCGATTGTGTTGAGATGGTTCAAGCCCTTCGTTCAACAGGCCTGCCTCTGGCAGAAATAAAACAATATGTTGAGTTGTACAAGAGCGGGGACCGTACACTGCACCTAAGAAAAACGATGCTGGTCAGCCAAAAAAACAAAGTGGAGGAACAAATTGCACGACTGATTAAAACGCTGGAAAAGCTCAATTACAAGCTGGCGTTAATTGATGCCCAAGACAATAAATTTGACAGGCTGCCCTGATATCATATTTCTTTGTGATGCTGATTTTGCCACTCTTTTTTTAACAAGGCATAGAGAAAGGTATTTTCATATTTGGGTGTTCCGTCTCCGTTTTTGGTAAAAGAAATAAATTCCAGCATGCAGCCTTCCTGGCGCATGCCCAGTTTTTGGCATAATTTCTGCGATCTGAAGTTGTCGTCTTCAACATACGCATACAGCCTTCTTGCTTCTTTTTGCATAAAGAGGTAGTCCAGCAACGCTTCTGCACTTTCACATGCAAATCCCATTCCCTCATATCTCACGTTGAAATTCCAACCGACACTGAACGTATCGGGTTCTTCTTTCATACAGAACAGGTCTCCGATGAGGGAGTCGTCCTCTTTAAGGCAGACTGCAATATAAGAATCATCGCCGCTTCTTTTTTCAGCCTCCAGGGAAGCCTCCTCCAGCGTACCCATTTTCCCATCAAGGAAGCAGTTCACTCTAGGATTCATGGAATACTCCAACAATCCCGGAGCGTCGGCCGCGCAGAAATTTCTTAATACCAGCCGGTTTGTTTCGATCTTTTGCATAAATTTTCTTCCTCTCTTAACCTTGAATTTAGAGTTGTACAGAAGCAATAGATGATAGTATAAACTGTATAACGGCTATACAGTCAACTCAATTTTCACGGGAGGTTGTCATGCATCATAACGACATGCTATCCATTAGCACTTTTTCCGAATTGTCCGATGTAACGCGCAAAACACTCATTTACTATGATCGTATCGGTCTGTTCAAGCCGGCCTTTGTTGCCGACAACGGATACCGCTATTACCATCGCAGTCAGCTGGATACGATTGGCGTGATTCATATCTTCAAGGAACTGGGCATGTCGCTTGAGAACATCCGGGAGCATCTGAACGGCCGCGCGCCTGCCAGTACGCTTGGGCTTCTGCGCAAGCAGGAAGAGATTCTTCAATTACAGATATTGAAGCTGGAGCAAGCGAAGCAGATGATCATTCGGCGGGCCGAGCATATCGAGCATTCAATGAATATTGATACAAGCCGGATGCACGTGATTTGGCAACCCCGCGTTCCGTTGCTGCTTAGCCGCCGGGTTCATGCTTCCAAGAAGCAATTTCCCGAAGAGCTCTGGGAAGATTTTCGACAACGCCTACAGAAGGAACATGCGCCGATTGGTTATCCCAACGGTGTGATCATCCCCAAAGAGGATTTGCTGCGCAGAGACGGAGATGCCGTCTCCCATATGTACAGCCGCATGACCACTCGTTATGTTGAGCAGGAATATATGCCGGAAGGCTTCTACTTCGTTTCTTATGCCAGAGCGAACTATGGAGATACCGAGAAGATCTACCCGCGAATCTTTGATGCCATTGAGCAAAATCAGTATGTAGTCATTGGCAATGCTTACGAGGAATATTTACAGGATGAGGTTGTCCTGCAACATGCAGAGGAATATCTGGTCAGAGTTATGGTGCCTATCGGGAATCCTGGCTGAAGCAGAACCAAGAGAATGGTTACTAATGGGGTTGATATTACGTTAAAAGGAACCGGGGATCAGTTGGTGCCCGCTATAAAGCCCTATTGTTCAAATTGAACAATAGGGCCAATAAGCACAGCATCATTGCCTACCCTTTATTCCGCAACTCTTTTCAGCTCAAATGCTGTTGCCTCTAATACCAAGATCAGTCTGTCATCGTTAACATCCAAAAACCTTACAGGTATAGCAAGTCCAGTAGAAGAGTCAGATACACCTAATGCTTTTACTTCATCATTTATCTTCAAATCTGGCAGATCCATTTTATCTACTCTATAAAAAGAATCTGTGTTATAGTGTATCTCTTCTATATGATAGAGCGGATTTTCCAGTTCATATTGATAAACAGCATAATTTTGTAACCCTTTTGATGAAAAGAAATCTTTATTGATGATAATTTCATCACCAATAACCTTTTGCCCTGTTGGATATTCAGACGCATCATTATATGAATTTGCGAATCCTAACAGTTTTTCAACCTTCCAAGTTCCATAGAAAAACTTCTTAGTTTCACTATCCAAATCCATCCTTCCTACAAAAGGTTCAGATGTATTCCTTGGAATACTATTGTCCTCTTCTTTTACAGCATTATTACATCCAACCAAACAGGAGGACAATATAAACATGATCAGTAATAATCCCAATTTCGTCTTCATCTTAGACTCTAAGCGAGCCACGGAATCCCCTGGCGCCATAGTAAGAATCCGCACCGTTATGATACACAAAGACATGTCCAAAACGGAAATCAGCAAAGATTGCACCGCCGAGCTTTCGGATATCGGAAGGTGTTTTTATCCAGCTTGATGTTTTCGTATCGAAGCTTCCAAGCTTCTGCAGCTCCCGATATTGTTCTTCGGTAAGCAGCTCAATGCCCATATCCGCCGACATTTGAGTGGCGCTGTTTTCCGGTTTATTTTGTTTCCTGGCGTTCAGGGCTTCGCCGTCGTAACAAATACTTCTGCGGCCTTTAGGGCTTTCTGCCGAGCAGTCATACAAAATGTATTCTCCCGCCTCTTCATCATAGCCAACCACATCCGGCTCACCGCCGGTTCTTTCCATCTCATGAATGGACCATAATTTGTCATGGTTAGCTTCCAGCTTTAGCTGCACTTTGGCCCATTCCAATCCCTCGTGGCGATTCATGTTTTTCTCAAAACGGGCTTTTAACACTCCCAGCAGAGCTTCATTTTGTTCTGGTGATAACTCCCTCTTTTCATTTACCACAACAAAACCTCCTTAATTCCTGTACCTTTATTCCCCTTATGCCAATGCTAACTACAACGTTTCCGTACTAAGCGTGAAGCCCTCGATCACGACTTCCTCGTCAACCTCAATCATGATGCAGCGTTTCCCTTGATAATTTACCTGCTTCACATATCTTAAATCTTGCGGGCTGATTGAGATGGTGGCCACCTTCGTATCTATCTTGATCGATTTTGTAGTATATTTCGGTATAACGCTGCTCGCCTTCATTTCGTAGAACTTATCGTCGATGACCGTTTCGAAAGCCAGCTCCACCTTTTCAGCCGTCACGTTCTCTACGCCGCTTGCTGCCAGGACGCGTTCCACATCTTTGTAATCCAGCCTGGGCGGTTCTTCCTCCCCTTCGCCACCTTCGATGACCTGCTGGATTTCCTCATACACCTGAGCAAGTGTGGTTGTATCAAGCTGTTCTCCCGCCACTTCCTTCACGATCTCTTCGAAGAAGCTTCTCTCTTCCAAGGCGGTTACAGATCTTTCCGCATTCAACACCTGCTCGATGAACTGCGGATCCGGATAATTCGATTTTCCCGTACAATATAGAATGCGGTTCACATCCGAATAGTTGTCCGTTACACTCGGATAAAAGAACCCCTGCTCCGGCGAACTCAATTTGACAATCGGATCGACGATAACATTGTACTTGAATTCCCTCTCCACATAATCGAACATGAGGTTCTTACGCTGCTGCTCCGTGGAATTTACGCTGCACAGAATGAACGGATGCGCGAACATCTCATCCTTCCCGCTCTCTTCGGTTTCTTCATTCCTGGCCTTAGTCGGCCGGTAATACTGCCCGCGAACGAAAGTGACTACCGTATCCTTCTCATACTTGGTATCTACCAGCATTTTATCCACCAGCATCAGCATCAGGTCCTGCCATTCTTCAGCATCACCTGTCACCAGGCCTTGGTGGAGCATTACCCGCGACGGCTCCTCCGCTTCCTCCTGAAACTTCAACTCGAACAGCTTATGGTCGAGCTCACCGGTGAGCAGTTTTTTGAAATTGCCCATATACAGCTCCTGCTTCTCTCTGTCCACGAGGCCAAACGGCAGGCGCTCCCAATGATAGATCTCGCTAGTCTCCTTCATAATATACACGTTAAGAATATCAAACAGCTTGAGCATTTCATGGTCCAGCTTGAATTGCTTGCGAATGTGCGCGACTTCTTTCTTATTCATAATCGGTTCTGCAGCTCCTTAGAAGTGTTATGCCTTATTAGTATAAACGATTGGGGCGGAAATTGGTTAGGCTGATTCCGTTCGAAGCATCCTCACACCAAGAAAAACAAACCATGCTGAGAACAACAACTGGGAAGCAAATACCACACCGGTTCCAATCCACCAGGGATAAGCGCCGATCAAGTCCATTATCCCTGTCACCAATCCTAGAATGGCTGCAGGCTTACCAAGCACGCTTTTTCTAATTACGAGACACAAGATGATGGTAGCCATACTCAGGATGATCGCTACAGCGTGCATGCCCCCATAGTATATACTGAGAACCAGCTTGTAGATATCAGGTGAGAGTTCAATATTATACACTGGATAGACCAATCGCCCCAGAATAATATCCAGGAAGATGTTGACGGGTATGACGACAGCCAACAGACCACACCCCAGCAAGGTTTTGACCTTATCCACCTTCACCAGAATCCGGTACAAAGCAACGATGGAAGGGATCAACAATAAAGTGGCAAAGAACAGCAACTCGTCCGCCATCGCGATATTGGACTTCCATTCCCGCAGCCATGCCATCAGATCTGCATCTGCTAGTGGAGGGCTAGGCATCGGCAGAACAAATAGATACTGGGTAAAAAAGAGAATAGCGGAAAGAATAAGTGTAATGCCGCCAAACTTAATCACACTGATTTTTGGTTTCATGAGGTCTAATCTCACTCCTTCTCTTCTTCTAATCAAGTGAACCCTATGTGCTGATCAAAAAGCATCGTTACTGTCGTAATCTATAAGGTTATCCTACCATTTACTCTGCTATTTACACATGTAATAAATTGGTATATATTGTAGGGGATAGGTATATAAACGCTTTCATGTGGAAGGAGGATGCTCTAATCCGTTTCGAAATCATTTTGAGAGGATGAGCAATCTATGAAAAAACGCAGCAGCATAGTCTTTACCTTGATCATGGGTCTATCTCTGTTGTTTGGCCTGACCGCTTGGGCTAATCCTGCCATCGTCAGCTATGGGGGCAGCTATCCCAATACGCTGACCGAAGGTCAAGGCTATGCTTACATTCTTCCCAACGCCAAGACGACCGGCACAAGCGTGAAAATCACGACTTCCGCAGTAAACGCACTTCGCCTACACTACTACTGGAGCTATAACAATACAACGATCGATCTGGGTACCGCTATCGTCAACAAAACCAATTACAACGGCGGTTCAGGCTACTACGAACCCGGTACACTGATCACAGTTGTAGAACGAGTGCCAGGATCGACTACGACATACCCTTCTGTATCCTACACAATTTCTTTCAATTAATTCGCTGGAAAATAAGTCCCCCGTTAATGACCGCCTTTCGCGGTCATTTTTTATGAGCAAAAGACGATTTCGTCATTTCCCCGGCGCTGGAGGCTTCTGTTCATAGAAAAAAACTGCCGACAATACCGTCGACAGTCTACGAAAGGGAATCTGCTCCCCTATTTAACTAAGTTAAATATTAACTACCCCAATATTGCCGGGCAATCTGTTGTCCTTGATTAATCTTCGCCCACTGTTCAGCTTCCGTTAATTCGTTGCCGCCGTCACAGGACGCAAAACCGCATTGATGAGAAAGTAATAATCGATCCTTATCAATAATTTTCGCAGCTTCATCAAGCATTTGAACTACACGAGCCTCATCGTCAAGCGTATTAGTCTTGGAAGACAACAAGCCAAGTACAATTTCCGTGTCAGGCTTATCTTTGAACACCGCAAGCGCCTCAAGCGAGCCTGCACGATCATCATCCCATTCGAGGAAAAAGCGGTCGTACTTCAGCTGCTTCAAGAACAGATTGGCAATTTTAGCATAGGAGCCGCCACCCATATTACGGGAATCATAGTTACCACGGCAGTTATGCGTCCACATTTTCAAGCCTAAGCTATGTCCGTAATCAATCAATGTATTGTTAATTTCAATAAATTCTGTAGCCAGAGCCTGTACTTCCTCTTGGTTGATGTTCTCGCCAGTATATGGGGAGTTCGGGTTATCATCTGCGAAGAGCTCCCATAAGCAATCATCGAATTGCAGGATTTGTCCTCCGGCAGCAGCGAATTCCTCCACAAAATCCTTATAAGCCTTCACAAGACCGTCTTTAAGCTCTTGTCTGTTCTTATACACGGCCTCTGTGCCGCCAATATTATCCGACCAGGATAACTCACCAAAAATATGAGATGGCGAAGGTACACACAGCTTGGTCTCCCGGTCGCCGGCAAGGGCTTGAAGCTTCTTATAGGCATGAATAAAATGATGGTTCTTCCCGCTCAATTCACCTGTAATGCGCAGACCAATATCTTTTCTAGTCTCGTATTTGGAGGTTCCATCGGTATCTCTGAAAAAATACCCATGATCCGCGATATAGCGGCTAATCCCTTGGAAACCCCAGACAAAGTCCAGATGCCACATCGATTTGGAATACTCTCCATCCGTAAGAATGGACAGACCATTGTTAATTTCTTGATCAACTACAGCCTGAATCGCATCCGATTCACACTGCTCATACCCTTGAAAGTCTTGGTAAAAAGGATACTGGATATCATCACGATGTTCAATCTGCTGTTTATATTCTAATAAATTCGACGGACGCAACAGGCTGCCTACGATTTGAAATCTATTGCACATAAGAAATCCTCCTCAATCTAACTCATCTTTTGCTGGAATGCTTTGATTCTAGCATGGAGGAATCTTATCTACATAACACTTAAAATGTATATCTGGTTAAAGGTAAAAGCTATAATAAAAATGCACTGAAATAAAACTCCAGCGCTTCCTGCGAATAACCGTCATCCCCCTGCCATTCCGCCATAGAGTCATAATCAGAACTTCCGCCTCTGCGCTTTCGGGGTGTTTCACCCGGTACCAGCAATCCGGCATATCCCCAAATCTCCATCATTACATCACGTTCATTTTTACTGGAAGGAACCACTTCCTTCCAACGTTTCTCTAGCATCCGTGCACTCTCATGATCCGCACAATTCTGAACCGCTTCAAAACTCCCATTCCATCAGATCTCATTCTCGAGGAGATGAAGATATCTAATACGCAAGCTTCTTGTTCTCTGGTAAAGACGCACAATTGACTTAGCCGAAACACTGTCCAGCGTTCATTATCTCTTTCCACAAAAAGAAATAGACCGCCAAGTAGCGGTCTATTTCTGGACACCGATGAGCGAGCTTAACCGCTCGAGCAGATCGCCGCCACCCGTAACAGAGATGGAACCGATTCTGTCGCATATCTTTTCGAGGAATTCCAGCTCCTTCAGACGGAACAGCGTCTGATTCTCATCCATCAGCTTCGCCGTATTGAGCAGGCTTCGCGTCGAAGCCGTCTCTTCCCGGCGGGTGATCAGGTTCGCCTGCGCCTTTTTCTCTGCGAGCAGAACGGTGTTAAGGATGTCTTTCATTTCCCCTGGCAGAATTACATCCTTTACCCCCGCCCCGAGGAAAAGCACCCCGAATTCTTCTCCCTTCGCCTGGATACGGGATAGGATGAATGATGCGACATCCTCCTTACGTTTCAGAAGATCATCTAATTTCAGCGTCCCTACATATTCCCGAAGCAAGAGCTGAAGCTGGATGTGTATCTGCTCGTCGAAGGCTTTCATTTCCAGAACGCGATGCGGATTCACGATCTTATACTGGCATACAAAGTTCAGGCGCAGCGTAACCTTATCTTCTGTCATCATCTCCTGGCCGATCAAATCCATCTGCTGCTGTCTTAGATCGACCGTCTTCGTCAGCACTGAGACAGGGCCTTTCCAGAAGTAATACTTACCAGGCGCAAGCTCCCGCTGGAGGATATGATCATAGAACAGAAATCCCTGCTCGTAGCTCGCGATTTCACAGCACTGCACATACGGGGTAAGCTTCGCTATAATGGAGCGGTCGATCCCGGCAGGGAGTTCCGGCTGCCTGATATCCGTATGTACAAAGGTATGCTTTTTCAGGAGGTTCCAATAGGCATATACCCCCGGCTTCAGCAGCTGCACGAATTGTCCGTCCTCGTAGTGCAAGACAATCTCATGATCCTGTACACTTACGACATCGAGCTCCCGCAGGAGGTCTTCATCCTGTAAGAACAGCTGCAAATCTTTACCTTCGACTACGAACGGTTTGGCAATATTCAGCACAACTGCCGTATGCTGTGACCACGATAAGTAGCGGTAGGTTCCCGGAAGAAGACGTTTCACATAACTTCCCTTATGAAAGAGCAGACCGCGCTGGTCCGCTTGAATCGTTATTTGCTTTAACATATATTTACCCCCTTCATGTTTGACCAATGGATGGCAGAATCCCCCCGCGGGTTCAGACGGAATCACGTTTAAGACAGGCAGTCTGCCGGGAGGCTCGGGAGAACATGTGAATCCGCAGGTTGCCCCTACTTCAGCCAGCCTTCGTTTCCCTCTGTCCTTGCCAAAGGCCTCCCCGCTCCCGCACCATCGGTATCCACGGATTGCAAAGCCCTTCCGCAGTGCGCTATATTAGCCGCCGGGATTCTGTCCATTGGTTTCCTTACTCTGAATTTGCTTCAATTGTCGCTCGATGGAAATCGAGTACTCTACCAGAAATCGCTCCCAAGGCGATTGGGGATTCGAACCCCAATGGTGGACTCTTACCGAAACGGACCGTACAGGATACCGTAACATACATGCCGGCACTGCGGGATCACCTGAGATCCCCGCCTCGTTACGCCCGCCCGGATAAGAACCTAATGTATGATGAACGCCGCTTGGCGTTATCAACTTGCGAAGATGTAAAGATGTTTCTTACAGGTTCTATCATCGCTGAGATCGGACTGAATGAACATGGCGTAAGTATTACGACGGAAGCATAAATTTCCAGAGTGTATCCTTAGTTAGAAATGTTCCAGGAACATTTGCGGCCAGAAGTGATTGACGACAGGGAGAAGAGCTATAGAAAAAAAGCTCCAAGGCAGGGAGGGGACCTGCGCTTGAGCTTTTTTCTGTATCCTATATATTCCGAACCTCCACAACCCTACCTAAATCCACATATTCATCATGATCCAGCTTCACCTGCACTCTGCCCTTGCGGCGCTTCTCACGCCATTCGCGGATATCCTCCTCCGTTTCTACACGGAGCTCGGCAATCTCTAAGGCCCGGTCCAGGATGTATTTGCTTGTGAAGAGCAGCGTATAGATTCCCTGGCCGCCTAGAGCAATGTGAGGCTGTAAAGGTATCCATTCTTCCACTTCAAATCTAACGTAATCCCACTCTTTCTTATAAGGCTCGGGAGGGATTTCCTTTATTTCTTTACGTTTTAACACCTTCCAACCTGTCACTTTACCTACCCAATGAATCCCTGTCTTAGCAGGATCAAAAAATTTCTTTCTGGACTGGCACATCGCTACATATTCAATTTGGGTGAGAATCTTTGCATCCGAAAGGTTCCTTAGCGGCACATGATAAAAAGAATGCCGCCTCGCCACTTCAACTTGCTCAGGGCCTGTAACAGAACCGACAAGCACATTCTTGCCTGCAAGCTGATCGGCATAATATTCTCTCGTCCCACGTGGACGTGTGGAGCGCTCAAAAGCTTTTTCCGGACTATCCTGAATAATCTCATCTAAGAATTGCTCCACCAAGCTTGTGGAATTGGGCAGGAACGGCAAGGCGCCAATATTTAAAAGCTCAATACTCTTATAAAATCGGTGTGCCTTAAATCGCTCCTCATCCGGATACGGAAATAACACATACGCCCCGAACATGCTTCGTTCATATTCCCCTGAGCCTTTTTCCTGATACACAATAGCGTCCCGATAGCGGTGCATCGTGTTGATGTCATCCTCTTCTGGCCCAGGCTGTCTATATTTCTCATGATAGGAAGTGCCCTCATAGGCCGGATTCAAGCGGTATTTCGCGTCGAAGACATACTTGTACTCTTTGATTTTGCCAGCGTCTTTCTTCTTCAGAGTAAGTACATTATCCGGACGCTGACTGAGCGTCGGGGTCTTATCCGAGCCTGGAATCGCATTATAATACAGGATGAACTGCTCTCCGTTAACCAGATTCTCATAGACCATCTTGGCGCTCTGCGAGCGATCCAGAGTAACAAAAATACCGTTCCGATTCACCTTAATAATATCCTGCTTCACCAGCTTGTACTTCTGCCCCAGGAGCTGATTCAGCTTGAGGAAGCACCAGTATTCATAGAGCTGAGCAACGTCCTTCATGGATAAGCGGAGCAGGTCACCTTGAATAGACAGACCTTTTAGCAGCATCAAATAACAGCGGTAGACTTCGCGGTACCCTGGGGCCATCTGGAGCACAAGCGTAACAGACATCTGCTTCAGAACTCCGACCTCACGCAAGAAATCCATCTTGAGCACTCGCTCTAATTGGGTGAGCATTGCGTCGATTCTTTTGATGAGTAATGGATCTGGAGTTCGGCTCTGCTTTTTCCAGCGACCCTTAAGCTCCTTTAGCTTGCCATGAATACGTTCCAGCATCCAGCGGATGAAACGGTTCTCATTCGTATCATAAGCGAGGCGTCTGCGTGTCTCCACTAAGTGCGTTGCTGTGTAATTCCGGGTACCGATTTTTAAGAATCCATGGTTCATGTCTTCCCTCAATCGTTCAGGATGCTTCGCGAGCTCGCGGATGTTCTCTCTTCCGGCTTTCTTAACCCGATTGGCATCCATTAGTCGGCGATCTTGGAGCAGAGCATAATTGGGATTCCTGTTAATCCGCTCAATAGCGTCCAAGAGCTGTCTAAATACATGTTGAAGGATGGTGAAGAACTCCGTCAGGCTCTGATGCTGCGTCTCCCGTAGGCCTGTTAGCTGGTAGGTTCGGCGCAGGAAATCAAAGGCCAAATTATAAATCTGCTCATTCACTTCATGCAAAATATTCTGGTAATCCAGCTTGTAATCCATCTTCGAGGGGAAAATCTCCATCTCGACCCGCAGCAATGTCTGCCCATTACTACGGATTTCCCATTCCGTCAGACCAACCTCATTCCCGAAATTCAGAACACCCGCAAGGATAGAATCACCCAGAGGCTTAATTGCCTGACGGAGCAACACATTTTCATGGTAAAAAGAAAGGCTACTCCCGCTCTTATTCTGAATAACCATTTCATACGACTGGGTCTCATAAAAGCAAGGAAAGGAAGACTCCCCCGGCTGCCAGTCTACCATCCCGTAAGCTTCAGGCGAGAACACTTGTATCTGTACTTCACCAAGCCGTTCGGAGCACACAAGCCCAAGGTGAGCATTCACCCATTCCTGGTCCGAAGAGCGATGAAGCTGCAAAGTCTCTACAGTAGGATGATAAGGCCGTCCTTGAAGAAAAAGAGTAAAAAGCTCCGTTTCTACACGGAGCAACTGAACCGTCTGATTAAGAGAGCCAGAATGAGGTGAATCCATCTTCCTCCAGCCTCCTAAGCATAAAAGCCAATTTACGAGCACTTTGCGGATGTTTAGCCGCAGGCGGAGTTTGCCCAGCAGCCCATTTCATATAGAGTGGAGAGGCATCTTGCATGAGATCCTCAATATTTACCGTCACGCCAGTACCACTACCTATCGCACCCTTAATCAAGTTCAACAGGACTCGACGTACCGAGGAGTGACTCCCTTGGATACGCGGTAAAATCTTTTGCAGGAGCTGCCAATCAAACGCCTCTTCCTCACTCATCAGGTTGAAACGGTCGTTATAAATCATATAGAAGCAAATTGCATCCCGTACCCGGAAGCCCACATGGGCGTGAATATCCTCAAGCAGAGTATTGATCTTAACCAATCTTTCCGTTGTCCGGACAACGAGTTCTTGATGAGCATCATAAGCATTAACTAGCTGCAAATAATCCGAGCGCAGAAAAAGATGATTCAGTTCAGCAAGATCAGCGACGTCACTCGCCTCCTGCTCATTTCCTTCCGGATACTGCTGCAGATTGATGTAATTGAACTCTAGCGTGTTGGCGCGGTCGAGTACTTTTTTGCTAAAAGGATGCGTTGTCTCATCCATATTCACGGTCCCGATTAAGAACACATTCTCTGGAATACCAAGGCTGCCATACACCTCTTGGTCCTCAGGCGTATCCAGCATGGTAGGAGAGATAAGACCCTGCGTCCGAATCTTTCCCTCCTGCCACTCCTGTGTTTCCAGCACACTTAACATATCACTGAAATAATGCTCCACCCGTGCCAAATTCATCTCATCCAGGCAGATAAAATAAGGCTTATGCTGATTCTCCAGCTTCCGCGCTTCCACGAACACCTTCGTAATCGGACCCGGTTGGAAGCTTCCCGAAAGGTCCTTATACCCCAGCAGATCCGCAGGATCGCTCCAATCCGGCCGGACTGGAATCAAGGTAAACCGGCCGTTATACCTAGTCGCTCCAAGGGCTTCCGCAAATAGCTTCACCAGCCGCGTCTTCCCCGTGCCCGATATACCCGCCAGGATAACAAAAGGCTTGGCCTTCAGCGAGAGGTAGAAGTTCTCGATAAGATGCTCTGGGAAGAAGAAACCTTGGCGGCGGATGTGGGATTGGATTTGGTGGAGGATAGTGGGGATTCGGGCGTCTTCTATTGGCTCAGGTGCCGGGTACTCCATCACTGGCTCTACCTCCAAAGTGCTTGCCGTTTCGTTAAGAACGTGATCTTCAACATACATCCGATAATTCTCCATTACGTTCTGCAAGTCCTGCACCAATTGCTCGTCTGACGGCACCTTGCCACGTTCATACCTCACGTAAGCAACCGTCGATACCTGATAATCTTGTCCTAAGCCACGGCCCATAAGCTGAATGTTCTCGTCCTTGTTCATGTTCGCCAGCGGAATAAACTCACGAATCTCTTTGGTTTTATTGCGAAGATAAGCGTACGCTTCCTTACGACCCTTCTCTTTCGATGGAACAGTCACTCCCTGAGCAAGCGTTAGATACACTGCACTCATGTCTTCGGCAAAAAGATAGACGACATATTCGCCGCTTTGAGTGGTGCTTGTGATTCGTTTATCCAGGATAGCAAGCCAAGGCACATCTGCCCAATTCCCCTGTCCAATGGAGCCTTGCACCTTATAGTGCTCTTCATTCAGAAAAGGCAACGCCTTTAGCTCAGAAGGAATCGTTTGCCGCAGTAAAGTGCCTAACGCATGACCTGCAAAGGTCTCTTTTTTAGCCTGAACATATTGGGACATGATGCTCTCTAGATGATCCTTCAGAGAGAATTGTTGCATCGCAGTATTATACTCATTCAGTTCTTCTCTTGCTAGGTTCTCCAATTTAAGTAATCCTTCTTCCCCTAGTTGGCTCTTGATCTCAGGATAAAAACCTATTGTATTGTCTTCTGTATTAACAAACACAATGTCTGAGAGGACCTTAATAGGGGTCGCTAAAATAGTATTGAGCTGCCCCTTCGTTATCTGACTCCATCGAGCATGATAGCGAATAGGCGTCTCATCAACTCTATGCCCAAGCTCTTCTTGCTGCATATAGTAACTGAGGAAACGATTTTTCACCTTGTCGAATGAAGCTCGCTCCTGATTAGTGGCCTTTAGCTCTTCAATTAAAGATAAGATGAACACCATCTTGTACGATTTTTGTTTTCTCCTGAAAATTTGAGAAATGGATTCTGGTAATGGCATGATGATCCTCCCAAATAGGAATTAAAAGTTTATCATATTTACTGAAAAGATTAATCACTCTACTACTTCAACCAGAAAAATACGATCCTTAAATCCTCCGCGTTCCTCGGCTTTCTTAGCACGTATCTTCTCTACATCCCCTGGAAGGACTTTATGTATTTGAGCGAGAGCATGGACCACTTCGAGAATATCCGCTAGTTCTTCAAGCCCCTCTTCATCATTAGCTGCTCGGGTATACTCTTCCACCTCTTCTCGAAGCTTCCTTTTTAGTTCTGTAATATACGTTTCTTCCTCTAACGCTAAGCAACTACAGCTCTTCCCGGAGCTTCTGATGATTTCAGGGATTTTGTCACGAACAAGCTTATTATAGATCGGCATTAGGATCAGCTCCTGTTCTTGATTTTGTCCACATGAAGCTTACGAATCTCGCTATCTATGATATTAGCCTGGAGCAGATGCTCATATATGGCTTGCGTCTGTGCAGGAGAAATAGAAGGTTCGGGAGTCTCTGCCTTCAGGCGAAGCAGCTTTCTAGAGATGAACTCGCTTAATTCAACATCGTAGATCACCAGCTCGTCCGACTGGATTTTCCGAAGCTCGGGGTCAATGCTGAAGCGGCATCTCATCGTGAACGACACCATAGAAATAAACTTCACTTCAGCTATGTCCTGTAACAGACTCTCAACCGCTTTAATATGGCCATAGTTCTGCTTGAGCGGATTGTACATCTTGTAACGGTTGCTTACTGTCCATTGCTGATCCTGACGCCCGCCTTTAATCTCACCCTGATAATTCTTCGTCTCAATCACGAATAGGCCGTACGGAGAAATAACGAGATGATCCACCTGAGAATAGCCTGTTCGCGACTTAGGATTTGGAATCAGTAAATCGCTCAGCGCTTTGCATTCTTTAGGAAGCTGATCCAGCTGAAGATTTATTTTGTGCTCGCCCAGCTCACCGATTCGGGTCGGCGCTACCTTTGGTTTCGGCTTGGGAGTTGGTGCCTTACGCACCGCCTGTGGCGGCTTAGTGTCGGATTTTTTGAAGAGAGACAATAGCGATTTAAACATAGCAAAACCTCGTCTAATCTAGATTTACATTATGTATGGTTATTCGACAATATGGGAAGATATCCCTTCCAAAACAAACACACAAGAAAAAGACTGTCGCATGGACAGTCCAAAATAAAGTATAAGTTTACCTTTTGGGTTCAAATCTATGTACTTTTGCGGCAGACTCCCCAGGGCATGGCTTAATCCGAGAGAACTGAAGGAGCAGCAAAGGCGTTTGCAAGCTGTACGCCATCCTTAAGTCCTTGTAAATATAAGCGTTCATAAAGAACGGCTTGCTTCAATTGAAGCTTATTCTCCCAATACTCAAACTCTGGCATATGTGCAATGTCTATAGAGTCATACAACGCTTGAAAGGCCTTGCTCTCTTCTTCAAAAGCATGTCTAGGCTCGGATTGATGTTCGATCTGTGCGGTCACCTCATCCAATCGACCTTGAATCGTCTGTAAAAACCATGCTGGAAAGCTCACCACATCTCCTCCAAGACAGAAGTTTAAACGAAAAGTCTCTGCATGTCCGTTTTTTTCTTGGTACATCTGATTAATGAGTTCGTCCACCCTGCGACTCTGGGCCTGAACCGCCTCATTGCTGCTCAACGGAATTCCCTGCTCCAGTGATTTCTGTCCGAGTTCATTCAGCTTGCGCTTCTCCTCCTCATATTTGCGCATCAGATATTGCATTACACCCCCTCCTCCTTGGAAAAGCTATATCTGTAGACGATGTACAGAGTTTTTAATGCGTTTATCGGTTTATTTTATTTTAATTCGATATTCGCATTAAAACAATACTTACCTCGCATACAATTTGGTTAATATTGTGAGGTGACACCGAAATGAAGCATCGCAAAGAGCCACCGGGTGATAAGAATATCATTGGAACCCGAGTGGTAGCCATTCGAAAAGCTAAGCGAATGAAACAAAAAGATTTCCTTGCAAAGCTGCAAACCTTCGGTTTAGATATCAGCCCGACCAGTTTATCGCGATTGGAAGGTCAACATAGGCTCGTGCAGGATTATGAAGTGGTTGCTGTTGCGAAAGCTCTGGATGTTTCTGTTGGGGAGTTGTTGGGGGAGGGTGGATAATATAGTCGAGGGTAAGAATAAAAATGGAAATTGAAAAACTTCAATTTTCTACTTTGATGCTATTTATGATACGGTTCACCGTTTCATTTGTAGAGCGAAATTTAAGGGGCCCCTAAAAAGGTGCTGCTTCGGAGAAAGGAGCTCGCTGCGGCGAACTATGGCTGTGTATACCACAATTCGCCGAAATTAGAATGCTTTGCTACTCAATGCTAATGTTAAATACCAACGATATTTAACTCTTCTCATTCAGAAAACTAAATCCGTGCAACCTCTCTTTCGTTTTCAAACACTTGCATATCGCCGTCCTCCGAAACCTTTAAACCAAGACCATAATAAGAGGCTGATAATGCCGCTAACGTTCTTGCGCCTCTATAGTCTTTACCCGATTTATTAGCCCTTGAACTGATCATTTCCCCAAATGATAGCATATTTAAACTATAGTCCATTATTATTGCTCCGTCTACAGAACCAACCAACTCAAATAAATACGGATCACAACTCCTAATGTTAATAGGGTGCCCCTTCTCAGTTTGAATAATCGATCTATACTTTTCTGTGGATAGTTCCCCTTTTTGTAGCATATATTTAAAAATAGTCTGATTTCTTTGCGGGGTATTCTTCATGATACAAATAAGTGAACCAATATTCTTATCCGACAAGTTTTTAACGATATTATAAAGATCCAAGACTCTTGGGATAGAGTAATCAATTTTATCAATTATATAGGATATGTTTGAAAGCGAATATTGAGACATTACAAACCTCGTGAGAATACTCCTTAGCACAAAGAAATTTCTAAGTCTCCATTGTCCATTTGTAAAAGAAATAATATATTCGTAGGAGGAACTCCATATAATTTGTTTATTTTTAAAATACACAAAATCAACTTTCTTTAAATCCATTTCATTCTGTACATCATGAACCCTTTCTTCAATGATTTCATTGAGATATTCCTGTGAGGTTTCTTTCTGTTTTTTTATGTCTATTCGATTATTTAAAATTTCTATTTCTTTCCACTGTAATGACGCATAAATCCTCAAATGTTTTAAAAATAAATTTTCTTGTTCCTCTGTAAGTTCCATGCTAATCACTTGTTCTATTAAAACTTTAATATCCATTTCACTACTACTAATCTTGTAATCTCTCTTGATATTATTTAATGTTTCTGTTTGAAGCTCATTCAATTTCGTGAGGGACTCTGAAAGAGAAGAAATATCCGGTATTTGTGATGCAACATAATAATTATGTGCAAGCATTTTTATGTCCCGTTCCTCAAGAAATCTATGTCTGTTCATCATTAAATCTTTAATACTCTGCTTACCTTTTATCTTTTGAGCAAGTCCAATGACTTGGTATTCGGTATTTATTACAAAACAAATCGATTTCGAATCATTAATTTTTAAAGTCTGTTTTTCTTCTATATAAGCCACTAACTCCTGTGGAGCAGAGAAAGGTATGTATTTTAACTCACGCTTCTGAAAAAACTTATGAATATCAATACTATCATCTTTAAGAATAACAAACCCCATTTGAGTGCATTCCGATTCATAAGTTTTAATCGATAGTTGCTTTAGATGTTCAATAAACTCTGAGAAAGCCTTATTGATCTGTGGGTAAGACTTATCTATAAAGCTGTACGCCAGTTCTTCTATTAGTAATTGCCTGTATACTGGGCGAAATGCTAAATTGAAATGGTTATCATAAAAATTGATTAAAACACGTTTTACAGAACTAGTTATGGCCTCTAGATTCTCCTTATTTACTTCGTATAAATCTTTTTCAATATTTTCAATCCCTATATTAAGTAATTTATTCTCGTTATCATAAATAAATGAAACAGGTAGGCCTATAAAACTACTTACTGTATTTTCATAATCTTTTAAAAACATTCTATGGGTCATCATCAAATCTTCCTTCTCATATTTGTGGTGGTTTCTATTTAGGCTACTATAACCGTAAGTTTTCTTTCCAATTTCGACTGGTGAATACCAATCAATATCTCTGTCTCAGTATTCTTCGTTGCTTCCACCGCCAATAATATCTGCAACTTCTCCCAACTCACACTGTTCCCAAGAAAAAGTCTAAAAAGAGTCAAGAAATAATATCTTCGACTCTTTCCATCAATTTCTACACAATAATCCCCAAGATTCTCAACTGCTCATTGATCTTAGCCTCAAGATCAGCGATTTCTTGTTTGTCCTGCTCTAACAGCTTAATCACTTCATCCAGGTCAATGGCTTCTTCTTCTTCAGACGTATTCACGTAACGAGGGATATTTAAGTTAAACTCGTTTTCTTTGATTTCTTCAAGGGATGCCACATGAGCGTATTTATCAACATTCACACGATTTCGGTACGTTTCAATAATCTTGGTGATGTTGTTATCCGTAAGTTTATTTTGATTCTTGCCTTTTTCAAATTCTTTGCTGGCATCGATAAACAAGATGTCTTTTGTTTTACGATTTTTCTTGAATACTAGAATCGTAGTCGGGATGCTCACACCGTAAAACAAGTTCGCAGGCAAACCTATAACGGTATCAAGATAGTTCTTCTCAATGATGGTTTGGCGAATCGCACCTTCTGCCGCACCACGGAACAAGACACCGTGCGGCAATACAATCGCCATGGTTCCCGTATCATTCAGATGATACAAGCTGTGTAAAATGAATGCATAATCGGCCTTGGTTCTAGGAGCGAGTTTACCGTATTCGCTAAAACGTGGATCTTTCAGTTTCGTTTCGCTGTTGTCCCAATGAGCAGAATAAGGAGGATTCGCAACCACAGCATCAAAAGAGCGCGGGTGGTCAATTCCTTTCGCATCCGGTCCATCAGGCCAATCGCTTTCAAGCGTGTCCGCATTAGATAGCGTCATGTTGTTAAATGAAACGCCATGCATCATCAGGTTCATACGGGCCAAGTTGTAGGTTGTCGTATTTTTCTCTTGACCAAAGAATTTAATCGCCCCTGGTTTATCACCATTAGGCAACTCACCTTGGACCGTTAACAGCAATGATCCAGATCCACAAGTCGGGTCATACACCGCAAAAGTCTTATCCAATTCTTCTACACCGTCCGTTACGATTTTAGCCAAAATTATAGAAACTTCATGCGGCGTGTAGAACTCTCCACCTTTCTTACCTGCGCTTGCTGCAAACTGACCGATTAGATATTCATAGATTGCGCCAAGAATATCTTTGCCATCTTCACCCTTGTAATTAATACCATCAACCAGCTTTACAATTCGGTTTAGTGATTTTGCACGTTCATTGGTGGAGGAACCCAGTCGCGAGTCTCCAAGATTGACATCGTTAAATACGCCACGGAAATCCTTCGCAGCTTCTTGGTTTAATTCAGCGTTGCGATTAAAGTTATCAAAAACCGTTTGATAATCACTTGGAATCACCATGCTGTTATCAATCTTCTGAACTAATGATTCCCAAGTATCAAGCGGTGCAATCGCATAGCCTAAACTTGAAGAAATATCTTCTAGGTAGTCATTCAAGTCGTCAGCATTCGCTTGATCTAAATAGGCTTTATTAATCGATTCGCCGGCAGCAACATCAATAACATTATTCTCAACTAAATATCGTTCTTGATGTTCGGACAGATAACGATAGAACATAAAGGCTAATATGTAGTTCTTGTATTCTGCGGCGTCCATGTTTCCACGAAGCTCATTTGCCATCGCCCACAGTTTCGTTGTAATAGTTTGTAGATTATTACTCATGTTGTTATTGTCCTCCCTTAGACAAACATTTGTTGTAGTAGTGCTTTCTTCTGTTCTTGCAAGTGTTCTAACTTACGCTGATGAAGGGTGATGTGATGATCAAGGTTTTCTAAAAAGTTTCCAATTTTCTCTTGTTCCACAGGACTAGGAACAAAAACTTTAAACTCTGAGAATTTTGAAATCCAATGACGTTCATGACTTTGTGGAATATAATTTAATTTTTTTATTAAATTATATACAAAATAATAATTATCATTTTGATGTTTTAAAGTTAAAAGTTTCATTGCTGAACTCTTGACTTTAAAAGGGAAATCAACGTAATGTGATGAAGTTGTAAAGTCATCAAATATTATTACTGGGTTATCAAAATCAGCATTATAAATTCCAACAGTTTCCTTTGTATATCCCAACACAAAGCTTTGCCCGGCGGTTAATACAGGTGTTTGATATGCATCATCATAATCTGTGCTTTTGACAATATATTTTGTTGGTTGCTCGTATTTCAGCACTTCTCCCAACTTTCGCTGTTCCCAAGCGTCAGTGAATCCAGGGAAACGAACTTCAGGAAAATATTCATCATTTTCTGGAAACATTTTTTGAAGCAACCCTGCCTTCAGATTTCTCACGTTATATAGCTTACGCTGATGAAAGGTGATGAGGTTGTCAAGGTGGGTGAAGAAGGCCGTAATCCTCTCCTGCTCAGGCACGGAAGGTATGCAACACAAAACGTTAATAAACGAGTCCCAATATAGTCTTTTTCTGAAGTCAGTGACTCCGTAAGAGAGATTGTCAATCTGAATAATCGTTTCATCTCGTCGTAAACAATAATCCATAAACAAAGGGTAAAGTTGTGCACTAGGAATAGCAGTAATATATGCAGGACTTACCATCCCTTCTGACTTTACGACTCCGATTGCCCCTTGCCACGCACGCATCATGTTAAAAACAAGATCACCGAAATATACATGTTTATATAGAGACTTATCTTCGCTTCTGCGCACATTTTTCCCTAAAGCATCACTGTCTAATTCTTCGTTTGAAACACCATGATGGATGGAAACAGAAAGGATCGGTAATGAATCGCTTCCTCGTTCTTTCCTCTCTGTGTATAATTCCCCCAACTTATGCTGTTCCCAAGCATCATTAAACCCCGGGAACCTTATTTTTGGTACATTAACTTTGTCTTCACTCATTTCTGCTCTCCTTGTATGTCCTTAAATAAAACCTTTTTGGTGTATTCTTTGTTGTATGTGCAATTTCTGTACTAACCAACTTTTTCAATGGTTGAAGTGGTATTTTCTAAAATGAAAATAACCATATTCCTACTATAATCTAGTGGTTCATTCTTTAACAAGCTGCTTCGACCGGTTTAGCTTTCCGCCAATTCATCCGCTAGTTCATAAATCGCGTCGCGCAAACTGTTTCGATATTTAATTTTAGACAACGACTGCACTACTGCATCATGAGCAAGTGTCTTATAGTCAGAACTTGCTTGAGCAATAATGTCACGGATTTGACCGGTATCATCCAGGTCTTGCAAACCATAGCGATGGCGGCTAAACAACTCACGCATTTGAGTGCTGGTGATAGTATCTGTAATTCCCCACTTCACTCGGAAGTCAAGGAACATTCGATCAAGGCTGATATTGTTCGCCTGCTGGATGATATGTTCACTGTCACTTAGCTTCACTGGATACTTGAAGTCAGAACCTGCGGGCGGGAAATGGCCTTTGACAATTGCGGTAGCCGCATTCACAATCTTGGTCGCATAGTTTCGATCATCCAATCCATTCGCAAATTGGTTGATTTTCTCCTGCGTCTCTTTAGCCTCCTCCTTCTTGCCTTCGTGAACCTGGTTCAATAGTTGTTCTACGAGTTCAGTAAGATAATCATAGTCTACTTTAACATCCTTTACGTGCGTCATCCGCAGTTCGATTTGGTATAGAGGGATTTTCTTCTCCTTGGCAATATGTGACTTAAGTTCATTGGTTAAGACGGTTGTCAACATGACTTCTTGTTCTGCAGTCATCCCTAGCTTCTCTACTAACTCATCCGGATTATCATAATTAAATCCGATCTTCTCGCCATCAACTTCTTCGGGATCGTATTGCTTTAATTTGGCCATTCCCCGGTTATATTCACGAAGCAAATCTAGCATCTCGTCCTTCTTTTTATCAGATGGGGGCAATTGTTGAAATTCAGTCGTCAAGCTGCTTAATTTCTCAACAACTTGTTTCACCTCATTAAACACATCTTCAAATGGTTTGGCAATGATCCCGTCTTCTTGATTAGACTCGCGTTGTTCATCAACAGACAAGATAGCCGAGTTTTTATTCGCATAAACAGCAAGCGCTTTATTCATCAACTTCTCGTTTTGCGCTGGCCATCGGTAATTAACCACACGTCCCCATGGTTTCTCTTGCATATCTGCAATCCGGTTCGTTCGGGAATATGCTTGAATTAAACCCGCACCCTTCAAGGTTCGATCTACATAAAGCGTGTTCAGTTCAGGCGCATCAAATCCCGTTAATAATTGGTCCACCACGATCACCAAATCAAGGAATTTCTTATCTGTGGCCGATTTATTTAAGCGTGAAGTCACGTTTTGCGTGTAGCCCGAAACATCATCCATTCCAAAAGCTGTGCCAAATTCAGCATTATAGGCTTTGATGGCATCGGATAAACCTTGATTTGTAGCAAGCATGCTATCGTTATTGGAGGAATTTTGACTGAACGTAACGGCAACTTTTAAAGTCTGTCCACCGTTCTTCTTATTTTCTTCATTGACATGTTGAAACTCATAGAAATACATCATCGCCATTGGCGTGCTTGCTTTGCCGCCGCCCACGTGAGTTGTAAACAAAGCATTGTACTTGCCTTCATTAGAACGGTTACGCCAGTTTTTGAAGATATCCTCCACAACCAGTTTGATGTGATCCGGATTTTCATCATAGAAGCTGGGTTCCACCGCATCATCCATATCTTCCTGAGAGAGATGGTTGATTTTGTTTTGAATCTGTTCTTCAGTCCATTTTGGATAACGTTCACGGTAAAACTCAGGAAGATATTTTTCTTTCATCTGCTTCTCATCAATCGTTGTCTCAAAATCAACCTTAAAGCCTAATACATTCCGGTCAGCGATCGCTTCACGAATGGTATAGGCATGTAATAGTGGGCCGAATATTTTTTCTGTACGAAGACCCGAAGTTGTTTCATCAAACATCGGTGTTCCGGTATAACCAACCCAAGCTGATTTCTTAAAGGCTTTCTGGATATTCTCAAATGAGTCGCCACCTGTTGAACGGTGAGCTTCATCCACGATAAACA
The DNA here is from genome assembly GCF_056120445.1 of Paenibacillus sp. sgz302115. Classification (NCBI taxonomy): domain Bacteria; kingdom Bacillati; phylum Bacillota; class Bacilli; order Caryophanales; family Paenibacillaceae; genus Paenibacillus; species Paenibacillus sp. sgz302115. Next base: position 60,374 of record NZ_JBVYOK010000018.1, read on the forward strand.
CGATATTCTTGTCCGGAGCTTGAAAAGATTTACGTTTCACCAATGTATCCAGTTTTTGAACGGAAGTCACAATGATACTGTTGTCTTTACTTTTAAGCTTGCGGCTCAAATCAGTTGTGTTATTTGTGTTTTGAACGCTGCCAAGTGTGTCTTCTGTCGCATCCGGGTCGTAAGCTTTATAATTTTCATTGGTTTGCTTAGTTAAGGCAATTCGATCCACGACAAAAACAACCTTATCCACTTTAGGCATACGGCTTGCAAGCCAGGCCGTTTTGAAACTTGTAATGGTTTTACCCGATCCGGTTGTGTGCCAGATATAACCAATTTTATTCATACCGAATTCAAAATCAGCACGCTTCAAGCTCTCGATCACGTTTTGTGTCGCATATACTTGATAAGGACGCATCACTTTCAACATTTGTTTATTCTTTGTTCCGTCCAAAATCATGTAGTTGGTAGCCATTTGATGCGCCATTGGAATGGAAAGCATGGAATCCGCAAATTCCTTCCAGCTACGTACAATAGAATTGTCACTCTTACGTTGCCAGTTAAACGCGAAATCCTTATTAAATTTATCTGGCGTGGTATTTGCCATATACTTCACATTGTTTGGCGTGATAGCCACCAGAATTTGCAAGGTCGAAAAAATATCACGGTACTGATTCTCATCAGCATATTGCTTCATTTGATTGAGAGCTTCATTGACATCACGCGTGTTACACTTTTCTTCAATTTGAATAATTGGCAGACCGTTAATCAGAAGAGTTGTGTCAAAACGGCGATTTTCTTTCCCTGTGATCACTGCTGGTCGCTTAATTTGATTGACCACTTGATAAACGGTATCTCCGGCTCCTATTTGCTTTTGATCAAAAACAGTAAGGAATACATGACGTCCGTCGCTCAAATCTATCTCGATTTGCGACACCCCATTTAAACCATACAAGAACTGCCCCGCTTCGTAAGGTGTCTGAATGCCGGAGATTATTTTCTTAACTTGATTAAATTCCACAACACTTAAAGGATGTTCTAGCGTGTTCTGATTGTGTTGTTCCAGGATAGCTTTGAAGTTATCCCAGAGTTGTTCTGTAGTTTTAATATGGGGTTCATATTTCCAATGTTTTGTTTTTACTATGTAATCCACATTTGATTCATTGACAACAAAATTGCTTATCCCTTCGAGATGTTCTGATTTTATAATTGCGCCACTTGTAAGGTATTGAATTAATTCGGTTTCAAATTGATTCTCGGTCATTTACGGCTTGCCTCCCTAAGCTTTTCCAATGCTATAGTAGTTTCTGAATTTGCCGATCTATTTCTTAATGCCTCCAACCGTAATTGGTTAAAATACAGCTCACCGATCAACCGCTGCTTGTCTATCGTTGGCAAATTCGGCAACTCAAGTTCTTTTACTTGCTTCAGCGTATATTTTAGAACCTGAGAGCCCTGCAAGCCCAATTGAAACTGCTTCTTGATGGATTGATCTTCATTAAGCAAGAAAACTAGATATTGTGAATCAACCTGATTACCAGCCACTAACCTGACGTAGTTTTGCGTGTATAGATACCCCTGATGCTTCACACCAACGATAGTAGATTTTCCCGATATCAAACTGAAAACAACGTCCCCTTGACATAGCGTATTGACCTTATCAAAGGTCCGCACTTGTTTACCCTCACTACCACTAGAATCAATACCAACCAAATCCCCTTCCAGATCGGGTTGTCCATAATAGGTGTAGAGTGGCGCTGTATTCTCAGGTGCTTCTTTTATTCTAAACTGCGGCGAACCACTCACAAACTCAACCATGTCCTCTAATCTTCTCATATGGATTCGTGCCTTTCTAAAATTAATATTTTTTTCGATACTCATATCTTATAAGATCGTTTTAAAAAAAGCAAGAAGTAAATTTATTAATTTCAAGAAATTACTTTTCTATTATTCGAAGTGATAGTAAACTCTATATAGAAAAAGTTGCCTACTCTGTTAAAGAGCAAACAACTTTTCCCTCGCTGTTTAGATACCTTTATCATCTGCTTGATTATATTATACTATTTATCGCCTATCATCTTTGTAGAAATGTGTATTCTACTCCGTTCTATTTTTAATAAGATATAGTATCTCTCTTTAATGAATTAACGGATCATTCTACAAAAATTCAATTACATAGAAGCCTCTTAAATTCTTGGCCGCTTCCACAGAGAAGAGGCTGAATACTTCCTGGATAATCTCCCGTAGCTTCTCCCCTGTCTATTTTCCGTGTACCCCTTGCCCATCTATAATCCTTCACAGGTAAAAATTATTCACTTCATAATGTCTTACGCCGCAGTTCATAAAAATACTGCACAACCGGATGCTTCAACTTCATCTTCTCGGACATGCTTACAATCCGCTTTTTCCCAACCCTTCTATCCACCAAAGCCAGAATATTCAACACAATATCATTGCTCTTCATACTTTCCACTATAGGAGTAGTTAAAAACTTACTGCCACAACGATAAAATTCGATTTACTTAATGCAGCCTGTGCTGACGAAAGCTCTTTTGCATGTTCTGTACTTTTTCTACTTCTAGCCATTACTACTAGACGATCCTCCGGTACCGGTCCCTTGGTAGCTTCTGACCGCTTCAATGTCGTCACTAGTGATAGGAATTTGGATATCTGGATCATTCTTAATTTCCAGCTCCGTTTGATACCAACTAATAGGGTTTGTTTTATCGCTCATGTTGAGCACGTTCTTTTTATCTACCGCGATATAACAAATACCTGATTTATCAGGCAGATAACGGTAACCTGGTGCGCGGTATTCTACCCTTCCATTTAGCGCAGGACAGAGAAAGCTCTCCAGTTGTTGCTTCAATTTGCTCCAGGACATGTAATCCCCCTCCATATAAAAACAGAGGAAAGGCTTGTTGGCCCTGGGTTTGTCCCCCTCTCCATTCAGCCGATCCTCAATCTTTGCAGCTTACTCCCCACGTTCCTCCGCCCCATCCGGCTCCTTGCTTCCAAATTCATCGAGCAGCGCGCGCACTTCACTTGTTGACTTGGTGTTCATTAAGTTATTTCTTAATTCACTTGCCCCGCGAAATCCACGCACATATATTTTAAAGAATCGTTGAAGAGGGCTGAACGAACGTGGTGCCTGTACTGAGTATTGATCATGGAGATCCAGATGCAGCCGCAGCAGATCAAGCAATTCTTCACTACTGTGATCCTTCGGCTCCTTCTCAAAGGCAAATGGATTATGAAAAATACCGCGCCCAATCATAATACCATCCACACCGTACTCTTCAGCGAGCCTCAGGCCAGTCTGACGGTCAGGGATATCCCCGTTAATGGTCAGCAGTGTATCTGGTGCCACCTCATCACGAAGCTTCTTAATCTCCGGAATCAGCTCCCAGTGGGCATCTACTTTGCTCATTTCCTCTCTTGTGCGCAGATGAATGGACAGATTCACAATGTCTTGCTGCAAAATATGGGTTAACCAGCCGCGCCATTCGTCTAAGTCACTGAAACCGAGCCTTGTTTTTACACTGACGGGTAGTCCCCCGGCTTTTGCGGCCTGGATGATCTCCGCTGCGAGTTCGGGACGGCAGATCAGGCCGCTTCCCTTCCCGTTCTCTGCTACATTTGCTACAGGACAACCCATATTGATATCAATGCCTTTGAATCCTTCCTTCGCCATACCGATGCTCATTTGACGAAAGTATTCCGGCTTATCTCCCCAGATATGAGCTACAATGGGCTGTTCATCCTCTGTGAACGTCAAACGCCCGCGTACAGCATGGTTCCCCTCCGGGTGACAATAGCTCTCTGTATTCGCAAACTCCGTAAAAAACACATCCGGTCTGCCCGCTTCACTTACGACATGGCGAAAAACAACATCCGTCACATCTTCCATGGGCGCCAGTATAAAAAAGGGCCGTGGTAAATCACGCCAAAAATTATCTGTCATATCAAAAACCTCTCTATGCATACCAGGACAAATCTTTATCCCGAAGTGGTAAAACAGCATGTTCCAGCAAAGTATATCATAACCCCGGGACAACCACGACTGCTCACACGGCAGCTCATAATCATGTAGCCCTTTTTCTAATCAATGAAGCATTTGAAATCGGGAGAATACTTTGTTGGATAGAATTCAATTATTTCATAGTTAGCAATCTTATTTACGTGAAATGGGTCTTCTGATATAATCTGATTCATTTCAGTTTCATCTGTTGCATTAAATAAGATAATTCCTCCGTTACGAGGATTTTTCCTCCCTGAACAGATGAATTTTCCTAATTTATAATACTTTTCCAAGAATGCAATATGCTCTTCTAAATATTTTTCCACCTCTTCCAAAGGTTTTACATAAGTCAAATTTGCAATATACATTTCGTGTCCTCCTTGTAGTAGGATGCATTCACTTGACTAGTATAAAAAACCTGAAGTCAAAGCAAAGATTTCTCATTGCCCGGTTCAGGTTTCGGTTTAAGTGAGTAACTCTTTTATAGTTGAAATCCAGCGTTTTACTTCTAAGCGCTCTTCGCTTCTAAGGCAAGCAAGACCGTAAACCACTTCTTCAGTATAGCTTAAAGGAACAATCGCGATCTCGCAATCCTCTCCAATCACAAAGTCCGGCAGAACCGAAACGCCAAGATCACTTTTTATCATGGTATGGACTGTATTTATGGTATCACCATAGGTATAAATGGAATCGGGACAATTCTCAATAATTTTCCTGTTCATCCTTTTTAGGGTTGGGGGGGATTGGTGTTCGTCAAATAAAATGATCGATTGATGATTTAATTGTTCAATGTCCAGCTCACTTTCATTCGCGAAAGGATGATTTTTGAGCAGCACACAAACATAGGACCCCTGAAGTACCGGATAAAAACAAAAATCAATGTCCTTTCCCAAATTATCTTCCGAAGTAAATATGATATCAAACTTTTGGTTTAATAAATCTTCTTTCTCTCTAGTCAAATTAGACTTTTTCAACTGAATTTGAATCTGCGGGTATTTTTCCTTAAATCGTCTAATCATGTCCGGCAAAACTTTCTTCTCAAAAACAGTCTCCGTGTATCCGATAACCAAAGTGCTTTCATATTTTTCCGAGAGCCGTTTTGCTTTCTTAATGGATTGGTCTAATCTAAATAGAAGTCCTTCCATATCTTCGTAAAAGCTTTTGCCGGCTAAAGTCAAATTAACAGTCCTTTTGCTGCGAACAAATAAAATGATTCCCAGCTCATTTTCTAAACTTTTTATGTTGTGGCTTACAGCAGGTTGTGTCAAATTTAATTTCTCAGCCGTTGTTGAAAAATTCAGTGTCTCGGCAAGAGAAACAAAGCACTTTAATTGCTGAATATTCATTTGAAACACCCTTTTTATTAATAAATCCTTTTTATAAATCATAACATAGGGTAATTTCACTCTATTGTCAACCTATGCTATTCTTCCCTTGTGAAAGCTATCACTAGGGAAGAAGGAATAAACATGCGTTATATTGTAACAGGCGTAGATGGTCAACTAGCAAGCCGTGTGGCGGAAACGGTTCTCGCAGAAGTAGATGGTCGCAATTTAACCTTCACATGCATGAAGAAAGACAGAATTCCCAAAGATACGGTTCAACGTTGGGAGAATGCGGGAGTCAAAATTTTTGAAATCAATTATGATGACATTCCATCCATGGAACGGGCTTTCAAAGATGGTGATCGTATCTATATTGTCTCCGGCCTTGAAGTAGGCAGAAGAGTCCAACAGCACAAAAATGCGATTGATACAGCAATCAAAGCAGGAATCTCTCACATCACGTATAGTTCATTTATCGGTGCGACAGATCCTAATTACGCTCACGTTTTTGTAACCCCAGACCATACAGCAACTGAAAACTACTTAAAGTCAACAGGTATTACCTACAATGCAATGAGAAACAACTTGTATTTAGAAAACTATCTGACCATGTATACGATGTTGGCACTAATGTCCAACAATAAATGGTTAAGCACTGCCGGCGAAGGCCGGGCTACTTTAGTTCACAAAGATGATTGCGCAAGGGCCGCAGCCGCAGCCCTACTCGGAAAAGGCAAAGATAACAAGGCTTATAATATCGTAGGATCAGAGTCTGTTTCCGTAAGGGATCTGTGCAACCTCATTAAAGAAGTTTCCGGTAGAGACCTGGAGTATACTCCCGTGAATGCGGAGCAATATTACGAACACCTGGAAAAACTGCACATTCCCAGAGAAATTACCGGAGATTTCTCCTGCTCGCCTGTTCCATTCTGCGGCGATGATCTCGTGACAACCGATGCCAGCATTAAAGAAGGGCTTTTAAACGTTCAATCCGATGCTATTGAAGCTTTGACTGGACAAAAGCCAAAAACAGCAAGAGATATTATCGGAAAATATAAATATATTTGGGAGAACAATATCCAAAACTGGCGGGATATGAAATAATAAGGAGAACTCTATATGCAACCAAAAGAAGGTTTAATAGACTTTGTAGGAAGCCATATGATTTATACTTATGAAATTGGTTGGGAATACGAAATCTACATCAAGAATGACCATACCATTGATTATCGTATCCATAGTGGCATGGTTGCGGGCCGCTGGGTGCGTAACCAGGAAGTTGATATTGTAAAACTAACAGAAGGCGTTTATAAAGTATCATGGACCGAGCCAACAGGAACGGACGTTTCCTTGAACTTTATGCCAAATGAAAAACGAATGCACGGTGTTATTTTTTTCCCAAAGTGGGTTCATGAACATCCGGAAATTACGGTTTGTTATCAAAATGATCATCTTGAATTAATGAAAGAAGCGCGCGAAAAATATGAAACTTATCCCAAATATGTTGTTCCTGAATTTGCTGATATCACATTTTTGGAAAACGCCGGTATTGACAATCAAGAACTAATTTCCCAAGCGCCTTATAAAGGGATGACAGACGACATCCGTGCAGGAAAATTGAAATAAGTAAATCTAAAAACGAATTACCGAAATGATTCGGTCAAACTGAAGAAGAACAAAAATCGGCCTCTTCGCATGCAATGCGAACAAGGCCGATTTTTCATATGGTAACCCTACTCCCCAAACCCGCTCCACCACTACAATCTCAGCTCTCTGTACGGAACAGATACTCAATACGTCGCTTTTGGAGCAAACTGACCTTGATTCTTTAGAGCATAGTCAAAAAAACGAAGGATAAGTTCATTTTGAGTTTCAATCGCATAATATTTATCTATATCTGCTTTTCCGCCTTGCAACAGGTTTGCCAGTATAGGCGAGAATAAAGGTAGATCGGTTAAGCTTAAATGTTTTGCGCCTTTAAAATGAACGGTGTATGCACCTTTAAAATTTTCATTCGAAATTCTATTCGCGATATACGGAAGATACGAAGAACTGCTGTCGAGCTGTATCCACACATCATCCGAATAAACGTTAAGAAGCGGGATGGTATAAGCTTCGGATTTTGCAGTTAATTCGTTCGTAGCTTTATCATACACAAGCTCACTATAGAACGGAGCATCTATATTTACTACGGCATCAATGTCATCGCGCTCCCTGCTCAGTGCTACGCTTGCCGAACCCCCCATAGAATGACCGAACACGCCTATTTTCTGTGTATCGATGCGTTCATATACAGAGTCTTTTTTTTGCCCGGCTTGTTCCAGGATCGTATCTATGACAAAATCCATATCATCCGTTCGCAATTTCATCCATTTTTGATTAAGCTCGAAAAACTTACCAAGCGGATAAACCCCTTTTATATTTGCATTGCTGAATTCTTGCAAGTACTTGGGATTAACCGTCACGACCTTTCCATCCTCGGAGACGGTATAAAAAGAATGGTAGGGATGGTCAATCGAAACGACAACATAACCGTGGCTCGCAAGTTCTGTAAAGGTAGAAGTGTTGCTTTCTTTAATACCGAATGCTCCATGGGAGAACACAAGCAAAGGATAGGTTCCGTCTGCCTGTTCAGGATACCAAAATTCCACGTTAACAAACCGATTGTCTCCCTTATCCGTAAATTCTTCGATACGATTCTTGTCCACATAGGTGTAAGTGGCGGTCACCACTGGATACGGACCTGTCACTTGCGGCAGCCTATACTGTGGAAAAAGTAAAACAGGAACAAGGGTAACGACTACGGTCAGTGCTAACAAAAAGAATTTCCATATCGTAGAAAAAGCTTTGTAACGCCGAGTGTGTGTTTGTTTGCGCAGGAGTGCAACCATTTCCTTGAACGCTAATATAAAGAGCAAGCCTGCAAACAGCACCCAAGTGTACTCCCATACGACAACTTTCCCCAAGCTCAGTATTATGAATCCTATAAACATTGCGATCCTCGTCCAACTCTTTATCTTGTGGCGGCTTTGCTTGGTTACAATGGAATAAACGGCAATTGCCAGCTCGAAAACCAACGTAACAACAAGTATTAAAATCTCCATAAGACTTCTCTTCTCCTCCAACTTTTTATGAGTTCATCATAATAAATGGAAGAGCAGGAGTATACGCATACACGATAAGCTGTAGCTGAGAGTCAATAAGTTGTAAAAAACAACGCAAAGATGTGTACTTACGCTTCGAATACAACTTTATTGGGGAGCGGTTTGTGCGGTTTGTGTATATCTTCTAAAGCTCTTTTTTAAATGTTCTTAGTCTTTCATTGATCTTTTGAGCTTCCTTTTTGTCATTCTTATACGTCAGCAGGCGAACGATAGCGTATACTGCGGCAATTTGCACAGCCAATAATAGTATGCCGAAAGTGCCGTATACGAGATTCAATAGGACAGCCAGAGAAATTAATAGGGCTTCCAGAAAAAAGAAATGCAAAATCACTCGGAGGCGCATTTTATTCTCGCTAATCCCATCCGGCATATATAAAATGATTCCGGTCAAAGCACCCAGAAAAGAGAAAGCCATAATTGTAAAAATCGTCTTTAACTCGAAACTTGCATCAGGAACATAGATTTGCCGCAAAATAGCGATGATTATAATGATGGAGGCAAATATAATTAAGAAATCTCTAATCATTTCTTTTATGAGCTCGGAATACTTCATATAGGTTCCCCCTTTTATAATCCAAGCATATGTTTAAGTATTGGCACATACTGCCGTGATATGACTACCTTTTCCCCGTTATCCAATAATGCTTGAAAACGGCCGCTGATCGAAGGATGAATACTGGCAATCTTAGCTATATTTAGAATGGTCGATTTGGAGGCGCGAAAACAATGTTTCTCTTTGCAAAGTTCCTCCAGTTCATAAAGCTTTTGTTTGACTTCATGAACGTTGTTCTTTCCATACGCAAACACTTTTCCGTCAACAGCTTCAAAATAATAAATATCACTAAGTTTGATGCGGCTGATCTTATCCTCATGATAACCAAGTATAATGAACGTTTCGGTTTTAATTTTATTAACGAGCTCATGCGTTTCTTCGTCTACTTGGTGACACCTGATGCGGATCTCCTCTTCTTCTGTATGTTCTATTACTTCGATGGAAATTTTGATAGAAATCACCCTCGGAAATTCGAATTAAAACTTTTTTCGACTTCAAGACCTATACATCCTTCTAAGAGAACCATTTTCTCCAAAATCAGTTTAGCCTATCTTCTTTAATCCCGGAGTTTCCGCCTCCCGACGGACGCACATAGCAAGAAACCGCGCCAGCAATAGCTGTCGCGGTTTCCAACTTTCTTATGCGAATCTTTTACTTATTATACAGTCTGTAGAGGAATACCGCAGCTTCTGCTTTGGTTGTGTTTCCAGTCGGATTGACTTTGTTGCCGCTGCCTTCGATCAACCCTTCCTTAACCATGGCAGCTACGCTGTTCACGGCATAGGAAGCAACTTCGGACTTGTCGGAGAATCTCTCCAGATCCGCAGCCGCACCCTGGGTATTCAACTTCTTCTCAAGCTTCAAGGCTCTTTCGGTCAACACCATCATGTCCTGTCTTGTGATCTTACGAGCGCTGCCGAATTTGTCGTTGTCTATGCCATTGGCAATACCAAGAGCTTTGGCAATTGCAATTTCATTATAGTAGTAAGCATTCTTCTGTACATCACTGAAATTTCCATCTACTTTTGCAGTCAAGCCAAGCGCCCTGACAAGGGAGTAAAGAAAATCTGCCCTTGTGATATCGGTTGACGGATTGAATACATCACCCTCTGTCTTGAGAATATCCTTTGATGCAAGTACTTCGACTGCGTTCTTGGCCCATGCTGCCTTTCCGAGATCTGTGAATGTCTTGGATACGTAAGCTACTGCGTAGTCGCTGAAATGAGTTGTTGTGAAGGTTACCATACCGGTCTTGGGAGCATAACGTCCGCTCGGTACTGTTAGAACATTGCCGCTTCCGTCAATGTACCAGACAACAATCATTTCGGGATTCTTCAATTCATCTGCAGACGGCTTGTAAGGCACGGATACGGTTACAGGTGCAACGGGATTGCTCCAGGCCGTTTCTTTTCCATCCACCTTAAGGCTAAGCTGTATGATCGGTCTATCGCCGAGAGCCGCCTTCACTTCCGCCGGGAGCTTGGACTTGTCGCCTTTTCCAATCTCCAGCGCTACTTCCTTGCTGCTGCTTTCAGTTGTGCCTGTCAACATGTTACCGGATATTACTACCTTACCCAATTCCGTAGAAATTGTGAGCTTGTCATCCTTTGTTCCGCTTGACAGTGCTGCAGCAGGCAAGCCTACCGAGTATGAATTCACTCCTTGCGCCACAGGAATGTCTAGGGTAACATTTTTCTCCATAAATTCCTTTGCTTTTGCCAGATCCAGTGTCGGAACAAATGCGGTACCATTCTTCACAGTTGTCTGCATGGTTACTGTCTGGTCCTGAACAACTGGTGCTGCAGATGCAGGGGTTGAAGATGCTGCAGGTACAGGCGTTGAAGGTGCCGCAGGTGTAGGTGTTGCAGATGGTGTTCCGGAGCTTGGAGTAGGCGAAGCCTCTGTCCTGCCATTAGTTACTTTTATGGTGTACGTTTTTACCGTACCGTCCGCAGCTGTCACCTCTACCTTTATATCTGCTTTTGTACCAGGTGTCAGCGTTATGGCTCCGGAAGCTATACCGCTGGCAATAACTGTGCCGTTCACTTTAATGGATGACCTGCTGTCTGCCGCTGTTGTTGTCACTGTAATGCTGCTGGCATCCTGCAGGGATACATCGTACTCTGTGGTGGCTGCGTTGAAAGCCGGCTGGAGTGTTCCCGCACTCAGTGTCAAGCCGCTGAGGTCCGCACTCACACTACCGGGTGTATAGACTCCAAGATCGCCAAGGTCAACGGCAGCATTCTGGATTTTCCCGTATTCACCTGCAAAGAAACCATCCAGATACGAATGTCCAAGAATGAATCTGTCCGGATTCATGGCGCCATAGTAGCCGGCATTAGCATTGCTCTGACTGTCAAACAGGACATAACTTCCCTGCCATCCTGAACCTGCTACGCCCCAGCTGATGATGTGATCTATATACGGGGCGAACTTGGTAAATGTTTTGTACAGCAGCGCGTACTCATAACCAAGGGCATCCGACTGTCTGACATTGAGCACTGCGGGAGCGGTCGCGCCGCCTCCGGGGGCATCGGTCGGCACCTTAAGGTCAAGCTCTGAATAGGTAATACCAGATAGCAGGCCCCGGTCAACGAGAGAGGCATAGAGAGCCATCGCATATTGGTTATCGCTTGCAAGGGTCTTACCAACCGCGTCATGTCCCTGGATACCGATGTCTTCGATAAGGGGTCTTCCATCATATAGCGGATCGGAGCGCCATGCGGTATTTAATTCGAGAACCATGTTGTATACTGTTCTCGCTTTGCTGCGGGTCGCAAGTCCGTAATCGTTGTAGGTCAGCTTCGGAGGATTGTCAACGATGTAAGCGTCAATGCTGCCGTCGTTGTCGTGTCCGTCGAGCTTCATGTACTCCGGAAGGTTAGCGTAATTGGCCTTGTAAGCTGCTGCCATCTTAGCGTTGGGGGCCGCGATGTGCGCGTTTTTGAAGAGCAGGTAAATGTAATGCTCGGTGATATCGCCGCCAATTTGATCATCCGACATTGCAGCAAGCCAGTTGGTGTGTTTAAGGCTCGTTCTCCAGCTGTCCGCATTTGTGGGGATGACTTCGCTGTGACGGCTTTCGTGAACCTCTTCGTTGAGTACATCCCATGAATTGAAGGGAATTACTCCACGGGATACGCTTGAGCCGTACTTCGTATCTGTGGTCAGGAAGTGCCGCATCACATACATGGTGTGGTTAAACTGCACTCTTCTCGCCATTTCTTTGTCTACCTTAACCGTAGTTGTAACGCCGTTGCCAAGTCCGTAGAAATTAGTAGAGCCATTATACCCGGAGGACAGGTTCGCGGGAATAATCTGTGTCATCCATCCAGGGGCCTGGTTGTACCATGCCAAAACATGGCCGTGAGACTTGTACTGTCCGGGAGTTCCGGAATCCCTGATCGCCTGATATGAGTTGGTCGGGAAACTGTATTCAGCTAAGCCAGGGGTAGTGGTTGCGCCGTTCAGGGCCGCGCCGGTAACATCTTTCAGCCATTCGGGGCCACGGGGATGCGTTCCATCGGCCTTTAGATTGTTGCCGTCGACAAAGATTTCATAGTGATTGGCTCTGGTTCCGGTTACTGCTCCAGTTCCGATCGAGCCGACCATGAACAGGCCATTCTCCTTATTGTAAACACTCTTTAGAGGCGCTACGGCACTCTGGTTTTCCTTGTTGACTACTTCGGGAAGCGCAATGCCGTTAGGATCAGGTGCGGTAATTTGGATGTTGGCGACAAGCAGCATACCGGTTTCTGCAGGACGGGCATTCTCGCCATGAAGCTCAAGAATAAAGTTCGAGGAATTGCCCGTTGAGGCGGTAATGCTGTGATGAGCCTTCAACCAGGATTCACCGTTGTAGCTGCCAACCCAGTCGGGATTAAGGTTGTTGTACTGATAATCCCTGAGGTAGGCATCGAGGTTAGTGTTAGTATTTCTGATTCTCCACCTCATATATTTGCCCTGCGCGCTCTTGGGATAGAAGACATCGAATTCAATAGTTGAACCCTCTGTGACATTTACGGCAGGGGACAACGGGGATTCAATACTTATGCCGCCGAACGTGCCTTTTCCGCTATGGGCGTAATTAATCTGGAGCACTTCAGCTTTGTCTTGGGAATCTGCAAAAGGATACGGAATCATTTTGAATGTGCCACCGGCAAAGTCGGCGGGAACACGATTGTCAAGCGGAGTTCTTGCAGTCCAGTTATTAGTGGGCGAAGTAACTTTTACAGGAACTTTACCAGGACCCGGATCAAGACGGAAATAGGGATCAGAACCGTCTGATTTGATATTTTTAGTGAAATTCACTATTGCTTCTTTAAGAATGGCTATAGCTTCGCCCGTGGGAGTGTTCACATTGCGCGCGAACTCAAGAGCATTATTAAGAGCTTGGAGTTCGTCGACGTGTACCCAGGGAAGAGCCCGGTTCACATCGGATCCATAGACGGATCCATAGACAGACTGACTGACTTGGAGCGGGAATTCCTGATTGCCGGTTTTTAAAGCTTCGGCTTGAGCAATGAGGTCGTTCAGTTCAACTGGCAGTTCATCTCTGGCCGCAGCAGCCGGGACGGGAGCATACGTGAATACGGAGAACAACATGATGATGACGAGGAGGCGGGAGATGTTGATTACACATTTTCTACTGTTCATCTTAGTTTGACTCCTTTTCTTAAGGAAGCCTCTAAAGTCTCGTTTTAGAGTCACCCCAATTAATATGTTGTTTCGGTTGAAGATCTGAAAACGCATTCATAAAAACAAACGGGTAGAAGGCCTCGATTATCTACAGCCCTAACATTTGAATACAGTCCAGCTTCTGCTGATCACGCTGATCCGTCAAAAGGTCTTGCGCAATAACATAAAGATGCCCTCTCCCCTTCCGATGATAATTGTATGCGCTTTCCCCAGCAGCACTTAAACGCCAATTACTCCCTGTATCAGCTTTCATATTAACAACAGGAAGGGAAAGTCTAAATATGGGTAATGCACGAATCATTTTAATATATTACGAAAATAGATAAACTTCTCATCTGATCCTATGTAAACAGGGAGTCGCGTTGACGCCACAAAATGTTCATTATAGTACAAAATAAGCCAAAAAAAAAAGAGGGGCTATGCCCTCCTTTCCGCTACACACTCCACGTCAAAACCAAGGCCCAGCACGACCAAAACCTTGATTTTCACTCAATCCAATTAATCTCATTTCCAGAATCTGTTCAGCAGAGAAAAATACTCATCTTGACAGTTTACCATCGTTACATGACCACCAGACTTAAAATGATATTCTTGCGCACCTGGGCATAATTTTAACATTTGTGCCCGTTGCATAGGGTTGGCGATTTTGTCAGTAGGGCTGTCCACGATTAAAACCTCTTGTGGCTTATTTACATACGGCTCAGAGGTAAATGTATAATTGAAAAGAAAATCCTCCATACAACTTGCCATCATAAGAAAATCCTGCTTACTATATCTTTTCATATCTTCTTTACAGAGCCCTATCAACCGATCTGTATCTTTCTGACCTGATTGTAAAGAAAACTTTGGAAAAACCATCCTCCCTAGGGCAGTAGTCAGTATAGATACCGGAAGCACCTTGAGCATCCTGCGCATAAGTTTGTAGGCTTTTACTTCTGATGCATTGGTAGTATAAGCATCGTTTTTATCCATAGAGGTAAGGCTATGGGAAAATATAATTTTATCCGCTACATTCGGGTAACGGCTTATCAGGTTTTGCAGATGCACACCACCGTTGGAATGCCCGATTACGTTACAGATTCTAACATCCTCAGAATCTAACAATGTCTTTAACCCTTCTGCGGTTTCACAAAAAGATTGTATAGGCGGCACGGATAATGCAATCGTTGTATATGTATCACTGAATTCCTCCGCCAAAGGTAAGCCTAGCAGATGACCAGTGGTGTTTGACAGTATAGCCAAAATAAATCTGTTTCCATTACCACTAACAGTATAACGCCAATGTGTATTATTCCAGTTCATGAGCTTTTCCGTCACCGTAATGTTGCCAAACGCATGTGTCGCCACTACCGTAGTATTTATGCTCATTGTACTTCCTCGCTTTCTGAATACAGGCATCGCATTAATATTTCAGTTTTCTTGAACTCATAATCAATAATATCCTCTGTTATTTGTCCTGTCAGCGCAAGAACATTCAATCCGTGCAACATGACATATATATGATTGCACAACTGTTCCGTGGTCTGAGGATTTTCAAATACTTTTGAAAGAATAAGGGTCATTTTGCCTATCGTTTCAGTATAAGCAGCTTGCATTTTGCTTTTTCTAATTTCTGCCGGAAAACTAAAGTAGTATTGATAGGAAATCGAGTTAAGTGTATTTTCAACATTTAATAAATCTGTCTTTTCCGCTTTAAAATACTTTCTAAAAACATTAATTAAACTTTCTATATCATTGACTGCCTCAAAAATACTCCATACATTATCGGTTTCATTAGCTGCTAAATCCAAAAATATTTCTTCTACGGAACGATAATGATAATAAAGGCCGCCAACAGAAAGATTGATGCGCTGTCCAATATCAGACATTGTAACGGCAGAGTATCCCTTTTCTATGATAAGCTCTTTCGACGCTTTCTGGATTTCCAATTTTCGCTTACTTCCTTTTTTCATAGTGCATCATCTCCCTATAAAACCGACAGTATCCTCGGTTTTATACTAGCAAATATTTCAGCCCCTATCAAGAAAATTATTAAATTGACTTCTCAAATCTAATCACTGAGCCATATAATTAGCTAGTTGCTTAAGCACAACAAAGACGCTTCAGGAGTAATTCCCGAGCGCCTTCTTGCTTTCTTTTATGTCAAATTATATTTATTTACTAGTGATTATTTAGGTTTTTCACATCAATTACACATCAATACACAATCAGGCTCGCTGTCCCACTAACTTCCCAGCTTCTGGATCAGCACAAAGCCCCTTGATACACAAAGCTTCTCTCCACTGTACTACTTCAGCTCCAGTAATGCGACTGATTCGATATGCACCGTATGCGGGAACATATTATCCTTGGATACGATCTGTAGTAATCCGCTGAAACCTTGATTTGACGGATTTTTTTCAATACACTTCCGTTCTAGGAAGCTGATTTCCACACGTTTCTGTTGATGTTTTACATCAATTTTACATCAATCAGGTTTAACTAGCACCAGCCCCAGGTAGTGCAAGGTAAGAGGATATGACATTACAAGGCATCGGCACCCCCACCCTGTTGAAAAGCACTTACAGGGGGATTTTGTTTTTGTGAGGAACCGATGAAGTGCGGATTTTATGACAGATATTAAGAGAAAAATGTTCAACGAGGGCAAAAGACTCAAAACTTCTTTGCCTTCCATGAGCTTCAGCTGAAAGTTGCTGCTGGCAGAGTACACAATTCGAGTCTGTCTCTGTATTCGCTTCTCACCTTCCGACGGCCAAGAGGCGAATACCCCAATGCTTGAGCTTCTTTACTCAACCTTCGCAGCTTGAAAACGGCAAGTAAGCCTTGATGTAGTTGGGCAAAGCGGAAATCCAATGCTGGAGTTGACTTTTAATCATAGCGGATAGTTTCTGACCGACTTGATTGGCGATTTCGTTCATTAATTCCACCAGTTGTTGTAAAGCAACTGCCCAATCCAACGTACCAACTTCATCACAAAGCAAATAAAACAGTCCGCCGAGCGTCCGCTGATCGGTGCTTTGCCGATGCTGCCAGGCCAGCAGAATATAGCGGGAAAAGACAATCGTGGTATGGCTAATCAGCAAATCGTAGGAGCGGCCTTGAAACTCTTTTTGTAGACGCAGCAAGGACTTGGTGCATTTAAAAAAGACTTCAATGTCCCAGCGGAGACCATACGTTTGAATGATTTCCGGTGCCGTCAGCGTAAGATCCGTCGACAGAATGGCGAGCCACTCGTTTTTCTTAGAGCGATGGCGGACAAAAACGACTACGACTGGAATACCGGGAACCAGCTCTGTATAAATCTGGCGCAAAATATTCCGATGCCTCCCCTGGACGCGCGAGGCGGCTTGGTAAAGACCTTTGAGATCAACCTGTTTGCCATGAATGAGATACCGCTTGTTGTCGTTTTTCACCATGCCAATGACGTGAAGGCCCCGGTCTACAATCCGCCCGATCAGGGGGGGCATGTGTAAACCAGCTATCCATGAGTACGTAAGCCGCAGAAACCCCGGAAGCGATAGCCCGCTCGAGCAGCTCAGAAACCAGATGCGGGGCAGAAAGTAAGGCTTCCTTCCGGCGTTTGTACCCGCAGGAGCGCTTGTCTATTCCCGGATTCATGCCGGTGATGCGTAACCGTTGAAGCTTGACAGAAACCCAGGTCTTTAAAGCCCTTGGGTTTCTTTTGTATTTCAAGACATCATGCAAACGGGATCACGGGAGGATTGGCAATATCTGTTTCTTATAATGCGGCTTCTGGGTAATACATAGAGTTGCATCCGTCTACATATCAAATGATTACAGAACAGGAGAACAAGAATGGAGAACCAGAACCGGGATACCTACCGCTTCCAGGTCAACTTAAGCGGTATGATCAACATTTTGTCTAACCATTTGTATAGCAGCCCGAAGGTATTCTTAAGGGAGCTGCTGCAGAATGGCATAGATGCGATTACTGCACGGCAGGCTTATTCCCCTGACGGATACGAAGGCAAGATTCATGTCGAGGTAAGCGGGACCTCAACCGGGGCGACCTTATTGGTAGAAGATAACGGAATCGGGTTAAACGAAGCAGAGATTCATGAGTTCCTGGCGATGATCGGACAATCCTCCAAGCGGGGTGAAGACTTTCTCTCCACCAACACCTCTTTTATCGGGCGGTTTGGCATCGGGCTCTTGTCCTGCTTCATGGTGAGTGATGATATCGTCATGGTCACCCAATCCGCCAAGGGCGGACCTGCACTGGAATGGCGCGGGAAGCCGGACGGCACCTATACGATCCGCAAGCTCGAAGGGCAACATGCTCCGGGCACCAAGGTTTTTTTGCGTTGCAAAGAAGGCTCCGAAGCTTACTTCGAGGAAGGCAATCTGCAAGAATGGCTGTTCCATTACGGCGCTCTGCTGCCTTATCCTATCCAGCTGGTGTCAGACCATACCACCCGCCTGATTAATCCGCAGTCCCCGCCGTGGGTCAAAGACCCGCAGCTGGCCCGGAAGCATCGCGACGAGGTGCTGGCCTTTGGCAAGCAGGTGCTTGGAGAGACGTTCCGCGATTTCATTCCCCTGCACACCACCTCGGGCCGGACGGGAGGCATCGCCTTCATTCTGCCGCAGGCGGTGAACCTCAACGCCAAACGCAATCACCGGGTGTACTTGAAGCACATGCTGGTCTCTGAAGCTGCCAGCAATATCCTGCCGGACTGGGCGTTCTTCGTGAAATGCCTGATCTGGACTGATGAGCTGCAGCCGACCGCTTCCCGGGAGCATTTCTATGAGAATGCCCAGCTGGAGCAGGTGCGGGAAGAGCTGGGGAACTCCATACGTCAGGAATTGATGCGGATGGCGGAGTACGACCCGGATCGCCTGCAATCTATCATTTCGCTGCACGCCTTATCCATGAAGGCCCTCGCGGTGGAAGATTTGTCATTCTATTCGATTATTCATGAATGGCTGCCGTTTGAGAGCACATTTGGCAGGAAGCCGCTTGGCGAGCTGAAGCAGCAGCCTCCTCTTTACTTCACTGCGACGCTGGACGAATACCGCCAGATTACCCATGTGGCTTCGGCCCAATCCATGCTGGTGGTGAATGGCGGATTTATTTATGATGCCGAGCTGCTGTCCCGGCTGCCGCTCGTTGACCCGGACGTGGAGACTGAACGGCTGCTGCCGGAGGAGGTATCGTTATCCTTTACCGATATTACCCCTCAAGAGCGGCTGGACTATTATGAATCCGTAAGACTCGCAGACAGTGTCCTGCAGAAATTCCGCTGCCAGGTGCAGCTGCGCCGCTTCAAGCCGGAGGAGATTCCTGTACTCTACACGCTGTCCGAGGAGTCCGCCCAGTGGCGCGTACTTGAGGCAACGAAGGAAGTGAGCACTGACGCCCTGTCCTCCGTGCTGGGCAGCCTGGGCGCTACGCTCAAGGATGCGGCATACGCCACGCTCTACTTCAACCTGAACAACCCGGTCATCGGGCGGGCATTTCATCGGGCGCACCAGAAGATGCTGCCCTCCATTGTCGAAATGCTGTACTGCAATGCGCTGATGATGGGACATTATCCGATGAACCGCCAGGAGATCGCGCTCCTGAACAAAGACATTATTCAATTTATTGATTGGGGATTGACGGCCAGTCACGTCACAGGAGGAGACGAATAGATGAACTTTACCGAGATGAGTTTCGACGACTTGATGGAAGAAGCCTATGGCCTGCCGGGAGGCAAGGCTAAGCTGGAGCTGCTGGAGCAGGCGGTACGGGTGGCAGATGCCGCAGGAGATATCGATCAGGGCTATGAGGCCCGCAGCGAAATCGTAGAGCTGGGCAGCTTCCACGGCTATCCGATGAAGGCGCTGGTCGCCTTTTCCTGGCAGCTGGGACAGTATGACAAGAACCCGGGCCGGTTCGATGATTATAGCCTGATGTGGTCGTACAAGTGGGTGCTGGACCGCATCTCCGCTTTTGCAGATATTAGCCGTGTCCAGATTGAGAACCTGCTGGAGGATATGAAGACCCGCTTTGCGGCCGAAGGCTACAGCAGCCGGACCTATCACTACTACCGGGCGCACATCCTTGCAGAGTTCGGGGAACTGGACGCTTCCCAGGCCGAATGGGACATTGTGCAGACTATGGACCGGGATGAAATGAGCGATTGTCTTGCCTGTGAGCAGCACCACCTTGTCGAGTTTCTGGCGAAGCGGGAAGACGACGAAGCAACCGTGAAGGCTGCCGAGCCGATTCTCAAAGGGAAAATGAGCTGCGGCGAGGTGCCTCATGTGACCATCACGAAGGTGCTGTTCCCCCTCCTGCGGCTGGGCCGTCAGAAGGAAGCGGATAAGCTTCAGAAGAAAGGCTACAAATTGGTAAAGGGAAACCGCGACTTTCTGTATCACCAGGGAGAGCACATTGGTTACCTGACCTTGACCGATCCAATCAAGGCGCTGGAGGTCTTTGAAGAGTATGTCGCCTCCTCTCTCGATCATGAGAACCCGGTCGATCAGATGATATTCAATGCCTATTCGGCCAAGATGTTCCGCCGGCTGGCGGAAGAATCCATCCGGTTCCAGGTCAAGCTTCCGGCAGGGCACCCGTATGAGCGCCAGTCCGGGGAGGTTGAGTCGCTCGCGAAGCATTTCCAGCAATTGGCTCTCGCCACAGCGGAAAAGCTGGATAAGCGAAACGGTAACGCCTACTATACCACACTCTTGCAACAATTGTAGACTGTGTTCCGGCAGCCGTCCTTGATTAAGGACAGGCGCGGCAAAGAGCAGCTCCCGTATTGGGGGCTGCTTTTTGTGTTGAGAAGCAGACACTATGCGTTCCAATCTTTTGCAGACAAACTGCATTCACTGATTCGTTCCCAGCTTTTGCTTAATGGAGCTAAGCTTTTGATTATCGTGATAAGCACCCGCCCGTATCACAGCGTTAATTTTATGAAGATTTTGTACGCTTTCTATGGGGTTGGCGTCCAGAAGGACCATATCGGTGTTTTTGCCAATATCCACGGTGCCCATATCGTTCATCCGATCCAGAAATTCAGCCCCATTCAGAGTTGTCATCTGAAGAACATGAAGCGGCGGTAATGTATCGTATTGGCAATGATAAACGAAAAACACAATCGGCAAAACTGGTTTGTAAGGACCTGGAGGAATTAATGCGGACGCTTAATTATAATGACATCACCGTAACACATCGTCAACACCTCCGGTGTGGGCAGAGCGACCTTTTATCGGTTGTTTGACGACAAGTCGGATGTTGTCCTGTACCAGATGGAATCAGTCTTCACTGAATTACTAAGGAGTGTGGGACCTTATTCCGATTCCAACGCGATGGTTGAGGCTTTATTTGAGATCTGCTATCCTCAGCCAAAAACTGAGCTTCGTTAAAGAAAGGATCGGTTTGGATGACAGGAGCTGGCAGTACTTTATACAAGTCCGCACGGCAATGCTTTTGTCCGCTCTGCGCGTTGCGATTACTCAGTTTAACGAAGACAATCCGCCGGATGTACTGGAGACACTAAACAAGCTTTTCGGCAAACAGCCGGCGTTATTCAATTAAGCGGGGATATCCGCGTGCTTTCGATTCGTCTCAGGTTCTCAGTGTCCCGGGCTGGAGATGAACCGAAGAAGCGGGAGTACTCTCGATTGAACTGTGAGGGACTTTGATAGCCAACATGATATGCGGCACTTGCTACCGGATAGCCCTCAAATGCAATGAGGTTCCTAGCCTCCAAAAGCCTTAATTGCTTTTGAAATTGAATAGGACTTAAACCCGTTGCCCTTTTAAACTGACGGTGAAAGGTATTTATAGCCATACCAGATTTTGATGACTTCAGGTTTTGTTATGGACCTATTGCTATTATAATTTCATCATTGCTTTATGGTTTTGGCTCCGGAACCATTGCGCCAGCGCTGCAAGCTTGGGCAGTAAATGCTTCACCTAAAGAAAGAACTGGTGCAGCAAATGCGACCTATCTGGCGTCTGTTGATTTTGGAATTGCCATAGGATCATCGTTATTTGGCATGATTTCAGCTTATACAGGATTAGCTATGGTCGTCTTAGAGCAGGAAGAATTTCTTGAAGTTATTGAAGAATAGATTTTCGGGGTCTGCGAGTCTTTTTTCGATTGATCTTTATGTGGTGTTTCTTCAAAATATTGTCATCCTGCGAAAGCCCCGATCGGGATGTCCTGTATATAATCTCATCAGTTATCCGTTTTATATATAGTTCTTCCTCATGTATGGGCACAGGATGGTAATATAGGCTTGTACGGCTTATACTCAGCAATTCCGCTTGTGATGAATAAATGTAACTCCATTATCGCTTTCATTAATTTGATGAGTTCATGATAAAGACGGTATCAATATAAAAATACTAAGGGGGATATATGCTATGGCACACGTAAAGGCAAATGGCATACAAATTGAATATGAAATTTTTGGAAAGAAGACAAATCCTACAATAGTGCTTATTGCAGGTAATGGTGCACAGCTAAATTTTTGGGAACCAGATTTTTGTGAAATGCTTGCAAAGGATAACTTACAAGTTATACGCTTTGATAACCGCGATGCGGGATTGTCTACAAAATTTGATGCGGCTGGTATTCCTGATATGGAAAGAATATACCAGGCAGCACAAGAGGGAAAAGCAATTAAGACTGCATATACATTGGAAGATATGGCTGATGATGTGGCTGGTTTGCTCGATGCGCTGGAAATAAAGAAGGCTCACATCTGTGGTGCTTCTATGGGAGGCACGATTGCTCAGGTTTTTGCCTATAGACATCCTTCGCGTATATGTAGTTTAATTTCTATTATGTCATCTACAGGTAATCCAAATAATCCGCCAATATCACCAGAAACATTGGCGATTGTTACAGCAACACCTCCAACTGGACGGGATGCATATATTGATTATACTTTACGTATGTGGAAAAACCTTTGGAGTAAGGGATTTCCTTTTGAAGAAGAACGCGCAAGGCGGTATTGTGAAGAAAGCTATGATCGTTCTTATTATCCACAAGGAGCTGTACGCCAAAATGCAGCGTTGGTCGCTAATGGGGATAGGAGACAACACCTTTCATTATTAACAACTCCAACACTGGTAATTCATGGAACTGCAGATACATTGTTTCTTGTTGAAGCAGGAAAAGATACAGCACGCACAATACCTAATGCTAAATTACTTTTGATCGAAGGAATGGGACATGATATGCCTAAGGGAACATGGAAATGCATAGTTGAAGCTATTGCTAGTCAGGTAAACGACACATCTCATTCATGTTAATGGTGCAAGATGCAACCATGTTTATTATGTGAGCAGAAAATAGATTAATTATTATCAAAAATTCCAGTTTGTCGAATTAATTAAAAATCTTATCAAGCAGAAAAGCGTGCCAGAAGTTCATTTAATACACAGAACTTTTGGCACGCTTTTTATTAATTATTCAGCCTTCCTTGGAACATGGTTGACAATTCACCATAAACTTTTCCCCAGTTACGAATAGGTATAGTCCATTTTTTCGCAGCCTCAAAAGTTGCCAGATAAAGAGCCTTGAGCAATGCCTGTGAGTTTGGAAATACACTTCTTTGGCAATTTAGACTACGGCATGAGGAATTTATGGTGGCCAACTATGAGCGGATCCCTACGTAAAGCTTTCCCATGAATGTAAAGTATCCTATCTTCGGAAATGCCATAAGTGCTTTCAAGAGTAGGCTATGGCTTCAACAGGAGTGTTTCCCTCCAATCTTTTCATTGTAATTAATACGAATCTAAAAAGGCATAAAAAACTCGTCCTGGCTGGCGAGAAGGATCAGGTATGCACCTGTATCCCGGCGCGTCATATAATTCCGACCGCATGTGCGTCACGATAATCACTTTTTCTTTCTGCATTTAATCAACTCCTACTGAAATAAAAAAAGCGCCCTTCAGTTTCAGGTAGAAACCAAAGAGCGCTACATGTTCATCTGCAATCCCTGGTTGGGATAGAGGCAGTCTGCAGCTTTTCCGCCTCACCGTTTTTAATAATTTCGTGGTGTGAGCCGATCCATTGTAAGTCCTCCAAAGCAACTGGCTCGGGAGGGCCTTGTCCATACCGGAAGGATTGGACAACCACAGAGATATATTCCGAGCAGCCGCAGTCCTCTACCAGCTCCTGATATGTCTGAGATCTTTGTATGTCCGCCACTTCAGGAATGCCGCCCATGATTGCGATGCCGCGGATACCGGTGATGGTTTCCAGACCGATGAGAGAAAATATCTTGCTTAATTATCTTTAATTTCTTACCAGCACCGCCACAGACTCCACATGCACCGTATGCGGGAACATATCCACCGGAGTTACCTCTACCGTTCTGTACCCGCCATCCTCCAGCACTCTTAAATCCCTCGCCAGTGTTGACGGATTACACGACACATACACCACCCGCTCCGGCTGCATTGCCAGAATGGTGTCCAAGAGCCGCGGATCGCAGCCTTTGCGCGGGGGATCGACGACGATTACGTCTGGCGTGATGCCCCGCTCTTTCCAGGCGGGAATGACTTCCTCGGAAGCCCCGACCGCAAATTCCACGTTATTCATACTATTAAGCTTCGCGTTGGCACGGGCGTCCTCGATGGCTTCGGGGACGATTTCTACGCCGTAGACCTGCTTGGCGTGTTGAGCCAGGAACAGCGAGATTGTTCCGATGCCGCAGTAAGCGTCGATCACGGTCTCGTTCCCTGTAAGACCGGCGTACTCTACGGTTTTGCCGTACAGCACCTCAGTCTGGGCAGGGTTCACCTGATAGAAGGAACGGGCAGATATGGCGAACTGCACATCGCCGATATAGTCATAGATTACATCTCTGCCCCACAGGACACGGGTTTCGTTGCCAAAAATAACGTTCGTGCGCTGGGTATTGACGTTCTGGCAGATGCTCGCCACCTGTGGAAGCAACTCGCGGATGCTGCCGATCCAGGCGTCCTGGTGCGGAATGTCGCGGCCGTTGGTTACGAGGACGAGCATCATTTCGCCGGTGCGGAAGGCTTTCTTCACGACGACATGGCGCAGCAGGCCTCGTCCGTTCTCTTCATCATAAGCGGTAATTCCCAGATCCTTGCCGATGCTCTTCACAGCGGCTACAACCTGATCATTGTCTTCATGCTGGATGAGGCAAGTCTCCATGTCAACGATCCGGTGGCTGCCGCGCGAGTAGAACCCGCCAACAAGCCCGCCTTCGGTGACGCCGATCGGCACCTGAGCCTTGTTCCGGTAACGCCAAGGCTCGGCCATGCCCAGGGTAGGCCGGACGATGATGCCTTCCGTGCGGGATGCTTTAGGGTTGGCAAGAGCCTGCCCGGAAAGAACCTCACCGTCAGCAACCCCTTCAGCCCTCTCAGCACCATCGCCATCACGAACAGCCTCACCAATGCGGCTGTCCTGACTGCCATCCGTATCTGCAATCTGCAGCTTCCCGATCCGCTGCAGGTTGTCCACCACCAGCTGGCGTTTCCACGCCAGCTGGGCGGTGTAATCCATATGCTGCAGCTGGCAGCCGCCGCATTGGTCATAGATCGGGCAAGGCGGCGCTATGCGGGCGCTGCTTGCCTGTACCAGCTCCAGCAGCTTGGCGTAGCCATACTGCTTCTTGGTCTTCAGGACCTTGGCCCGGACCTTCTCACCGGGAAGAGCTCCCTGCACAAAAAGGGTAAAGCCCTCTACGCGGCCTACCCCTTCCCCCTCATGGGTCATGCCGACAATATCCAGCATCACCTCGTCATTCTTGTTCACTGGCAGGTCGGCGGCAGGGGCCGCACCCTCCCGGCGGCTTGCACTGCGTCCACTGCGGTGTTTACTCATCTATGGGTTCACTTCTTTCATTACATTGTTCTATTAGGCTTTTAAATGGAAAAACTCCAGCTAATCCGCCGCTCAACATCCAAATTGGAGCTTATTGCACGAATTAAGTGGAGCAATTCCAACTATTTCTGCGCCCAGGGGCTTTTCGGCCCATTTAGTTGGAGTTTTTCCCTCTATTGAAGGTATTAATACTGCTACCCCGATTAATTATTCTGCGCAAAAATCCGCAGATGCTGCGGCAGTATATTGAAATTGCCCGGCAGGGTGCCGCCTAGCTCACCGTCCAGGTTAAGCTGGACATATCCCGGTGAGGTGACTTCCATGGCATCGGTGCGGAAATAGACAACCTTCTTGTCCTGCAGATGCTCACCGCGGATCGTCAGGCTGACGAGGCGGATGAATTCAGCCAGGTTGCATTTCTTAACCGCGATTACGTCGAACAGCCCGTCGTCGATACGGGCATCTGGAGCAAGCTTCTCGAAGCCGCCTACGGAATTGGTATTCGCGATCAGGAAGAGCATGAACTCGTCATGGATCAGCTCTTGGCCGTTCGCGCGGATGTACAGCTCCTGCGGAGAGAGGCTGGCCATTTTTTCAATACCCTTCAGGTAGTAAGCAAGCTGGCCCATCATGGTCTTCAGTCTGCTGGGAACCTCGTATGTCAGCTCGGTCAGTCTTCCGCCGCCGGCTATATTAATGAAATAACGGTCATTGGCTTTGCCGAGGTCAATCAGCCGCGACTCCTGGCGGAGAATCAGATCACAGGAATCCTCCCAGTTCTTCGGAATGCCCATCGCCCGGGCAAAATCATTGGTAGTCCCCAGAGGCAATATTCCAAGCGGAGGCAGATTCGGCTTCTCAGCCATCCCGTTGATTACCTCATTTAATGTGCCATCGCCGCCCGCTGCTATAATCAGATCATAACATCCGCGCTCTACGGCTTCCGCTGCCGCTGCTGTAGCATCGCCTTCCCCGGTTGTTGCATGGCAGGAAGCTTCTATGCCGCCAATGTCCAGCCGTTCCAAAACATCGGCGAGCCTCTTCTTCATTTCTTCCCGACCCGAGGTGGGATTATAAATCAATCTCGCAGTTTTCATTACCGGAACGCCACCTGTTTATATGATAGATAACTTTACTGATTATACCCAATTCGGGCCCCCACAAGCAATGTTGAAGACCGGGAAGAGGAATATTTCTATGCTTCTACAGGAACAGCAAGCCCAATGCGCCAGCCAAAAGCATAAATATATGTATGCCTCAGCAGGTAAAATAGATACCAGAAAACGCTATCTTTTTATTCCAAGTAAAAACGGCTACGCCGTCCATATAAGGACAGTATCCGTTTCAAAAAAACAACTCAACTCTGTCCCCGCAACCGCCCCAGCATAAGCTTCACCTGCTGCTCAATCCAATGCGGCAGCAAGGGATGCGGCAGCAGCGTCTGGCCCGAATAGGCGTATTGCAGACCCCGCAGCCGTTCCGGAATCACATGTTTGGTGAAATAGCCCTCACTTAAAAAGAGCGGGGCCACCAGTACCTCATAGCCCTGCTCCTTCCAGTACTCCACCTTGC
The DNA here is from genome assembly GCF_056120445.1 of Paenibacillus sp. sgz302115. Classification (NCBI taxonomy): domain Bacteria; kingdom Bacillati; phylum Bacillota; class Bacilli; order Caryophanales; family Paenibacillaceae; genus Paenibacillus; species Paenibacillus sp. sgz302115. The sequence continues at coordinate 87,529 of NZ_JBVYOK010000018.1, forward strand.
TCCGCACACTGTCCGGGTTCAGCAGCCCGTAATCCGCCGCTGCGACCCCGCTGATCTGGCGCACACGCTCCGCCAGCGAGGAGATGCCCTGCTGCCAGCGCTGGCGGAAGCCTTCATGCCTGCTGCCGTGGCCCACGAGCAGTATCGCTTCCCGCTGTGGATGCTTCGACAGCCCGCGCAGCTTGTCCCAGATCATGACCGCAATATCCGGGTCATCATCGACCGGATAGCCGAAGTGCACCTTCGCCTTGACCGCAAAGCGTTCAAGCTCCGTCTCCTTCTCCGGCGCAGGTTTGGCTCCCAGCGCATACTCTATCTCATCGACATGCGTACTGCCGGAAGACACAAACAAGGGGATCACTAAGATATCTGTGACCCCTGCATATTCCAAGCTCTGTATGCCATCCTGAATCAGACGGCCTTCTACCAGCTCCAGGAAAGACACCGCTACGGGCAGCTCTTCTCCCAGCGATAAACGACTTACCGCCTCCTCAACCAAAGACACCCAGGCCTTGTCGCGGGAGCCGTGACTGATGATGAGTACGCCCGGCTTCATGAATTATCGTCCCAAACGTTCCAGCGTTAATTTATATCCGTCATTTCCGTAATTCAAGCAGCGCTTCACACGCGAAATCGTCGCTGTGCTGGCTCCCGTTTCCGCTTCAATCTGGTTATATGTAGAACCTTTGCCCAGCATACGCGCTACTTCCAAGCGTTGTGAAAGGGATTGAATTTCGTTAACTGTGCACAAATCATCGAAGAAAACATAGCACTCTTCCATATTTTTCAATGTTAAAATAGCCTCAAATAATTGGTCTATACTTTTATCGTTTAGCTTCTTAAGCTGCATCGATTATCATCCCCTAAATAGCCTAAATTTAACTATCTTGCTCTACTATATTGTACTGGAGCACATTTTTCAAGCATTAACGATTTCACGCTGTAAAGAATGAAAACGATGGACAAACGTCCACCCCAGGCGCACACAATTATTGCAGCTAATCACTTTCTCCTCCACAATTCATAGGATTTGCCACCTTAACTATAGTACTACATAAGCACTGAAAATCAAGCATGGACACGGTTTTTTCACTTCCGAAGCTGCCGGATAGGCGTTCGCCCTTTTCCGCTGCTATCCCGGTAAACCGGGCGTTCGTCTATACCTTATGTTCGCCTATGACATACAGTATAGCAAACCACTAACGAAGGAATGTGATGTTATGCCTGATCATTACTATAATCATTCCCGCCGGAACGGGCGTTCACTGGCCGGGTCATATCCTTCATCGCCATATCCCGGGATTAGCGCATTTCCCCAGGCACCTCAGACGCCACAGTTTGGTGAAGCCACATTGCTCCCTGCAGTAGGGACGGAAGTTGTGGATACCTCGCTCGCTGCACCCGCTGCCGAAGCGGCAGCCTCCAAGGCTGGCGGATTGCTCGGGGGACTTGGAAATCTGCCGAATATGGACCAGATTAAGGGGATTATAGACCGGCTGGGCGGCGTAGACGGGATTGTAAGCTCAATGGGCAAAGTACAGAAGGTTATGCAGGGGTTTCAGCAGATGGCGCCTATGGTGAAGCTCCTTATGAGCAACTTCGGCAAAGGCAAGAAATCGGCAGCAGGGGAAAAGGCGGCAGAGGAAGATGCAGCGCTCTACAGCCCCAAACGGCGTAAGAAGAGACGCCAGGGATCACAATCCCGCAAAAAAACGGCTCCGAAGAACCGTCGCAGATCCGCCCCTTCCTCCGTTAGACGCCGCCGCAGATAAGGCGGCGTTTAACGCTTTTAGCGGGCAGTCGTTAATCGTTCTGAGTTATCAAGCTACTTAAACCAGCCGCTGCGCCGGAACCAGTGAAACATCCCCACGCCAAGCACCAGCATAAGCAGCAGCACCCCAAGGTAGCCATATTTCCAGTCCAGCTCCGGCATTACTTTGAAGTTCATTCCGTAGATCCCGGCAATCAGCGTCAGCGGCATAAATACGGTGGTGATTACCGTGAGCGTCTTCATAATAGAATTCATACGGTTGGAGTTGAGCGAGATGTAGCTGTCGCGCAGATCGGCGGTCATTTCACGGTCTACTTCAATCATATCGGTCAGCTTCAGCAGATGGTCATAGATATCGCCAAAATAGATCCGCTCCTCCCCATTGCTCTGCACATGCTGCGAATTAACAATCCGGTACATCAGGTCACGCATCGGCACAATGGTTCGGCGCAGCTTAAGCAATCTCCCGCGCACGTTAAACACCTGACTCATTAATTCCTCCACCGACTCTTGGCCGCCCTGGCTTTCCAGATCGGCCAATTCGTCTTCAAGAGTGTACAGGCTCGGGAAATAGCGGTCCACCAGCTTATCCATCACCGTATACGCAGCAGCTATCGGACCGCCCGACCAGCCTTTGCGGCTATGTATTTCCGACTTCACTAATTCCCAGGCCTCGTCCATCTCCGGCTTCTCCTGATGGTGGTAGGATACCAGGAAGCTTTTGCTGAGAAAAAGGTCTATTTCTTCCGCCTCCAAGGTCTGTTCATTCAGCGCATGCAGCACGAAAAACTGGACATCCTCGTAATAATCCAGCTTCGGCCGCTGCAGCACATGCATGCAGTCTTCAATCGCCAGGGGATGGAAGTGAAAATAGGTATCCAGCAGCAGCGTTTCTTCCATTGTCGGTGTGGCAAAATCCGCCCAAATCCAGGCATAGTCCGCAAGCACAATACTTTGAAGCGGCAGATCTGTTATCACCTCACCCTTATGTGTTACCGCCAGTGTTCGTATCATCTATGAGTCCTCCGTTAGGTGCAATATTCCGTTGCCGTTGTTCATAATCATTGTACAGCATGAAGCCGTTCTCCCCCAAATTCAGGGTTATAGCCGCCAGCCTGTTTCCACAAAAAAAACCGCCAGCCCGCATTCCAGCGGTCTGACGGCGTACAAAAAAAGATGTCCGCAGCCGTCCGTGGCTTGTCGTGACATCTCATTCATGCTGCTTAGAATATGATTTTGAACACAATTCCCGCCAGCACTGCGCTGATCGGAATCGTAATGAACCAGGTAATGACAATACGTCCGGCTACTCCCCATTTCACGGCGGAGAACCGTTTGGCCGAGCCTACACCCAGAATGGATGATGTGATGGCATGCGTCGTACTTACCGGCAAATGCAGCAATGTAGCTGAGAAAATAACGGAAGCGGCGGAAATATCCGCTGCGAAGCCGTTGATCGGCTCAATCTTGAAAATCTTCGTTCCCATAGTCTTGATGATCTTCCAGCCGCCAATTGACGTACCAAGCGCCATTGAGGTTGCTGTAGCAATCTTAACCCAGAGTGGAACCTCCATTGTATCGAGCCGGCCCGAGGTTACGAGCGCAAAGGTAATGATCCCCATCGCCTTTTGGGCGTCGTTCGTACCGTGCGTGAAAGACTGAAAGGCTGCAGTGATGATCTGCATCGAGCGGAAGCCTTTGTTTACCGTATGCGGGCTGCGTCTGGCGAAGATCCATTTCAGAATCGTCATGACGATATAACCGATAACAAAAGCAATCAGCGGGGAGAATATCAGCCCCTCGACAATTTCAATGAAGCCGTGCCATTTGATATGCTCATCGCCTGCTCCCACATATACCGCTCCCGCGAGCGCACCGATAAGCGCATGGGAAGAGGAGGAAGGGATGCCGAGCCACCAGGTAACCAGGTTCCAGATAATCGCGGCGATCAGCGTAGCTATGACGATATCTACCCCGTTGTCCAGCAGGGTGGGATCGGTGATGCTGCCGCCGATTTTTTTGGCTACTCCGGTAAAGAGCAATGCGCCAATAAAGTTCATCGAGGCTGCCAGAAGAATGGCTGTGCGCGGCCGAAGCGCCCGTGTTGATACCGAGGTGGCGATGGCGTTGGCCGTATCATGGAACCCGTTGATGAAATCGAAGGCAAGCGCGAGAAAAATAACAAATCCTAGCACAAATAATGATGTTTCCATATTTCTAAGCCCCTTATGAGTTGCGCATGATGATCGATTCCAGCATGTTAGCTACATCTTCGCATTTATCGGTTGTAGTTTCGAGCCGCTCGTACACCTCTTTGCGCTTGATCAGCTCAATAGGGTCCTTAACGGTTTCGAACAGGGCTTTGGTGCAGATGCGGAGCACTTCGTCGCCTTGATTCTCCAGATCGTTTAGACGGATCGTATACTCGCGGATCGCAAGCAGCTTCTTCTGGGAGAGCAGGTGAACCGCTTTTTGAATTTCATAGGCGGACTGGCGGAGAATCTCTGCGAACTGCACGATGTATTCATCCGGATCCAGCAGGCTGTACATATAGAAACGTGAGGCTGAAGCTTCCAGACCGTCAATTACATCATCCATGCTTGTAGTGAGGTCCATAATGTCGTCCCGTTCCAGCGGAGTGATGAACGTTTTGTTCAGTTCCTTGATGATGGTGTGCGTGTAAGTGTCGCATTGGGATTCATATTTCTTCATCACCGCTGCGAAGTTCTCGACATTTTCCCGGAGAGAGGTAATATTCTGAGCGAAATAGTCTGCCGCCTGGACAATGGTATCGGCCATATTTTCCAATGTCTCAAAGAATATGTCCTTTTTTCTCAACTTCATTCGATTAAGCCCCTTTACATAAAATTGCCGTGTAAATGAAATGTGAAGCCATTCATATGTAAACATCATGAAAATGAATGACAACCCTTGTTATCTTATCATATCGATAGAAGGTATTGAAGACAAAGAACCGAACTTTTTAACATTAAAATGACATATTTCTAGAATATCCATAACAATTGTCAGATTTGCATGGTTTTCCGCTGCTTCAAGCCTTGCCGGGAGCCGGCGAGATATCTACATGGCTGTCGAAGGACGGGCTGTTCGGCACAATCAGAAAATGGGTCACGCCGGGATACAGGAGCGCCTCTTTGCCGTCCTTCTTCACAAAGCGGATCACATCATCCGGCTTGCGTGCCCATCTGCCCTTGATCACTTGTCCACGCTGAAAGAGCAGTGCTTCTCCCCCCAGCTCCACATCAATTTGCAGTCTCCCCACATCATCCAGCACCTTATGATCCGCTCCCAGCACGATGACATTGGCGGCTTCCACCGGATTCCCGTTGTTCAGATCCAGATGCGGACTGCCGTTCACCCATCTTAGATAAGTTCCCCGTTCCTCACTGTATTTATAACCCACAGTATAGCTCTTTAGCTGAAACTGAACATTGAACTCAGCAGCAGGCTCCCCTTCGACTGGAATATAATCTGGATTTGTGAAAAGATAGCCCGGAACCTGTACGGTCCCGGCGTATCCGAGCTTGTCCGCCCCCTCGCGCAGCTTGGCGGCATTGCTGTACAGATTATGCGGCGCTTTACGTTCCTTGTCCCGCCAGAAATAAGCCCCGGCCCGGCCAATCTCGTCCATGTCATCCTTTTTCTCCTTCTGGAGAATGGCATATGCCGCCTGGCTTCCTCCAGCGTGTACCGTCACGCCCCCGTAGCTCTCGCCAAGGTCGATCAGATAGGGGCGGATGCTGCGGATGGGTCCGATTTTGACGACGCCGGTATGGCTCTGGAAGATCCCGATCAGCCGCGTAATCCCTCCTTCGGCCAGCACCTCATACAAGATATCGGCCTCGCTGATTCCTGATTGCGGCCGGGCGGCCGGCGCGTTGTTGATCATTACCGCTAGCGGCCGGGGGAGCACGCTATCCTGGACCGGAAGCCCTGTCAGACCGGAGGTTAGCCCTCCACTGGCAGGCTCGGCTGTCGGCGATGGCTCGGCAGAAGCAGAAGGCGATGGCGCGAGGGTAGGCGCATCCGTCGGAGAGGGTACGGCCTCCGGCTGCTGGGCTCCGCAGGCGGAGAGCAGCAGGCCCGCAAGCATGCAGCATAATATAAGACGGGAAGAATAGCCACTAAGGGTCATATGTTTTGTTTCCTCCTAATTTCTCTTGAATTTATTTCACAGCAAAGCTTGCTTCGCAAGCAGCCGTCGTTTTGCTGTGCTGTCAGTTATCTTCCATTTAATCACAGCGGGCAGCATTTGTCTTGATCCCGGCGCATTAAAAAGGATACAGCCCATGTGTCCGGCTGTATCCTGCGTTTATTGTATGTCTAGTCAATCATCCAGCAATTCAGGCTGAGTGTTCCGTATTGGTAAGCCTGAATCATTAGCTGCGCCCTTCTGCCTTCATCGGCCGTTCCCATAATATAGAAGAGCGGAACAAAATGCTCCCTTCCGTATGTAGGAACCGCATTACGTGCATGCGGCGCTTTCGTGTCATAGCTGAACAGTGTTGGCAAATCCCATGCTGTAAGGCCCTCCGCTATCCAGGCATCGAAGTCGAGCGCCCATTGCTCCGGCTGGTCATCCTGTTTAAGCAAGCGCAGATTGTGTACCAGGCCGCCGCTTCCAATCAGCAGAATTCCCTCATCGCGCAGCGGCGCCAGCATTTGGCCGATACGGTACTGCTCCTCAGGGGAACGCAAGGAATCGACAGACAAGACCACTACCGGAATATCGGCTTCCGGGAACATCTTCTTCAGAATTACCCAGACCCCGTGGTCGAGTCCCCGGCCCAGCACAGGCTGGTGAGGAAGATTCTTGTCTGTAAACAGCCCGGAGATTCGGCGGCTGAGTGCGGGGTCACCCGGAGCCGGATAAGCCAGCGAATACAGCTCGCCCGGGAATCCGTAGAAATCATGCAAGGTTTCGTGCTGTTCGTCCACCGTTAGCAGCTGCTCCGGACTGTCCCAATGCGCAGAGAAGACAACTATGCCGCGTGGCGTCCCCAGATCAGCCCCCAGCCGCTCCAGGAAACGGGTATATTCGTTATCCTCAAGGGCAAGGAGCGGTGAGCCGTGTGCAATAAAAAATGCCGGTAATTTCATAGGGTGCCAACCTCCATAACCCAGTATATGGTCTGCCCCTATATTTTACCGCTTAATCTGAGTTAATGCGAGTCTGGAGTATTCCTATATCATCCAGTTCTGCCATTCCTCCTGCACATGCTCCTGCTGATTCATCCAATCCTTGGTCCGTTTCAGCACCTGCGTCTGGGCCTGGCCTGAAGAGAATGTATGATCAGCCTGAAAAATCACCTCTTTGTCGCAGCGCCCCTCAGGACGTGTCCAGAACAGCTTCTGGTAAAGGAAGGCATAGTCCACGGGAATCACATCATCGGAGGTTCCGTGAATCACCAGCACATCGCCGCTGAACTTAGCCGCCTCCTGAAAAGGCTGGAACGCAGCGAGCGAGTTGAAGTAGACCGGGGTGAAGTTATATCCGGCAAAATCCGAAGACCCGCTCTTAACCGAACGGTCGTAGGCTTCCCTTCCCACAATCTTTACGATATCATTGAACGGATAGCCAACCGCAGCCCACAGTACGAGATTCTTGACCCGGCGGTCCCGTACCCCGGTCAATAATGCCACTGCTCCGCCAAGACTGTGTCCGATCAGCGTTACACGCTGCGGATCCACATCTGCAGAGCTGATGCCATAATCGAGCACAGCCCGGGTCTGGGCAATCATGGATTCCATGTCCTCACTGCCGTAATTGCCGCTGCTCTCCCCGCAGCCTGCATAATCAAAGCGAATTACCATATATCCGTCCGAGGCCAGCTCACGGGCTGCTTTGACGAAGATCCGGTCCACACCGATCCGGTTGCCTACGAACCCGTGGCAGATTACCGCGAGCGGCACCCGGTCCTTGCAGCGCCCTGAGCCCCCTTTTCCACCGGATGGATAATGGATGCTCGCTGTTAATTCTTCCCCGTTATGCCGGATGATAATATTCCGTTCCATTGCCGAACCCTCCTCAGAAAGGTAACTTATCTTAAATTATAATAATTCCGATTAATTTAGTAAGATTTATATCTTAATTATACGGCTTGCGTTATTATTGTCAACAGAAAAGACCTCTTTCGCTCCACAAGGAACAAAAGAGGCCTCAAACATGCCAGGTTACCGCTTCACTCAATCGTAGCTGTCGTGAAACATATCATGGGTTTCCCGTCTGCCCGGCCAATCCCCCAGCCCATTCTCCAGCGAATCCTGCGAGGAGTCCCATAAGCTGAAGCCATCGGAATTGCCCCAATCCCCTACTCCATACGTTGGCACAGGCGCGAAGCCGTCACCCACGAATTTGCCGAATCGCTGTCTTTTCTCAGTTTCCATAACGCTCCCTGCCTTCCTTTAGCCTAGTTTGTGAAGCAGATGCAGATTCTTTAACAGTGTTCACTTATTCACAAGGATTATTCCCGGGAGCATGGATGTCCTTGCACACAGCAGCCAGGCAAACGTATACTTTAGGTTGAAGGCTGTACCGATCAACCATACTGGAGGTTTACGTCCATACAATGAAAGTCAAAGCTATGATTAAGCAAAATAATGTGCTGCGCGAGCAGATGACACCGTTTAACCGCTCTTATTATGAAGATATGCTGCTGGCGCTCCGGGCCAGCAGGCTAGATCCTGTCCGTACGGAGGAACTGCTTCTTGAGGCAGCGGCGCTCCTGCTGGAGGGACAGAGCAAGGGAAAGAATGCCAAGCAGATTTTCGGCGAGCACCCGGAGGATTATTTCAAGGAGATTGCCGGGAGCGCTCCCGCACGAACTGAACGCAGCAAGCTGAACTATTACCTGATGATTCCCTGGGCAGCACTTACCGGCCTCTTCGCTATATACGCAATTGCCGGACTCTTCCTGCTATGGAGCTCCGGGACCGCAGGTATGTTCGGCCAAATCAGCATCTTCACAATCGTGGTCGCCGGGGCAGGCTCTATTGTCCTCATCGAGCTGATTATGAAATGGATGTCCTCCTTATCCGAGGACGATGCCCCGAAGCCCAAGAAGTTCGATATCAAAGGACTTGGAATCTATATCGGCATCGCTGTCATTGCGGTATTCCTTGGGGTATATCTCGATAACCTATTTCCGGTCATTTCCCTCTCCCCGTGGGTGAGCCTCGCTCTTGCTGTGGCCGGAGGGCTTGGATTGAAATTTATATTTTTCAAATCATAGATGGCGATTTCATTTCGGGCTCATACAGGAGGAAACTTCCATGAAGAAGATACACACCATTCTTTCCGTAGCAATAGCTGCAGCTGTGGGACTGCAATCAGGCCTTGCCGGGCATGTGCTTGCTGAAGGTTCAGGAAGCAGCACCGGCGGGGCTTCCACCGCAGGCGGCAAGGCGGCTTCTGCGGTGACAGGTAGCCACGCTGATGCCGTCTACAAGACGGCCCTGACGCTGCTGGCCTCTTCCGCTAAGCTCCCGGAAGCTATTCAATACTTGAACAGCAATATTTATGCGGTCACCCCCTATCAGGCGACTATATTGACCCTGAAGCTGGAAAATCTCCACAAGGCCGCCCTGAAGGCCTGGGAGAGCAAGTTCAGCAGCAGCATTACCCAGCGGAAACTTACCTCGGTGTACAAAGCGGGAGTCAGTATGGCCAAGCTGGCCGAGAGCACAGAGGACGTGTCTTTGCGGAGCCTGCTGAAAAGCGCGGGAGAAAGCGGGTATAAGCTGGAGACGGCTGAAGGTTCCTTTTTTCCGGTAATTGATTATGCAGCCTACCGTAAATATAAGCTGTATGTTACCAGCGATATCCGTGATTATATTTCGATTATGGGTACAGAAGCAGATCTGCCCTCTTCCAAGGATAACGGACTCATCATTTCCTGGGGCGATGTTGCCGCCAGAGCGCTGGCCCAGGAGCAGTTCATTCAGGCCTATCCCAAATCCAACCGGATATCAGCGGTAAAGACCTTATATTCCATGTATGTTATCAATACCTTTTACGGGCAGAACAATACGCCGCTCTTCCATTATGACAACCTGGAGATGGATTTGGAGGCACAGAAGGCTTACAGCGGCATTCTGTCGAAGAATACCGGCAGCAGCCCGTTTCTGCAAAAGCTGGAAGGCTTCATGAAGCTGATGAAAGAGAATGACTATAAGCTGGATGACGGTGTAAAGCAATACCTGAAGACGGAAGCGCCGCTCTCCTGATCCTGTTACATTGCAAAAGGCCCGCCCCTTAATCATTGGGGCGGGCCTTTATATATTAGATCAGCATATTAAACAAATTCGGGTCCTTGTTGATCTCCAGATAATCCACGCCCTTCTGCTGCATCCGCTCGATGAGCGGGGCGTAGTCCTCCTTGTGCTGAAGCTCGATCCCAACAAGCGCCGGGCCGTTCTCCTTGTCGTTCTTCTTCGTGTATTCGAAACGGGTGATGTCATCCCCGGGTCCCAGCACTTCAGCCAGGAACTCACGCAATGCTCCGGCCCGCTGCGGAAAATTAACCATGAAATAATGCTTCAATCCTTCATAGATCAGCGAGCGCTCCTTGATCTCCTGCATCCGGTCAATGTCATTGTTGCCGCCGCTGACGATACAGACCACGGTTTTGCCCCGGATCTGATCACGGTACAGATCAAGCGCTGCAATCGGCAGCGAGCCCGCTGGTTCTACAACAATTGCATTCTCATTATACATCTCCAGAATGGTTGTGCAGGCCTTGCCTTCCGGCACCTTAACGACATCATCCAGGCGGCGGGAGCAAATGTCATAGGTCAATCCGCCGACCCGCTTCACAGCCGCTCCGTCAACGAATTTATTGATTTCCTTCAGCGTAACCACTTCTCCGCGCTCAATCGCTTCACTCATGGAGGCCGCTCCAGAAGGCTCTACGCCTATAACTTTGGTGGACGGACTAACCGTCTTCACATAGGTCGCGACACCGGCAGCCAGGCCGCCTCCGCCGATGGTGACGAACACAAAATCCGCCGGCTTGTCGAGGCTCTCCATAATCTCCATAGCAATGGTTCCGTTGCCGGCGATAATCCGCGGTTCATCGAAGGGATGGATCAGTGTCATGCTATGATCAATGCAAGCCTGGAGCGCCTCATCGTACGCATCATCGAAGGTGTCCCCCTTCAGAATCACCTCAACGTACTCGCCGCCGAACTTCCGGACCTGCTTAATCTTCTGGTTAGGGGTGGTGCTAGGCATATAGATCTTGCCTTTGATTCCTAGAGCCTTACAGGAAAACGCTACGCCCTGCGCATGGTTTCCCGCGCTGGCACAGACAATACCCTTGGCTCTGTCCTCTGCAGACAGACTGCGAATCATATTATACGCGCCGCGGATCTTGAAAGAGCGGACAATCTGCAGGTCCTCACGTTTTAGATACACATTGCAGCCGTATTTGGCCGACAGCACCCCATCCAGTTGAAGCGGGGTACGGGTAATAACCTCACGAAGCACATGATGTGCCCGCACAATATCTTCCATTCCTACGATCCGGTCTTCGCCTTCTCTCATTTATCCTCGCCTCACTGTCTTCTGTCTAATCATATCGCTTCTTGTAACATACTCTTCCGAAGACATTTTATCAAGCATTGTCCTTTCCAGGCAATACAAATACCGCTTCAGCGGGGATGAGAGTTGTTGGATTTTATGGCAGGAAGGTTTGGAGGGGGAATCTTACAGAAATATGAGGCGCAACAACAGCAGTACTTTATAAGCCTTTGCTCAAAAGAAAAACATGCAGTGTAACGCCCCGCTATTCCATTCTATTAAAATCGAAATTGCATACGCTGCTGTAATCGTTAGAAGAAACAAAGAAGGCTATGTAGTGCGTAGAGTGGTTCTTGCCTCTGTTTTATGAGGCGGAGTTTGCAGTACGATAGATCTGCGAATGGGCGTTCCACAGGTCCTCGCCAGGCAGTCTGCCGCCTGCTGAACCCGATCTTTTTCTCACTTGTGCGACATTGCTTCTCGTGTATTGATTAATCAGTTCGTCGAGCACCATCGACTGATGAAGCACGGCTGGATGATCCAAGTCGTACTGATATTGCAGATTATTCAGGTCTTGCCGGGCTTCTTCCAAAATTTTCTTTAGACATTCTACTTCTCTCACTCTTATCCCTCCTTAGTTAGTATTTTAGAGGGCTATGCCTTTTTTGGGGTGAAATTTTTTTCTGATAATTTTTATGGAGAAATCAAGAAAAGACCAGCCGTAGGACTGGTCTATCCCGAGCTATATCGTTAACTCCAGAACTATAGAAATAGATTAACCCCCATGAAAGTCAGCGGCAATGCTGAAGGAATGATTGACCCCTGCAGAAATCGGAATAACCAACACTAAAGCAAAACTAGCTACGACCAATAGGAATGCCAATTTTCTTTTCATGTTCTTCTTCCTCCTCTTTTAATAGGTTCTGATATTTATGTTGTATTTCATGGGGTGCAAATGCTCTATATTTCTCGAATAACCTCACACAGGCAAGAATGTGAGTTTCGTTGTTGATGAGGGATGACGTGAACAGACTAACCAATAAGTATTCAAAACCCTTCAGGTACAAGCATTGCCTCAGATAATACTGGGCAATCCCATACAGAAAACGGGCATGCTGCTCGGAAACCACTTGCTTCGTATATACCCCCACAGCCTCCTGATGTTGCACCTGCATATAACCGTTGATTTCAGAAGCATAATACTGCAGGATGTGATCCACATTGAAGTCAAACAGGTTAGCCGCCGCTGTAATGTTCAATAAGCCAACCAAGAGCTCGTCCTTGTTCTGCTCGATATAAGCTACATAATCGGCAAGCACGCTTTCATCCCCGCGCATCAGCTTGGACACATACATATTGGCCTCTGCCCATCCTTTATACAGCTTCAGCCAATGCAAGGTGTCCTCATCCGTTTCCTTAACCCAGCTCAAGTCTTCATAAGCGTATGCATATTGCATCTCTTGCTCATGATCGCCCCTGGCATTACAGACATTTCCCCGAAGCAGATAAGAGAAGGCCAAATATACAAACATGGGTTTCTTCGGCTTCTTGCGTTGCTCCTGTGCGGCTCTCGCCGGTTGGAGAGGTGTAAAGAGCTGAATATGCGCCAGCCGCCCCATTTCCTGGGCGATCCGATCCACCTTGTCCCAGCGTCTCATCGAACGGTACGTATTTGCCAGATCTCTTAGTGCATCCAACTGGTCTATCTCGTCAAGCCGGTCTACAAAAGGCTCAAATTGCAGCGCACATTGGAGGTTATCCTCCTGATTATCGCTTAGCCGGAGCGTAAACAAACGATACTGGCAAAAAGCCAGCCGTTCGGAATGCTGCCGTCTCTCACTGAGCGCCACACTCTCATAGAGCAGGGCCGCCGCAGCGTGCTTGCCTTCCGCGAAGAATTCCTCAGCTACCTCGAAGAGCAATGGCGAATAAGTCAGATTGTCGAGCAGTAGCGGCAGCATTTGCTCGATACAGTCCAGCTTGTCCAGCTCCGCACAACGGTACAGCAAGGGTCTGACTCTACGCCAATTCGGCACGGCTTCCACCATGCACTCCTGAATGTACTGCTCGTAGAAATGACCTTGATTCAGATCCAGCACCGCAGTCATCCGGTCCAACTGATCCACAGCCATAATCCGGTTGCCCTTCAGGATGGAACTCACCGTACCTGCGTTGAGGCCAGCCAGCCTTCCCAATTGGCTAAAGCTTAGCCCTTCGCGTTCTATAAAACTCTCCAGCTCGGTACGAATCGTGGTTGTATTGTTCAAATAAACCACCCCTTAGGCACGCTTCACAATGTCGGAAATCCCCGTTGCAGCTTCGCTAGCATTTGATAATATTTCCTAATATATTGCAAATATAACCATAAAACTCGCCCAGGTCAATTCTTTTTTTTGCATTCTCTTTTTTTCTGCATTATGTTATATAATACGTCATTTTTCGCGTTGAATTTTGTTAGATATCGCGTGATCCCATCGTGCATTGTGCTTGAGTCACCTTGCCCTGCGGGGACAGACCCAAGTGGAAAAAGGGAACTTAATTTTGTCCCCTTCCGCTCCATAGCAGCGTTTGTGGGAAAAAGTCCACCTAATACGGTCGATTCGCGACATTCTAGCTGGAATCACTCCAATTAAGTTTACTTATTCCCACTAACGTCCCTACGGAACGCTTTTGAGTATATTTAAGTTCACTTTTTCCACTTCACTCCGGGAATCATAACCTCCAAGCCCCTTCCGTAAAGCGAATCACATTCGTCCTGCGGAAATTGGGACCAAAAGTAGCTTATCCCCAGCTTTATACACGCCTTATCCCACAAGAGGCGGAAAATCATAATCTCCTAACAAACAAAAAAATCACAGCCGCATGCGGCTGTGATTGGTTGTCTGGATGATATCCTACTGCTTAAGCATCCACTTGAGCAGGTCCGGTACACTCGCCCATAGACGGGAGTGCATAATCACATATTCGATTGCCTCATTCGGATCACCCATCCCGACAAAATCCGGGAGGTTATGCGGCAGACGCTTCACACCCAGCAGGTAATCGGGCACATGCTTGTTCACGCCCCGTGCCACGCGGTACAGCATTTTGAGCTGGGAAGTGATTCCGTTCTTCTTGTACTCCAGAATGATCCGGTCATAGGCAAATGCGGCTGCGGCGTCATCCTTGCCGTACTTCTCCAGCACCTGCTCCGCCAGGTCCAACTGGTTGCTGTACAAGTACACAGCGGCGAGCAGGTAGCGTGCACCGGTATTGTCTTCCGTATTCAGCTCAAGGATATGCTCCAGGGTCTGCGCCGCTTCTTCGGCGTTTCCGCCAAACCAGCAGGACTCGGCGTAGCTTTTGCAAATGCGGATATAAGGGCGGGTCTCATGGAGGCCCCAGAAGTGTCCTTTATTCTTTGCAAAAAACAGATCGCCCAGCTCGCGTTCGCCTGCAGCGATTCCCGCCTTCAGATAAGCCCGGGCCTCTTCCTCGTTCTCCGACTCCTCGGCCAGAATGAGATAAGCGTCAGAGCTGCCCGGATACATTTCCAGCGCTGCTTGTGCCAGTTGTATTCTCCGTTTGGAAGAAGTCGCTTCCATCGCCTTGTAGAGCAGAGCCTGCGCTTTATCCTTAGGTGTGCCCGGGCCGTTCAGCGCCAGAAGCTCATCAGCCTCGCCGCCCATCCCGTACTCCTCGATATAGTTAAGCATTTCCTTAACCTTGCGTGAAATCGTCGCCGTTGTAACCTCATATTTTCCGGCAAGCTCAGCCTGCGAAATATTGAAGCCGTACTCCTCGGACAGCAGATACTCAATAGCCGCGCAGAAGGAGCCTGTCTTCTTCACGGCAGGCTTAGTCTGGCGGGAATAGCCGTTCCACAACACCAGCGCTTCATAAATCAGCTCCCGCTCATATTGGTTCCGCATACTCTCAATAAGCTGCAGCGCCAGTTGCTCATGGGCCGGATGCTCCCATTGCAGCTCACGCGCCACCATTTTTTTCAGCTTGGTCAATGTAAGCTTGCTCTCAGGCCGGATCGCGGCTGCCTGGACCGGCTGTTCTATTTCCGGCTGGATATCTGCCGGCTCATAGGCAGCCGCTTCCTCGGTTGTTACCATCCGCAATATGGATTGGACTGCGGATTTTTCTTTGTCCAGACAGCATCTTTTATATTTTTTCCCGCTTCCGCATGGGCACAACTCATTTCTTCCAACCTTACTCAAAAGTAATTCCCCCTTGAAGCTAATGATTTAAAAAAGGCCTTTCCTGAAAGGAAAGACCCTTTATCTGTATATTTCCGCACATTTTTCCCCCGTACGAGTTGTATTATAGCACTTCTTCTATCACTTGTCAGTCCTTTTTTAGGACTAATAGCGTAAAAGCCTGCTGTAATACAGTTCTTTATCCTCAGACAAGTGCCTTCATTGCAATATCGCTGCGCTTGTGCATCCCGGAAAAAGAAATTGTTTCTGCGCTGGCATATGCCGCTGCACGCGCCTCGGCAATGGTTGCGCCCATGCCAACGACTCCAAGCACCCGGCCGCCGTTCGTTACCCAGCTTCCGTCTTCGCCGCGTGCGGTTCCGGCATGAAAGATCAGCTCATCCGGTCTGTTCTCAAGCCCGGCAATCGGCACACCCTTGGGATACGTTCCGGGATACCCTTCCGAAGCCAATACCACGCAGACCGCCGCTTCCTCGCTCCATTCGATCTCGATGTCCGCCAGCCGTCCCTCGGTTACGGCAAGGAAAATCTCTAGCAGATCACTCTTCAGCCTTGGAAGAACCACTTGTGTCTCGGGATCACCGAAGCGGGCGTTGAATTCAATCGTCTTCGGCTTGCCGTCCGGTGAGATCATCAGACCGGCGAACAGCACACCGCTGAAGGAACGGCCTTCCGCCACCATCGCTTTGGCTGTCGGCTTGATAATTGTCTCCACCGCTTCATCAATAATGGCCTGATCAATATGCGGCAGCGGCGAATACGTACCCATACCTCCGGTATTGGGACCCTTATCCCCGTCATACGCCGGCTTGTGATCCTGGGCAGCAGCCATCGGGCGCACCGTCTCCCCGTCCACAAAGGCCAGAATCGACATTTCCTGCCCGGCAAGGAATTCCTCAATGACAACCTGTGCACCGGCCTCCCCGAACACCTTGGTCACCATAATATCCCGCAGGGCAAGCTCCGCTTCTTCCAGCGAGTAGGCCACGGTTACACCTTTACCTGCGGCCAGCCCGTCCGCCTTGATGACAATCGGCAGCCCCTGGCCACGCAAGTAGGCAAGCGCCGCTTCATAGTCGCTGAACTTCTCGTAAGCTGCCGTAGGAATGCTGTATTTATGGAGCAGGTCCTTCATAAAGGTTTTGCTGCCTTCAATTTCCGCTGCATTCTTGCGCGGCCCGAATACAGGGATACTATGCGCTTCGAACGCATCGACGATGCCAGCCGCAAGCGGATCATCCGGTCCGATGACAACGTAGTCGATCTCCCGCTCCTTGGCAAACGCTACCAGTTTATCGAACTCGAATACGCCGATTGGCACACACTCCGCAAGCTGCGCAATCCCGGCATTGCCGGGGGCGCAGTAGATTTTACCGGCTTTGGGGCTGCGGGACAGGCTCCAGATGATTGCATGCTCCCGGCCGCCGCCGCCAACTACTAAAATATCCATTGAAATGAAGCCCTCCCCGGCGTTCTAGTGTTTGAAATGGCGAACGCCGGTAAAGACCATGGCAATACCATATTCATTAGCAACCTTAATTGACTCTTCGTCCTTGATGGAGCCTCCCGGCTGAATAACAGCGGTAATTCCTGCCTTCGCCGCCATTTCCAGCGTATCTCCCATTGGGAAAAAGGCATCGGAAGCCAGCACGGAGCCTTTGGCTTTCTCCCCGGCCTGCTCAATGGCGATCTTGGCCGCACCGACACGGTTCATCTGGCCTGCGCCTACGCCGACTGTCATATCATCCGCAGCAAGCACGATGGCATTGGATTTCACATGCTTAACGACCTTCCAGCCGAACAGCAGTTGCTTCAATTCTTCCTCTGTAGGCTTGCGGTTGGTCACAACCTGCAGCTCCTCAGGATTAACGGAATGCACGTCGCTCTCCTGCACAACCATACCGCCCTCAATGGAGGTTACTACAAAGCTGGATTTGCGGGCCGCAGCGGTGCTGAGATTGCCGATTTTGAGCAGACGGATATTCTTTTTCTTCGTGAGAATCTCCAGCGCTTCGTCCGTGAAGCCCGGCGCCAGAACGATTTCGAGGAAAATATCCTTCAGCATATTCGCGGTATCGGAGTCAATAATCCGGTTCGCCGCAACAATGCCGCCAAAGATAGAGGTTGGATCGGCGTTGTACGCTTTTTGATAAGCTTCATATACGCTTGCCCCTACACCCACACCGCAAGGATTCATATGCTTAACCGCCACAACAGCCGGTTCTTCGAATTCCTTCACGATCTGCAGCGCTGCATTGGCATCGTTGATATTGTTGTAGGACAGCTCTTTGCCATGCAGCTGCTCAGCAGCCGTGAGCGTATCCTGCGCAGCCAGCGGCTTGCGGTAGAATGCAGCCTTCTGGTGCGGGTTCTCGCCATAACGCAGATCCTGGATTTTCTCGTAAGTCACAGTATAGCGCTCCGGCAGCGGTTCACCGGTCACATTCGCCAGATAATCAGAAATCAAGGCATCATAAGCCGCCGTGTGGCGGAACACTTTTGCCGCAAGACGTTTGCGTGTTTCAAGAGTCGTATCTCCACCTGCGCGCACTTCCTCAAGTACAGTCGCATAATCGGCTGCATCCACCACCACACTGACAAAAGCATGGTTCTTCGCCGCCGAACGCAGCATTGTCGGTCCGCCGATGTCAATGTTCTCGATCGCTTCCTCGTAGGATACATTAGGCTTAGCAATCGTCTCTGCGAACGGATACAGGTTAACCACTACCAGGTCGATGTAGTCGAGACCCAATTCCTGCATCTGCTTCGTATGCTCTTCGTTGTCACGAACTGCCAGAAGGCCGCTGTGTACGGCGGGATGGAGTGTTTTAACACGTCCGTCCATAATTTCCGGGAACCCTGTCACATCGGAAATACCGATGACCGGTACGCCTTCTTTGGCGAGAAGTGTGCTGGTGCCGCCTGTAGAGATGATTTCTACGCCCAATGCAGACAGCTCGCGGCAAAAATCCACGATGCCCTGTTTGTCCGATACGCTGACCAGCGCTCTTTTGATACTCACTTTGAATAGTCCTCCTCCGGAAAATACAAGATTTAGTTTCTGGTAATCTGATCTGCTATGTGAAAAATAACGCTGTGAAAATGATCTTGCCCATTTATTGCCGCTATCTTTAGAAGCCGCGTTTACGACAAACGTCTGCAATGCAAGCAAAATCTACTGACGCTCGACACCCGGGTACCCGCCGCGCGATATTTCCCGAGAAATATCAGAAACGCTGGGGCTTGTCCGGACGGGAAGGTCGATTGTTGCCGCTACTATCGGATAACCGTCTTTCTGCCATCCAGTTCTATCTTTCCAGCAGCTAAAGCGCCCACAACTTCAGGATACAGCTCATACTCCACCTTATGGATACGTTCCGCTAACGATTCAGCAGTATCCTGAGGCTCTACGGCAACACTGCGCTGAGCGATTACCGGACCGGTATCCATGCCCCCATCAACAAAATGCACTGTCACTCCCGTCAGCTTCACGCCGTAATCCAGCGCTTGGCCTATCGCGTCTTTTCCGGCAAAGGCCGGCAGCAGCGAGGGATGAATGTTAACGATCCGTCCGGCGTATGGCGTCAGCAGCACCGGCGTAATCAGGCGCATGTATCCTGCCAGCACGACCAGTCCGATGTCCCGGCGCTGCAGCTCGGCTACAATCTCTGCCTCATAAAGCTCCCGGCTTGCGAAGTCCTTCGGCCGCAGCAGAAGAGATGGAATGCCCGCCTCCTCCGCACGCTGTGCCACAGGCGCTTCCGGCCTGTCGGAGACCAACAGCTCAATGCGGCCTCCGCCAAGCTTACCGGCCTTCTCAGCCTCTGCCAGTGCGGCAAAATTGCTGCCCTGCCCGGAGGCAAACACAGCGATCCGGCTCCATTGCATCACACTTCAGCTCCCGTAAAGGTAACCTTGCGTTCCCCTTCAGTCACTCTGCCGATCAGGTAGGCTTCTTCCCCGCTTGCTTGGAGCAGCTCCAGCGCATGTTGTCCATCCGCCTCAGCGACAACCAGCACCAGGCCCACACCCATATTGAAGGTGGTGAACATATCACGGTTGCTCACATTGCCTTTGTTCTGCAGCAAATCGAAGATCGGCAAAATCGGCCAGGAGCCATAATTAATTTCCACGTTCACACCCTCAGGCAGCACGCGCGGAATGTTCTCGATGAACCCGCCTCCTGTAATATGGGCCATGCCCTTGACCGGAAGCTGCTCCAGCAGCGCCAGCAACGGCTTCACATAAATCTTGGTAGGAGCCAGCAGCACATCCACAAGCGGAGCGCCCAGCTCAGGAACCACATCGTTCAGCCCGTAGCCGCCATCCTCCAGCAAAAGCTTGCGCACCAGCGAGAACCCGTTGCTGTGCACACCGCTGGAAGCAAGGCCGATTACCGTGTCCCCCGGTGCAATGTCCGCACCTGTCACCAGCTTGGCCTTGTCAGCCACGCCAACCGTAAATCCGGCGATATCATATTCGCCCGCAGCGTACATACCCGGCATCTCGGCAGTCTCGCCGCCGATCAAGGCGCAGCCTGCCTGGTGGCAGCCTTCAGCGATTCCGGCTACAATCGCCTCGATCTTCTCCGGCACGACCTTGTCGCAAGCCAGATAATCCAGGAAGAACAGCGGTTCTGCACCCTGTACCACAATATCGTTCACACACATCGCTACGGCATCAATACCAATCGTGTCGTGGCGATCCGCCGCGAAAGCGATCTTGAGCTTCGTGCCTACGCCATCGGTTCCCGATACGAGCACCGGCTCTTCGTATTTGTCTTTATTCAAGCCGAAAAGCGCGCCGAAGCCGCCCAGCTCCGTCATGACTTCAGGACGGTAGGTGCGCTTCACATGCTTCTTCATGCGTTCTACCGCTTCATTGCCAGCCGCAATATCCACTCCGGCGTTTTTATAAGCTTCCGACACTTTTGGACACCTCATTTTAGTTAGTTTAGAGCGCGGTTTCGGGGCGGCAGGATTTGGTTGGTGGCTATAATCGTCATTACGAGGAATGTTTGGACTTCCGGTCGCTGTTATATTTGGATTTCCTGATTTGAAACCGCTGTTCGCGGTAGAAATCCAAATATAAAGGCGAACGCTATCGCTCCTACAGTTCCAAACTTCCTCTCCATGACTCAAGCCACCGGGGGCAAACCCAGCCGCAAGCCGCTGTACGCGCCTTGCACAGGGGCAGCAGGCTCGGCGCCCGGCTTCGCCAAGGGCGCCTCACTTAGCGAGAGCTCCCCCGCTTTTGCGTTAGCAAACAGGCGGGGGGCGCGAGCTTCTTGTGCACGGAGCGAAGCCGTGCGCGTCCTTAGGCGAGAGCCTCCCCGCTTTTGCGTCAGCAAACAGGCGGGGGCGCGAGCTTGCTCGCGCACGGGGCGAAGCCGTGCGCGCCATTAGAGCGAGAGAACCTCCAATTTTGCGGAGCAAACAGGTCAGGTTCTTGAGCTTTCAGGCCCGGCGAGGCAGCATGCCGCCGGGGCTCGCAGCGCCGTAGAGCGTGTCCGTCAGGACAAAGCGGGCACCCGCACCCACGCTAGCTTAGAAAGTTTAAAGCAAACTCCTACCGCCAAGCTTTCGGGTGGCCGGAGGGCAGCGCCCTCCGGAATCCCCCTTTGCAAGGGGGACTTAGGGGGATGACCACATTTAGGGGGATGGCCCAAACTAGCAGCTACACCCGTCTTTCTCTTCCCCGCCGAAATCCACCTGCGTCGGGTAATCGTTATCGAAGCAGGAGAGGCACAAGCCGCCTTTGTAATCGCTGCTGTTATGGCCGCCGATGGACTGGATCAGGCCCTCCGGTGTGAGGAATGCCAGCGAGTCGGCGTTGATCTCCTTACACATTTCTTCAATCGTCTTGTAGGAGGCGATCAGTTCACGTCGGTCCGGTGTATCAATGCCGTAGAAGCAAGGGTTCTTGAACGGCGGCGAGGTAATCCGCACATGGACCTCGGTCGCACCGGCTTCACGCAGCAGGTTGACGATCCGGCGCGAAGTTGTACCGCGCACAATGGAGTCGTCAATCATGACGACGCGCTGGCCTTCAACGACGCGGCGGACGGCGCTCAGCTTCATCTTTACGCCCTGCTCGCGCAGCTCTTGGCTCGGCTGGATGAAGGTCCGGCCGGTGTATTTATTTTTGATCAGGCCAAGCTCGTAAGGGATGCCTGTCTGCTCGGCATAACCGATGGCCGCCGAGATGCTGGAGTCAGGCACGCCGGTTACAATGTCGGCGTCAACGAACGCCTCCAGCGCCATCCGGCTACCCATCCGCTTGCGGGCGGCGTGCAGGTTGGAGCCGTTCAGATCGCTGTCCGGCCGGGCAAAATAAATATATTCCATCGCACACAGCGCCTTGCGCTTCGGCTCGGTGAAACGGTCTTCCAGGAGGCCGTTCTGATCAAGCACCAGCAGCTCGCCTGGCTCAATGTCGCGGACGAACTTCGCGCCGATGACTTCTAGCGCACAGGATTCCGAAGCGAAGACATAGGCTTCGCCTACCCGTCCCATAACAAGCGGACGCAGGCCATGCGGGTCGGAAGCCACAATGAGCTTGTCATTGGTCATCAACAGGAAGGCGAATCCGCCCACGAGCTGCTGCAAAGCATCTTTGGTCGCTTCGACAAAATCCTTCTGCGAGCGCGCAATCAAATGCGCCAGCACTTCGGTGTCGCTTGTCGTCTGGAAGATCGAGCCGCTTTGCTCAAGCTGCTTGCGGATCAGCGGCTCGTTTACAATATTCCCGTTAGTGGCAATCGCCAGATCTCCATCGCGATATTTAAAGACAAGCGGCTGTGCATTGGTCAGCCGGCTGTCACCACTGGTGGAATAGCGCACATGTCCGATAGACATATTGCCGATCAGTGAGGCAATTTTGTCTTTATCGAACACTTCCTTTACCAGGCCCATGCCGCGGTGATAGTTGAAGTCGCGTCCATCCGCCACGCAGATGCCCGCGCTCTCTTCTCCCCGGTGCTGCAGGGCATGCAGTCCATAGTAGGACATGGAGGCGGCTTCCGGGTGTCCGAAGACCCCGAAAACGCCGCACTCCTCTTTTAAGGTGTCAAAAATATCTCCCGAGCCCGTTCCTTCGTTATAAAAGTCGCCGGTCCACAGGATTGGGGTCTCCTGCTTGTTCCCGGTCTTTATTTCATAAGACATGGAATAGCATCCTCCCAAATAGTTTTGAGTTCTGTTACAGACTCGTCCAGAGCGGCTGTGCCGTCCAGATGAACACGCAATCTGTCTCCACCGACAGTTCCGATGATTTCCACCGGTACACCGTAAGCGGCAACCGCCGCTTTCAGCTCTTCCGCACGTTCAGGTGCCGAAGTCAGCACAATGCGGGATTGGCTCTCGCTGAACAGCGCCACGTCAGGACGCAGCCCGCCAGCGGACAGCTCGATATTCGCACCGATAGAACCGCTGATGCAGCTCTCAGCCAGCGCAGCAGCCAAGCCGCCTTCGGAGAGGTCATGTGCCGAGCGGACCAGCCCGCTGCGGATGACGCCAAGGACAGCATCCAGCAGCTTCTGCTCGGTTGCGAGATCCAGTGCCGGCGGACGGCCTTCGGTCAGACCGTGTACAGCATATTGGAATTCACTGCCGCCAAGCTCGGCTTTGGTTACTCCGAGCAGCAGGATCGCATCGCCTTCCTGTTTGAAAGCCTGAGTCGTAATATGATCGGTATCCTCAACCAGACCGACCATGCCGACAACCGGTGTCGGATAGATCGCGCCGGTAGCATTTTCGTTATACAGACTGACGTTACCGCCGATAACCGGCGTATCCAGCACGCGGCAAGCTTCAGCCATACCGTCTACAGCACGTTCCATTTGCCAGAAAATCTCCGGCTTCTCCGGGCTGCCGAAATTCAGGTTGTCCGTAATGGCCAGCGGCTTCGCACCGGAGCAGACAATGTTACGCGCCGCTTCGCTGACGGCAATCCGTCCGCCCACTTCAGGGTCCAGATACACATAACGTCCGTTGCAGTCTGTAGTCATTGCCAGGCCCTTACGTGTTCCGTGGATGGTAACCACAGCCGCATCAGAGCCGGGACGAACCGCCGTACTGGTCCGCACCATATAATCGTACTGGTTATACACCCATGCTTTGCTTGCTACTGTAGGTGAAGCGAGCACGGTGCGCAGTGCGCCGCCCAGATCGGTTACTTCATCATAGCGCAGCGTATCGACAGTTGCGTTCTCTTCATAGTAGGCAGGAACGGTTGAAGGCTTTTTATAGATCGGGCATTCGTCTACCAGAGCTTTTACCGGCATGTCGCCGACAACCTCGCCATGATGGAACAGCTTCAAGCGGCCGTCATCGGTTACCTTGCCCACTTTGCGGCAGATAACCCCCCAGCGGTCAAAAATCTCCTGTGCCTGCGCCTCATCCTTAGGCTCAACCACGAACAGCATCCGTTCCTGCGATTCAGACAGCATCATCTCATAAGGGGTCATGCCTTCTTCACGCTGCGGCACCTGATCCAGGTACAGCTCCAGGCCGTTGCCTGCTTTGCTCGCCATCTCGGCGCTGGAGCAGGTAAGCCCCGCTGCGCCCATATCCTGAATACCAAGTACGATGCCGCTGTCGATCAGCTCCAGACAGGATTCCATCACCAGCTTTTCCATGAACGGATCGCCGACCTGCACCGCTGTTTTCTTGGCTTCCGACTCTTCACTCAATTCCACAGAGGCAAAGGTCGCGCCATGAATACCGTCACGGCCCGTTGGAGGACCTACGTAGAACACGGGGTTGCCTACACCTTTGGCGACACCGCGCTGGATTTTATCATGGTCGATCAGTCCGACACACATCGCGTTGACCAGCGGATTGCCGTCATAGCTGTTGTCGAACATAATTTCGCCGCCCACGGTCGGAATACCGATACAGTTGCCGTAGCCTGCAATACCGGACACGACATGCTCGAACAAATATTTTACACGGTCGCTCTCGAGCTTCCCGAACCGCAGAGAGTTCATCAGCGCCACCGGTCTTGCACCCATGGAGAAAATATCGCGGATAATCCCGCCCACACCGGTCGCCGCGCCCTGATAAGGCTCTACTGCCGACGGATGGTTATGGCTTTCGATTTTGAAGACCACTGCCTGATTGTCTCCGATGTCCACGATTCCTGCACCTTCGCCCGGTCCCATTAGAACACGCGGTCCACTTGTCGGGAAACGTCCCAGCAGCGGCTTGGAGTTCTTATAGGCGCAGTGTTCAGACCACATTACGCTGAAAACACCGATTTCCGTATAGTTCGGCTTACGGCCCATGAAAGAAGTGATCAGCTCATATTCGCTGTCCGAAACTCCGAATTGACTATAAATCTTCTGCTCCGCGATTTGCTCTGCAGTCGGCTCCTTAGCGGATACTTGCTGCGTCATAACGATCCCTCCATGTCTTGAGAATGGATGTGAACATCCGTTTGCCGTCCTCCGAACCGAGCAGGCTGTTAGCCGCGCGTTCCGGGTGAGGCATCATGCCAACCACATTGCCTGCTGCGTTGCTGATACCCGCAATATCGGCTACCGAGCCGTTAGGGTTGTCACTGTATGTGAATACGATCTGATTGTTTGCTTTGAGCGATGCCAAAGTCTCCTCATCACAGTAATAGTTGCCTTCGCCATGTGCGATCGGGATGACGATCTCTTCATCCTTCGCATAATCAATAGTAAATGGGGTTGTGTTATTAACGACCTTAAGCACTGTGTCATGACAGCGGAACTTCATCGACATGTTGCGGCGCAGTGCTCCCGGCAGCAACCCTGCTTCGGTCAGAATTTGGAACCCGTTGCAGATGCCGAGCACGAATTTGCCTTGCTCCGCGGCCTTGGCCACTTCAGCCATAACCGGAGCGAACCGGGAAATCGCGCCGCAGCGCAGATAATCACCATAAGAGAACCCGCCCGGCACAAGAATGCAGTCATACGCCGACAGGTCTGTCGCGGTATGCCATACATAATCTACTGATTCGCCGAGGCTGTCTTCTACCGCTTTGTAGCAGTCAATGTCGCAATTGGAGCCGGGAAAGACAAGTACAGCAAATTTCATGACTTTTAGTCCTCCAATTCGTAGCGGTAATCCTCGATCACCGTGTTGGCCAGCAGCTTCTCGCACATTTCCTTCAGACGTCCTTCCGCTTCAGTGCGGTTGTCGGTATCGAGAGTCAGCTCCATATACTTGCCGATACGCAGAGATTCAACCTCTTGAAAACCTACGGAATGCAGCGCTCCTTGCACGGCTACACCTTGGGGATCGAGCACACTCTTCTTAATGGTGACATAGACTGTCGCTTTTAACATACGCTTGTAGTTCCTCCTAAAATTTAATGAGCACAAAATTACAATTCAATTAACTGCATATTGTGCAGCTATTCTCTCCATATCTCCGGCAAAATCAAGTTTAGTTGTATTCTCTACAGTTACATTTCGGAATAACAGCTATTTAAGGCCATTTCATCCATTTTAGCTGTACCAAATACAATTAAATTAAAAATGACATATACTTTGTGCAAAATAACTGCAGAGAGTGCAATTAGCAGATGCTACAGTTGATTTTGCTCATTTCACACTCTATAAAGACTTGCCGGTGAGACGATGATAAATATCCAGATAACGGCGGGTGGTTTCTTCTACGACTTCAGCAGGGAGCGGGTCCGGGGTGCTGTTCTTGTCCCAGGAGGATGCGGACAGATACGTCCGTACCGGCTCTTTGTCCATGCTGTCGATTTCGATATCCAGTTCGTATTTTTCCTTGGACCAGAAACGTGAAGCATCCGGTGTAAAAATCTCGTCGATCAGAATCACCTTGCCGTCCAGCAGCCCGAACTCGAATTTGCAATCCGCGAGAATAATCCCATGCTCTTCACAGTACTCTCTGGCAAAAGCGAACAGCTTCAGGCTCTTCTCCTTAAGCTCCAGGGCAAGCTCTGCGCCAATCAGCTCCTGCATCTTCTCAAAAGGGATATCCTCGTCGTGGCCGACATCGTTTTTGGCTGCAGGCGTGAAGATCGGCTGGGACAGCACTGCATTTTTGCGGAGTCCTGCGGGAAGCGCGATTCCGTTCACCTTGCCGGTCTCCTGATACTGCCGCCAGCCGCCGCCGGTAATGCAGCCGCGCACGACACATTCAATATCAATGCGCTCCGCCTTGCGGACAACCATGATGCGGTTTCTCAGCGCTTCCTTGTCCCGCACAACGTCTCCAAGCTTATCCACATCAATGTGTACGACGTGGTTCTCTATCAGCTCCTGAGTTTTGCCGAACCAGAAGGCACTGAGCCGGTTAAGCACATTGCCCTTCTCCGGCACCGCCGGGTCAAGCACATAGTCGAACGCGGAGATCCGGTCCGTGACGACGATCAGCACCTCTTCCCCCAGATCGTACAATTCGCGAACCTTTCCTTTGTAGAGCAGCGGTGCATTTACGAGATCCACAGCCGTGGATACGGCAGGGTATGTCATGACCTTTCCTCCCTTGAACTAATGATCTTGCTTATACTCTGGCTAAAAAACGCACTAAGCACGGATTCTTCCCCGCTCAATCAAAAGCCCGTAACAACGGTCTGGCAAATAAGATCCACTGCAAGAAATGTTTGGACTTCCGATCGCTGTTATCCTCAGATTTCCTGATTTGAACCGCTGCTCGCGGTAGAAATCCGAGGATAAAGGCGAACGCTAACGCTTCTACAGTTCCAAAATTTCTCTCCGTTCCTCTTTTACCGCACCTTATATTTCAAGCTTCCAGTTGCGCTTGATTAAGAATAATCCGCTCTTCCCGCTACTTCACGCCATTTTATTGCTGCGTTCCTCAGTTCACCACTAACTTACCTTTTAAATTAGATAAGTTCCAGCTTGCGGAAGATGGTGTCCACATGCTTAAGGTGCCAGGAAGGGTTGAATGCATCCTCGATCTCTTCCGGGCTGAGCACGGCGGTGATTTCCGGTGTCGCTTCGACGATGTCGCGGAACTGGGTTTGCTCTTCCCAGGCCTGCATTGCACGCGGCTGCACCGTATCGTAGGCCTGCTCGCGGCTGAAGCCTTTGTCGATCAGCTTGGTCAGGATGCGGCCGGAGAACGGAACGCCGAAGGTGCGGTTCATGTTGCGCTTCATATTTTCCGGGAAGACGGTCAGGTTCTTCACGATGTTGCCGAAGCGGTTCAGCATATAGTTCAGCAGCATGGTCGCATCCGGCAGGATAATCCGCTCCACCGAGGAGTGCGAGATATCGCGTTCATGCCACAGCGGCACGTTCTCGTAAGCAGTAACCATGTGTCCGCGAATGACGCGGGACAGGCCGGAAATATTCTCGCAGCCGATAGGATTGCGTTTATGCGGCATGGCCGACGAACCCTTCTGGCCTTTCGCAAAAGCCTCTTCAACCTCGCGGATTTCGCTCTTTTGCAGGGCGCGGATTTCTGTAGCAAATTTGTCCAGGGACGTAGCCACAAGCGCCAGCGCTGCCATATATTCCGCGTGACGGTCACGCTGCAGCGTCTGTGTAGAGATTGGTGCCGGGCTGGTACCCAGCTTGCGGCAGACAAATTCTTCGACGAACGGGTCGATGTTGGCATAGGTGCCGACAGCGCCGGAGATTTTACCGAACTGTACGCCGTTTGCGGCATGGCGGAAACGCTCCAGGTTACGTTTCATTTCCTCGTACCAGAGGGCCATTTTCAGACCAAAGGTCGTTGGCTCGGCGTGTACACCGTGGGTGCGTCCCATCATCGGAGTGTCTTTGTAGGCCAGAGCTTTTTCCTTTAGAATCTCGATGAAGTTAATGATGTCCTTCTCCAAAATCTCGTTCGCCTGACGCAGCAGATATCCAAGCGCCGTATCCACAACGTCCGTGGAGGTTAAGCCGTAATGCACCCATTTACGCTCCGCGCCCAGGCTCTCGGATACCGCACGGGTGAAGGCAATGACATCATGGCGTGTTTCCAGCTCAATTTCATTAATGCGGTCGATATTGAATTTGGCATCCTTGCGCAGCTTGGCGGCATCCTCTTGCGGGATAACTCCCAGCTCGGCCCAAGCCTCGCAGGCGCAAAGCTCCACTTCCAGCCAAGCGTTGAATTTATTTTCTTCGGTCCAAATGGCCCGCATCTCAGGTCTGCTGTAACGTTCGATCATATCTGGTCAGTTCCTCCAAAGGTTAGTTTGCTCCACCCAGGCCAAGCCGTCTCCGGTGTCCTTGCAGAGCAGGTTGATATGGCCCATTTTGCGGCCGGTTTTGCTCTCGGTCTTGCCATATATATGAAGCTTGGGCGCTACACCAAGCCGGTTTGCTTCTTCATCCGCTGTGCTGAATGCCTGGATGGCCCCGTCCATATGCTGGCCAAGCACATTCACCATCACCACTGGGGTGAGGAGTGTAGTATCGCCGAGCGGCAGATTACAGATCGCACGCACATGCTGCTCGAACTGCGAGGTTACACAGGCGTCCATCGTATAATGTCCGGAATTGTGCGGGCGCGGGGCCAGCTCGTTCACGAACAGCTCGCCATCCTCGGTGACGAACATCTCCACCGCGAGGAGTCCAACCGCATTCAGACCGGCGATCAGCCGTTCTGCCAGCTCGCAGGCCCGCCGCTGGATCTCCTCCGGCACTCTGGCGGGCACAATCGACAAATGCAGGATGTTGTTCACGTGGATGTTCTCCGCCGGCGGGAAGCTTTTGACCTCGCCGGAGGCGCTGCGGGCGGCAATGACAGAAATTTCGCAGCTGAAGGCGACAAATTTCTCCAGCACCAGCTCAGGTAGATCTGCTCCCGGCGCCACCAGCCGGAAGGCGGCTTCCAGCGCTGAAGGCTGGCGGATGACGGCTTGTCCCTTGCCGTCATACCCCCCTGTGGCTGTCTTCAGCACACAGGGCAGGCCCAGCTCCGCAGCCGCGGCGTTAAGCTCCGCCAGGCTGCCGACCTTGCGGTACGGGGCAACGGGCACGCCCGCCGCCTCGATCGCCGCCTTCTCGCGCAGCCGGTGCTGCGTCGTATACAGCAGCGCGCTGCCCTGCGGCACGTACGACTCTGCCGTCAGCAGCGCGGCCACGTCCGCGTCGACGTTCTCGAACTCGTACGTGATGACGTCCGCACGCTGCGCCAGCTCCCGCGCTGCGTCCCGGTCGTTGTACGCCGCTGTAATCTGCGGCGTCACCTGCCCGCAGGGCGCATCCGGCGCGGGATCGAGCGCCACGAAGCGGTAGCCCATGGCGCTGCCGGCC
The DNA here is from genome assembly GCF_056120445.1 of Paenibacillus sp. sgz302115. Lineage (NCBI taxonomy): Bacteria > Bacillati > Bacillota > Bacilli > Caryophanales > Paenibacillaceae > Paenibacillus > Paenibacillus sp. sgz302115. The sequence goes on from NZ_JBVYOK010000018.1 coordinate 117,285, forward strand.
AGCGCCATCATGCGCCCGAGCTGCCCGCCGCCGAGCACGCCGACCGTGGCGCCAGGCAGCAGCGTCCGGGGCGTGCCTGCACCCGGCGCCGCAGTATTAGCCGAAGCGTCAGCCGCCGGCTTCGTATCCCCCCTGCCTTCAAGGCTCCCAGGCTCCGTCACCTCAGGGCTATTCGCCTTCAACGCTTCCCGGCTTCCTTGCCCGGCTGCCTCAAGGCCATTCGCCCTCGTCTTCTCCGGCTGAGTCACCAGACCTTCACCCTTCAGCTCCTCCGGCCTCATAGGCTCTCGCTGCTTTCCAGCACTTCGCGCGCAATGGCGTCGCGCCGCTGCTGCACCCGGCTCTGCACTTCAGGATCGAATGCGCCGATCATCTGCGCAGCGAGCAGCCCCGCGTTGGTAGCCCCGGCGCGGCCAATGGCTACTGTCGCTACCGGTATGCCGCCCGGCATCTGCACAATGGAGAGCAGCGAATCCAGGCCGTTCAAGGCCTTCGACTGCACCGGAACCCCGATAACAGGCAGCGTTGTCTTTGCTGCCACCATACCCGGCAGATGCGCTGCTCCACCCGCACCGGCAATAATCACGCGCAGGCCACGGCCTGCGGCCTCCTCCGCATAGCGGAACATTAAATCCGGTGTGCGGTGCGCCGAGATTACCTTTTTCTCATAAGCTACGCCAAGCTCCTCGAGCACAAGGCAAGCTTGCTCCATTGTTTCCCAATCTGATTTGCTGCCCATGATGACGCCAACCTGCACAGACATGATTCAACCTACCTTCCGCTCCCTAATTTAGAGACTCATTGCTATAAGTTTGTCCTGTTTCACGCCAGACACTCATGCCGCTGTTTCGCGGCATCTCGAATGATGAAATTTCGAAGAAGACCCTCAATTTGGCTGCACCTAATTCGAAGCTTCCATAACAACGTCCTCTGATTGACATCGTTATTTCAGGAAAGTTTTCCATGAAATCCGAAAAAAAAAGCCCGGATTCCAAACGCATCTTGCTGCGGGTGGACCCAGACTACTGGAGGAATAGGAGAACTGTCCCGGCGCACACTGCTTCTGCAGTCATATACCCGGGATAAGCGCACAGCTCGCCGCCCCTCAGTTCCGGGGCGGCGCTGACGGCCGTTCTAGTCATCCTATTTCCTCGTAGTCCGGCAATTTACGGTTACCGGGTAGAAACTTCCGGGCCCTATTCCCGGTTTTATACGAGCTCTTCATAGATTCATCTTAACAATGCCCTACACTTCATGTCAACTTAAACACGAACATTGTTATTTCCAGCAGTCAAAATGTTCGCGTTTGGGCACATTTGGAATCGCTATTTCACATCTTATCCTACATCTTATAGAAAAAAGGGGAACGCCTTCGCGCCCCTCTCTTTAATCTATTATTTAACGACCAATACCGGAATCCGGGCGCTCTGCACAACATTGTGGCTTACACTGCCCAGAACAAATTCACGGATTCCGCCGAGCCCGCGGCTGCCGATAACAATCACGTCCATCGCATGCTCCTTGGCGTAGCTTAATATTACTTCAGCAGGCGAGCCCTGCAGCAGTTCAACGGTAGCATTCAGTCCCTCAGCTTCCAGACGGCTTTTCACTTCATCCGTAGTTTGTACCGCCAAATCATAATAATCCTTGTTCACTGAAGCCGGCAGAGGCGCGAGAGCCTCCCCGATGAAGAAGCGCGGGAATTCAAAAGCGTGTACGACGTAAAGGGATGCACCCGGAGTAACCTTAGCCAGCTCAATCGCCCGCTCCAGTGCTTGATTGGAGGCCTTGGAACCGTCATAGGCAAGCAAAATTTTAGAGAATAACATGTACGCCACCTCTTCTTCTGTTTTGTTTATCCCAAAAAGTAACCATACAGCAAGATATTCAGCAGCAGCAAGAGCGGAATTCCGATCCTGAAGGAAGTATGCCTGGTCTTGTGGCGCTTGCGGTACATGGCGATCAGCACACCCAGCGCGCCGCCCATAAATGCCAGCAAAAACAATGTTTTTTCCGGCACCCGGTCCCGCCTTTTCCGGGCTCTGTTCTTGTCCTCGGACATCACCACATACCCGATAATATTGATTAGTGCGAACCACAGCAATACAACCTGGAGCATCCTTTCCGGCCCCTCCTCCCAGACATCCTATCTACTATTTATTATATTACCCTTTTAGACAAAAAACCAATAATCCTTACATCACCTGTGGGCTATCTGCCCGGGTTTGCTCTGCTCCCTGCCAATTACGCCAGTATCCTTGATCCATACCCAGGACAACACCGCAGCAAGCGACGCCGCTATGCCTCCCAGCCAAAAGCCTCCCCGCAGCCCGTAAGCCGCACTCATCCAGCCCGCTACAAAAGGACCGCCCGACATCCCGATGGCATACACCGCCTGATAAAAGCCCATCGCCGTAGCCCGCTTGAACGGAGCCACCCCGGAGACCGATTTGCCCAGCAGCAGCGGAAAAATCAAGCCCTGCATAAAGCCGTTCCCCACCTGTGTCGCGCATAGTGCCGCAAGGTTCGGCATCGAAGGGATCAGGAGCGTGAACAGCGCACTTCCGGCAAAACCAAACATCAGCGTTCCCCGGTCACCCAGCAGCCTGCCGAACAACCGGGAACCGTAGAGGGTCGCAATAGCATGCGGCAGCATAAAAGCTAGTGTCAGCCAGCCGAGGCTCTCTTTGCTCGCTCCGATATTCAGCGCCTGGTTCGGGGTATAGCCGAACATCGTAATGAACAGTACACAATGCGCCAGCACCGATAAAAGCGATACCTTGACCAGCAACGGCTCTTTGATCACTCCAGCCAGATCCTTGATTTGAATCGCGCTTTCGCGCTTCTCCAGCTTTTGCTCCGGCAAGCGGAGCGCAAGCAGCAGGGCTGCAGCCGCCACCAGTCCGCCAATCACAAACGGGGTATTCCAGCCCCAATGCTGAACCATATACCCGCTGATCATCATGCTTGCGAGCTGCGCAATCACGGTAGTGAACTGCAGCATGCCCATGGCTTTTCCGGCATCCTCCTTCGGGAAATACCCGGCGAACATCACCGAATATACAACCCACGCCGAGGCCGCAATTCCGGATACCGCACGAGCCGCCAGCGCCCAGCCTGGATGCGCTCCTGCCATAAACAGCAGACAGCTTGCCCCGCTGGCTATTAAACCAAGATAGATGAACGGCCGGCGGCGGTTCAGAACATCTGAGCCAATACCAATCGGAAGCCGGAACAGAATCTGCATCAGCCCATATACTCCCAGCACCGCCCCGACCATTACATAGGAGGCTCCCAGATGCTCTACATACGGCGAAAGCACCGGAACATAGATATAGGAAGAAAACCAGAACATAAAGACAATTATTAAAAAGAACAACCGGCTGCCGCCCCTGCTTCCCGAGGCCTCCGCAGACGAGTCTTCATACTCTTGTTGCTGTACCGCTGCCAATCCATCACCCGCTCCATCTGTATTTTCCTGATAACGCTCCGTTCATTTTAGATATATTTAGTAAAATAGCTATTTCATGTTATAAACTATAGTGGAATCTTTTCTCATCATCATAATTTAACTTTATACTATTCATTCCCTTATTCAGCATGCCCTTTACTATTTGGCTGCCGGTAACTCTGCTTTGTTTACTTCCCCTTCTCCTTGGCTTCCATCGCTGCTTTCAGCAGCTCGCCCAGGTTCGATCCAACACTTTCCGTTTTGCTGTACTGCTGCACCAGCTTCTGCTGCTCGCGCTTGTTGATATGCTTATGGTCCTTGTCCATCATCTCTGTAATTCCGCAGCCGAGACACTGCACATAACGCCCTGCCTTGCCCTCTTTAAGCTCCATCTTCTTATGGCACTGCGGACAGCGGCGGTTCGACAATTGCTTCTCACCCGCACGGGTATAGCCGCAGTCATCCGCAGGACAGACCAGCAGCTTGCCGCGTTTGGTCTTCTTCTCCAGCATTCGCGTCCCGCAATTCGGGCAATGGCTGCTGGAGACATTATGCGGCTTGTATTCCGCCCCGCTGTTCTTCACACCGGACACCAGCTCCTGGGCCATACTGCGAATTCCCTGCAGAAAAGGCTCTGGCCGTCCCTGCCCGCGGGCGATCTTCTCAAGCTCTGCCTCCCAACGTGCCGTAAGCTCCGGCGTACGGAGCTGACTCGACACCAGTCCGATCAGTTGCTTGCCTTTCCCTGTGGGATGAAGCAGATTGCCCTGGCGCTCAATAGTATCGGAGCTGACCAGCTTCTCGATAATATCGGCGCGGGTAGCAGGCGTCCCCAGACCATGCTTCTCCATTTGTGTCAGCAGCGAAGCTTCATTATAGCGCTTCGGCGGCTGCGTCCGGCCTGGCCGGATGATACAGCGCTGTACGGTAACGGCTTCACCTTCACGCAGCTCCGGCAGCTTCACACTGCTTGCCGCCGGTTCATCCGCGGCGTTCTCCTCTTCATCATCGCTGCTCATATCCCCGCCGTAGACCTCTCGCCAACCGGCGTCTTTTACCGTAGTTCCTTTAACATGGAAGCTTTCGCCCTCCACATTAACCGTCACGGTCACTGCATCATAACGTGCCGGAGGATAGAACAGGCTGATGAACCGCCGCACGATCAGATCATACAGCTTGCGCTCCTCTGCACTTAGCAGGTTCAGCAATACTGTCTGCTCTGTAGGAATAATCGCGTGGTGATCGCTCACCTTGCTGTCGTCCACGATCCGTTTGGTAATCGGCAAAGGCTTGCGCAGCAGAGGTCTTGCGAGTGCTGCGTAAGGGCCGACTGCAACGCTGTCCAGTCTTTCTTTTAAAGTAGCCGTCATATCCGAGGTCAGATAACGGCTATCTGTTCGCGGATATGTTACCAGCTTGTGCTGCTCATATAGCCGCTGAAGCACGCTGGATGTCTGCTTTGCCGAGAAGCCGAACTTGCGGTTGGCATCACGCTGCAGTTCTGTCAGATCATAGGCCAGCGGATGAGGTTCACTCTTCTCGCTTTTTTGCACCTTGGCAATACGTCCGCTGCGTCCGGTAACCTTCTCCTTGAGCACTGCCGTCTTGTCCCGGTCAAAAATACGCCCATCCCCGCCCTGAGCCCGCCATCCCGCCTGGAAGCTGCCAAAATCAGCCGTCAGTTGGTCATACTCCTGGGAGCGAAAGCCGGTAATTTCACCCTCCCGGTCCATGATCATGCCCAGCGTCGGTGTCTGCACCCGTCCGGCAGACAGAGGCGCACCGAACTTGCAGGTCAGCGCCCGCGTCACGTTAAGCCCAATCATCCAATCCGCCTCCGCGCGGCAGCGGGCCGATTCATACAGCCGGTCAAAATCCCGGCCCGGCCGCAGCGACGCGAAGCCTTCCTTAATCGCCTTATCCGTCTGCGAGGAAATCCACAGACGCCGGAACGGCTTGCGCCAGCCGGCCATATTCATAATCCAGCGCGCCAGCAGCTCGCCTTCACGCGCCGCATCCGTGGCGACAACCAGCTCCTCAATATCCTGCCGTTTCATAAGCTGCTGCACCGCCTTGTATTGCTGGTTCGTTTCCCGCAGCACCTTCAGCTTCGTCTTCTCGGGCAGAATCGGCAAATCCTCCAACGCCCAAGCCGCGTATTTATTATTATAGTCTTCAGGCTCCGCCAGACCCACTAAATGGCCCAAAGCCCAGGTAACAACATATTTAGGACCTTCAATATAGCTTTTTTGCTTATTTCCACAGCCCATCACCCGCGCAATCTCACGCGCTACCGACGGCTTTTCCGCAAGTACCAATACCTTCATAGCTCTCTCCCTTCCTTTTCAACACCTCATTATACCATGATCCCAACTCCGCAAATATCGTCAAGGCTGAATCTGCACGGACAATAATACAATAAATGTCCCTATGAGCTGCTATCACGCAACAAAGACCGTAGCTGCTGAACAGACACGGTCTTTGCCTTTTTACTATTTCTTCCACGTTCATATGCTGTATTATTAATGCTATGTTTGATCAGAATTCCAGGCATGCCGTAAAAAACACCCTATCCCCTGCTACTCCCTGTACAAATATACCTTCATTAGTTAAAGCGGACCGCTGGATTTGCATTTCATCTCCGAACTTGGCTTCTTGTGCATAAGTAATCCGAAAGCGCCTTAACTCCTTAGCCCCCCACTCCTCCAAAGACAAGGCATCACAGCAGATTTCTCCATACCGTGCGTTATTCAAATGATGATTACTGTCCAGCCCACTGAACCTAACCTGATATAAATAAACCTCTTGCAGAGTTACACCTTCAGGAATTGTTACTTTATCCGGTATAGACCCGACTGAATCAGCCTCATAATGGCTTACCGGTACAGGAAGAGCTGTTGGCCGTAAAAGCTTCCGCTTCTCAATATCCACAAGCGCCCAGATCGAGCGTGCTACAGCTACCTCTGAATGATCCTTGTCATAAATGCGATAATCCCGTTGCCACAATGCCCCTTTCGTTCCTTTACTCCAGGTCCGCACTGTCAGCTGATCATTCAGTCTTGGCATACGGCCAAGCTCAAGATCAAGGGTAATCAACATCCAGCCCATCCCGGCCGCCAGCATTTGCTCCAGCCCCAAACCAAGTGCACCCACCGCAGAATCAGCTGTAAGCTGCATCATCTCCAGAATGAAAGAAAGCTTGCCTTGGGAACGGTAATCCGTATCACTTGCCTGCAGTACAAAATTCTCTGTCCACAGAAGATTAGTTGTATTATCCACTACTCTATCCCCTTTGCAAAATAAGAACGCGAATTAAGTATAAAAAACACCTATGTATCCACAATTATTCTACACTATCCACATAAACTGGGGAGTACTTCATCACCAATGCAGAAATAAAAGTTCTATCCACATGTGGACAAGTTTTTTTCATTCCTTGTTAGCTCATATTATATCCACAATCTCCAGACAGCTTAAGATACTCCCCATTTCTCATCAAAAACAAAAAAAGCCACTGTCGATTGCTCAACAATGGCTTCATGTTGCTTGGCGGCGTCCTACTCTCCCAGGACCCTTCGGTCCAAGTACCATCGGCGCTGGAGGGCTTAACGGTCGTGTTCGGGATGGGTACGCGTGGAACCCCT
>NZ_JBVYOK010000019.1:0-109941 GCF_056120445.1 Paenibacillus sp. sgz302115
GGCCGTGCTTTTGCCCCCGGCTTCCTTCAGATTCCACCTCGCGATGGACACCCTTGCCCTTGGCTAACGGTAGGCGCTTGCCAGCCCCCGCTCGGGACTTTCACCCTAGAGATGACGCCCATGCTGGGCGTACGCAAAAAACGAAGAAGCGACCCTTACGGTCACTCCTTCGCCTTCTCTTTTAATCTAAGGTCTGAGCCTTAGATCAGGTTATCCCATTTCTCAAACAGCCGGTCCACGCGCCCGCCGATGGCGGACTCGGATACGGTTAGTATTTTCCCCTGCTCAAAAACGATCTTCCCGCCCACAACTACCGTTGTTACGGCTCCGGGCTGCATAGCATAGACCATGTTGGCGAACAGCTCTTTCTTGGGTGCCAGGGAGAGGTCGTGAATGTCCAATGCGGCAAAATCGGCATGCTGTCCGGCCTCAATCGACCCGATCGGCATCCGCAGGATATCACCAGCGCTGGAGGTGCCCATGCGGTAGACCTGTTCTGCGGTGATGCAGGTGCCGTCCAAGCGGCTGACCTTCTGCAAAAGCGCACACATCCGCATCTCCTCATACACGCTGGTCCGGTTGTTGCTGCAGCCGCCGTCCGTTCCGAGTGTCACTCTGACCCCAGCCTGAAGCAGATCCGGTATCCGGGTGACTCCGTCTGCCAGGAACATGTTGCTGGATGGACAATACGCCAGCGAGCCGCGTCTGCGGCCGATCAGCTCAACTTCGGAATTCTCCAGCCACACCAGATGAATCGCGATCATCCGCTCGTCGAGCACACCCAGCGAATCCAGGTAATGCACAGGCCGAAGCCCGTAATCGCGCAAAATCTCCTCTACCTCGAACATCTCCTCGGCCACATGGATGTGGTACGGCGTATCCAGCTCCACCGCCAGCCGGTGACCTGCCTGGATCATCTCGGGGGAAGCCGCATGCGGACTGTGGGGTGCCGGGTGAATGGTGACCATAGGATTCCCTTGATATTTCTTGGCAAGTGACCGCGTACGCTCCACCGCTTCAGGCACCGTCTCCCGGTAAGACAGCGGCGCACCTGCCCAGTCATACATCGTGCGGGCAAAAACAAGGCGGATACCCAGATCGCCCGCCGCCCGAATGACCGCTTCGTCATAAGCAGTGCCGCCGTTATGCACATAAAAGAAGTCACACACCGTCGTCACTCCGTACCGCAGCATTTCCCCAAAGGCAAGCAAAGCCCCGGTATAAATGGCCTCTTCATCCAAAAGCGGCGAATACCGGTACAGCGCCTGATCCCGCCATTCCAGAAAGGGCTTATCGACCGCAATCCCGCGCAGCAGACTCTGGAAGGAATGATTGTGCGAATTGACGGTGCCGGGGACGATGGCTTTGCCCTCCCATGCGATGTGCCGGGCATCCGGGTAACGCTGCATTAATTCTTCGCGGCCGCCCACATCCGTAATTTTCCCGTTTTCCACCAGTAAAGCATAGTCCTGCTTAAACTCCCCCTGCGTGTATACCGCGTCTGCTGAATATAAATCGCGCAATGGCTGATCCTCCTAATGGTTCAATTCTTGGTCCAGTGTGAGAATGGACTGCAGCAATACGTTGCCAGCCTTCTCGATATCCTCTATCCGGCTTTCCTCTTCAGGACAATGGCTTTTGCCGCCCAGGCTGGGTACAAACAGCATTCCCGCTCTGGTCAGAGAAGCCATATGCGTGGCATCGTGACCGGCCATGCTGCCGAGCTTCAGGCTGCTGTAATCCAGCTTCGCCGCCAGTCCGGCGCACAAATCAATGACCAGGGAATCCATCGGCTCAGGGTTTTGATCCAGAATCAGACGCCGTTCCAGGCGCAGGCCACGGCTATCCGCAATGGACAAGGCAAGCTTGCTCCATTTCTCCAGCACCTCCTGGATTTGTGCGCGCTGCTCCCCTCTGATCTCCAGGTGAAATTGGACCTTTTCCGGGATAATATTCGCCGCATTCGGTTCATTGCTGATCCTGCCAATCGTGCCGACAACTTCATCCGCCTGATGGTTCCGGCAAACGGCTTCAAAGGCCAGCATGATTTCGGAAGCACCCATAAGCGCATCCTTGCGGTCACCCATGAGCGTCGTCCCGGCATGATTTGCTTCGCCCACGACAGTAATCTCTTCACGGTAAATGCCCGTTATCGCCGTTACGATCCCTACAGGGATATCGCGGTCAAGCAGCCTTTTTCCTTGTTCTATATGAACCTCGAGAAAAGCTGCCAGCTCCTCCGGCTTCCGCCGCGCAGCCCCGAAATGCTCAGGATCACCGCCCGCCTGGCGCAGCGCCTCCGTGAGCAGCTCGCCCTGAGCATTGCGGACGCCCGCGAGATCCTTCTGCCCTAGCTTCCCCGCCACCGCCCTGCTGCCAAATGTGGACAGGCCGAACGGATTCGGCTCCTCAGCGCTGAAGGACACCAGCTCCAGGGGGTGGCGGGTAATGACCTTGTTTTCCTCCAGTACGGTCATGACCTCCAATGCCAGCAGCACACCCAACGCACCATCATATTTGCCCCCGTTCGGAACGGTATCAATATGGGAACCGAACGCAATCACGGGGAGGGCGACAGCAAAGGAATGGGGAAATGTAGCGCCGCCTGGATTGTCTGATGCCGCTGAGCTGTCCGGAGCACCTGACAAGTCTGGACTACCTTGAGCAGCTAAGCCGTCCGAGGCATCTACGTCCCCTAACCCCTTCCTCACGGCCCAAATGTTTGCCGCTGCGTCTACCCTAACAGCCAAACGCAAACGGAGCAGCTCAGTCTTGAGCCATTCCCGCGCAGCCAGTTCAGCCGCAGTAAACGTGGTCCGGTCCAGTCCGCCTGTAGCCTCATTCAGCCCGAACAGCCCTAACTCCTGGAGGTTGCGCTGAAGCCGGGAAGCATTGATCCGCAGTTCATTCTTCTGTGGCTCATGCTTCCCCAGCCCGTTTTTCTCCAGCTCCTTCATACGAATACCCTCCTTCCGCCCTGAATAACGATTTCTCCCTTTTTGAGCACGGTATCCACTAGATTAACCGCATAGTGATACTGCAAATAGAGATAGTTAGGCGCGTCGAACATCACAAGGTCAGCCTGTTTGCCGGCTTCGATGCTGCCAATAGTGCTGGCCCGGCCAATGGCATGAGCAGCATTGATCGTACACGCAGTCAGCACCTCAGCCGGTGTCATTCGCATCGTCAAGCAGGCCAGATTCATAATAAAAGGCAGCGATTCCGTCGGTGACGAGCCGGGATTCCGGTCCGTCGATAATGCGACTGGCACCCCGGCAGCGATCATCGCCCGGGCATTGGCAGGCTGGGCCATCAGGAAAAAGGCTGTGCCCGGCAGAAGAACAGCGATCACCCCGGCCTCTGACATCCGCTTAATGCCCGCTTCGGAGGCATGCAGCAGATGGTCCGCTGACACGGCTCCAAGCTCGGCAGCCAGCTCCGCTCCCCCGTATGACACTAGCTCGTCGGCGTGGATTTTCGGCTTCAGCCCCCACTTTTGCCCAGCCAGCAGAATGTCCCGGGACTGCTCCACGGTGAACACACCCTCTTCACAGAACACGTCGCAGAACTCGGCCAAACCCTGCCGGGCCACCGCCGGGATCATCTCCTCGATAATGGTTCGGACAAAAGCATCTGGGTTCCCTTTATACTCTACAGGCACAGCATGAGCGCCCATAAACGTTGACACCAAATCTACCGGATGTGAAGCGTTCAGACGCTGCGCTACCCGCAGCTGCTTCAGCTCCTCCTCCAGCCGCAAGCCGTACCCGCTCTTGGCCTCGATGGTCGTTACTCCATATTCGAGAAAGCGGTCCAGCCGTTTCACGGTTTCGGCCATCAGCTGCTCCTCTGACGCTTCACGGGTACGCTCGGTGGAATAGAGAATTCCGCCCCCGGCATTCAAAATATCCATATATTTAGCACCCTGCAGCCGCATATTCAGCTCGAACTCCCTGGAACCGGCAAACACGACATGGGTATGCGGATCAATCAGCCCCGGGGTTATTGTTTTGCCTTCCGCAGACATCACCGTAACTTCCCGGTCCCCGGAATGCTCCGCCACATAACGGCGGGCCTCTTCGCTGCTGCCGACGAAGGTGAAAACTCCATCTTCAATGACGATGCCCCCGTCTTCGATCAGGCCAAGCTCCTCCATCTCCTTGCCTGTCTTTGGCTTCGTACTGGCTCCGCCAAGAGTGGCTATCTGGGCTGCGCTATGAATGTAGATCATGTTACAGCTCCTTTTCCGGGCCGCCCAGCATGGGCATGCGGATTCCCATAGTCTTTGCCGTCTCTACGGCAAGCGGATATCCGGCATCCGCATGACGGACAACACCCATGCCCGGGTCTGAGGTCAGCACCCGCTCCAGTCTGGCTTCCGCCTCTTTCGTTCCGTCCGCTACAACAACCATCCCGGCATGCTGGGAATACCCCATACCCACACCCCCGCCGTGGTGAAGCGATATCCAACTAGCCCCTGCCGCCGTATTGACCATCGCATTCAGGAGCGGCCAGTCGGACACGGCGTCGCTGCCGTCCCGCATAGCTTCAGTCTCCCGGTTCGGAGAGGCCACAGACCCGGCATCCAGATGATCCCTGCCAATTACGATAGGGGCAGACAGCTCCCCGGAAGCCACCATGTCATTGATAATCCGGCCAAATCTTGCCCGTTCGCCATAGCCGAGCCAGCAAATGCGGGCTGGAAGCCCTTGGAAGGAAACCTTCTCCTGAGCGAGGCGTATCCAGCGCTGCAAGCCTTCGTTCTCAGGGAACTCCCGCATAATCGCGGCATCGGTCTTATAAATATCCTCAGGATCGCCAGATAAGGCTACCCAGCGGAACGGCCCCTTCCCTTCGCAAAATTGCGGGCGGATATAAGCCGGCACAAAGCCAGGGAAGTTGAACGCCTGCTTTACGCCTTCATCATAGGCGACCTGACGGATGTTGTTGCCATAGTCGAACGTAACCGCCCCTTTGCTCTGCAGCGCAAGCATGGCTTCGACGTGGCGGGCAATGCTTTTCTTCGCCAAGGCAACGTATTCCAGCGGCTTCTCAGCTCTAAGCTGTCTACCCGTCTCAACGGAATACCCTGTTGGTATATAGCCGTTCAGCGGATCATGGGCCGAGGTCTGATCGGTCAAAATATCCGGCACAAAGCCCTGGGCAAGCATGCGCGGCAGCAGCTCCGCCGCATTGCCGAGGAGGCCGATGGAGAGCGGACGTCCTTCGCTTTTGGCGGCTTCAGCCATTGCTAAGGCTTCTTCCAGCGTCTCAACCAGGACATCGCAATACCGGGATTGAATGCGTTTCTCGATCCGGGTCCGGTCCACATCAATTCCGATGAACACTCCGTCATTCATGGTCACAGCCAGCGGTTGCGCGCCCCCCATTCCGCCAAGTCCGGCACTGAGGGTGATCGTTCCTTTGAGTGTACCGCCGAAATGCTGTCTGGCACATTCTGCAAAGGTTTCATAGGTCCCCTGCACAATCCCCTGCGTACCGATATAAATCCAGCTTCCGGCCGTCATTTGCCCGTACATCATCAGCCCTTTTTGATCCAGCTCGTGAAAAGTCTCCCAGTTCGCCCATGCCGGAACCAGGTTGGAATTCGCGATCAGAACCCGCGGAGCATCCTGATGCGTACGGAAGATGGCCACCGGCTTGCCGGATTGAATCAGCAGCGTCTCATTGTCCTCCAGCGTTTGCAGCGAGTGTACGATAGCATCAAAGCTCTCCCAGTTGCGCGCAGCCTTGCCGATTCCGCCATAGACGACCAATCGCCCGGGGTGCTCCGCCACTTCGGGATCGAGATTGTTCATCAGCATGCGCAGCGCGGCTTCCTGCACCCATCCTTTGGTATTCAGCTGCTTGCCCCTTGGCGCGCGGACGACTCTTGCTTCGTGTAAGCCCATATTCGTTGATCTCCTTTCGGTTAGGTGATGGAAAAGCTGAACTTGCGAACTTCCAATTCGGGTATGGTCGTAACTGCGGTGATGTTTGGACTTCCGGCCGCTGTTGTCTCCAGATTTCTTTGATTTGACTGCTTGCAGCAGTTGAAATCCGGAGACAAAGGCGGACGCTATCGCTCCTACAGTTCCAAAATCCCCTCCGTTACTCCAACCCTTTTGTTAAATTTTCAACCTCAGCTTTTATAAGTATGAAAAGGCACAAGTGCAAATAACTCCTCCAGCACACCCGTTTCCTTCATCCACTCCGCTATGGCGGCGAAATCACCGGAGAGCACCCGGTCCGCGTCTACAAAAGAAACCTGCTCCCGGCAGCGGTCATACAGCCATTTCGTTCCCTGGCCGGGCTGCTGCGGACTTCTGAAGTCGATGGCCTGCGCCCCGCACAGCAGCTCAATCGCCAGCACAGCGTAGGCATTATCCACAATTTGCTTCGCTTTCCGCGCACCAATCGTGCCCATGCTTACATGATCCTCCTGGTTGCCGGAAGAAGGGATGGAATCCACACTGGCGGGATGGGCCAGTGATTTATTCTCCGACACCACAGCCGCCGCCGCATATTGCGCGATCATGAAGCCGGACTGCAGGCCGCCGTTCTTCGCGAGGAAGGGCGGCAAGCCTTCGTTCAGATGCGGATTGACCATCCGTTCAATTCGGCGCTCGGAGATATTCGCCAGCTCCGCTGCGCTGATCGACAAATGGTCCATTGCCAGCGCAATCGGCTGCCCGTGGAAGTTCCCGCCGGAGATAACCTTCTCTTCATCGGCGAAGATAAGCGGGTTATCCGTCGCCGAGTTGATCTCAATCTCCAGCTTTTCCGCAATATAAGCCAGCGCATCGCGGCTCGCGCCATGCACCTGCGGTGTACAGCGCAGCGAGTAGGCATCCTGCACTCTAAGCTCCCCTTGATGGGTCATGAGCCTGCTGCCAGCGGTCAAATGGCGGATATTATCGGCCACCTGCTTCTGCCCTTTATGCGGGCGGACAACATGCGTTGCCGGATCAAAAGCTTCCTTGACCGCACGCAGCGCCTCGCAAGTCAGTGCCGCCGCGCAATCGGCCCAGTTCGCCAGATTGAGCGCATCCCAGCAGGCCAGCGTGCCGACTGCAGTCATCACTTGCGTGCCGTTAATCAGGGCCAGCCCTTCCTTGGCCTCCAGCACGATTGGCGTAAGCCCCGCCTTCGCCAGCGCCCCCGCGCCAGGCATACGCTGGCCCTGGTAATAAGCCTCGCCCTCGCCAATCAGAACAAGCACCATATGCGATAGTGGGGCCAAGTCGCCGCTTGCGCCCAACGAGCCTTTTTCCGGGATCACCGGCACTACGTTCCGATTGAGCATTTCAACCATTAGCTGGATAACCTCCAGACGAATGCCGGAGTAGCCGAGGGACAAGGCATTGATTCTTAATAAAAGAATAGCGCGGACGACATCCTCGGGCAGCGGCGCGCCAATCCCGCAGCTATGGCTACGGATCAGATTGAGCTGCAGCGCCTTCGTATCCTCCGGGGAGATGTACGTATCGCTGAATTTGCCGAAGCCGGTGGTCAGGCCGTACACCACCTTTTTCTCCTGCAGCAGCTTCTCCACATATTTGCGCGTATGATTAACTTTCCGGCAGCTTTCCTCACTTAGATCGACATTTTTGTAATGACGGGCTACCTGGACAACTTCCTCAATCGTTAAGGAATTGCCATGAATGATTACGGAGTGATTGGCTATTTCCAACATGAGCTTCACCTGCTTTACGAGTAATAGAAAAAGCCCATACCCTAATAAGAGGTACCGGCTTCTATATCACTAATAACTAAATTACGGCTTAATCCGTTTAAGGCGCTTCTTCAAAAGCTACTGCCACTAAATGTGATTAAAACCAAAGCCAATGGCTTCATGCTCAAACCCTTTTTTGGGTGCACCGATTGTACCGTAGGCACAGACTGCGATCCACTCGCCTTCATGCGGGCTGTCACCCAGCCTGTTTCCCCTTACAATGGCAAAAGTAAGCCCCACCGTACGCAAAATATCACCGAATTGCACAATTCCGCGGCCTATGCTCTGAATCGTTTCAATGATGGCATGATAGAGCGAGTGAACTTCACGGTAGGAGTTCGCGTCGATAATATGATTGTTCTTGGCCGCCGTCTCAATGGCAGCAATCACCTTGATCATATCCATAGCACCCACCCGGCCAATCGTGTAGCGGAAATCCCGCGAATCCAGCTCCTGCTCGACAACTTTTTTCCATTCATGCTCCTGCAGAACAGCCAGCAGAATGGCTAATTTACCAATTGGAAATGATGATGCCAGAGGTTCCCCCATACCGTAATTCTCCTCGATTCTTGGGCTTGATTTGTGTGATTTGATCCAAAAGCATAAAAAAAATGCAACTGAAACTAGGAAACGCACGTTTCCTGATTTCCCAGCCACATTCTGTTGACTAAAAACTATATATCGCTGAGTAGAATATATACTTGCCGGCCCCTTTTGTCAATCTGACATGTGATCTTATATAACACTGGCCATGAAATAATATATGCCTTAAATGCAGCGATAGGTGCTACTCTTTCACAATCATTAATTTGAGCTCATTATAATGTTCGAACACCAAATACCCTTTTATGCTGCCCAAGTAATAGCTGGCTGACAGGTCGCCGTTCCCGACTTGGCGCAAGCCCGATCCGTCAGGCCGGATGGCGAACAATCCTCCTAAATCCGATTCCTCACTATCCACCGTAAAATAAACCCAGCCATGCAAAATATCCACCGGCTCGATAACCCAATCTTTTACTTTTCGTACCGTCTCTTTGCCCTTGTTATACAAATGCAGATAAGAGTTGCCGCTCTCCTCATCCCGCTCAGTGAACATGAAAATATCAGCATCCCTGTCTCCCAAATAGTCCGAATAGTTAACCTCATATTGGGATACTGATTCCTCGAAATCCTGCTCTGCCTCTTCCGGGTCAATATACTGTTCTCCTGCAGCAGGCCATTTCTGCCGAAGCAGTGGAAAATAAAGATACGGGAGTGACATATCTGCACTGCCAAAATAATAACGGTAGCTTTTATCTCCTGTGTCCATCATTGCCGGGTTGATTCTAACCGCAGGCTTTTTGCCATCCAGCGCCATCCGGTACACACCTGTTTCGGTAGTCATGCTGCCCGTAAAATAATAGATGCTGTCATTTTTGAGGTTAAAACCATCTATTCCCCCTGTAAAGGTTAGACGCGTTACTGCTTTGGAGGGCATCTCCATCTTGTAGATATCACCAGACGGATAATTTGTGTACTTCAAAAAATAGATAGTTTTATCATTTTCAAATAACACATTTTTGTACTCTCCTTTAAGCACCGGATAGGTTTTCACCTGGTCAGGAGTTGCCACTGTCTTATACAGCCCCTGCTGATACTTCGCCCAGTAGATTGTCAGCGGCACCGCAGGATTCGTATAGGCTATCTTACCAACTCTAATGCGCAGCTCCGGGGCATTGCTAAGATCTGAAACTGCTTTGGCGTCCACAGTCAGAACCGGGGAAGCCAGCACGGTAGCCAGTAATAGCAATAGTACCCTTTTGATCATATTCTCTCCACCTTGTCGTTTAGTTGCAGATACTCAAAGCCTGGCTAAAGTATCGTTCAACTACTCATTCGACATAAGGTATTATTTTCCTCCATGTCCATATAACAACTATAGATATCGCCCCAGTCCGTTCGCCTCCAGCTCCGCCTCCGGAATAAAACGCAGCGCGGCGGAGTTCACCCGGTAATGCAACTTGGCCGGCTCCGGCCCATCGAAGAATAAATGCCCAAGGTATGCCCCGCTCAGCCTGCTGCGCAGCGCGGTCCGCACCTCGCCGCCGCTGTAGTCGGCTTCCCGCCGGATCAGCCCTTCGGCAATCGGTGCAGTAAAACTGGGCCAGCCGGTGGCGGAGTCGAATTTGTCTGCCGATCGAAATAACGGGTCGCCGCTGATCACATCGACATAAACGCCTTCACGGAATTCATTCCAGTACGCATTCTCATACGGCGGCTCTGTCGCCTTATGCTGCGTAACCTCATACTGCAGGCGGGTCAGCCGACTCTTCAGGCGTTTTTGATCCTCAGGGCTGTTCCAGTGCTTTTCCAGAAATTCGTCCCGGCCTGAGCCCTTCAGATAGAGCTTATAATCGAGTGGATGGGTCTTATAATAATTCTGGTGCAGGGCTTCCGCAGAATAGAAGGGACCAGCAGAGAGAATCTCCGTCACAATCGGTGCCTTGAATCTTTTACTCGCCTGAAGCGCCGCCTTAGACAACTCCGCCTTCTCCCGCTGCTCCTCACTGTGCACAAAGATCGCCGTCCGGTAGGAATACCCCCGGTCCATAAATTGTCCGCCCCTGTCGGTTGGATCAATAAGCTGCCAGTAAATGTCCAGCAGACGCTCATACGGGAACAGCTCCGGCTCGAATGTAATCTGTACAGCCTCCACATGCCCTGTCGTTTCTGTACCAACTTCCTCATATGTCGGATTCTCCGTGTGCCCGCCCATATACCCGGATACCAACGAGACGATGCCCGGCAGTTCGTCAAAGGGCTTGACCATGCACCAAAAGCAGCCGCCCGCAAAGGTGGCAAGCTCCGTTCTGTTCTGTGTTTCGTTCAGCACGCACAACTCCTTTCAAGGTAACATGGCTACTCTGAGTTCAAAATAAACTGGTTCCACTTACGCTGCCAAGCGATATCCGCCCAGAACGGATGATGCGGCGCACAATTCGAGCACAGGATCATCCCCCAGAAGCCCAGGGACATCCCTTTGCGCAGCGCGTACTCAGCGATAAATTTGCCAACCGGCCCCTCTTCGAAATTGGCATACAGCGGCGTATATCCCAAATAGCCCTCTCCAATAACGATGGGAAGGTTCGTATGCCGCGCAAAGTCTTCAACCTCTTCGAACCTTGTATCTATCTTTTGCAGCATGGCGAGCTTATGTGCCCCGTAACGCTCATACAAAAATAAATCCCACTGCTCCGTATCTGCCCAATCATGCAAGTAGATGAGCTTCAGCCCCACAGGATTGCCCTCCATCCGCCATTCCTGTCCAGGAGGCAGCTTCCACTTTTCAAATGGAGGCGCTTCCGGTCTAAGCAGGGACTTTACGAACCCATTGGGAAAATCCGCATGTTCATCGTTGATCCCCGCCAGATCCATAAGCTCGTCCAGCATCCCTTTCACATAAAGGTGAAAATGGGCCACCTGCATGTTCTGGGCAACGTAGGCTTTCGGGTACGCCTCATTCAATGTGTAGCTGGTGCTGATCAGCACATCCGGGTGCTGTTCACGGAGGAAGGCAATCGCTTCCTCAATATAAGGCTTCATGGCTTCCACAACCTTCGGCGTTGCCGTTTCAGGGATGCCTTTTTCCAGGGCCACTGCGGCCAGTTGTCCGAATTCCACCTCGTTATGCAGCTCGGCATAGGCAATCTGCCCGGAATAGCCATGCTCTTTTACAAACATGATTAGCTGGTTCATAGACCTGGCGAGGGCCATAAACCGCTCCTCCGGCGGAATTGCCGCAAGCTCGTCGCGCAGCTCCGGGTGTGCAAGAAAGCTTGGACTTTGCTGATACTCCCAGGAGGAGAGAATAAGATAACAGCCATGCTCCTTCGCCTGATGAAACAGCTCCAGCAACTGCGCATGTCCGTCAAGCACCGCTCCTCCCTTGCAGTTATACCATCGGGTACGCGCTCCCACTTCTCCCAAATTTCCTAGCTTCAGCAGACCCGGCCTCTTCCCATGCTCCGTAAACAGCATAAACGGCATCGCGCAAATCCGCACGGTATTATAGCCACGCTCCACCGCTTCCTTAAATCTTGCCGCCAGATCATGGTACGGCTCCCCGGGCAGGGTCATCGTATACCAGGAAAAGTCCCACATCGTAATCGTTAATTTACGGGGCAATGCTCTGAATAATGCTTCCATGCCGCTATCGCTCCTGTCATTAAAAAGTTCAAATCTCTGCAACATAACCCTACAGAAGCGGGAGAAAAAGAACAATGGACGATTCACGGCTCGGGATGGACTATGTTCTTGCACTTGTGGTTATTCCGGTTCTGCCTATGCTCCTAGTCCTCAAGCTTGTCCAGTTCAGCTTCCAGTTCAAGCAGCTTGTTATTCGCTTGGTCTAGCAACTCTTGTAGTCCCGCTGCTTTAGCCCGCTTGATCTCTTGCTTGACGTCCTCAATCTGCTCTTCCAGATAGAGAATATCGGAGGCATTTCCTGAGTTACGGGAGATCTGTGAGTAGGTCATAATCATCATCCTTTCTATTAGGAATATTACTTCTTAACAATCATATGCGCTATCCCTGATGATCTTAAAACCGCCAGAAAGCCTGCTGCGGCGCTTGGTTGTAAAAACCTATTGACTTGTATTTGTATTGTCCATATAATCAGTCTATGACTTTTCATGTAAGGAGACCTGACATGATAATTGTGGATGAAGTATACCAAAATGTTGTTTATCGCCTATCTACAGAGGAAATAATACAACTCATTGAACGCCTGAAAGCCAAGAAAGAGGAAGAAATCGAAGCGATTAAAGATAAAATTAACAAGTATGAACAAAAAAGGCAAGCAGAAGAGGCGATGTACCAATCCCTCTCCCCGATCCGCAAATGGTTTGCAGGACATCCGGCGAGCCACCACACAGCCGTAGAATATATAGTTCACGTAAAAGACCGTTTTAAACAAATAGACAGCATTAAAAGAAGCATTCAGGAATTGAATCAGGTCTTGCTGCTTCTGAGTACTCATCCAGCAACGGAAGAGATCCCGCTGTCACCTGAGATCATACGTGAAATCAAATCCATTAGGGGTATGGAGGCACTATAGAAATGAATGTAACGCTGGAGTCGCTGGGCGGAGGACTGGATACGATTTGGGTTGTTTTGAGCGCCGCTATGATTTTGCTGATGGAGGGCGGTTTCGCCTTGCTGGAAGCCGGTTTTGTACGATACAAGAACAGTGTGAACATCATCATGAAGGTGTTCGCCGATATAACCTTAGGAACGCTGATTTTTTATATTTTCGGATTTGGACTCATGTTCGGAAAAGACGCCGGCGGACTGGTGGGCACAAGCGGCTTTCTGCTTGGCGGTGATCTCTCCAATCTCCATTTCACCGTCTCAATCGACACCTTCTGGCTCTTCCAGGCAGCCTTTACCATTGCTGTTATCTCCATCGTGTCGGGCGCGGTTGCCGAGCGGATTAACTTCCGCGCTTACCTGCTGTACATCATTTTAATGACCGGCCTGATCTATCCCTTAGGCGGTCACTGGGCCTGGGGCGGCGGCTGGCTGAATCAGCTTGGTCTGCAGGACTTCGCAGGCTCAGCAGTCATTCATGCGCTTGGCGGATTCTCTGCACTGGCGGCGGCTATCGTCATTGGCCCAAGAAAGGGCAAATTCAATCAGGCCGGGAACAGCACCGTTGCCCTGCCGAGCAACCTGCCGCTGGCTTCCGTCGGCGCCTTCCTTCTCTGGTTCGGCTGGTTTGGCTTTAATGCAGGAAGCACCTTAAGCGCTACCGATGTAAGGATCGGGCACATCGCGATTACCACCATGCTGTCAGCGGCGGCTGGCGGCGGAATCACCCTGATCTACACCTTGTTCCGCTATCAACGCTCGGACGCTCCATCTGTTATTAACGGTTCGCTTGCCGGTCTTGTGGGAATTACCGCCGGTTGCGCGTTCGTCAGTGACGGAGCGGCCATCCTGATCGGCGCTGTGTCCGGCCTGCTCATGATGGCAGCCACCAACTGGCTGGAAGCACGCCGTATCGACGATCCGGTTGGCGCCTTTCCGGTGCATGCCGTGTCCGGCGCTTGGGGAACAGTAGCCGTAGGCTTGTTCGCCACCGATGGAGGACTGTTCTATGGAGGCGGCTGGCATCAGCTCGGCGTACAGCTCCTAGGACTGGTTGTACTGGCTGGCTGGGGATTTGCAACCACCTGGTGTGGTCTGAAGCTGATCGGCAAGTTGGTACACGTCCGTTCAACTGAGGAAGAGGAAGAACTGGGTCTCGATATCAGCTATCACGGCATGATGGCCGCCCACCGTTCTCCTGAATTTATTGAGCTTGAAGATCATTACCTGGCGGATGATGATAGATCTCTTCGTTAGAGGGCTGGAGAGAAAAAATAAATATTATTTAAACGCCCCGTCCAACTTGGGCGGGGCGTTTAAATTTCCACAATATAGAATTTCCTCTCCTCAGTTAGATCAACCCACTCGATTGAATATGTCCCTGAAAGGGATATACACTCTTCATTTTTACCTTGTCCTGTTGGCTTATAAATATCACCTCCGATTATCTTATCCCCCCGGAAATAGTTGTATATTCCATTATTATTCTTACCCACATAAAATGGTTTGTCCGACACAAGTGCAACTGAAGCTGTCTTTATAAATCCTCGATTCTTTAGCTGCTCCATAAATTTTATATCTTTAACAAAGGAATACATTTGCTCAGGATACTGACCATTTAAGGGATGTTTCAACTCTATGGCATATTTCTCGTCCATACTATCTGAAAAGATTGAAATATCAATCTCCTTCTTTATCGTTTGATTATCCTTAGTGAAAAATGATACATTTCGCTCAAACTGGACTTTATAATCAGGCAAAACTCTTCTTAAATAAATTCCTAGCTCATGTTGAAAGCTGAACTCGTTATAGATCGCAACTTGATTAATTAGTACATTCTGAAAAAAAACCTGAATTAATTTTCTTAGATTTAACAACTCGTCTCACCACACTTCTCTTGTCATGTGTCTTCTTAGTATCTAACAAGTTCTTCAAATTCCAACCAGGCATTATTTGTCGCGGGATGGACAGGATATTTCGTATTTGAAGGGTACTTGTATATTTTAGATGCATAACGTTTTAATCTTCTCTCTACCATAGAAATTCTTTGATCATATTCCCTCTTACTTCCCTTAATATTATTTTTCGCTCCCCATCCAACAGCTACTATATCTACTTCGGGACGATATCTTTTAAGATAACTCCTGATAACTTTATCATTTAAACGCCAATCGGAATTTGGCGCAACAATATCAAAAATTGATTGATGCGGGATGTTTGAAAGATAAGTTGCATATAAAGCTGCGAGGTTAAGAATAACAACTTTTGAGAAGCCACGCACATAAAAGTACACACAAACCTTGTTAACAGTCTTATCAGACTTAACTCTACCATTAATAATTTTACCTGCTTCGCTTGGATTTTTAAGTATTACAATAGCAGTGGGACCATCTTCCGGTCTATTTTTGAATGGTACTTCTATTGCGTATCTCCATTTGGATTTTTTCAACTGACATGGATTGGATCTAATATTGCCGATGTCTATGTGTGGGCCAAACCAATATTCCATCTATATCCTTCCTCTCCCGATAAAAAAAGACACCCTAGAGTTTCCTCTAAGATGCCTCTTCTATAAATGTGGTCAAACAGTGCGTCCCTATCGGGAAACCCTTGATGCTACAGGCTTTTCAGCCTTATTACATCATGCCGCCCATTCCACCCATACCGCCCATATCTGGCATGCCGCCGCCTTTTTCAGGCTCTGGCTTGTCAGCGATAACCGCTTCGGTGGTCAGGAACATTGCAGCTACGGAAGCTGCGTTTTGCAGCGCGGAGCGTGTTACCTTGGCAGGGTCAACGATTCCGGCTTCGAACATGTTCACCCATTCGCCGGTAGCAGCGTTGTAGCCGATGCCAACCGCTTCTTTCTTCAGGCGGTCAACGATAACCGAGCCTTCTTCACCAGCATTGGCAGCGATGGTGCGGATTGGCTCTTCCAGTGAGCGCAGCACGATGTTCACACCAGTCTTCTCGTCGCCGGAAGTTTCTACGGCTGCTACTGCGTTATATACGTTGATTAGAGCTGTACCCCCACCGGATACGATACCTTCTTCAACCGCAGCGCGGGTTGCGTTCAGGGCGTCTTCGATGCGCAGCTTACGCTCTTTGAGTTCAGTTTCAGTTGCAGCGCCTACTTTGACAACGGCTACGCCGCCAGCAAGTTTAGCCAGACGCTCCTGCAGTTTTTCTTTGTCGAATTCGGAAGTGGTTTCTTCCAATTGGGAACGGATTTGGCTTACGCGTGCATTGATGTCCGCTTTGTCGCCGCTTCCGTCTACGATTGTAGTGTTTTCTTTGGTTACGCGCACTTGACGGGCGTTACCCAGTTGGTCGATGGAAGTGCTTTTCAGGTCAAGTCCAAGCTTCTCAGTGATCACTTGGCCGCCTGTCAGAGCAGCGATATCCTGCAGCATAGCTTCACGGCGGTCGCCGAAGCCAGGAGCCTTAACAGCAACAGCGTTAAAGGTTCCGCGCAGCTTGTTCACGATCAGCATTGCTTGAGCTTCGCCTTCGATATCTTCAGCGATGATAACGAGCGGACGCGCCTGTTGAACGATCTTCTCAAGCAGTGGCAGGATTTCCTGTGTGCTGCTGATCTTCTTGTCAGTGATCAGGATGTACGGGTTCTCCAGCACAGCTTCCATTTTGTCCGTATCGGTGATCATGTACGGGGAAATGTAGCCGCGGTCGAACTGCATGCCTTCTACCACTTCAAGCTCAGTCAGGAAGCCGCGGGATTCTTCAACAGTGATAACGCCGTCTTTGCCCACTTTTTCCATAGCTTCAGCAATCAGCTTGCCCACTTCTTCGTCAGCAGCGGAGATTGCAGCTACTTGTGCGATGGCTTGGGAATCTTCAATTGGTTTAGCGATGTTTTGCAGTTCAGTTACAGCAGCTCTAACCGCTTTGTCGATCCCTTTGCGGATAACCATTGGGTTAGCGCCTGCAGTTACGTTCTTCAGACCTTCGCGGATCATCGCTTGAGCCAGAACAGTTGCAGTTGTAGTACCGTCACCGGCTACATCGTTGGTTTTGGTTGCTACTTCTTTAACGAGCTGTGCACCCATGTTCTCGAATGCATCTTCAAGCTCGATTTCTTTGGCGATGGTTACACCGTCGTTAGTGATCAGCGGACTGCCGAATTTCTTCTCCAGCACCACGTTGCGGCCTTTTGGTCCAAGTGTAACTTTTACGGCGTTTGCCAAAGCATCAACCCCACGCAGCATTGCGCGGCGGGCATCTTCACTGAATTTAATTTCTTTTGCCATTGTGTAATTAACCTCCTAATAATTTTGTTAGCGTTACTTCCCGAGTGACTTCGTTCAAAGCTCACCTCGAAAGCATCAGCCAATTTTGTAAGTATGTTCGTTATCACTTATGAACGGCTCTTCGATTAGTCGAGAATCGCGTGGATGTCGCTTTCTTTCATAATCAAATATTCTTTGCCTTCGTATTTGATTTCAGTTCCGGCATATTTCGAGAACAGCACACGGTCGCCTTCTTTAACTTCCAGCGGCACACGCACTCCGTCTTTCAGGGCACCGCTGCCTACAGCGATAATTTTGCCTTCTTGCGGCTTCTCTTTGGAGGAGTCCGGAAGCACAATCCCGAAAGCAGTCGTTTGCTCTTGCTCGCTTGGTTCTACCAATACGCGTTCACCTAATGGTTTGATCATGAAAAAATAGCCTCCTTTGAATATGTTGTTTAACTTGAAAACAGAATTGGATACCACAAATTGTAACGGCTTAGCAGCGTTAGCACTCAACACTCTGTAGTGCTAACAACAATTTTTATGATACTCAACTTGAAGCCGGATTTCAAGTCCTTTTGCGTAAAATCATATTTGTTTTTGGGAAAAATCTGGTTTCCGCGCTTGTCCGCCCCATACTCTCTAACATTCTATCCACCAGAGGGCAAAATATGCCCTCCTGCTTCGGCAAGAAACTAACCTGCGGGAATCTTCCCCCTACCGGGACTCCTCTGTCCTGATGTAACGCGCCTCCCGCTCATTGTCCATAGCAAGCTGCTTGCGGTAGACAAAAGCGGACAGGAACACGCTGAATTCATACAAAATCAACAGGGGAATTGTCACCAGAAAATCCGAGATGAAATCAGGCGGCGTAATAACCACAGCGATAAAGACGAGCGTGAAATAAGCATACCGGCGCATTTTACGCAAACGAAGCGGGTTGAGAATTCTCAGCTTGGTCAGGAACATAACAATCAGCGGCAGCTCAAACAGGAGCGCCAGCGGAATGACGAGACTGAACATAAAGCCGAAATACTGGGCAATGCCATAGGTTTCCTCAAGTCCCATGCCCCGGGTGATCGAGATGGTGAACGACAGCGCCATAGGGAACACAATATAATAGGCAAACGCAATGCCGAGTATAAAAAGGACGAACACATAAGGCACGTAACGCAGAGCGGCGCTCCGCTCAACCGGCCGCAGTCCGGGGCTGATGAATGCCCATAATTGATAGACAATAAACGGAACAGAGACCGTCAGCGACACTGCCATAGCGATTTTCATGTACATGCCGATGCCGTCCCAGAAGGAGAACGCATGCAGGACGAAGCCCTGCGCCGTATCAGCACTGATCAGATACAGATAAATGGGCTTAGCGACGAACAGTCCGCCTACCAGCCCGGCCACAAACACAATCAGCACATAGATGATCCTTCTGCGCAGCTCCGTAAGATGATCCACCACTGACATTTCTTCCGCTTCCTGAGACATGACTGACACCACCCTATGGCTTATGTAATAAGGCTAATGAGTTAAGAGCCGTATTCTAAAAAAGAGGCGCCCCCCAGTCTGAAGCAGCACTGAGAGAACGCCCCCGCGTGAAAGGATGTAATTTATTCCGGCAGACGTCTGTCCTGCGGTGGTTCTGCTGCCATCGTCTGCGGGGCTGCCGTCACAGGCGCTTCGCTCTTCTTGGCAGTTTCCGGCTCGCTGATAATTTCACGCGCACCGTCCTTGAATTCACGGAAGGTCCGCCCGACGGCACGGCCAAGCTCAGGAAGCTTGTTCGGACCAAAGAGCAGCAGCGCCAGGATGACCAGCAAAATAATTCCGGGAGCACCAATCCCATTTAGCATTTGTTATTCCTCCTTGTCACTCTGTCCGCTCATTCATGATATCGTTAACAGTAGATTAATAATACCATAACTTATGTCACACATCTATCAGAGATCGCTGACAATTCCTTGTGACATAACGGAAAAGGAGATAGCTATTGGCGGTACTGGCCGGTTACCATCAGCAACGCTTCCGGCAACTGATCCATGATCGCCGCCAAATTCTCATGCACACCCTTCGGCGTGCCGGGCAAATTCACAATCAGCGTTCTTCCGCGAATGCCGCAAATGCCGCGGAACAGCATGACCGCGCGGTTCTTCTGCATAACCGTACTCCGCATGGCCTCGGAGAGCCCGGGAACCTCCCGCTCAATCACACGCCGCGTTGCCTCCGGTGTAACATCACGGATCGCAAGCTCGGTGCCTCCGGTAGTCAGCACCAGATCCGCCTGGAAATAATCCGTCAATTCAATCAGTGCGGCAATAATCTCATCCTGCTCGTCGGGCACGATCCGGTATTCGACAATCTCGCCTCCAAGCTCCTCCTCCACCAGTTCCCGAATAACCTGGGCGCTCGTGTCTTCCCGTTCGCCCCTGGCCCCTTTGTCGCTGGCCGTCAGGATTGCTGTTCTCCACGCCATAGGTTGTCCCTCCCTCTATATGCTATGTATAGACGGCCGCATGATGCGGCCATTAAGCGCCTTCCCGCATAAAGCCTCTTGCTGCTCTCATTCCTCCAGCGCGTAATCTCCACTTTTGCCTCCGCTCTTATGCACAAGCAGCGTCGGGCCGATGATCATATCCTTTTGCAGCGCCTTACACATGTCATATACGGTCAGAGCAGCCGCCGAAACGGCGGTCAGCGCCTCCATCTCCACTCCGGTCTTTCCGGTCGTCTTGACGGTTGCTTCTATATATAGCTGATCTTTGCTGTTATCCCAGAAACGGATATCTATACCGGTAAGCGGCAGCGGATGGCACATCGGAATCCAGTCGGCTGTTTTTTTGGCAGCCATGATTCCGGCGACCTGGGCGACAGCAAGCACATCTCCTTTGCCGATTCTTCCCGCCTTGATAGCCGCAAGCGTTCCCGGGTCCATCTCCACGCTGCTGCGCGCGGAAGCTGATCTATGGGTAACTTCCTTGTCGCTCACGTCTACCATGCGCGCCCGGCCTTGCTCATTGAAATGGCTTAACTCCATCAATTGTTCTCCTTCCGGCAGTGAAATATGCCGTCTTCCGTAATCAGCATATCCATATAAGCATCATGATCATCCATCGGCACTTCAGAAACGAGCTGCCGGCTGAACGCCAGTCCGATCCACACCGGGGACTTCTTAGAAAGCGGAGTGCGCTGCTCCCATGAAGCCCGCAGACGGTCATAATAACCCCGTCCATAGCCAAGCCGGCCACCCTGCAGATCAAAAGCCAGCCCGGGCACAAAAACCACATCCGGCAGCTGGAATTCATCCGGTTCGCGCGAATCTCCGCCTGCTGCTGACGGTTCTAATATACCATAGGCACCCGGCGCCAGCTCCTCCCAGGAACCTACCGCATGAAGGCTCATCGTTCCGGCTGCTGCAATCACACGGGGCAGCAGCACCCCGCGGCCTTGGACCCAAGACTCCGTAATCAGCGGACGGCAGTCCAGCTCGGAGCGGAAAGGCACATAGGCCAGCAGCGAAGCCGCTCCTTCCTTCTCAAGCCATTCCCCGGCATGCCTGCAGGCCAGAGCGGATAAGGCAGCTCTCTCCTCTTGCGGCAGTCTGTCACGGACAGCGGTTCTCTCCGCACGCAGCTCCCGCTTGAGTCCGGCTAACGGCACAGTATTGCCCGTCATTCGCAGCCGCCTCCTCTTCCGTTATATCCTAGCTTATCATAGTTTGTAAACTCAGTTTACCACTCTTCCCCCCGGTTCGCCAAGGTTGTATAAATAACGTTGTTATAGGAAACATATAGCTCTATTTTCCTTCTCGTAAGCATTACAATGTCATAATTATGGCATTACAATGACGTTTTTCCGGCCTTCTATTCCGCGAATAGTGTTCCGCTTGCCCCAGGCTTGGTCTCTGGCTCTTCCCCTCGCGCGGCAAACGCTTTTCATGTAAACTATAGAATAAGGTTTTTTGTACAGCCGGGCGGTAACCGCCACGGTGAAATATGCAAGGGCGGAGGTTTCATCGGTATGCTTCTTCAAGCGACAGGAATTACAAAATCATATGGAATACAGAGTGTGCTGGACGGCATCAGTCTGCAGGTTAACGAAAAGGAACGGGTGGGCCTTGTCGGGGTCAACGGAGCTGGCAAGTCCACCTTTCTGCAGATCCTCGCAGGCGAAATGTCCTTTGACAGCGGACAAATTCATAAATCCAAGGAAACCACCATCGGCTACCTGGCCCAGAACAGCGGGCTGCAGTCGGACAAAACTATTGAAGAGGAGATGCTGGCCGTATTCGCGCCGCTGCTGGAAGCGGAAGCGGAGCTTCGCCAGCTTGAGGCGGACATTGCCGACCCTAAGCTGGCGGATGATCCGAAGCGTTACGAAGATCTGCTGGAGCGCTACGCCAAACGCTCGGATTGGTTCAAGGATCATGGCGGCTATGAAATGAACACCCGGATACGCAGCGTCCTGCACGGCATGGGCTTTGGCGAGTTCCCCCCGGATACGCCTATTTCCACACTGAGCGGGGGACAGAAGACCCGGCTGGCTCTGGCCCGCATTCTGCTTCAGGCCCCCGATCTGCTCATGCTGGATGAGCCGACCAACCATCTCGATATCGAAACACTAACCTGGCTGGAGGATTATCTGCGCAGCTATGCCGGAGGCATCCTGGTTGTCTCCCATGACCGGTATTTTCTCGACCGTCTGGTCACTACAATAGTTGAAATCGAACGCCACCAGTCCCGGCGGTACACAGGCAATTACAGCCGTTATGTGGACCTGAAGGCTGCGGAATATGAAATCCGCCTGAAGCAATATGAGAAGCAGCAGGACGAGATTTCCCGGATGGAGGACTTCGTGCAGCGCAACATCGTACGTGCTTCCACGACCAAACGGGCGCAAAGCCGGCGCAAGGCGCTGGACAAAATGGAGCGCATCGACAAGCCGCTGGGTGATTTGAAAAAAGCCAGCTTCTCCTTTGAGCCGGATTTTATGTCGGGCAAAGAGGTGCTGCAGGTACGGAACGTTGCGGTATCCTTCAGTGAGGACAGAGCACCGCTGTTCCAGAATGCCTCCTTTGAGCTTCGCCGGGGCGAGACAGCTGCTCTGATCGGTCCGAACGGTATCGGCAAATCGACGCTGCTGCAGTGCATGACCGGAACCCGTGAGCCTTCCGTCGGGACTGTAACCTGGGGAACGAAAGTGAAGATCGCCTACTACGATCAGGAGCAGACAAGGCTCAATCCGCGTAATACGGTGCTGGAGGAGCTGTGGAGCGAATATCCGATGCTGGAGGAAGCGCGAATCCGCACGATTCTGGGTAATTTCCTCTTCAGCGGCGAGGATGTTCAGAAGAAGGTTGCGGCATTAAGCGGCGGTGAAAAAGCGCGGGTTGCGCTCTCCAAGCTAATGCTGCGCGGCGCCAATATGCTCATTCTCGATGAGCCTACCAACCACCTGGATCTGGTCAGCCGCGAGGTGCTGGAGTCGGCGCTGATTGATTTTGAAGGTACGCTGCTGTTCATCTCCCATGACCGTTACTTCCTGAACAAAATGGCGGAACGCGTGCTTGAGCTGCACCCTGGCGGGATTGATCAATACCTGGGCAATTACGACGACTATATCGAGAAAAAACAGGAGCTTGAGGCCATTGCTCTGGAGCAAGCCGAGCTTGCCTCTGGCAAAGTATCCAAAACTGCAGAGGTTGAAACCGCAGCGCCGGAAAAAGGAACAGCCCTCTCCTACGAAGCGGACAAACAGGCCAAACGCGAGGAGCGCAACCGTCAGCGGCGAATCTCTGAGCTCGAAGAGAGCATTGCGGGACTGGAAGAGGCCATCGCCAATATTGAGGATGAAATGACCAAACCCGAGGTTTTTCAGGATTATATCGCACTTCAAGCGCATGAAAGCGATCTGAAGCTCAAAAAAGAAGAGCTTGGAAATTTATTTAGCGAATGGGAAAACCTTGCTGACGAATAATGTAAATATGTAAAATAAATATTTTTGAACTGTTCCCGATTTGTTCATATATAGTTATCCACAACTGCATCCACAGTTTTCGTGTATAACTTACTGCTTAAAAAGGCCCCTGCGGCCTTTTTTTATGCGTAAAATCACGCTTTTCCATGTCAAGGACTTTTTATCCACGGAACTATCCACATTATCCACAATTCGCACAAGGAATCGTTTCTTTGTAACCCTGCGTTTCCAGGGTCTTAAAAAATGCCGTTATTGCTGATTTTACACGCTTTTTACACAACGCAGACAGAATATGTGGATAACGTTGTCCACAGCTTGACAAAAGGTGCTGCTGCTCAAAATTCCTGCTTTTTTACGCAAGTGGAAACGGCTACGCCGTCCTTAATAGGACGGTATCCGTTTCAGCGAGAAATATAAGGATAAGTTATAGCGTAAAACATATAAATTCTTATATTTTCAAAAAAACAGCACTTCTCCGAAGGCTGCTAAAAATGGCCGAGTCCTCTCCCGTTCACCTCTGCCGGGCCGAGGACTCGCAAATTATCTATTCTGATTCTGAGACAGCCGAAGCCTCTTCAGCAGAAAGCAATGCCGAATTGCAGGCTGCGATATAAGCGATGCCAGCCGCCATTACTATATCCTGATGAATGGCCGTTCCCCTGAATTTATTCCCTGCCCATTCAACCATAACCGCAGCCTCGGCCTGGGCGTTCTCGCCGCTGCCCAGCGAATGCAGCTCAAGCCCCGCAAAAGCTATCTCCTCGGCAATGCCCTGCCCAATCGCCGATATAATCGCCTCCAGCGGCCCGTCTCCGGTGCTGGTATGCGAGGTTTCTGTGCCGCTTCTCAGATGGCGCACCGTAACGGCGGCGACACGTCGCGGAGCGCTGCCCGCCAGCACCTGAACCTCGCCCAGCTCGTAGACCTGGGCTTCGCGGCCGGTCGTGCTGCTGACCATCCGCAGCAATTCATCATCGCTGACGGCCTTTTGGCGGTCGGCCAGCTCTTTGAATGATTCATACAGCGCATCCACCTCTGCGCCATTCAGGGCAATGCCATACTTCGCCGCCCGGTCCCTCAGTGCATGTCTGCCGGAATGCTTGCCCAGAATGATCATGCTGCGCGGAATGCCCAGCCGCTCCGGGTCCATAATCTCATACGTGCTGCGGTCCTTCAGCAGTCCGTCCTGATGAATCCCCGATTCATGCTGGAACGCGTTCCGGCCGACAACCGGCTTGTTATAGGCAATCGGAAAATGCATCGCCCCGCTGATCATCCGCGAAGTGTCATACAGCTTATCCAGCACAATGCCCGTCTCCGCGCCCAGAGCATCCCCCCGGGTCTCCAGCGCCATCACCAGCTCTTCCAGCGCGCAGTTCCCGGTGCGCTCGCCCACGCCATTGACGGTTACTTCGATTTGGGTCGCGCCACCTTCAATAGCCGCCAGGCTGTTGGCCACGGCAAGACCCAAATCGTTGTGGCAATGGGCGCTGTAGCTCACGCTCTGGCCGCCTCTGGCTCCAAGCCGCACACGGCGGAACATTTCCCCGTATTCCTGCGGGAGCGCATAACCTACCGTATCCGGCAAATTAATGATGGATGCGCCTTCCTCAATAACCGCCTCAACCATCTCGATCAGATCATCTATTCCCGTCCGCGCAGCATCCATGGCGGTGAACTCCACAACCTCGCAGAATTGCCGGGCATAGGCAGTCATCTCACGGGCAGCAGCCACAACTTCAGCCCGGCTCTTGCGCAGCTGATGGCGCAGATGGATATCTGAAGATGAAATGAACAGATGAATGCGCCGCCGCTCCGCATCCCGGGTCGCCCGCACCGCAGCGTCAATATCACCCTTGACCGCGCGGGCAAACCCGCAGATTTCCACGCCCTGCACCTTGCGGGAGATTGTCTCCACTGCGGCAAAATCCCCTGGACTGGATACCGGAAAACCCGGCTCCAGCACATCGACCCCCAGCTCGGCCAGCTTATAGGCCAGGATAATCTTTTGCTCAGGCGTCAGACTGGCACCGGGAGCCTGCTCGCCGTCACGCAGCGTCGTGTCGAAAATCTGAATACGTTTTTTTACCGGAATAATCATGTTACACCCTCCTGCAAGTTATTGTGTGCTTAACTTCTATTCACATCATCACTTCATGTTCCTTGCACAAAGCCGCACGTCGACTTGCGGCCCTGCTGATTCCCCGCCCACTGCTGCCGGCAGCAAGTAGAGAGTGAACGATCTGCAGGCTATGCAGACAGCCTTCACTCTCAACGTTTCTTCAGGTGATGCTCATGAGCATCACCTGAACAACGCAAAAACCCGCCATCTCATGAAAGAGACGGCGGGTTACCCCTCCGCGGTACCACTCTTTTTGACGCATGGCCTTCTGTAACAGCAAAGCTCCAAGCTGCGCCCAGCTCTTCCCCATGTTGCCGCACCGGTTCCATTTGAACCGCCGCGCTTCATGAGGGTCCGTTAACGGGGACATCCGTAGCAGCGTACACCTTGCATTTCAGCTGCTCCGCTCCCGGGCGAGATTCAATGCCTCCGGTGACTGCGTCGCACCACCCCGCAGCTCTCTGTTCACCTTCAGCATCTACTGCTCCCGTTCATTGCGTGTACTCTATACAAATCTACACAAAAAAGCCTGCCGTCTCATTCAAGAGACGACAGGCTGTTAACCTTCGCGGTACCACTCTTGTTGACATCACGGTTCAGCCAGCGCTTAGCTTATGGCGGGTGACATCCACTCTACAGCCATGCAAGGTATGGGAAGCATCGCTTGTTCCTTCACTTACAGGGCTACCCTCTTACGGAGGCAAACCGTAACGGTGTACGAAAGATCCAACCGGCTTAGCTGCCGCTGGCTCAAGCTCCCTCATGAAGGAGCATTCTGCTTCCACCGCTCCGCTCCCGGACGAGTTCAGGTCTCCTTCGACTGCGTTGCACCCACCCGCAGCTCTCTAATCCCGGAGGTTCCTTACTGCTTCCATTCATCGCGTTTGTTCAAATTATAAATAATGATTGAACTGATTATACCCGCCTTCTCCAAAAGCTGTCAATAGGCCGTTACCGACCATTTCTCCAGCGAGAACCCGGGGTCGGCAACCATATCCAGAGGTGTGCCGCCATTATACCGCCATTTCACGTAAGCAGCGGCACCGATCATTGCCGCATTATCGGTGCAGTACACCGGTGGCGGAATAATCAGCTCGATGCCCTCCGCCTCGCAGCGGGCGACCAGCGCTTCGCGCAGCCCTTTGTTCGCGGCAACGCCGCCGCTGAGCAGAAGCTGCTTGGCATTACAGGCCTTGACCGCACGGACGGCCTTCTCGACGAGAACCTCGACAACGGATTCCTGGAAGCCGCGGGCAATTCCGGCCACATCCGGCTCGAGTCCCTTCATCTTGCTCTGGTTAACCACATTCAGCACGGCCGATTTCAGGCCGCTGAAGCTGAAATCATACGAATCCGGCTCCAGCCAGACGCGCGGAAGCGGCACAGCTTCAGCCGCTTCATGGGCCAGCCGGTCCACATGGGGACCGCCCGGATACGGAAACCCAAGCGCCCGGGCTACTTTGTCATAGGCTTCGCCCACAGCATCATCCCGGGTGCGGCCGATAATCCGGAACTCGCCTTCCCGTTCCATGTTGACCAATTCCGTGTGTCCCCCGGACACGACAAGGGTCATGCAGGGATACTGCAGCTCTTTGACCAGCCGGTTGGCATAGATATGTCCGGCAATATGATGTGTGCCGATCAGCGGCTTGCCCCAGGCCAGCGCGAGGCTTTTGGCCGCCACAACACCAACCAGCAGCGCCCCGACCAGACCCGGACCCTGTGTTACCGCAACCGCCGTCAGCTCCTCCGGCTGAACACCGGCCGCTTCCAGCGCCTCCTCTATCACCAGCGTAATGACCTCCACATGCTTGCGGGAAGCCACCTCCGGCACTACGCCGCCGAACGCGCGATGTGTTTCAATCTGGCTGGAGATAATATTCGCGAGCACCTCACTGCCGTCTTTTACAACCGCAACTGAAGTCTCATCACAGCTCGTTTCGATAGCTAATATAAGCACAGGCTGATCTGCGCCCGTTTCTGTCTTCATTTCAAATCCACGCTTCCTTCCATCCTGCCTTGCTCCCCATACTCCGGCAGATCCGCCCACATAATAAGCGCATCCTCACGATTGTCCGAATAATAGCCCTTGCGGGTGCCTGCCGGCCGGAAGCCTTTTTTGCGGTATAAATTCTGGGCTACCTCGTTCGATACCCGTACCTCCAGCGTAATGGACTTCATGCCCAAAAAAGCAGCCGTCCTCATCAGCTCCTCCAGCAGTCGGTCGCCCCATTTGCGTCCCCGGTACGCTGCAAGCAAAGCGATATTCGTCACATGCGCTTCGTCGACAATCGCCCACATTCCCGCATAGCCTATAATACGCCCATGCAGCTCCATCACCATATATTTGGCAAAATGATTATGCGTCAGCTCATTGCGAAAGGCTTCTTCCGTCCAAGGCATCGTGAAGGCTTCCCGCTCAATAATCAGAATTTCGGGAATATCCTCAAGCTTCATCAGGCGGAATACAAGCTCCGCTCCCTGGTCTTTTGCAGGCTCCGATTCCATCATTTGGGGTTCAGGCTCCCTTCACTGCTGCGGCGCAGATTCGCTTCCGCTTCAGACAGCTGAGTATAGTTCGGGATCAAGGCATGCAGATCGTCGCTTCCCGCTTGCAGGCGCTCCTCACCAAGATAACCGACCCAGCGGCCTTCCAGCTCGTAAGGCACGGACTGTACACTGCCTGCATTCATAAGCGGGCGAAGGGACTCCCCGCTGCCGTGAAGCTGGGTCTCTCCGACAAACCAAATGACACGCGGCTTCATGCCCTCAGCCTCTGCCTGCTCCAGCCGATTAGCCAGATCCGGCACCCAGTCGGCCATCAGCCGGATGGCATCGGGCGCAAGCCGCCGGGGCGTCCCTTCCCCGTCCGCAGCGAACAGCGCGGTGTAGGCCTGTCCCCGGCGCGCATCAAGCAGCGGAATAATCCAGTCCGGGCCAGGCCCGGACGTTCCAGACGCTGCCGGTAATCCGCCTGCCGCCTCCTGCGCCCGGGCGGCAGAAAGGCCGCCCCATGCCAGCGCGTGCAGGCTGGACACGCCAGCCACTGGCACCTTCCAGGCCCAGGCCAATGTCTTGGCTGCAGTAACGGCAATGCGTGTACCCGTATACGATCCCGGGCCAACGCCAACGGCAATTCCGCCGATCATCGCGGGAGTAGTAGCGGTAGCCTGCAGTGCCTGCTCAATAATCGGCAGCAGGTGGACGGAATGATTCCGTTCGCCGGAAGCATTAATCTCGTGCAGCAGCTTGCCTTCTTCTGTGATGGCTACCCCAAGGACAGCCGTTGATGTATCCAGCGCCAAAAACCGCTTGCGCGGCTCTTTATTTTGATTCGTCATTATCTTTACCCCACTTCTGGATCAGAGCCCGGCATACCTCACCATAAGGCTCTCCTCTTCCGGTTACCGTAATCAGGCGTTCCTGCGGTCCGGCCGTTGCAAGCTCTATATGCAGATGCCGCTCAGGCATCAACTCCGTAATGATACTGCTCCACTCCACCAGGCAGACGCCCTGCCCGTAGAAATATTCGTCCAGCCCCAGCTCGTCCGCTTCATGAAGCGAGATGCGGTAGACATCCATATGATACAGCGGCAGACGCCCCTCATACTCCTTGATAATTGTAAATGTGGGGCTGCTGACGATCCCCTCCACGCCCAAATGGCGGGCAAAGCTCTGCGAAAACGCCGTCTTCCCTGCGCCCAAATCGCCGTCCAGCCCGATAACCATGCCTGCCGCTGCGGCAGCGGCCAATTCAGCCGCGAGCAGCTCTGTATCCTGCAGGCTATATGAACGGTAAGTGAACACCGTTTCAATGTTATTGTTCAAGCTCCAACTACCACCCTTTTAGATTATTGCTTACCGGATAAACCTTACAAGGTAACAATACTTTCAATTATATCGGTATGGTACTTTTACCGCAACAACTGTGCTCTACTCATTAGGGCAATCGTTTTCGTGGACCATGCGTCCAATATTTCAGGAATAAATGATTTCATAAGCGATAGCTTGTTCATCAGGTAACTGGGGTGGAATTTCTCCACTTCATTCTGCTGAATGACCTCCCCCTAAGGATGGTTAATGGAAAAAATCCACTTAATTCCTCCTGAATTGACTGAATTGATATGACTTTTTCCACTTTATTCTGAAATCGACGAGGCTGAGTTCGCCGTGCTTAATGGGACTGAAATTTCACCCTTGGAACGCTGTGAGAGCATACTATGCAGAACCATGCCAATAACAATCACAGCAATCCCAATCCATGAGAGCAGCGAAGGCACTGGTGAGGATAGAATCAGCATTTCACCTGCCAAAGCGAACAAAACCTCCAGTGACTGCGTAGCCTCCACAGCCGCAAGTCCGCCCATGCTGCTGCGCACCATATCTGTAGCCCGAAAAAAAAGCACCGTAGCCACTATTCCCGAGGATAATGCAACGATAAGCGATTGCCCCGTCTGGGATGAGGAAGGCAAGCCGCTATCTGCGAGGCCGTACAGCCCAACGATCAGCCAGAACGGCAGACTTGCCAGTGTCATGCCGAGAATCCGCTGAAACACGTCCAGCCGGTCGCCGCACAGCTCCATCATTTTGCGGTTTCCAAGCGGATAGGCGAAGGATGCAAGCAGCACCGGAATAATACCCAGCAGCACTTGGCCCGGTTCAAGCTGCCGGGCATGCTCCGCCTGAAGCAGCGCCACACCGGCTAAGATAATCAGGGACAGGCCCAGGCCGTGCAGGGGGATTTTGCCACGTATGTATAGTCTTCCGTTAGGCCCGTCGATCCATTGTCCGAAGAAGGGGGCAAGCAGCGAACCGGAGATAATCGTAATCTGCCAGGTTCCTGCCGTCAGCCAGCCGGGAGCATAAGCAGCCGCAAAACACATCGGGGCATAGAATAGGCCAAAGCCGACTGTTCCCCATAGCAGCCAGGAGGCCGGACGCTCCTTCATAGCGGTCAATAACGGCCTCAGCCTGCCG
Organism: Paenibacillus sp. sgz302115; assembly: GCF_056120445.1. Taxonomy (NCBI): domain Bacteria; kingdom Bacillati; phylum Bacillota; class Bacilli; order Caryophanales; family Paenibacillaceae; genus Paenibacillus; species Paenibacillus sp. sgz302115. The sequence continues at coordinate 30,187 of NZ_JBVYOK010000019.1, forward strand.
CGGGCAGCCACAATGGCCAGCAGAAACGGCAGTGTAAACAAGTAGCGCAGCGAAGCACTCCATGCCCAGCTTCCACCCGCCAGCTCCATCTTCCGGTTAAGCACAAAGGTAATAGCAAAAAACAGCGCCGAACAAACGCCGAGTAATATAGGCCGCAGGAGGATCATCTCTTTTCATCATTTTCATAAGTTCAATATAGGGGGCGCACGCTGCGGCCGTCAACCTCTGTGTCAGCTATGCTGGCGACGCCGCAGGAATGGACTCAAAAAAACCGATTGAACGGGTGCGACCCCTCAATCGGTTTTTGCATTCTGCTTACCTGGCGCAGAGCGGTAACGCTAGTTGCACTCTGTACACTTAAATCGAGCGAATAAGGCGATAGAGTGGTTTTAATTGTAGATCATACAGTTAAAAAGTCTCATATTCCCTCGCAGCACTTTATTACCTAAATTTAGCTGCAGCAAATACAATTATAGTCTGATCTACGTAAAAATATCGCTTTTTAATTGCAGGAAGTGCAATTACCTGCCGCTCTGTCTTCCGTTGTCCGGTTCGGTTCCACTTTGTCTGTATATATTCAGCGCCACTGACCTGCTCCAACGCCGTCCCACAAAGACTTCTCAGCTATCCTGCTCTTCCAAGCGCTCGACTCCTACTGTGTGGGTATTGCCTGGCCGGGTGCCCACCTGTACCGTTGCCATCCCATTGTCAGCATCCACATGCTCAATCCATACCGGCTTCCCGTCCAGATGCACGGAAATCATATCCTTGGAGGCGTAAATCGCCTTCGCACGCTGTACGTCCATTTTTTTGAGTCTCCTTAAAGTTTTGTATAGCATAGGCTTCTTTGAAAAGCTTCGTACAAAACTCACTTCGGAAGCATACGCTTAAGTTTTGTGAGCATAGGCTTCCTTGAATAACTTCGTACAAAACTCGCTTCGGAAGCACAGGCTTAAGTTTTGTGAGCATAAGCTTCCTTGAATTGCCTCGTACAAAACTTGCTTCGGAAGCATAGGCTTAAGTTTTGTGGAAGCCCGGTCCCCTATTCTTTTGCCGCAGGCGGCTCGCCGATGGTCGATTCGGCATCAAGCCGCCGGGGATTACCATCCAGCTCATCTTCTTCCGAGGACTTCACAATGTTCTCCCAATCCACAACCTCTGCCGGAATATCCTGTTCCGATAGGGCGTCGATCCAGTCATTCCATCCTTTTTCCATACTGTTCCTCCACTTCGCTTGTGTGCCGCTGCCGGGGGTTTCGCGCAGTCTATCCTTAACAACCCGGACTTATTTTTTCCCAACCTGCGCAAAAAATGCATCAGGCTAGAATAAGCCGGGCCGTCCCATACTAAGCCAAAGTACTTAGATTCAGGAGGCGATAACCATGCATACTGTTTGGAAAGGAGCTATCAGCTTCGGGCTTGTTCATGTCCCGGTCAAAATGTTCTCCGCCACGGAGGACAAGGACATCTCGCTGCGTTACATTCATAAGGAATGCGGCAGTCCGCTGTCGTATGTGCGCAAATGTCCGGTGTGCGACAAGGAAGTGGCCTGGGAGGAGATCGGCAAGGGTTATGAGTATGAGAAGGGAAAGTTTGTTCTGTTCGACAAGGAAGAGCTGGATCAGCTCACCGAGGAGAGCAGCAAGAGCATTACGATTCTGGATTTTGTGGATTTGACGGAGATCGACCCAATTTATTTCCAGAAAACCTATTACCTGTCCCCCGATCAGGCCGGCGCCAATGCCTACCGTCTGCTGATGGAGGCCATGCGCCAGACCGGCAAGATCGGCATCGCCAAAATCTCCATCCGCTCCAAAAGCAGCCTGGCCGCCATCCGCGTGCTGGAGAGCTGCCTGGCGATTGAAACGATTTTTTATCCCGACGAGGTGCGTCCGATAACCCAGGTTCCCGGTCTGCCGGAGCCGGGGATTGTGAATGACAAGGAGCTGGATATGGCCAAGCTGCTGATTTCCCAGCTATCCACACCGTTTGAGCCGGCCAAATATACCGATGACTACCGTCAGCGGATGCTTGATCTGATCTCCCATAAGGTTGCCGGTGAGGAATTCCATATCGCCCCAGCGCGGCAGGAGACCAATGTGATCGACCTGATGGCCGCGCTGCAGGCCAGCATCGAGGCCGTACAGCATATTCCATCAGATCCCGGTCCCGCCGTGTCCGGTGCTGCTGCCAAACCAGCCGCCGCTTCACCATCCCGGAAAAAGACAGCCAAAGCCAAAAAATCTATGCCAACTGCTGACGGAACCGCGGTCATCCACGAAGACACCGGACCGATTCCGGTTATCGCACCCAAAGCGAAACGCCGCACGGCCAAAAGCAAGGAATCCGGCGCTTAGGCAAGGCAATTGCTTACAGACCCCTTCAGGTTACAATAACGGCAGTTCTGCTGTTATTTCTGGTTGAAGCTCCGTTCTTCGTCCAACAACAGCATTACTGCTGTTATTTCAGATTGAAGTACCCAATCTCGCTCCAACAACAGCATTTCTGCAGTTATTTCAGATTGAACTACCCTATCCTGCTCCAATAACGGCAGTTCTGCTGTTATTTCTGGTTGAAGTACCGACTCACGATTCTCCTAGTTCCACCTGTTTTTAGTTCATTTCGTAAGCATTAGCCTTGGCACTTAAGGGGATCAATGGATTTCCCGGATTAAAAGGGGCGGCTTACGCGCACTCTCTAGCAGACATAGACACATGCGGCCAGCCCCACGCACACGCAAGCCCCGGCCCACACCTGCGCATCCCTTTAAATACACAGCTCCGCACCATCTTCTGCGAACACAAAGCGGAGCATCGGGCTGAACATTGGCTGCAGCACCGACATATGGCCTTCGTCTTTGAACTCGGTATAGACCAGCCTGCGGAGTCCGCTTCCCGCGTATGGACGCAAGCGCTCATAGAACGCCTCAGCGTTCTCCAGCATATTGGTATCCGCCGAGCCGATGCCGATCATCAGCGAGCATTCCTGCTCCCCGCTGCGCAGCCGCTCTTCCAGTCCGGGCAGCAGTTCGAACAGCGCCCGTTCCTTCCACCAAAGCGACGGACTGCCCGCGACATAGGTACTGAACAGACGGCTGCGCCGGATCAGGGTATACAGGGTGAAAAAGCCGCCCAGCGAGTGCCCGAACAGCGCTGTCCGGCGCTCATCTACGGCGTATTTGCGGCGGATCAGCGGCATCAGCTCCAGCTCGATGAAGCCCAGAAAAGCGTCCGCCCCGCCGTTCACTGGCCAGGGCGACCCATCAGGTCGCAACCCCTGCTGCAGATCGGGAATGGTAAGATCCCTGAACCGCCGCTCCGCAACAAACGGCCCTGCCGCCGGATAGCCAATGGCGACGATAAGACCGGACGGAAGCCCCCGCGGATGGCGGGTCTGGAGGCGCATCGCGTCATTTAGCGAGGCGAAATAGGCGTTACCGTCCACGGTATAGAGCACCGGGTACCCTTCCGGCGGTGCAGGCTTCAGCGGGATGTGGACGAAGATGCGGTAGGTCAGGCCGTTGTGCAGCGAGGTCATATCCCAGACCTCGGTTCCCGGCAGCGTGCAGGCAGTGACCGTTGAGGTCAGTTCCTCGCCTGCACCAGGCAGCGAAGTAGCTGCCCTGCCGCCTTGTCCCGCCCGGCCCAATCCGCCAGTTCCCTCCGCATGGCCGGTTCCGCCTGCTAATCCTGCACTTGCGGCCCCTATAGCAGCTTGAACGCCTATTCCGCTCCCCCGCACTCCCGCCCCTAGGACTGCACCTGCTCTGGCCCCTGCCTCCTGTCCCTCGGCATCGCCGTACAGCCAGCCTAACGCTTCGGGGAATTGACGGGACATGAACGCCAGATCGTGAGCAGCGCCGTCGATAAGCTCCAGCCGGAGCTGCCGCTCGTCCGGCAGTTGCCCGTGCAGCAGGCGGTATACTTGAAGCGTGCTGCTGACGGCATGCCGCTGAATATTGATCTTGTATACTCCTTCGCGGTTGCCCACAGAGAGATAGATCCGCTGGCCGGACACCGGCAGCGGATTCGCTTCCGAATAGTCGAGCATGCCATCATACCAGATGGAAGGCGACAGCAGCCCGAACCGTCCGAAGGCATCAGGACGGCGGTAGGCGGCGAGCAGCGTCACCAGCCCGCCCAGCGAATAGCCAATCAGCCCTGTGGACTGCGGCTGCGGGTCCGTGCGGAACACGGAATCAATATACGGCTTGATGCCGTCCGCCACTTTATCAAGGTAGGCCGGTCCTCCTCCGCCGAAGTCTGATCTTCCTGCCGTGGCGGCGGGCGAAGGCCAAGGCGTGTATTCATCGTTCCGGGACGGGCTGCTGATTCCGACAATAATCAGTTCAGCCAGAAGCCCCTCACGGAACAGTCTGTACATATAATTCAAGGTGTTCGTCATCAGCGTAGCGCCGTCCTGCAGATACACGGCGGGATAACGCCTTTTCGACAAAGCATAGGAAGGAGGCAGGAACACCGTCAACCGGCGTCCCTGCCATTCCAGCTCTACCACTTCAAACATCGGTTCCCCATCCTCTCATCCTTCATATCTCTTAATCTGCAGCAGCTTCATCGGCTACTTCGACCCTGCGTGCGCAGCAGCCAGACAAAATAAGGCACGCCGACAATCGACAGCACCACGCCCACCGGCAACTGCGACGGCGAGAAAATGGTACGCCCGATAAAATCGCTGACCATGACAAGCGCAGCGCCCAGCAGACCGCTGAGCGGCAGCGACCTCCGGTGCGAGAGGCCGGTCAGGCGCACGGCCATATGCGGGGCGATCAGCCCAACGAAGCCAACGCTGCCGGCCACGGACACTCCGGCGGCAACGAGACCGACACTGGCCATCAACACCATGTTCCGCTCCCTCTCCAGCGGAACGCCAAGCCCAACCAGGCTGGTATCGCCAAGCCACAGCAGATCAAGGACATGCGTTTTGCACAATAAATACGGCAGCACCACCAGCATCCACGGCAGCATGGAGACGATAAACAGCCAGTTGGCCGAATTCAGATTGCCCGACAGCCAGGAGGCGGCCCGCTCAAAGTCATTCGGGTTCATCTTCAGCGAGATGTACATCGTAACGGCGGAAAAGCCGGTCGTAACCGCAATTCCCACCAGAACGAGCCGCTGGGGATCAATTTGCCCCCCGCTGCGCGCCAGAAGAAAGATGATCATAGCCGCCAGGAGTCCGCCTACTACACCGAAGATCGGCATGAGCATAACCGCCAGCGCACCTTCGGTTGGAATCAGCCCTTGCAGGAAGTACATAAACAGCACAACGAACATTCCCGCACCGGCATGAATGCCCAGGATACCCGGGTCCGCGAGCGGATTGCGCGTAAGGCTCTGTACCGAAGAGCCGGCGATTCCGAGCGCCAGCCCCAGCAATGCCCTGAGTACAATCCGGGGCAGCCTGAACTGAAATAGCACCAGGCTAATCTCAGGCTCCGCCGCCCGGCCGAGCAAGCCAAGCACAACTTCTTTGACCGACAGCCGCATCTCACCGGTGGTTAGACCAAGAAGGATAAGCGCCACAATGACGGCAAGCAGGCCCAGCACAATGGCCGGGTAGCCTGAGCCAGGCAGGAAGCGGGCTGCATTTTTCTTCATGCACTTCCCTCCCCTTTCTTGCGCCGGATCAAATACAGAAAGAACGGCACGCCGAACAAAGCCAGCACAACGCCAATCGGCATCTCGAACGGATAGTTCATCCAGCGGGACAGCAAATCGCAGGCGGCAAGGAACAGGCCGCCGAGCACGGCGGACAGCGGTATAATGCGGCGGTAGTCACTGCCGGTGAGCAATCTTGCGATATGCGGAATAATCAGCCCGACGAAGGCGATTTTACCGGCGATAGCTACGGCGATTCCCGTCATCAGCGCGACGGCCACCATCGCCCCGCCCTGAATAAGCCAGACTCTTTGCCCAAGGGAGGCCGATACCTCGTCCCCAAGCGCGAGCACGGAAATAAAACGGGACAGAAACAGCGCCAGCACCAGGCCCGCTATAGCGTAAGGCCAGACCAGGCCGAGCTGGCCCAATTCCATCTGGTAGAGCCTTGCATTGTACCAAAAGCTGATTTTTTGCGGAATATGATAATACATCGCTAGCGCATCCGATATCCCATTCAGGAACATGCCGGTGATAATGCCCAGAATAGCCAAGGTCACCCTTGAGCGGCCATTCGGAATCAGATAAGCCATGCCAAAGACAATGGCCGCACCGAGCGCCGACCCGGCCATCGAAACGAGCAGCAGGCCCGTCCCGCCGATGGACGGCGCATAGACCATGCACAGCGTCACGGCAAACACCGAGCCGTCCGATACTCCAAGCAGGGAGGGTGAAGCCAGATCGTTACGCGTAACCCCCTGCATGATAGCCCCCGATACGGCTAGCAGCATGCCAACGAGCAGCGCCCCGAGAGCCCGGGGCAAACGTGCATGAATAATTATTTGATGGTTCAGATTGCCGGAATCATAATGCAGCAAGGCATCCCGCACATCCATGAGCGAGATGCCTTTGGCTCCATAGAGCACCGAGCAGGCGACAAGCAGCACAGCCGCTGCAGGAAAGCCTGCAAGAATAATGCCGAGCAGCCTGTTCTTGGAGGAGCCTGCAACGGGAAGCATGCCAGAATTGGTGGTGGTCATAGCTTGTACCCCAGCGCAGCCATTAGTTCTGGATTCGTTCCATAAAGGCTTTCAGGAACTGGATTTTGCTGTAGGCGGTGCCGCCCTGCGCCAGAGGATCAACTGCATTGACGAATACTTTTCCATTTTTCACCGCATTCACACTCTTGAAGATCGGATTGCTCTCGATATCCTTCAGCGCCGAAGTGTTGTCCGGATTCTCATCCTCGGAGAACTGGATAAAGAGCACATCGGGGTTGATTGCGGCAAACTGCTCAATCGACAGCGCCTCCTGGGATTTAGCCGCCGCAATGGTCTCAGGCACGGCAAGCCCCAGATCGCTGTATAGCAGCGGGTTGTAGTACAGCTTAGGTCCATAGATGCAAATTGAGCCCTCACGGATACGTACGAGCACTACCTTCTTGTCCTTCAGCTTATCGGCAGCGGCCGACTTCGCTTGCGCCAAATCTTGCTTGTAGGTGTCAATCAATTGGGCCGCCTGCTCCTGCTTGCCGCTAAGCTCGCCCAGCAGCGTCAAATTCGCTTCCCAGTTGGTAGCGACATGTGAATAAGGGATCGTCGTCTGAATCTGTCCAAGCTTGTCCAGTACAGCGGCGTCGAACTTGGTCGTGCCCAGGATGACATCGGGCTTCAGCGACAATATTTTCTCGAAATTCGGGTCTATCTTCTCACCGATGGATTCGGCCTTGTCCGTGATGGAAGCGAACATTGCAGGGAACTTGCCTGCCGAGCTGATTGCACCTACCGGATGAATATCGAGCAGGATGGAATCCTCCATCGCCTCCAATGCACCGGTAATCACGAACCGTTCAACCTTGGCCGGTACTGTATAGTCCTTGCCCAGGTAGCTGATCGTCCGGGTGGCGCTTGCTTCTGGGCTGGCGGTTGCCTCGGCCTCTGCTGAAGGACTTGCCGACGGGCTTGCCGAAGCTGCCACACTGGGCGCCTCCGTACCTGCTGTTTCTGTATTGTTTTTTCCTCCGCATGCTGCCAGTACGACCAGTAGAAACATGCTCAGCATGAGATATACTGTCTTTTTCATATCGTTGACTCCCTCCACTTTGTTGAGAATTATTCTCAATCATTATGAAAGGTTTTGCCCGTTTGCACCATAGACGAAGGGAGGATTCGGCATGGATTTTTTACCGCCAATATGCAGCAGCACGTCTTCGCGAATTCTTTCGAGCGCCACTGGCGAATATTCCCGCCACGGATTAGAGGACAGCAGCCGGAGCCGCTGTTCACGCACAACCCGCAAATTGCTCCATTCGGAAGTGCGCTGCAAGGCATGCCACAGCTCCAGCGTCTCTGAATCCTGCCTGATCAACAGCGCAACATAATCGACATCTTCAGCCTCCAATTGCTCCATGGTCACAGGTGCACCTTCATCCCCGTCTTCCGGGGCCAGATGGGGACGGCGAAGCCCCAATTCGTTATACACATAATCCAGTGTCCCAGGTGAACCGAATCCGAGCAGTTGTCCCCTGATCATCCGCACGAACAGGACAGACGGCGCGCCGGAGCCAGATTTAAGCGTAGCCCGCACTTGCCGGTTCCCGGCCTCAAACTGGCTGATCCAGCGGCCGGCCTCGGCGTTCATACCCAGCAGCCGTGCCAGCTCCAGCAGATTTGTTCTCCACGATCCGGGCGCTTCGGGCAGCAGCTTGACCACACGCGCTACCGCCTGAAGCCGTTCAAGCTCCGCTTCGCTTGTCTCATCCGGGCAGATGATCATATTAGGGGCCGCCTCGGCAATCCGCCGCAGGTTGGGATGCTGCATATCATCCGTTGTGCCGCATTCCAGATGGTATGGAATATCTGCGCCGTAATGCTCAAAGTAATAGCTCGCCCACTTCGGATGCAGCGGTGCCAGGTACGGAAGCTGCTCCAGCGGCAGCAGATAGCCGAGGGTGGACGCGCAGGCATAGGCCGCAAGCTTCTGCTTGCGCTTGTTGACGTAGCCCGACGGGGAGAGGCCGAATTCCTTTTTGAACAGGCGGCTAAAATAGAACTCGTCCTGGTAGCCGACGGCATGCGCAATATCCTTCAGTCTCCGCCCGGAGCTAAGCATCAGCCGCTTCGCCCGGTTCAGGCGCAGGCCGGTTATGTATTCGCGGACGCTCTTTCCGTAGGCCTTCTTGAATTGCTCTGCAAAATGCTTCGGACTCATGGCCGCAAGCTGCGCCAGCCGCTCCACAGTCAGCGGCTCCTCCGGGTGCTCGTCCATATACCGCTTCACCCGCTCCAGCCCGCCGGAATGCCGGGACAGACCTGCGGCAGACGCCGGGACGGCCTCCAGCAGCAGCTCCATCGTGAGCAGCTGCGCGCGCAGCCGCAGCATCGGATTGTCCGACCGCAAGGCTCCGCATATGGAGCGGCAGCTATCCCCGGCCGCGCCGGGCACCGGGTGCACCAGTTCCTCCGGCAGCAGATGCGGGCCATAGTGGGCCGCGGACTTAAGGCTTCCGGGGTGCAGACCCTCCGGCTCATAAAACTCAATGCGAAGCATGGCCACCAGCGGCGGATCGCCCTCTCCGGCCAGCTCAAACGTTGTTCCCGCATAACAGACGTACAGCGTATCCTTTTCCATCGGGATGATCCGGCTACGCTTCTTAAGCTGGCAACTGCCCTCCAGCAGCACAAGTAAAGTTGTATGGGTAGCCATAATCTGAGTCATTGTATACGAAGAGCTTACGCCCGCCAGTTCGGCATACTGCAAATGGAGCGTCCAGCGTCCGGGATCGGACCCATTCATTCGCCGCACTCTAGATAATTCCATAGACGATACACTCCTAACGGATTAAATGAGAATCATTATCATTATACCATTGATCACCGCTCAGCTATTTCCCGATTTTTTAGGCTAAATAATTTATACAGATCAGGAAACCCTTATACATAGCAAAGCAAAAATACATCAGGGAGATTACTCAATGATAAAAGCGGACCTGCAACTAAAGCCCATTTTTCCGTTTGAGCCCATAAGCACATCTACTACACCTGCAGGCGACAATTGGATCACACAGGTAAAATGGGACGGTGTAAGAATGCTGCTCTATTATGACGGCAATGAAGTAAAGCTGTTTAATCGAAAAATGAACGAGCGGACGAGCCAATACCCGGAGTTTCAGGATATCGGGTCATTTTGCAGCGCTGGTTCTGTCATTCTGGACGGTGAAATCATAGCTTTTGAACACGGCAAGCCTTCATTCCATGAAGTCATGAGAAGAGACAGCCTGAGGCAGCAGCAGAGAATTAGACAATCCATAAATCAAGTCCCTATTACCTTTATGATTTTTGATATTTTGTTGTACAACGGCGAATGGGTCACGGATCGGCCCTTATTTTACAGACAACAGTTGCTTGAATCCGTAATCACTGCCCGAAACAACGTACAAATTGTACAAAATTTTCACGATGGAGCAGTCCTTTTCAGCATGATGAAACAATATAGGATGGAGGGGGTAATCTATAAGGATCTTTCCAGTACGTATAGTCTTAATGGCAAGGATGGGCGCTGGAAAAAACACAAGGTGATAAATGATCTGATCGCAGTTGTGGGGGGAGTAACCTTTAGAGATACAATCGTTAACTCTTTGCTGCTGGGGCTTTATGCAGAAAATAAAGATTTGGTATACATCGGCCACGCAGGTGCCGGCAAGTTAACCCAGAAAGACTGGGCAGCCATAACTGAGCATGCAAAAAAAACACAAATACCCGGAAGGCCCTTCATCAATGAACCGGAACGGTCAAAAACAGCGGTCTGGGTTGAGCCCAAGCTTACCGTTAAAGTCGAATACCTTGAGCTAACTCATGGGGGGACTCTTCGCCATCCAAGTATCCAAGCCGTTGTGATTAGGGATAAGAGCGAATGTACTATTGACCAGATAAAGGAGAATACCGTATGCCTCAGACCATCAAAGGCTCCATCACCGTAGAAGGACAAGAGATCACCATAACGAACCCGGAGAAGCTGCTATGGCCCGAACGCGGCATCACCAAACGGATATATCTGCAAAAGCTGGCCGCACTCTCCCCTTATCTGCTGCGTTACTGCCGCGACCGGCTCCTGACGGTGATCCGCTACCCGCACGGCGTTCCCGGCATGTCCTTTTATCAAAAAAATGCGCCGGAGCCGCTCCCGGACTTCGTTCGCACGGCAACGAATGAGGGCATTACCTACATTCTGCTGCAGGGCTTGCCGGAGCTGCTCTGGCTGGGCAATCTCGCGGCGCTGGAATTTCATCCTTCCCTGCATTATGCCGGAAGTGAGCTGCCATGCGAATGGATGATTGATCTGGACCCGTCTATGGAGGTCGAGCCGCGCATTATGGAAGCAGCCGCCGTTGTCGGCGGGGTGCTGAAATCGCTGGGACTGGCCTCTGTGCCGAAGACATCGGGCGCTACCGGTGTGCAAATTATTGTTCCTGTCCGTCCGGGTGTCACCTTTGACGGCCTGCGCAAGATCGGCCACCTGGTCGGCCGGTATGTGACCGAGAAGCGCCCCGACCTGTTCACCCTGGAGCGGCTGAAGAAGAACAGGGGAGATAAAATCTACTTCGACTACCTCCAGCACTATGGCGGCAAAACATTGGCGGCGCCCTATACACCGCGCGCCCGGCCGCTGGCAACCGTGTCCACTCCGCTTCTGTGGGAAGAAGTTGAGCATAACGTCTCGCCCGCCGATTTTCACCTGCTGAATATTGAACAGCGCCTGGGCCGCATGGGCGACCTCATTGCCAAGGTGCCGCCGCAGCCGGTGGAAGCCATCCTCTCCAGACTGCCTTGACTCCTTTCCGCTTCCGCAAAAAGCAATAAGCCCGCAAATGCCTATTCAGGCTGCGGGCTTATCAGGCGTCCACTTTATGGACGGAAGGTATTATATATAAGAATACGGCGAAATGTGCTGAGGACGCCGAATTGATTACTCTGTCGTTCGTAAATATACCTTCCTTCGGTGAGCGCACCTTTCCTGCGGGTGCGGCTAATGGATTGATTTTTTCTTAAAGCGTCCGCCTTTAACATCATGGATATTGCCGATTGCGATAAATGCGTCGGAATCCCAGTCTTCAACAATGGATTTAAGCTTTGCTTCCTCCAGACGGGTAATGACCACAAAAATAACTTTTTTGTTCTCCCCGGAAAAGCCGCCTTCTCCATCCAGATAAGTAACACCGCGTCCAAGACGCTCCGTCAGCGCTTCTCCGATATCACGGTATTTGTCGCTGATAATCCATACTGATTTCGATTGATCGAGACCCTCAAGCGTAATATCAATCATTTTGAAAGCAATGTAATAAGCGATCAATGAGAACATGGCATTGTTCCAGCCGAATACAAAACCTGCGCCGGTAAGAATAAACACGTTGAAGAACATCACTACCTCGCCTACAGAGAACGGAAGCTTCTTGGCAATCAGGATAGCGACAATTTCCGTTCCGTCCAGCGATCCTCCATATCGTACAACCAAACCTACGCCGACACCGAGAATGACGCCCCCGAACACTGCGGCAAGCAGCGGTTCACCTGTTAGCGGGGCTACAGGATGCAGCAGTTGAGTGCCAATGGACATAAGAACTACAGCAAATAAAGTGGATAAAGCAAAGGTTTTACCGATCTGCTTATAGCCGATCACGAGAAACGGGAGGTTAAGCAAGGTCAACAAGATACCAAGAGGAATGTTGAAAATGTGATAAAGCATGATGGAGATACCGGTGATTCCGCCGTCAATCAATTGATTGGGGACGAGGAAAATTTCCAGTGCAACAGACATCAACGCTGCTCCGAGCACAACCATAACGAACCTCTGGATTAATCTGGCCCTCTTAAAAGCTTCAGATTTCTGAGGTTTATTCTGTCCCTCGCCCGAAAAAATTTGCTGGCTTACAGTCAATAGAACTCCCCCTATAAAAAGTATAGTTTCTTCCACACCTTCATTATATCATAAAAAGAGCTTTAAAAAGGCTGGAACATGTTAGAGCCTTCGAAAAACAATGCAAACATCGGATTTCTCGTCATAAAAGCGGCGATAAAAGCTTACAAAGGCTTTGAATCAATTTGACATATCTCCCCCGCTCCTTGAACTTAATCGGATCAATAAACTCACTTTGCTTCAGGTCCTGCTCGAAGCCGTCTGCAAGCCCGGATATCTGCTCCGGACGGAGCAGCACCGCCGTCAGCTCAAAGTTGGAGTAGAAGCTGCGCATATCCAGGTTGGCACTCCCCACCGTAGCCATCAGCCCGTCGATAATCATGACCTTGGCATGCATGAATCCTGCGGTATAGCGGTAAAATTTCACGCCGGCATCCTGCAGGTTCTCTAAGTACGACAATGAGACTGAATACACCAGCCAGTTGTCCGGCTTGGCCGGAATGATGATTCTCACATCCACCCCGCTCAGCACAGCGTTCTTCAGCGCACGGCAAATAGCGGGATCAGGAATAAAATACGGCGATGTGATCCAGATCCGCCGCTTCGCCGCAACGATTGCCGCAAAATACATCTCCTGCGAGGCATCCAGCGCTCCATCCGGCCCGCTTGCAACTACCAATACAGATTCCCGCTCCGTGCAATGATGCGCGGGGAAGAAACGGGGATGGCTCATGCCCTCCCCTGCCGCGAGCCGCCAGTCTTTCATGAAAACATACTGCAGATTATAGACGGCATCTCCCTCCAGACGCAGATGGGTGTCCCGCCAGTACCCCAGCTTCGGATCTTTACCCAGATAGTCATCGCCCACATTCATGCCCCCGGTGAACCCGATCAGTCCGTCGACAACCAGGATTTTGCGGTGGTTGCGGTAATTGAAGCGGCGGTTCAGCAGTGAGGTCAGCGGAGGCAGGAAGAAATGGACCTCCACGCCGTTAATTTTCAGCGTACGAATGAAGCTGCGGCCGAGCTTATGGCTGCCAAGGCCATCGCAGAGCAGACGCACCTTGACTCCCTGGCGGGCCTTGCGGATCATAACCTCTTGAAATTGCTTCCCTATCTCATCATCACGGAAAATATAAAACTCCATATGGATATGCTCACGCGCGGCTTCCATCGCTTCCAGCATATCGTCAAAAGCTTCCCGGCCGCTGGACAGCACCCGGCTCCGGTTACGGCCGGTAATCGGGCTCTCCGACAGCCGTGAGAGCAGATACAGCAGCTCTTTATTATCCGCAAATTGCGGATTTCCGCTCTCATCCGCATTTTTCACAATATGAATTTTACCCGTGACATGGGTACGAATCTCCCGGAACAACGAGAGGCATCTTTTGCCCAGCTTGCGGTTCTGCCAATAGTCCCGGCCGAAGAAATAATAGAACAGCAGCCCTAAGGGCGGGAAGCAAAAGGTGACAAATACCCAGGCCAGCGCCCGTTGCGGACGGCGGAATTCAAGCAGCACGATTGCCGCGATCTGTAGAATAAATAAGCATAGAACAAGCACGAGTATTTTCATGCCGACGCCTCCCCTGAAGGTTTATAGATAATGAAATGTCCGGATTTCGCCATTACTCTCCCTTTATATTCAAGCAAACCGTTGTCATGTTCGTCACAGACGTGGAATACATAGAGTAATAGGACGATTCGGATGAGCCTAAGGAACAATCAAGCTGGAATTAACACAAAGGCGGCTGCGCAAGCCGCAGGAAGGAGAAGCTATGAAGAAACAGCCCGATCATAACCGGATTACACTGCTCGTCGTCCGCGAGGCCGGGCGTCCGGTCAGACAGCTTCAGCTATCCAAGCCGCTCGCCCTGGCTCTGCCGGCCGCAGCTGCCCTTTCTATCTCCAGTCTGGTCACCTCTATGCATTTTCATGCCTCCCGGTCCATTTCCGAGCTTGAAGCCGAAGCAGCCGCACTCTCCCTGAGCAATCTCCGCATGGAAATGAAGGTTGCCGACAAGGATCAGGCCTTGCTGCAGCTTCGCAGCCAGGTAACCGAGCTTTCAGAGGAGGCCGACAGCATCAGAGACAAGCTGAAAAGTGTTAGCGAGCTTGAGCAGCAGTTGCAGTCATTGATTGATAAACAAAACGGCTCCACTTCCTCCGGCAAAGCGAAAACCTCTGCCTCCGGCGCCAAAACCTCTGCAAATAAGCTGTCCGAGGCCTCAGCAATTGTACAGACAGCCGTGTCATCCGGGGCAGCAGACTCACAGGACGCAAGCGGTCCAGTCTTTGCAGCAGCGCCCGCTCCCGCTTCCCCGCTGTCTGCTGTGAACTTCCGCTTAGGTGCGATTAACGCGGCACTGGGCAGCACAGTCTCTCCGCAGGTTGGCGGAGAATACATCGCGGTCTATCAGAATGATCCGCTGGAGCTGGTGCGGGAAACAAAGGATGACTATGAGGAAATCCGCAGCATGCTTGAGGAAATGATGAACAGCATCTCATCGACAATTACAAAAGCCATCAAAGCGAACACCGCCGAGGCCAAGCTCCAGGCCAAAAAAGTGCTGGCAGAAAAAGCCCGGCTGGCCCCGGCCGTTCTCTGGCCTACCTACTCGAAAGTGATCACCTCCAGCTTTGGCTACCGCTCCGATCCCTTCAAAGGCGTATCGGCCTACCACTCCGGCATTGATATTGCCGGCAATATCGGAGATCCTGTATACGCCGCCATGGACGGCGTTATAACCGCTGCCGAGCAAATGGGCGCAAGAGGCAAATACATCATCGTTAAGCATGATAACGGTCTTGAGACCTGGTACATGCATTTGAACGCCATACTCGTCTCTCCCGGACAGGAGGTACGCAAAGGGCAGCAAATCGGCCAGCTCGGCAATACCGGGCGCAGCACAGGCCCTCATCTTCATTTTCAGGTAGTCAAAGGGAACAAGCCGGTGAATCCATTGGGGTATGTGGAGCCGTAAAGGCCACACTCAGGAATGGAACTAATACTTAAAAAGGGGGATTGTATCATGTGGAATAAAAACAAACACCAAACATCTGTCAAGTCTACCGACTCATTGATCGGGCATGGCGGCACGCTGGAGGGTAAAGTGAATTGCGACACCAATCTGCGGATTGAAGGTAATTTCAGCGGGGAAATTCACTGCCGGGGCACAGTGACTGTAGGTGAACAGGGAGCAGTCCGCTCCACCATCAAGGCGCAGGAGATCATTATCGCCGGTAAGGTCTACGGTGATGTCACTGCGGACCGCAGACTTATCATGACAGGAACCGGACAACTGCATGGCAACATTCTGGCCGGTTCCCTGAGCATCATGGAAGGCAGTGTGCTGAACGGCTCTGTAGCCATGACTGAAGAGCCCGCCATGGAACATGCAGGCGGACTTCAGGTAAGCGATAATAAGGACAAGACAGGCAAACGCGGCTCCAAGGCAGAGAGCACCCTGGAAGCAGGCTAACTGCTGCTGCCGTGTTTACGCTGCGACATCTCTTTTACGGAATACGTACCAGGACACCAGCATGAACAGCAGGTAATAGACTGCCAGCACGGCAATGGCGAACCCGAGGCTAACCCCGCCCGGCCCTTTGTCCGTTAACAGATAACCACCCAAATTCATGTGGGGAAAAATGAGATATTTGGCCCACTCATACCGCTCCGGGCTGAAGATGGCGACAAAGATATCTTTGGCAAACATAATGAACAGCGACAGCCCGATCGCAAGTCCGCTTGCACGGAAAACGCTGGAGACCATGAAGGCAATTGCAGCCGTCAGAAACAGCTCAATATAGCTGCAAAGAATGCTCAGAAAAGTATATTTTGCCGGGCTCCATGCCGCTACCATGGACGCATCTGTCCCGGGTGTAGTGGAAAAAATAAGCGCAGACACATAACCGAAAACAATCAGCACAGCAGTGCTCAGCAGGCTGAAGAGTAGCAAGGAAATGTATTTCGACAGCAGTATTTTGGAGCGGCTCCAAGGGCGGATCAGCAGCAGCTTGATCGTTCCCCAAGAAAATTCGCCCGCTACGGAGTCGGAGGCAATAACAACGGTAAAAATGGTGTTCAGAAAAAATGCGATGCTAACGGTCATTTGAAAGCTGCTCCACAGCTCCGCCGTTGACGTATCACCACTGGTATAATAAAACAGTACAGGGAACAGCGCACTCATGACTGCCAAAATGATCAGCATAACCCATGTGCGTACCCGGCTGTAGATTTTGACATTCTCATTATGTATGAGAGCAGCGAAATTACCCAATGCCTTCACCTCCGGTGATTTCCAAGAATTGATCCTCCAGCGACCGGGACAGCGCTTTGATGCCGTAAACCTTGATTCCGCCTGCAACGAGTTTTGCATTCAGCTCGGCTATTTCCTCACGGTCCGCTGCGACCGCAAACCCGCCGTCACTCAGCACCCCGGTCCCAAGCAGTGCAAGCGCAGCCGCAGGATCACTGACCTCGAACAGTGTCTCACCGGTCGGCAGCACTTCAGCGCCTACCGCTTTGAGCTGCTTCACGTCGATCAGCTTGCCATTCTGGATGATCGCCACACTGTCACACATCAGCTCCATCTCGGACAGCAAATGGCTGGAGACGAACACTGTGGTTCCTTCCTCCTGACACAGCCGGCGCAAATAGTCGCGCAGCTCGCGGATCCCCTGAGGATCAAGCCCGTTAGTGGGCTCATCCAGAATCAGCAGCTTCGGACGGTGCAGCAGTGCCTGGGCCACACCCAGCCGCTGGCGCATCCCGAGCGAGTAGGTCTTTACTTTGTCATGAATCCGCTGCCCCAGCCCAACCAGCTCCACTACCTCTTGAATCCGCTGCTTGGTCACACCCGGTACCATACGCGCATACTGAAGCAAATTCTGGTACCCGGTCAGGAACTTGTACATCTCCGGATTCTCTACAATGGCTCCAATGCTCCCAATCGCTTCTTCAAAATGGTCTTTAATGCTGCGGCCACAGATCAGAATATCGCCCTGGCTGATGGAGATCAGCCCCACCATCATACGGATGGTGGTTGTTTTACCTGCACCATTCGGTCCGAGAAATCCGAAGATTTGCCCCGCCGGAATATCCAGCGTCAAGTCGCTAACCAGCGTTTTTGCGCCGATTTTTTTGGTAACCCCCCTGAGGCTTGCTACGGGCGTTACCGCTTCTGCCGTGTTCGGCATTGTCTCACTTCCTTTCATGTAAAAGTGCCTGAAGATCCAAGTTCTCCGTTCGGTGATTAGCCGTAATTGCGGGGAATGTTTGGACTTCCGGCCGCTGTTGTCTGCAGATTTCTTGATTTATACCGCACTTAGCGGTTGAAATCCGCAGACAAAGGCGGTCGCTACCGCTCCTCCAGTTCCAAACTTCCCCTCCATTACTTACACCTCATCTGGCTCCATAAAACTTCAGATCACTTTTATTAGTTTACCACAACTTTCCTTTTTCCTGAAAACCGGGAAAAAATGCAGCAATAGTAAAAGGGACAACCTCCCTCCGGTAAGGAGGGGATGTTGTCCCTTTGTGTATTGAAATTTGCTAGTTAGCCGCCGACACGGGCAAGCTCGCGCATATTTGCTTCGAACGCAGCCATCAGGGCGGCATCACCGGTGAGACCGGTCTGCTCAACCTTGCGGATCTGCTCCATCATCCGTTTGTAATCCTTCGGAATGACACGGACGAACTTCGGCAGAGCATCTTCCCAGGCTTCGAGAACGCTTCTTCCGGCGTTGCTGTCCGTAAGCTCTGCATGACGGGTGATCATACCCTTCAGCTCGGCAATTTCCTCTGCCTCTTCCACGCGCTCCAGAAGAACCATTTCCAGATTGCAGCGTTTGATGAACGAATTATCCGGATCGTATACGTAGGCAATACCGCCCGACATACCTGCCGCAAAGTTGCGTCCGGTTGCGCCAAGCACCACCACACGGCCGCCGGTCATATACTCACAGCCGTGGTCGCCCACGCCTTCAACAACAACATTCGCACCCGAGTTGCGGACGGCGAACCGCTCGCCGGCAATACCACTGATATAAGCTTCACCGCTGGTAGCACCGTAGAACGCCGTGTTCCCGATGATGATATTATCCTCGGCGGCAAAGGTTGCCTTCCCTGACGGCTTGATAATCAGCTTGCCGCCGGACAGCCCTTTGCCGACATAGTCATTGGAGTCGCCTTCGACGGTGATCGTAATCCCCTTCGGTACGAACGCACCCAAGCTCTGTCCGGCTGAACCGGTGAAATGCAGGCGGATCGTATCATCCGGCAGACCTGCCGCACCATACTTGCGTGTCAGCTCGCTGCCCAGAATGGTTCCAACCGCACGGTTGACGTTCGTGATCGGCAGAGAAGCTTCAACCACCTTACCGGATTCCAGTGCCGGTGCAGCAAGCTCCAGCAGTTTCGAAACATCCAGTGTTTCTTCCAGGCCATGATTCTGTCTCTGGCTGTTGAAGCGTGTGCTTCCTTCCGGCATTGCCGGAGTATGCAGCAGGCTGCTGAGATCCACGCCTTTCTTCTTCCAGTGGCTCGAAGCTCTGACAGCATCCAGACAATCGGTGCGGCCAACCATTTCTTGAATGGTGCGGAAGCCAAGCTCTGCCATGATTTCCCGCAGATCCTCCGCCACAAAGGTCATAAAGTTAACGACATGCTGCGGATCACCCGCAAAGTTCTTGCGCAGCTCCGGGTTCTGTGTCGCTACGCCAACCGGACAGGTATCCATTTGACATACCCGCATCATAATGCAGCCTACGGCTACAAGCGGCGCAGTGGCAAATCCGTATTCTTCAGCGCCCAGTAATACGGCAACAGCCAAGTCGCGGCCGCTGAGCATTTTGCCATCTGTTTCCAGTACAACACGGTCACGCAGATTGTTCAGCATCAGCGTCTGATGCGTTTCAGCCAGCCCAAGCTCCCATGGCAGACCGGCATGGCGGATGGAGTTCATCGGCGATGCACCGGTACCGCCATCGTAACCGCTGACCAGGATGATGTCGGCACGGCCTTTGGCAACACCTGCGGCGATGGTTCCGACACCGACTTCAGATACGAGCTTAACGTTAATATTCGCACGCGGATTGGCGTTCTTCAGATCATAGATCAGCTCTGCCAAATCCTCGATAGAGTAAATATCATGATGCGGCGGCGGCGAGATCAGACCCACACCGGCTGTGGAGCCGCGCACTTCGGCTACCCAAGGATACACCTTGCGGCCCGGAAGCTGTCCGCCTTCACCCGGCTTGGCTCCCTGCGCCATCTTGATCTGAATTTCGTCGGCATTCACCAGATAGTTCGAGGTAACCCCGAAACGTCCAGATGCTACCTGCTTAATCGCACTGCGGCGGGAATCGCCGTTGCTGTCCGGAGTAAACCGCGCCGGATCTTCGCCGCCTTCCCCGGTGTTGCTCTTGCCGCCAATGCGGTTCATGGCGATAGCCAGTGTCTCATGGGCTTCCTTGCTGATCGAGCCGAAGGACATAGCTCCAGTCTTGAAGCGTTTCATGATGGATGCAGCCGGCTCAACCTCTTCCAGTGGAATCGGCTGATTGAACGGTTTGAACTGCAGCAAGGAGCGCAATGTCTGTTTCTTCTCGCTTTCGCCCTGAACAAGCGCTGCATACTTCTTGTACATTCCATAATCTCCGCTCCGCACCGATTGCTGAAGCAGATGAATAGTCTGCGGGTTGAACAGATGCTCTTCCCCGTCGCTGCGCCATTGATATTCACCGCCGGAATCCAGCACTTTGTCGTTGCCGTCTTTGTCGGTGAAGGCACGGTTATGGTGAGCAAGAGCTTCCGCCGCCACTTCCTCAAGGCCGATGCCGCCAATGCGGGAAGGCGTCCAGGTAAAGTAACGGTCCACGAATTCCGAGTTCAGACCGACAGCTTCGAAGATCTGTGCGCCGCGGTAGGATTGGATTGTCGAGATGCCCATTTTGGACAGTATTTTAACTACGCTCTTTGTCGCAGCTTTAATATAATTCTTCACGGCCTTCTCATGCGAGATGCCGCGCAGCAGCCCTTGGCCGATCATGTCATCCAGACTTTCGAAAGCCAGATACGGATTGACTGCACTCACGCCATAGCCAAGCAGCAGCGCATAATGATGAACCTCACGCGGTTCGCCGGATTCCAACAAAATGCTGACCTTGGTCCGGGTTCCCGAACGAATCAAATGGTGATGCAGGCTGGACACGGCGAGCAGCGCCGGAATTGCCGCATTCTCGCGGTCTACGCCACGGTCGGACAGGATAAGAATGTTATGTCCCTTAGCCATGACACGGTCAGCCGCTTCGTTCATGCGTTCAAGCGCAATGCGCAGCCCTTCAGTTCCAAGCTCAGCCGGGAACAGAATCGGAAGCGACATCGACTTGAAGCCTGCACGGCGGATGTGGCGGATCTTGGCGAAATCCTCATTCGACAGAATCGGGGAATCCAGCGAGATCTGCCGGCAGCTCTCAGGCTCTGGCTTGAGCAGGTTGCGTTCAGGTCCAATCGTCGTTGCCGTAGATGTAACCAGTTCTTCACGGATAGCATCAATCGGCGGATTCGTTACCTGGGCGAACATTTGTTTAAAGTAGTTGTACAGACGCTGCGGACGGTCCGACAGCACCGCAAGCGGAGCGTCATAGCCCATCGAGCCTACAGCTTCAGCACCGGTGGAAGCCATTGGCTCCAGCACCTTGCGCAGATCCTCAAAGGTATAGCCGAAGGACTGCTGAAGCTGCTGCACATTGTCATGCTTCGGATTCGGAAGCTCCGGCGCATCGGGAAGCTGATCCAGGCCGATCAGATGCTCATCCAGCCAATCACGGTAAGGCTGCTCGGAAGCAATGGCGGCTTTGACCTCTTCGTCGGAAATGATCCGGCCCTGCTTCGTATCCACCAGCAGCATGCGGCCCGGTCTCAGGCGGTCTTTATAGAGAACATTCTCCGCAGGAATATCAAGCACGCCTGCCTCGGAGGACAAAATAATCAGATCATCTTTGGTTACATAATAACGCGCAGGACGCAGTCCGTTACGGTCAAGAATCGCGCCAATCTGGACACCGTCAGTAAAGCCCATTGCGGCTGGTCCGTCCCACGGCTCCATCAGAGTGCTGTGGTATTCATAGAAAGCTTTCTTCTTCTCGTCCATGCTGTCATGGTTGCTCCAAGGCTCAGGAACCATCATCATAGCCACATGCGGCAGAGAACGTCCGCTGAGGTACAGGAATTCGAAGGTATTGTCGAACATCGCGGTGTCGGAGCCGTCCGGATTCACAACCGGCTTGATCTTGCTCAGATCCTCTCCGAACACTTCACTCTTGAACAGCGACTGGCGCGCGTGCATCCAGTTCACATTTCCCCGCAGCGTATTGATTTCACCGTTGTGGATCATGAAGCGGTACGGGTGCGCACGCTCCCAGCTTGGGAACGTGTTGGTACTGAACCGGGAGTGGAGAAGTGCGATGGCCGATTCCAGCTCTTCGTTCTGCAATTCAAGGTAGAACTGTCCCACCTGTGCAGTTGTCAGCATGCCTTTGTATACGATCTTTCGACAGGACATGCTTGGCACATAGAAGGATTCGCCCTCTTCAGCGCCGCCGTAGCGGATCGCCAGTTCGGCGCGTTTGCGGATGATATACAGCTTGCGTTCAAAGGCCATTTCATCCTTGATGCCTTCGGAACGTCCGATGAACACCTGACGGACATAAGGCTTGGCCGCTTTGGCCGTCTTGCCCAGCATTTCGTCAAAGGTAGGCACATCGCGGTAGCCAAGCACCTGCTGGCCTTCCTCGGCGATAATCTCGCTGAGGAGCGATTCATGGCGGTTACGGATCTCCTCGTTGTGAGACAAAAAGATCATGCCCACGCCATAATGTCCCTGCTCCGGCAGCTCAAAGCCAAGCCTGCTGGCTTCACCGGCAAAGAAACGGTGCGGAATCTGCAGCATGATGCCGGCTCCGTCACCCGAGTTTGGTTCGCTTCCCTGGCCTCCCCGATGCTCCATGTTGATGAGCATGGTCAAAGCGTTACTTACAATATCATGGGACGGCTTGCCTTTGATATGGGCGACAAACCCCATTCCGCAGGCATCCTTTTCGAACTGGGGATCATACAGGCCCTGTTTAACGGGCAGTTCAGTGTGTCTCATCGTACGCAACCTTTCTATTATAAAGTAAACGAATTTCCAGGAAAAATTTTCAGTGCAAATTCTTAATAAATATTCAAGGCAGATTGGTTATATCATTTTATCATCGACCTGACATGAGCGCAATTTAAACTTTTTTATGAGCTTGATTAACAAATGCTTTTGCGGCACAGCTTTAGCGAATAAAAGCGTAAAAAATCTTTGTTATGTATAAATATGCACAAATAACGAATAAGCGCTTATTCAATGAAAACGCTTCATTCATTTTCCTGACACAATCATGGTACGTTCCGTCCTGAATTATCGCTGAATAAGATAACAAAAAGAACGCCCCGGAAAAGGAGCGTTCTTTTTGTTATTCCTATGAATATTGAATAACGTTCAATTATAAACTCAAAGCCTGTTCACTCTTCATTTCTACCTGACTGCCCCGTTCACGGGTCATGAAGTATGTGAAGGTCAAGGCCAGGAAGACAATTCCGTAAACAGCCAGCGTTCCGGCATCAGTCCACATTGTGCCGATTTCACCGGTGGAAATCACTGCCTTGAAGCCTCTGACACTGTAAGTCATAGGCAGCAGCGGGTTGAAGAATTTCATCCAGCTCGGAATCAGCTCAAGCGGGAAGGTTCCTGCGCTTGTAGTCAATTGGAAGATCAGAATAACGATAACCACGAACCGTCCCGGCTGATCCATCCAGGTAACGATAGCCTGAATCATCCACATGAAGGCAAGGCCTGTAATGAAGGTAAAGGCGTAGAACAATGGTACGTTCTCTACATTCAGTCCAAGACCGTAAAGCACAATAAGTACAGCCATCAGAGCCTGGAACATACTCATCATCGAGAATGTAAGGGTACGGCTGACGAAGCGGTTGAAGCGGCTGGCCCCAATCACTTCAGAATCGCGCATTGGAATAACGATGGTGCAGATAAGTGCGCCTACGAACAAGCCAAGAGACAGGAAGTATGGTGCAAAACCTGTACCATAGTTAGGTACTGTAGTGTATTCTTTCTCATCAATCTGTACTGGCTGGGCGAACATTGATGCAAGGGCATCGGTCTTCTTCACGGAGCTGGTCTTCGAAGCGGCATCGCCGAGCTTCGATGCCAGCTCGCCGGAGCCGGCCTTCAGGTCATCCAGGCCATCCTTCAGCTTACCTGCTCCATCGCTCAGCTTCTTCGAACCATCCGCTACAGAGCTGAGACCGCTGCTGAGCTTGCCTGCACCGGCCAGCAGCTTAGTGGTTCCTGCTTCCAGCGATTTACCGCCATCGGCCAGCTTCGCGCCGCCTGCCGCAGCTTCATCCAGCTTCGCGCCGAACTGCTTCATGCCTGCGGCAAGCTTGCTGCCGCCGCTTTCCAGCGATCCGGCTCCAGCGAGCAGCTGCTGCTGTCCTGCCAGAAGCTGCGTGCTGCCTGCATTCAGCTTCTGCGCGCCGTCATGCAGCTGGGTTACACCGGCATCGAGTTGCTGTGATCCATCGTGCAGTTGGTTCGCACCCTGAACCAGTTGTGTCTGACCGCTGTGCAGCGCAGAGGCGCCGTCGAGAAGCTGCTGCTGGCTTTGATCCAGTTGCGCAATGCCTTGGGCAACTGAGGTGCTTGCTGCAATCAGCTTCTGTACATCAGGGCTTGCTGCCAGTTGCGGATTCGATTTGGCCAGCTGCTGCAGGCCATCGGCTACCGCTTTGGCTCCCGCGCTAATCTTGGCGCTGCCGTCCTTCGAAGCCTTCAGTCCGGCTTCCAGCTTCGCGCTGCCGTCTTCGGAAGATGTCAATCCCGCAGCCAGCTTCGCGCTGCCGTCCACAACGGACTGCGTACCAGCTTGCAGCTTGGTAGTTCCGTCTACAGCAGACTTCGTACCGGCTTGCAGTGCAGCCGCACCGGCAGCTGTCTTTTGCAGACCGGCATTCAGCTGTTTGCTGCCGTCTGCTGTCTTCGCTACGCCGTCCTGGAGCTGCTTGTGCGCCGCGGACAGTTGTTCAAGTCCTCCGGCAAGCTTGCTGCTGCCGGTCTTGAGTGCTGCAGCACCATTGTTCAGAGCTGTCACACCTTCTGTAAGCGGCGCTGCGCCGTCCAGGAGCTTGCCAGTGCCTTCAGTCAGCACAACCAGGTTATCCTTCAGCTTAAGCGCGCCGTCGTCCAGCTTAGTGGCACCGTCCGCAATTTTGTGGGCACCGTCTCCCGCTTCGCCAAGGCCGCTGGAGATTTCAGTGATTTTGTCAAGAACAGAGTTGGTATAAGCTTCGGTAATTTTGGCAGATACTTTAGTCTTGATATCTTTTACGGCAGTACCGCCGATCTGACCAGCCAGGAAGTTGTAGCCTTCGTTTGGCTCGTAGATGATTTTGGCCGGCTGCGGATTTTCATCCAGCACTGTGGTTGCATTAGCGGAGAAATCCTCCGGAACCACGATAGCCATATAATAAGTTTCGTCTTTCAGACCGGCTTCCGCCTGTGCACGGGTCACGAAATTCCATTTGAACCCGTCGGTCTTCTTAAGCTCCTCTACCAGATCGTTCCCGGCAGTAAGGCTCTTGCCTTCATAGTCGGCACCTTTGTCTTCATTAACAACGGCGACCGGCAGCTCATTCATTTTGCCATACGGGTCCCAGAATGCCTTCAAGAACAATCCGCTGTACAGCACCGGAATGAACAGGACGACAAACATCGGAATCAGTACCTTGGGATTCTTGAACGCTGCGCCCAGGTCCTTGGCAAATACGGATAAAGATTTCATTCTGGTTCTCTCCTTTAGATCATATGCTCTCTTTAAAATGCTATAAATCTTACAAATGCTAGTTTTGTGAAACTTTGCGTAATACCAGGTGACTATTTTCCCCAAGTAGTCAATCGAGAGCAAAGAAAAACTCCTGCCGGAGTCGTGTGAGGCTATCGCCAACCATCAAAACCTTATTACGCTATTGCGCGAGCCCTTCGGCCAGAAACAAATGGAAATAGCTTGTGATTTGTTCTTTCGTCAAAGGCACATGCACTCTGTTGAGCTCGGCTGTCAGCACGATATACAGTCTGAACATCACCAGCGATACTATCTTGGAGTCGCAGGGCTTAACCTCACCATGATCTATCGCATACTCCACCTCCCGCTGCAAATATTCGAGGATCACATTCTCAAGCTTATCGAGACCTTCATTAGCCTGCGGGGTTCCGAAATCACGGCTTTCCTGGGACAACTTGACGAACAGCTCATGTTCACTGCGAAATTCCAGCACGGCATCAAGAACACGGCGCAGATTATCAAAAAAAGGCCGGTCCCGCTTGATCTCACGCTCGGCGATAGACTTTATATCCATCATGACTTCACGCAGGATCTCATCAAACAACTGTTCCTTATTTGCGAAAAAGGTGTAGATCGTTCCTTTGCCGACATTTGCAATCTTGGCGACCTGATCCATTGTTGTTGCTTTGTAGCCGAATAATGAAAATGACTTGGTCGCGGCCTGAAGCACCTGTTGCCTTCGATCCACCACAGCCACCTTTACACTCCCTTTCTTCCGGAAATATCGTTACCACCGCTCATTGACCATTTTACTATTCCGGTCATTTGGTCACAACTCACTTTAACACGTTGCCACTCCGTTTGCAATACTTGGGAGAAATCTTTATTTTTTTCTTTTTGCAGTGTTTTAACTTTCTATTTACGTCTTATTTGTATAATGTGAGAAAAGAAGCAAGTTCCTTAGTATAATAGTAAAAGAAGATTGATCCTATGAAGGAAAGTAGCAGGTGAACTTATGCGAAAGAAAAGAGTACTGCTGTTTTCGGAAGGCTTCGGTACGGGCCATACAGGGGCAGCCTATGCTCTGGCCGAAGGTATAAAGCGGCTCAGTCCGGATGTGCAGTGCCGGGTCATTGAGCTGGGGAAGTTCCTTAATCCTACGGTTGCTCCCTGGATTCTTTCAGCTTACCGCAAAACAGTCAGCAGCCAGCCGAAGCTGGTCGGGATGATGTATAAGACACAATATCACAAATCACTGAACCGGTTGACCAAGATGGCGCTTCACCGGATTTTTTATACACATGCCTCACAGGTTATTGAGCAGCTTAAGCCCGATTTGATTATTTGTACGCATCCAATTCCTGCTGCCGTTATTTCCAGATTGAAGCAGCAAGGGCTGGATGTACCGCTCTACACGCTGATTACGGATTATGACGCGCACGGAAGCTGGGTCAATGCCGAGGTCAACCGCTACCTCGTATCTACATCCCGTGTGAAGTCCATTCTGACCGGACGGGGAATCTGTCCCGAGCAGGTTATGGTCACCGGCATTCCGGTGCATCCGAAATTCTGGGAGCGTTCGAATAAAACGATGCTCCGCAAGGAGCTCGGACTCGCCAACATTCCTACGGTGCTTATTATGGGCGGCGGCTGGGGCCTGATGTTCGGTGAGGATGTCATGAACTCGCTCACGGCCCGGATGGATGAAATCCAGTTGATCTTCTGCATGGGCAGTAATGACAAGCTAGTTGCCAAAATGCGGAGCAATCCGCTGCTGAACCATCCCAACGTGAAGATCCTCGGGTACACCAGTGAAATCAACAAGCTGATGGATGCCTCCGATCTGCTCATTACGAAGCCCGGCGGGATGACCTGCACGGAAGGCCAGGCCAAAGGCATCCCGATGCTTTTTTACAGCGCCATTCCCGGCCAGGAGGAGAAGAACTGCCAATATTTTGTGGAGCTGGGTCTGGCCGAAGAGCTGGATTCAGATGTAGTGAACAAATGGTTCTCGATGCTGCTTCGGGAGTACACCAGTCTTGAAGAGCTGCGCAGACGGCGGCTCGCGCCGGAGCGGCAGCAGCCGAGCCACTGCGCTTCAACCATACTGGAGCTGCTGGGCAAGCCGGCGGGCGGGACAGCAGCAGAGCTGCGCGGCGCACGCGCTGCTGCCCAGGCCCGGAATGAAGAGGCTGTGTATGTCACTCCCTAAATTCTCATATTTAAGCAAAGGGTGTCCAAAGCCATGATAAATGGCCTTAGGACACCCTTTGTTTTGCGTGCACATAATGGTGCAGCCTTGCTGCTATATAAGTTGAACTTAAAATAAATCATAAAAAAGGTAAGAGTGCGGAGGGGAAGTTTGGAACTGGAGGAGCGTCAGCGTCCGCCTTTGTCTGCGGATTTCAACCGCGAACAGCGGTACAATTGAAGAAATCTGCAGACAACAGCGGCCGGAAGTCCAAACATTCCCCGCAGTTACGACCAGTACCCTAATATGAAAATCTAAAGTTCAACTTATATAGTTAACCCGCTGCTTTACTTATAAAAAGTATGATTGCCGATAGTTTTGGCGTACTTCTGGGAATGATGCACGGTAAGGTCCTGGGCAAGCTTCAGCGACAGGAAATAATACGTATCATCGGTAACCGCCTTTATTCCGGAGAGTGCGGCATTTACAGCTCTAATACAATCCGCATTTGGCTTCACACGGTTAAGACGCCCGTTAGCAACAGGACTGAATTGTCTTTTTTGATAAATCACATCATGAATGGTGTCGGGAAAATTGGCTGACCGTAGCCGGTTCAGAACAACGTTGGCGACTGCCACCTTGCCCTGGTACGGTTCACCCTCTGCTTCTGCCATAACGATTTTTCGCAGCAGTAGCAGGTCTTCTTCGGATACAGCGTAGCTCCAGGTGGCTTGACTTCGTTGCGCCTGGCTTAGTAGCTTTGTCCGGGAGAAGAACAATTTTGTGGGGGGATGTTGCTGAATTGCCGTGTTTTTATTATTTACGGTCTGGCTCCCCTTGGCCTCCGCCTGTTTGAGCGCTTGCTGCGCAACGGGCGGGCTTGTCTTCACCACAGCGGCCTTCCGCCGGAGAATATCAGTATGGGATGCTGTGCCCTTCGGCTTCAGGTTATCCGGACTGATCCATTCCACGGGTTGCCGGAATTTCTGGGCTTGTCCCAGATCGGCGGCTGTGGTGTAGAGCATGGGCCTAAATGTATTATTGCTGCTCCTCTGTGAGGATTTCGGTGTTGAAACGGGAATAAGTAAGGCGGCTGCTGCTTGGCCGCTGGACTGAAATTTATCTGTTCGAGCCGAATTTTTCCCTTTTACGATTTCTTCGTTGCCCAGCAAGCTTATCGAAGAAAAACACACTAGAATAACGCCAACGAGCAGCGCAATGCAGCGGTTTTGTTTAAAAATTACCATTATTTACCTCCTGTTTTACGGCACATTCCTATAATATGTAACCGAAAATGGAAGCTTTGAAAACTTAATTGTCGATTTTCATCTGAAAAATGTAAATTTTTCGATCATTTCATACATAGGAATGGCATGCATCCTGGTAGCATACACCAAAAAACCGTCCACCGTCCAGTCCAGCTCCCCTGATTCAGCATCCTTTGACACCCTCTTGGAGGATAAAGATTCCAGTATTTCCATGCTAAAGGGACGCTTATCCCGATATTTCCGGGCTAGTGTAAGATGGGGGTTGTACGCCCTCGCTTCGGGAGTAAATCCTAGTGGGCGGGTCGAGGAAACCACGCTCCGCTGAAGGCTGTTCAGCTTCTCCAATTCTCCGGAAACGCCCGCCCACAGCACTCTTGGGGCTTCAGGACGGCCAAAGACTCCCCACTGCGCAAGCTGCAACTGAAACGGAGAACCAGCCGCAGATACCTTCCTCAAAGCTTCAAGGAGTGCGGGAATCTTCGGTTTGGGTGTGTCTCCAAGAAACTGCAGCGTAATATGATAATCCGCAAAATGTGTCCATTTTGCAAACTTCAGCTCTGAGGACAATGCAGCGCATTCATTCCGCAGCAATTCGCATAGCCTTGCAGGCAGCTTGACCGCAATAAACAGCCGTTCGATGTCAGAACCAGGCAGGGTACGTTCCATTGCAATTTCACCTTTCCAGGCAGATTTGTTATCCTTAATCTTATACAGGTATAAGAACTGAATTGGATTTTCCAAATTGGCTTAAATCGTGACTGTGGAGAATGTTTGGACTTCCAGACGCTTACGCTCCGTAAGTATCCAAACTTCTCCTCCATCACTTCTGCCTTTTTGTAGTTTTTTGTTTCAGCTTATATAACCAGCTCTACTAATAGTATAACGGGAGGGGATCCTCATGACGAAATCTATTGTTTGTCTGCATACTCTTACATCCCGGCAGCAGGAGCTGATCTGTGCCGCCGCTCCAGGTTATACCCTTTCTTTGGCAAATGCCAAGTCTCCTGATTTGAGGCTGCTAGCCGAAGCGGAAATAGTTATTGGCTGGGCCAAAGGAATCAGCGACACACTGCTGAAGCCGGAGTCGCCGCTGCGCTGGCTGCAGTCCTGGTCGGCCGGAATCGAGAAGCTTCCGCTTGAAGGCCTGGAGAAGAAGGGCATCCTGCTGACTAATGCCAGCGGCGTCCACGCCGAGCCGATTGCGGCTGTTATTTTCGGCTTCATGCTGATGTTCACCCGTAACCTGCATACCGCTGTGCGCAACCAGCAGAACTGCCATTGGCATTCAGACGGCAGCGAGAGCGAGCTGACCGGCAAAACCGCCGTCATTGCCGGAACCGGGGCCATCGCCGCTGAAACGGCAAGAATCGCCAAAGCCTTCCGGATGGAAACCATCGGTGTAAGCCGTTCCGGCAGACCGGTCGAAGGTTTCGACAAGGTCTACACAACTGCACTGCTGGCGGATGCCGTAGGCCAGGGGGATTTCATTATCAACACTCTGCCGCTCACCGATGAGACGCGGCAAATTTTCGATGCGGGGATCTTCTCTGCATGCAAGCAAGGCTCGTATTATATTAATATTGGCCGCGGGGCCACAACCCATACAGAGGATTTGATGGCAGCCCTGAACAGCGGACATTTGGCAGGTGCGGGCCTCGATGTGTTCGAGACCGAGCCGCTTCCTAAGGAGCACCCGCTGTGGGGAATGGAACAGGTAATCATCACCCCCCACTGCGCCGGGGCAACGGACCGTTACGCAGACAGGCTGGTTGATATTTTCACAGAAAATATGCAGTCATACCTGCAAACGGGAGTCCCTTCGCGCAATTTGGTTGACTACAGCCGCCAATACTGATTGGCGGTAGTTCCCAAAACATTACTACACAGCACAAAACGGCTACGCCGACCTTCATGGACAACGTAGCCGCTTTAGATTTCAGTTTTGCGTTGCCTGGAGGACCCTTTATGAATCCTTTGGTAATTCCAAGTGGAAAAAGGATCACTAATTTGCTCGAGCACCCTATTCTCCGCAGGTGAAGTGGAAAAAGGTTAACTAATTCAGCTCATTTCGCTCTTGATGAAGGAATATAACCCAAATTAAGTTTCCTTTTTCCACTTAAAACTCACAATGGTTGATTTTAGAGAGAAATAAGTTCCCTTTTTCCAACTAGATAACTTGAACTTAAGAAAGTAGGTAGCTCAGAACTCGCATTCTATTGCAACTCTGCAGCAGATGACCCATAAATCATTCGAAAAACTCAATCTACTGCACTCTGTACATTAGAATCCCTTGGAAAAGCTGTTTTTAACTCTGTATTCCGAAAGTCTATTGCACGAAATACAGCAGAAGGCGATTCGACGCAAAATAATAAGTACTCTATTGCAAGAAGTGCAGTCATGCAAAAAATCCACTATGGTTATCCAACATGAAGACTACGAATTTCAAGTTCAATCTACATAACACTGCTCACCTGCTTCTTCGCCAGCGCTAGTTGGAAAAAGGCGTTCGAATCCGACTGATTTCCACTCATTTGTGTGAATTCGCCGAATTCAAAGAGGAATCATTATCTCCTAAACAACAAAAAAACAGCCTCTGCGCCTGCATTTACTATATAAGCTGAAATAAAGAACAACAAAAGGCAAAGTGACGGAGGAGAAGTTTGGAACTGGAGGAGCGATAGCGACCGGAAGTCCAAACATTCTCTGTAGTCACGACCAATGCCGATTGGGTGTATCTATAGTTCAGTTTATATGTTTTCGTAAATGCAATCGCGAGAGGCTGTTTTCCTACACCTGAAACCGGGTCACGGACTCCTTAAGCTCGGCTAACAAAGTTCCAAGATGCTCAATACCGGCCGCAACCTCACTTATAGTGCTGACCTGTTCAGTGGCAGATGCCGATGTTTCTTCCACGCCCGCCGCCGACTCCTGTGCCAGAGCCGAGATGTGCTGGCTGAATTCATTCATGCTTTCGCTTGCCGCAGTCATCTGCTTCAGATCATTGCCCATCTCCTCAATGGCACCGGCCATTCCAGATACAGACTTGTTGATTTCAGCCAAGGCCGCACCCGTCTCCATGATTTGCCGGCTGCCCTCCTCCGTTTTCTCAACGCCGCTGCGCAACTGCTGGACCATTTCCCTTGAGTCATGCTGGATGCCTTGTGTGATTCCGGTAATCTCCGATACGGTCTGCTGTACCTCCTCCGAAAGCTTGCGCACCTCCTGCGCTACTACGGCGAAGCCACGTCCGCTATCTCCGGCTCTGGCCGCTTCGATGGCTGCATTAATCGCCAGAAGATGTGTCTGCTCGGAAATATTGCGGATCGCACCCACAAGCTGGAATATCCCTTCATTCTTGCGGTTCAGCTCTTCCACTGTTACCATCGACTGAGAGACCACTTCGGCAATCTGGCCCATTTGCGAAACTGAGCTTTGCATCAATTCCTCACCTCTGCTGCCCTTAACCCGGACCTGCTCCGAATGGACTGACAGATCTACACCTCTGCCCGCAAAAGCTTCAATCAGCCTGTTCAGCTCCTCTACAGCTCTGGATGCATCCACGGCCGCTTCCGCCTGGCTTGCCGATGCCTTCGCCAATTCCTCCATCGTAGAAGCAATCTGACTGCCGCCCTCTTTGGTGTAGGACACACTATGCCCCAGATCCTCGCTCTGCTTGGCAATGATCTGTTCGACGCTTCTGATCTGGCTCACAATATCCAGCAGCGTCCGGTTGGTCTCATTCACTGTGCCCGCAAGCAGGCCAATCTCATCCTGATTGGAGATTATGGTATCCTCCGCCGTCAGATCGCCGCCCGATATCCGCTGCAGATGAGCGGTCACCTTCTTGAGCGGATCGATCAGCGTACGCCGGATAAGCATGTTGATCAGCCCGATCACGATCAGCACAAGCACCACAGTTACAATATTCAACGTCATTGAGGTATGAAAAATTGTAACGGACAGGCTGCCCTTGTCAGCCGCCTCCTTCTGGCCGTGCGCTACAAGCTTGTCTAAATCGGTCTGCATGGAGTTGAACGCGGCAATCCCTTTTTTCGAGACCTCCAGAGCCAGTTCCTCATCACCTGAGCTGCTTAGCTTGATCGCCTGGTTGTTAATGGACATAAATTCATCCCATTTGTCGCTGAGTGACTGCAGCTGCTTCTGCTGCTCTGCGTCCCTGATCACAGCCTTATAGCTCTTCACGGTTTCAGCAACCTTGCGGATATATTCATCACGCTCTTTTTCCAGCTTCGCCTTCTCCGTTCCCCCGGTATTGAGAATATGCTGCATACTGATAGACATGATATGTTCTGTGTAGTAATTAACATTATGTATCCGGTTCAATTCGGGAATCGTGCTGTTGATGATATCCCCTGTATTCTTCTGCATGCCGTTCATTTGAATGAGGGAGACTCCGCCTGAAATCATAACCAATATCGCCAAAGCCACGTATCCCGACGCTATCTTAATGCCGATGCTTCTTTTCCCCTTTGCTACAGCACGCTTCATTTTTTCGCTTAATACTCCTCTTGCAGAACCCTTTACTTCAGAATCTTTTTCCACAAGCACTCCCCCTCATTCTTTTACGAAAATATAACATTGCATTTACAATTGTTACTTTTCATTTTCATAAATTGGCACAACAACAGACTACATGTATTATTTCGGCAAATTACACCGGAATATTTATATAGAATCCCCACAGCACGCGGCTTTGGGTGCAGGCTCCAGCCTAAGCAGAAACCGCTGTGCCGCCACCCGGCAACAATATAAAACAGCGATACTCCCTGGGGAATACCGCTGCTTTTGCTAGCTCTCTACTGAAATCTGATTTAGCGTGAAAACTTCACTTCATCAATATACACGGTTGCCGTGCCCGCTGCCGAAGGAGTTACGATCTGAACCCCCAGGGCGTTGGCCTTCTTCAAATCAGCCAGGGTGAACGGCTCGCCTCCGCTGTTCACACTAATGTTATGAATTGTGGAGATATCGCTGAAATCAAGCGTGAACTCGGTAAAATCTTCACCGGAGGCCGCCTGTGCACCGGAATCCAGCCATACGGTGTACCCCCGCAGCTGAAGGAAGAGCTTAGCCTGCACATCTGGATTGTCCGAGACAATTTTCACCTTGGCGCTAAGCTTCGTGAAGGAACTCAGATCCAGATCAGCATATTTTGCAGCCGCCAAAAAGGAATCATCCGCCCACGCGAGGTCCAGCTTCAAGGATTGCTTGCCTTCGGCATACACATCCGTTGATACCGATACCGCCTCATTGTTATTCAGCGCCCAGCCGTCCGTGCCGGTCTCAAATCCGTAATGAACGTCAGGAACGGCTGAAGTAAGTGCAACCTCCTGCAGATACAGCTTGGCGGTTCCGCCGTCACCGGAAATGTCCTCGATCTTAATGCCGATTGTCTTTACTGCGGATAGGTCCACACCTGCCCCTGCTGCAGCTGCCGGTAAAGAAATCGACAAGGTCTTATACCCGCTTGAATCAACAGTAATCGGCGTCCCGCTGTCGCTCCAGGCCCAGCCTGCCCCCGTCTTGATGAACAGCCGCGCTTTGGCGGTGCCGTTCGACAGCTTAACCTTTGCATTAATCGTATCCAGACCGGTAATATTCAGTTTTGCAGGGTCCACAGCAAGCTCGAAGGATTGTTTATAGCTGCCATCGGGATTCTGGCCTGTATTCACCAGATCAAACTGTACGCCGACAGCTTGCTCCCCAGCAACGAATTCGGGAGCCTGAGCGTTGGCGCTGTCTCCATTTGCCGCAGTCCAGCCTTCAATATCCGCAGCACTCTGGAATTGATACAATATTCCGGGTGCATGGACGTTTGGCACTCCGTTATTGCCGCCGGACATATCGGGAAGCGACGAATCGTACACCGCTTTGATATCGTCAAAATACAGCGTGCCCTCATGCGCTTTTGCATCCATCGCATTTACATAGAGATTCAGACTTTGCACTTTCGCCAGCCGCTCTTTGGTAAGCGGACCGGCTGTGCCCCAGCTCATTTCCGTCAAATTCTTGAGGCTCAAAACAATCTTCCCGTTTGTGTCAGGGCTAATAACCGGATAAGCTTCGAAATATCCCCCGTCAATCACCAGTTGAACTACCAGCTTCAGCGGTGCTCCGGTCTGCGCGTAAGAGCTATTGCCATCTGAGGCCACCCACAAGCTGATTGCATTGTAATCGGACCAATCCAAGGAGCCCAGATTTTTTCCTACCCCTGTATAACCCGCATTATTGATATTATAGTGGAGCTTCATTCCATAGCTGCCGGAATACTTCCGGTCATTGCTTAGCGCTACGCTGATATCGTCCCCGCCCGCTTTGGGATATTTGGCCGCAAGCGCATCGTCGCTTGAACCGTAGGACTCAAAATCATCCACCAGCGCGTTGTCGGACACCGGTGCAGAATAGGTATTATATAGAACGATATTGTCCGCATAGATCGGCAGTACACCTTGAGATACAAAACCGCTTCCCACAATGGAAATCGCCAGCCCGGTTGCCGATGCTGATTTCGCCGCATTATCCAGATCCACAGCAACATCAAACTTGTAGTACTGTGCTCCGTCCAGCGTTACTTTCTCCAGAGCAGACAATGCTTTATAACTGGAATCCATCCCATACTTCGTATTCCAATCATCCGGGAGCTGCACAACTCCCCGTACTGAGGCATTACCAGCTTCATTTTGTGCAGTCTCTGGGATCAGCACCGTAAATTTCACCCGGTTGACCTTGGCGAGATTTACGTCCTTCAGTGCCGCAGGCGTAAGCTGCAGCTTCAATTCCTGCCAGGTGTCCGCTGCGGACAGCCCTTCCGTAACCTTGATCGCCAGCTTGCCGTCTCCGGCCAGAACCGCATGCCCGAATTCAGTCTTGATCGTCTCGCCGTTTCCGGCGAGCCCGGACCAGGTTCCATTATTCTGGATTTGCTCCAGATCGGCCGCTGTGTCAAAGGTGATCTCTTTGAGCGGAACCTCGCTGATCTTCACAAATACCGAGACACTTTGCGTGAGCAGCGTATCTCCCGGTCCATACGCTTTTACCGTAATATTGGCAGAAGTGCCGTTCAGGCTGGCGTCAGGCTTCCAAGCTGCGGCATAATAGCCGTCTGCACCAAGCGTCATTTCTGTCTCAACTGCGGAGTCCCCTACCTTGTACGTCACTTTGGAAGGCACAGTATTGGCTACCTTGGCCCGGATAACCGCCGTTGCCTCACTTACCGTGCCAACATTGTTCGGAGTGACAATATGCAGGAACGGTTCTTTGGCTGCTGCGTTTACGGTGAGGCCGTACTTGTTGTCATTCTTTACATCTCCGGCAAAAGCGGAATATGGATCATTATAGAAATTAACGAAGTCTGGAAGCAGCTCATGATCCGCTTTCTTAGGGACATTCTTGTATGGAACGTAAAGGTTATTCCCTTCACCGAAGTTGGCCCAGGTCAGCATGTAGGAGATTTTTGCCGCATCCGGGTCAGCCTTGATTGCATTTAGCACCTTGGTGAACCACTTCAGCTCATTATTTCCGGTGGTCTTCATGCCTGCGGCGCTGTAGCCGTATTCCGACAGGGTAACAATCTTGCCCTTCGCCTGGGCCAGACCGGAAATCATCTTCAGATCCTTAACAAGGCCGCTCAGGAAAGCGTCCGAACCGGCATTGTCCTTGTTGTCATACTGGTCCATACCGAGAATATCCACGTACTGGTCGCCCGGATAGGTCGTCAGATATTCACTCTCATTGCCGTTAAAGGAGCCGTTCGGAGAAAACACGTACAAGAAATTGTGGACTCCCTTAACATCGCGCAAATACTCAACGGTGTATCTGTACAGCTCGGCATATTCGCTCTTGGTGGTTGTAGCTGCGCCCCACCAGAACCATCCCCCGTTCTGCTCATGGAATGGACGGAACAGCACCGGAATCAGGTTGCCGTTATCATCCTTCAGATTATTCGCAAATTTGGCGATCCGGTCGAGATAGGCGTTGAAGGCAGCGTTCTTGTCCCCGCCCGGCAAAACACGCGCGGCCACTGATGCTGTGGCGCCTTTGGTGTTGCTGGTATCGTTGAAGCTGCCGCCGGTGGCAAAATTATATGGATGCGTGCTCAGTGTAACGATGCCGCCCAGCTCATGCGCCTGCTTCATTGCAGCAGTCAGGCCCAGCCGGCTGGCCTCATAGTCTCCACTGACTCCCGGCGGCGCTTCATAGCCGTCCAGGCTGAGAGTATCCCAGCCAAATACCGCCGGATAATCGCCGGTAGCGCTGTACACATCGGAAATCACCTTGCCCGCTTCATCTTTGCCGGCAAAAGATACGGTGGTATCATGCTGGTGCCCGAACATGACTTCTTTGCCGCTCTTCTCACCCAGGTAGGCGAACAGCGATTTTGTTGCCGCTGTAGCGTTAGTGTCAACGATTCGGACCGTAGTCCCCGTCCCGGTTCCCGTTCCTCCGCTTCCGCCAGAGCTGCCGGAATTGTTAGTGACCGCAGCCGTTCCTCCGCCTGCCGTTACGGGCACTCCATCCTTCACCGAGGTAGTCCCTATGCCTAAAGGCTGACCGTTCAGTGTGACTGAAGCGCCGCGAACGTCAAGCCTGCTGATCGTTCCCTTCCCAGTGACAGCAGTACCGGCGGCGCTGCTGCCGATCACTGCCTCTGAAATCACCGTACCCGAACCTACGTCTATAATAGAAGCGCTTTCAACTGTAAGCTGTTTGATCATTGTAGAGCCTTCGGCAGCTAGGCGCACCTTGCCTTCCGGCCGGTTCACGATAACCGATGTTAGCTTGGAATCCTTGACATGAATCGAATTTTCTCCGCCTCCGGCAACATATACAGCACCCTGCACGGTTACGTTCTCCAGAGATGCCTCACCGTTGCCGATTCCAGGGGCCAAATACAAATTGCCCGAAATCACACTGTCCTTGAGGGTGACGCCGGTGTGGTTGACCAGCACATTGCCCTCTACAGCGCCGCCGGTGACGGTTCCGGCTGTGTTATAGTAGCGGCTGACCAGTCTGTCGATGATGCTGACGGTCTCAGCTCTTGTGATCAGATTATCCGGGCGGAAGCTGCCGTCGGGATAACCGTTAAGCATCCCCTTCATCGCCTGAACAGCTTCCTTGGCATAACCGCTGATTGCAGCGCCGTCCGTAAAAGAAACGGCAGCCGCGCCAGCGCCCGGCTTCAGCGAGAATACTTCAGCAAGCAACGTAGCCGCATCCTGGCGGGATAATTGTGTATCCGCTTTCGCTTTATTGTCCGGGAAGCCTTTATAATAACCGGCCTGTCTGGCAATCGACAGATCCTTGGCATACCAGGCTCCCGCAGGAACATCTCCAAAGGACGTTTCCGCCGCCGCGCTGAATCCGAATAACTTATTGATGATACTGACCAGTTCAGCACGTGTAACCTTGTTGTCCGGCTTAAAGGAACCGTCCGGATACCCCTGAATCACACCATTCCCCTGCCACTTTGCAATGCTTTCTTTGGCCCAGTGCGTCCCGGAATTCCCAAGGCTCTCCTCCGCCTTGCCACTCGCCAGTGCGGGTGCAGCCATCGAGACAAGCATAATGCCTGTCAGGAGCAGCGGGAATCCTTTTTTAAATATCTTCATCCGTTCATCCTCCTCCTTTTTTCTGTAAGGGCTTTCAGTTTTACAAAAACATAATAACTACATTGGCAATATTAGCACCTTAACAATAAATAAACAATAACAAAATAATATAAATGTTTAAAAACTCTATAATCTACTGATTCCCCAAAAGTAAAAAAATCAGCACGGTTCGCAATACACCCATATAAAACAAGGGTTATATTCATATTTTTTTTACATATAAATTCATTTCATGATCCGCACGGCTCCAAGAAATAAAACTAACAAAATAATAACAAAATAGAGCAAATGAAGACCAGAATTCAAAATCAAAGACCAGAATTCAAAAAACAAGACTAGAATACACAGAAAAAAACCGTACCTTCAGCAGATACGGTTTGCTCGTAACAGAATAGCGTCTCTAATCCAGATCGTAAATTGAGCCGACCTTCAGTCCATACAGCTCATTATATATTTTCTCGGCAAAAGCATCCGTCATTCCGGCGATATAATCAATTACCATATGCTCCCAGGTCCAGATGGGCTTAGCCTGCCGTTGATCCTTCTCATACCGCTGCAGCCAGTCGCTTGGAATGATTGCCCGCGATGTCTCCGGGTCCAGGAACGCCTCCCATAGCCGCCGCAGAATCCACTCGCTCCGCTTCTGCAGCCGCTGCACGCGCAAATCACGGATCATCGTGACCCAGGCGAAGCTTTTCAGCACACTTACAGTCCGCAGCATGTCCTCATCCTCCTGGCCATCCTTAATGAAGGTGACCTTCTTCCAGTCCCCGTCTTCAATGACGCCAAGACTCGCGACAAAGGTGCTGACCCAGTAGGCTTTGACCTCGCGGCGTGTGCGGGAGTAATCATTCTCGCAGGTCGGCATTTTCTCCTTCCATACCCGCAGGAACGAACTCAGCACCTCTTCAACCTTGGTGTGAATGGCGGCTTCCCTCCACCCGATCCAGAAGGCATCCTCCAGTGTCGTTATTTTCTCCACAATCAGCCGCTGGATATAGTCGTCAAACATAAAGTGCTCATGCACTTCGATTTTGCCGGCTTTAATGCCATCCTCCAGATCATGTGCGGAATAGGCGATATCGTCGCAGAGGTCCATTAGCTGGGCTTCGAGCGTCTTCTTCCCTTCAGGGATTCCCCACTCGCTGCGGATTTCCGAGATGTAATTCCACTCATTCAGATACATGCCCTTCTTAAGCACTGTGCCAGGAAAAGGATATTTGTTAATCCCCAGCAGCACGGCATCCGAGAGATTCAGACCGTCGATATTCTCGCGTTTCTCCAGGAACATGATCAGCCGGAAATTATGGGCATTGCCCTCAAAATGCTCATACTGCCGCCGCATATTCTCGCGAATCGTCTGCTGCTGCACCGGACCTGCGCCAGACTTACGCACCGCTTCCGCTGTTTTCCGCTCCACCAGCTTCTCCAGAATGCCGTCGAGCACCTCTTCCCCCTTGTGGCCGAACGGCGGATGGCCGAAATCATGGGCGATAGCCGCACATTCCACCACCTCAGGATCAATCACAAGCCCCGGATTTTCAGCTTGTCCCGTTTCTACCTCAGGGTAGGAGCGCAGCAGGCTTTTGGCCGCTTCCCGGGCAATTTGCGCCACCTCCAGCGAGTGGGTCAGGCGTGTGCGGTAATAATCGCCGGTGCCTGCGCCGAACACCTGTGATTTGCCTTGCAGCCGGCGGAAGGTCGGCGAATGAATCAATCGCGAATAATCGCGCTCATATGCGGCTCTCGATGTTTCCAGGCGGGTAATCTCCGGATATTGCCGATGTTCTCTTTTCTCAATTAGTGTCATATCCCCTGCCCCTATTCCTTGGTCTGTATTTAGTTATACATTATAAGTCATTTTGCCCGGAACTTTCACTCATAAATACAAATAGGCTCAGCGCTTCCGCCCGGGATGAATATTCTGTCAGGGTCCTTGCGCATTCTATTATGTACATGAATACAGTGGAGTGGATCTGAACCAATGAAAACAGGCTGGAAAATCACCGCCGCAGCAATTGCAGCGTGTACACTTCTACTGGGCTCGCCAGACGCCGTGCTTGGCAGCCCTGGTGTCAAGAACCGTTACTATTACGAGCAGAGGGGCGATATGATCTGGGAAGTGCACACCAACCAGAAGGTGATTGCCCTGACCTTCGACGATGGGCCTGACCCTTCAGAGACCGATCTGATTCTCGATGTACTGCATAAGTACAATGCCAAGTGCACCTTTTTCGCCATTGGCAAACGGATCGCTGCCTATCCCGAGGTTGCCCGCAGGGTAATCTCCGAGGGCCATGAATTGGCCAACCATACCTACAACCACGTCTATTTCAAGAAGCCGATCTCCGCGCAGCAGATTCAGGACGAGCTGGAGCGGACGGAAAATGAAATCGTTAAGATATCCGGCAGGCACAGCAGCCTGTTCAGACCGCCCGGCGGCATGTACGACGAGACGTTGGTTGATGTCTCCAACAGCATGGGGCTGAAGCCGGTGCTGTGGTCCTGGCATCAGGATACCCGCGACTGGAAGCGGCCCGGGGTGTACAGTATCTCCAGCAGAGTGATCCGGGGTGCACACAGTGGAGATATTGTCCTGTTTCACGACCATGTTCACGGACAATCGCAAACCCGGGCGGCGCTGAAAATTATCCTGCCTGAGCTGGAGAAGCAGGGCTTCCGTTTTGTTACTGTCTCCGAGCTGATCCGGTTATCCGACACGCAGCAGGCTAAAAAATAGCAGGCATTGAATTAATTAAGCAGATTTACGCCTCCGCTCCGGCCAAGTTCTTTAATTGCGCCGAAACTCAAAATAAGGTAGTCTTGAGCTATTATGGCTTAATTTTGAGAGCTGCCGCAGTTCATTCTTAGGAGGCTTTATCCATGTCCGAGAATACTTCCTACACAACCGAGGAAATCGCCAGGTTATTGAAAATATCCAAGCTCAAGGTCTATGATCTGATTAAAAAGGGTGAGCTGCCCTCTTACCGAGTCGGCAAGCAGATGCGTGTCGATCATTCCGATCTGGAGGCGTATAAGCAGCATTCCCGCAGCGGAGCCTCCCCCGTTCTGCCGCAGGGAGCCGGCGCGGCTGAACCAGTATCGCCTCCGCCGCTTCAGTTCACCCAATTGCCAGCATATACAGGTAAGGCAGCAGGAGTTAATGTAGTGATTACCGGACAGGATATATCACTGGACATTCTAGCTACCCACCTGGAGCGTAGCGAGTCTCCTGTCCGTCCGCTCCGTTCCTACGCCGGCAGTCTGGACAGCCTGATTGCGATGTATCACGGAGAATCCGACATTGTCAGCACCCATCTGCTGGACGGCGATTCGGGAGAATTTAATCTTCCCTACATCCGCAGACTGCTGGTCGGCTTTTCTTATGTTGTGATACATATGCTGACGCGCAGTGCAGGCTTGTATGTGCAAAAGGGCAACCCGAAAGGCATCCGTGATTGGTCCGACCTGCAGAAGAACGGGATTAGACTGATCAACCGCGAGCGCGGGGCAGGTGCAAGAGTGCTGCTCGACGAGCAGCTTCGCCTGCATGGCATACACTCCGCTCAAATCAGCGGATACACTGCTGAAGAGAACAGCCATTTTGCTGTAGCCGGCAAAGTGGCCCGGGGAGAGGCCGATGTCGGCGTCGGCACAGAAAAAGCCGCCAAAATTATTGACGGCGTTGATTTTATTCCGCTTATTCAGGAAAGGTACGATCTGGTGATACTCAAGAAACCCGAGCACGAGGCGCTAATCGCGACAGTCCTGGATATTCTGCGCTCACCCGCTTTTCAGAATGAGCTTAGCTCCATTCACCCTTACGACCTTAGTGAGTCGGGAACCGTCATTTACGAGACCTGACAGACTGGAATAATTGGATCTCATTCTATGCCGCACCTTCAATATTTGCATAGTAAAAAGCAGGCCCTGGCAGCTCATGCCTGAGACCTGCTTTTTTGCTGTGCTCAAGAACGGCGGTTGACAAACATCAGCATAAGGGCGGAGATCACAATGATAGACAATACCCACATCCATGCCAACGTCATATTGCCGCCATCGACGGCCACATATATTGCGGTAGGCACTGTCTGCGTCCGGCCGGGGATATTCCCCGCCACCATGATTGTCGCCCCGAATTCTCCGAGTCCCCGGGCAAATCCGAGCACATACCCGGCTGCCAGCGAACGGCTGGCAAGTGGCAGCGTCACATAACGCAGCACTTGCAGCTCACTTGCTCCCTGCGCGCGTGCGGCATCCTCCAGATCCTTCTCCACCCCTTCAAACCCGGCCTTCACCGTACGGTATACGAGAGGAAAAGCAACCACCACCGCAGCAATGACCGCCGCTCCCCAGGTGAACAGTATTGTATGCTCTGTGAACTGCTCATACAGCTTGCCAATCCAGCTCCGCCGGCCCAGAATCACCAAAAGCACAAATCCAACCACGGTTGGCGGCAGTACCAGCGGAAGCAGCAGCACCGTTTCAACCAGGCTATAGCCGGGAAACCTCCGGCCCGCCATTGCCTTCGCTGCAATTGTCGCCAGCAGGAATACGATGATGCTGGTTATGACTGAAATCTTGACGGAGAGCCAGACCGGGGCGAAAAAATCAGTCCAATTGATCTCCAACTCTCTTCACTCCGTTTGTTCGGGCTAGTACGTAACTGCGGGGAATGTTTGGACTTCCGGCCGCTGTTGTCTGCAGATTTCTTGATTATTACCGCTCTTCGCGGTGGAAATCCGCAGACAAAGGCGGTCACTACCGTTCCTCCAGTTCCAAACTTCCCCTCCGTTACTTTCGCCCGTTTTATTTACTTTTTATTATTCAGCAAGCTTGAAG
The DNA here is from genome assembly GCF_056120445.1 of Paenibacillus sp. sgz302115. Taxonomy (NCBI): domain Bacteria; kingdom Bacillati; phylum Bacillota; class Bacilli; order Caryophanales; family Paenibacillaceae; genus Paenibacillus; species Paenibacillus sp. sgz302115. The sequence goes on from NZ_JBVYOK010000019.1 coordinate 73,538, forward strand.
CCATAGCTTGTAAAGATATCGCTTGCCACCTTGGTTTTAACATAGTTGTAAAAAGCCTTGGCTTCGGTCAGATGCTTGGAATCCTTAACGATACCTACCGGATAATTGATCGCTTTATGCACGTGAGGCCCTACAGTAAGAGCAATCTTCACTTTATTGGAAGTGAGGGCATCTGTCTTGTAGACGAATCCGGCATCAGCATTCCCTGTTTCCACATAAGAGAGCACCTGGCGGACATCCTTGGCAAATACCAGCTTGCTTTGCAGCGTATCCCATACCTTCTTCGCTGTCAATGACTGCTGGGCATATTGTCCGGCCGGAACCGATTCAGGTTGTCCGACAGCTACTTTCTTGAAAGCTTTATCTGTAAGCTGTGTAATCGTTGAAATGGAGGTTTTGGAATTCGAAGGCACAACCAGCACCAGCTGATTCTTCAAAAGCTCCGAATTGTCGGAAATAAGGCCGCCATCGACCAGAGCCTTCATTTGCTTATCGCCGGCTGAGAAGAACAGGTCCGCCGGAGCGCCTTGCTCAATTTGCTTCTGCAGCGTACCGGACGCGCCATAGTTAAAAACAAGATCAATATCGGGATGCTGCTTCTCATACAGAACGGCAATCTTATCAAGACTGTCCTGCAGACTCGCTGCGGCAGAGACGATAATCTCGGTTTTGCCCGCTGCCTGCACCTGCTTATCCGGTACCACCGACAAGCCCAATGCCAGTACTGCAGTCATTGCAATTACTGCTAATTTCTTGAACATTTTCATTCCTCCCATTTATCTATCATGTATTATTTAGATGCTATTCTAGCATATCTTTTTTTGTTTTACTATTATTTTTAGTTATGTTTGTTTATAATTAGTTATGAATGGTTAATATCAGTAGTTAATATATGTTTATGCTTCTAAAACACAAAAAGCCCTTTAAGCATAAAATGAACGCCTAAAGGACTTTAAGAACTTTATTGAAGAAATCAATTCTTCATCCGGGGATCAAGCACATCGCGCAGGCCGTCTCCCATGAGGTTGAAGCCCAGCACCGTCAGCATGATGGACAGCCCTGGGAACACTACCGTCCAAGGAGCCTTCTGGATGAATTGCCGCGAATCGGAGAGCATCTTGCCCCACTCCGGGTCAGGCGGTTGAGCGCCAAGACCAAGGAAGCCAAGCGCAGCCGCTTCGATAATCGCCGTAGCAATACCGAGCGTCCCCTGCACAATAATCGGCGTCAGGCTATTCGGCAGAATATGGGTGAGCAGAATACGGGTATTGGTCATCCCAATCGCTCTTGCAGCGGTAATATACTCCTCCGATTTCAAAGAGAGCACCTTCGCCCGCACAAGCCGGCCATATGTAGGAATATTTACGATGGCGATTGCGTACAGCGCATTCTGCAAGGAGGGTCCAAGAATAGCCACAATAGCAATAGCGAGCAGAATGCTTGGGAAGGCGAGCAGAATATCGAACAAGCGGGAAATCAGCATATCAATCCATTTACCGTAGAAGCCGGCCAGAATGCCCAGAATTGTTCCTGCTATTATAGAGCCGATTACCGCAAAGAAACCCACCCAGAGCGAGATCCGTGCGCCATATATAATACGGGTGAACATATCTCTTCCAAGATCATCCGTGCCAAACCAATGCTCGGCGGACGGCGCTTTTAGCCGGTTGATTAACTCCTGGTCCTTAAATCCATAAGGCGCAATGAACGGGGCCAGCAAAGCTACCAGCACAAAAAAGACGATAATGCATAGCCCGAGCATGGCTGTCTTGTTCTTGCGAAAAGCCCTCCACGCATCGCGCCAGGGGCCGGATACCCTTTCGGCAGGTGCAGTAGGAGGTGTTGCATTAATGGATGCCTGTCCCATAGGCTCTCCCCTCACTTGTAATTGATGCGCGGATCTATGGCGGCATAGAGCAGATCCACAAGCAGATTAATCAGAACGAAGATAAAGGCAATAATCAGAATCCCCGTCTGGATCACGGGATAGTCCCGGGAACTGATCGCCTCAAATATATACCTTCCCACACCCGGCCAGGCAAAGATCGTCTCTGTCAGTACCGCACCGCCAAGAAGGGCACCTGTCTGAAGACCCACTACAGTCAGTACAGGAATCAGGGCATTCTTCAGCGCGTGCTTATAGACAACAAGAAATTGCGACATGCCTTTGGCTTTTGCCGTGCGGATATAATCCGAATTCATAACCTCCAGCATGCTTGAACGGGTCATCCGGGCAATAATCGCCATCGGAATGGTTCCGAGCGCTATGCTCGGGAGGATCAAGTGCTTGATAACCGTCCACAGCTGCCCCCACTGTCCGGCGATTATCGTGTCAATGACATAAAGATTGGTGATGCTCTCCACCGGATTGCGCTGGTCCATCCTCCCTATGGAAGGAAGCCAATGCAGCTTGAGTGCGAATAGCAGCTGCTCCATCAGTCCGAGCCAGAAGATCGGCATGGATACACCAATAAGCGCAATAATCATCGCGATATAGTCAAACCATGAATTTTGCCGCCATGCGCTTAGAATCCCCGCATTGACGCCTACAATAGTCGCAAACAGCATGCTGGCAGCCGTAAGCTCCAGGGTAGCCGCGAGATAAGGCATAATTTCCTTGGCGATAGGCGTTTTGGTGCGGATCGAGGTTCCCAGATCTCCTTGCAGCAAATCTCCGATATAGTTGAAATACTGCTGCAGCCACGGCTTGTCCAGACCGAGCTGTTCCCGCAGCGCCTGTTTGGACTGCTCCGTTGCTTTTTGACCAAGGATCGTCTCTGCCGGATCGCCCGGAATAGCATGGATAATGGAGAACACGATGATCGTCATTCCGAGCAGAACTGGGATCAATACTGCAACACGTTTTAATAGGTAGGAATTCAAAGTCGGATCACCTTCCAGAGTTCCATAAGCCTTCCTGCCGCCGCAGGCAGCAGCGGCAAAGACAGGCTTATGAAGCATACTATTCGAAGTAAATTTCGCTGTAATATTCCGTACCGGTCGGACCTGGAACAAAACCCTTCAGATTGGCTTTGGCAGCCAGCAGCGGTGTAGTATGCACCAGCGGAATCCAAGGCGCATCCGCTTTGATGATCTCCTGGGCCTTCTTATACAGATCGGAGCGTTTGGTCTGATCCGTTTCCTTCTGCGCGTTGATCAGATACGTATGCAGCTCTTCATTCACATAGAACGTACGGTTGTTGCCTGGAATGGCATCCTTATCCAAAAGAGTGTAGAGGAAGTTATCCGGGTCTCCGTTGTCACCTGTCCAGCCGAGCATGTAGATATCATCTTTTTCTCCGGCTTTGGTGTCATCAAGGTAGGTCGCCCATTCAGGGGATTCAATGACGGTTTTTACGCCGATTTTTTCCCAGTCCGCTTGAATGGCTTCGGCAACCTTCTTACCATCAGGCATATAAGGACGGGATACAGGCATAGCGTACAGCGTCACTGAGTCAGGCAGCCCCTTCGGATATCCGGCTTCGGCCAGCAGCGCCTTGGCTTTGTCCAGATTATATTCATAATCCTTCACAGCATCGTTATAGCCCCACAGGGATGGAGGCATCGGGTTGACTGCCGCAGTAGCCTGGCCCGAGAAGAAGGCATCAATAATAGCTTGCTTGTTCACCGCATAGTTCAGGGCTTGTCTTACTTTTACGTTGTCAAAAGGCTTCTTCTTGAAGTTAAAGCCGAGGTAAGCGACATTGAAAGGCGGACGTTCAATCTTCTGCAGCTCCGTATTGCCTTCAAGCGCGGACAGATCATCCGGGCTTAAATCCTCCATCAGATCAATCTCTCCGTTCTGCAGAGCAGTGAAACGTGCCGAGTTGTCCGGAATCGAACGAACGATGACCTTGTTCAGCTTGGGAAGTCCTTCTTTCCAATAGTTAGGATTCTTGTCCAGGGTGATGGAATCATTATGTTTCCATTCCTTGAAGATAAAAGGCCCGGTACCTACAGGCTCATTCTTGAAGTTTGCTTTTTTCTCTTTGATTGCAGAAGGGCTGGCAATTCCGAAGGAAGTCATCGCGAGGTTTTGCAGGAAAGGCGCCTGCGGCTGGCTCAGTGTAAATTGTACGGTCGTGGCATCAACAGCCTTCACTTCTTTGATCACACGGCTGCCTTCCGGACCGAACATGGAATCGTAGTAGTCAAAAGAGTCGCCTTCAAATTTGAATTCACTTGCCGGATCGCTCCAGCGTGTGAAGTTGAACACTACAGCTTCAGCGTTAAAATCCGTTCCATCATGGAACTTCACACCCGGATGCAGCTTGAAGGTGTAGGTCAGGCCATCAGCAGATACCTCCCAGCTATCCGCAAGGGAAGGCTCAACTTCAGAGGTTCCCGGCTTGTACTCCAGCAGGGAGTCAAATACTTGATGCCCAATCTTCAAGGATTCGCCATCGGTGACAATCGCCGGGTCCAGCGAGGCGGAGTCGCCGCCGCGTCCCAGAATCAAGGTATCCTGCGCTGCCGAAGCTTCAGGCGAGCTCTCCGGCGCAGCGGTCGCTGCTGCATTCGGGCTGGCCGCTCCTTCTGTACCGGCATTGTTTTTGCCTCCGCAGCCGCTCAGTGTTAGAACCGCCCCCAGGGTTACTGCCAGTGCAAGACTACTCCATTTCTTCATTTCAAGAAACACTCCCTTTCTCCATTAAAAGTATTAAAACGTTTATATGGAACTGCGCTAAAGCGCCGCCATATACCAAATCCGCTCCTTGCTTGGCAGTATTAATCCCGGGTTGTGAGCATTAGGCAAGCTGGGGATGGGCTTCCCCGTCATACAGATGACAGGCGGTTAAATGTCCGGACCCGTTCTCCATAAGCGTGGGTCTTGCCTTAAGGCAGACATCCATCACCCGTGGACATCGGGTATGAAACGCACAGCCTGCCGGCGCATTCGCCGGGCTTGGCACTTCACCCTGCAGAATGATCCGCTCCTTGCGGATATCGGGGTCCGGTTCAGGGACTGCCGACAGCAGCGCCTGTGTATACGGATGCTGCGGCTCGGCATAAAGCTTGTTCTTATCGGTTATTTCCACAATTCGTCCCAGATACATAACTGCGACGCTGTCGCAGATATGCTTCACCACACTGAGATCATGGGCAATAAATATGTACGTAAGCCCGAATTCCTGCTGCAAATCCTGCATGAGGTTAATCACCTGCGACTGGATGGATACGTCAAGCGCAGACACAGGCTCATCGGCGATGATCAGCTTGGGCTGCAGCGCGAGCGCTCTGGCAATCCCGATCCGCTGGCGCTGGCCGCCGGAGAATTGATGCGGATAACGCTGCAGATGCGCCTTGGCCAGACCGACGACATCCGCCAGCCTTTCGACTGCGGCCCGCCGCTGCCCGGCGTCGCCTGTACCGTGCACAATCATCGGCTCTTCCAGAATACGCTGCACGGTATTGCGCGGGTCCAGCGAAGAGAAGGGGTCCTGAAAAACAATCTGCATCTCCCGCCGGCGCTTACGCATTTCTTCCATAGACAGCTTGGTGATATCCTGGCCTTCGAACCAAATTTCACCTGCCGTCGGCTCAATCAGACGAAGCAGCGCCCGGCCGGTGGTCGATTTGCCGCAGCCGCTCTCCCCTACGAGGCCAAAGGTCTCCCCTTTGCTTACGCTGAAGGAAATATCATCTACCGCTTTGACAAAACCCTGGGCTGATCTGAGGAATCCCTTATGGATCGGATAATACTTTTTAAGACCCTTGACCTCGAGCAGGCTCTCACTCATACCGCATCCTCCTGTTGATCATCATGCAGCCAGCATCTGCAGCCGTGGCGTTCTTCCTGCAGCGTGAGCTGCGGAAGCGATTGCCGGCATATCTCCATAACATTCGGACAACGCGGCGCGAACCGGCAGCCCTGCATGTCCTTGCTCAGGATAGGCACGTTACCGGGGATCGAATACAGGCGCTCCCGGGTTTCGCCCATTCTTGGCACAGACTCTATCAATCCCCGTGTATACGGGTGCAGCGGGTTCTTGAAAATATCGCGCACACTGCCCTCCTCCACAACCTTGCCCGCATACATCACAGCAACCCGGTGGCACATCTCCGCGATAACACCGAGATCATGGGTGATCAGCATGACAGCAGTCCCCTGTTCTTCGTTCAGCCTGCGGATCAGATCGAGAATCTGCGCCTGGATCGTTACATCGAGTGCCGTAGTCGGCTCGTCGGCAATCAGCAGCCCCGGGCTGCAGGAGATCGACATCGCGATCATAACCCGCTGGCGCATGCCTCCCGACAATTGGTGCGGGTACTCATCAATAATCGCCTCCGCCCGCGGAATCCCTACCTTGCGAAGCATGTCTACCGCGTGCTCCCGCGCGTCCTTTCTGGAGAGGCCGCGGTGCAGGCGTACGGCTTCAATGATCTGCTGGCCCACGGTAAACAGCGGGTTCAGCGAAGTCATCGGCTCCTGAAAAATCATGGATACAGAATTGCCGCGGATCTTCCGCATTTCTTTTTCTTTTAGCGGGACGATATCCTGACCCTTGAGCAAAATACGCCCGCCCACAATTTTACCCGGCGGATCCGGAACAAGCTTCAGGATGGACAGCGAAGTGACGCTTTTGCCGCAGCCCGATTCCCCTACTACCCCCAGAACCTCCCCGGGATTAATGTAGAGATCCACTCCGTCCACCGCAGGAACTTCACCATGGTCAGTGAAAAAATGGGTGTGCAAATCCTCAATTTTCAGAATTGGCTGGATCAAGACGATCCCTCTCTTCTATTAAAAAATTGAACACAGGTCAAATGACAGGAAGAAAAACGCCCGTTTAGGAGAGATAGAATAACCCACACCTGACATTATACGGCAGTATTTTAGGGCCAAACCGGCATTAATGTTATATAATGTATAACACTACTATATAAATCCATAGTAGACAAGGAGAATTTGCCAGAATAAGTAACCCTAGTTGTTTTTGTGAGAATAATGTATGCCTGAATAAAAGAAAAACTGTGCTATTTATATAGCGACAGCCATTTCTCCAGCTGAATTCTCAGCATATCCCGATAGTAGGGCGGCTCCAGAATTTCCGCTTCCTCTTCAAATTTTAAAATCCAACGGACAAAACCGATATCCTGCTCCACAGCTACCTTAAAGTGAAGACAGCGGCCCTGACGGTCTACTTTGCTGGGCTTCACAAACATATCTTCGTTCATGATCCGGTCCATCAGCCGGTCCGAAAATCTGACCTTGAACTCCACCTGCAGGCTGTCCTGATCCAGGGACCATTTCTGCTCCATGAAGGCCTGAAGATCAAACTGCTCCTTGGAAAACCAGAAATTCGTAGGCTTTACACTGGAGAAGCCGTTGATATGAAAGGTGCGGATGATCTCGAACCGATGACAAAAGCCGATTAAATGATAACGATTTTCCAAGGGAACAAGGCAGTAAGGGTCGATTTGGATTCCTTTTTCTTCATAAGCATTTTCACTGTAATCTGCCTGAATGCTGGTCTGCTTCATCACGGCTGCCAGAATTTCTGTCAAAAAAGGCGGCGGCTCACCTTGGGAACCACTCCTCTCCATCCATAACTGTCCGGCTTCTTTGTTTGCAGTTTCCATCTTTTCTTCCCTTTCCGCCTTCTGCTTGTATTCCGCAGCCATTACCTTCTCGTAGGCACCTTCAAAGCTTGGAGGCAGCATGTGCCTGATATCCTTCATAATATCCCGCAGCTTAGAAAAAGCGGCTGATTCTTCGTCCGACCAATCCAGAGGATATAAGGCAAAATTCCCGATAAAAGCATATCCTTTCCCATGCCCCAGATGGGTAATAGGAATATGCATGGCACTGAGCGCATCCATATCCCGGTATATCGTTCTCTCACTGTTGCCGCAGCGTTCCGCCAGTTCACGGGCCAGAATCCCTGGTTTTGCTTGCACTAGCGTAATAATGCGCATCAGCCGGATTAATCGGTCTGTCATATTCAGTTCCCCTTGATTTATGGTAAAATAGACCCATTATTTTTAAATAAATTAGTTATATATATCTATAACCAGGGATGTAATAACCGAGATAAAAAAATATAATAGAACTATTTTACTATATTACCACATTTATAATTTGCACTAACTACAACTAATTCATTGTTTGTCTGTGAAAGATTACAGTTATGTATGCACCGCAAAAGACGCGCTGGTGTTCTATGCCCTCTATCTTGTAGCCGTTGTCCTCCACCACATCTGGCCCGCTGCATCAAGCTGTTTATACACCGATTCTGCTTCTTTCACAAGCTGCATATCTCCGGACCGGGCGGCGAGCAGCAGCAGCTTATCTGCTTGCCGGCGCAGCTTCTCGCTGACCGTCTGAGTCTGGCTTCCTGTCCTCTGCTCCGCCGCTTCTTCCAGCATTTTTTGCATTTTCAGCAGCTCCAGATGCTTCTCTACATAGAAGCAGCAACCCGCAGAGAGCACATCCGTATGATGCGTATATTCCAGTCCAAGCTTTTTCAAAGGAAGCTCGCGGATGCGTTCCACCGGAGGCTGTTTGTATTGCCATTGCAGCCAGAGCGCTTCATGAATTCCCGCCGGCTTCGCCGCCATCGTAAACTCCAGTGCGACATATCTGCGGGCGCCGGAGACTATTTTGCCAAGCTTAAGCAGTATGGACCGCCCTTCCCCGGCCTCCGCAATGCAGCCATAACACCCTGTCACCGTCACATGCCCCTCAAGCCAAACTCTCAGCTCGATCTCGCGGGCCACCACTTTGTGTCTTCGTTTGCGGTTCTCCTCACTTTGCGAGCCACCCTTCCATTCGATAAGTAGAACTATATTTCGGGCTCCTCCTGCAAAAATCCGTTCCTGACTCCATGTAAACATTGGCTGTATACTTGCTTGCATATTTCCACCTCTTTCTTTTTCTGGGTCTTCTATTAATGTACCAATATTGGCGGACAACTCCTTGTCATGGAATATATGTTCGGTCCTATAATATCGACAAAAAAAGAGCCACTCTACTGAAAACGTAGATTGCCTCTTTATGAAAGGTAGCATTTTGTCTGAAATTGACGAAAATTTTCCATTATTTATAACTTGTCGTATGTTGTCGCCCCCGCTCTCCCTTGAAAAAAAATCCCAGCGCCCACTTGGCGCACAGCAGCGCAAACAGGAGAAACAGCAATGCCCATACAATAGCCGGCAGCGGTGTGAGCCTCGCCAGATTTGCCGCATCTCCGGCCATGGAAGGCGTAAACGCTGCAGCCTTTACTAGAAAAAGCGCCCCCATAACCGACTCCTCCAGGGTCAAAAAGGCCAGAAACAGGTAATAATACTTACCCGCCTTGGGCCAGACAAACATCATAACGATGTTCAGGGCAATAAAGCCGCTGAGCCAAATCATCCCGAAGCCGCCCCGCACATACAGCAGCAGCATAACCAGCGCTACACCGGTAGCAAGCATTAGCCCCCAGGCATACCGGCCTTTGGAATATAAATAGAACAGCAGCAGTGAGAATAAGGAAGCCAGCAGGTAACCTGCCAGCGAGACCAGAATTGCTCTTCCTCCTGCGGCTATTGCCGAATAGGTCACTCCGCTATGATCGGCGTACAGTTCAATGCGCAGCACACTTCCTGAGAGCAGCAGCGTTACCAGCGCATGGCCAAATTCGTGGAACATCGTATCCAGATTACGGAACAAGGAAGAGAACGGGATCAATCGGGTCAATAAGGCGGAACCCGCCAGAAACAGCAGTGTTGAGAGCCATTTATTTATAGCATTCAGCCCCTTTCCGTTCAAAGTATACGTTAATTTAGAGTGAAATAGTAGAGAAACAGAAACCTTCAGGGGTTTTGTACTGTATTACACTTAGTTTATAGCTGCTGACGCTGCTTCCCGAAAAATATATTGCAATTCGCCAAATTGCGACAATGTAGTGTGTCGTTGGCCGTCCTAATAGCTGGTGTGCTATGCTAAAATAAGAAGGAAAACTAGCCTATACCTGGTGGTGATATAAATGAAGCAAAAAATGATAATGAAACAAAAAGTAAAACGCACCTGCGTGAAGCTGATCGCTTCGGCTCTGCTGCTCCTTGGGTTGTCCGCGATTCTTCCCGCCCCTGCGGCAAAGGCTAACTATCTCAATGATATATATAATGGATTGCAAAATTTCTCGGAGCTGCCCGGTGAAGTCACCAAGCTGCAGGAGAGCTACCAGAAAACAACGGAAGAGCTTCAGCAGACTAAGGAAGAGCTGGGGCAGACATTGCAGCAGATGCAGAATTACCAGGCTCAGAATGCGGCGCTGCAGGAGCAGAACCGCCAGCTCAGCCAGGTGGTCGATGAACTGAAGAATGACCGGACGGCGCGGGAGAAATATTATAATCGCATCAAAATTACCGTAATTACCGGGCTTGCCCTAATATTAGGTTACTTCCTGCTGATCCGGCTGCTGCGCTTCGGGATGCGCCACCGTTCCAGAAGGGGCGACCGTCTGCATTAAGTATGTACGTTAGGGGGAGTGAACTATGAACGTTGATATTCAGGATGAAGGGGACAGCGGTAGCGGACAGGCCATTGCGTTCACCGTTGAAGAGAATGAAGAAATTCATGTGCTGCACCCGCAGCAAATTATCGCCTATCAGGGGCCTTCCTCAGGCCGGGCGGACCGGCTGATGGATGTCAAAGGCATGTACCGCAAGCGCAAGCTGATCCGCTCGGACATGACAGGCCCCTGCCGCTTCGTCGCCGCGCTGCCTCCCGGCTACCGGGTCAAGACACTGCATCTCGACGGAAAAAGCGATCTGCTCTATGATTTCAGACATCTTTTCTTCTACAGCAAAGGAATTACAATGCAGACCAGAGTGCTCAGCATGAAGAACATGCTGGTAACGCGTGACATCATTAAGGTCAAATTCTCCGGGCCAGGCAGCATTGGCATTCTGACCGAAGGAACGGTATGCGAAGCCGAGCTTCATCCCTTCGATCCGCTCTATGTGGATGCCGGCAGCATTATTGCCTATCCCGAAAATGCCAAGCTTGAGCTCACCGTCTACGGCAACCATTTGGCCAGCCAGCATATGAGCTATCATTGGAAAATGACTGGTCACGGTCCCGTAATGTTCCAGGCTGGCCGCCAGAACCGGCGCTTCGAGCGCGACAACAATGACGACGGCATTATCAAGCGGTTCCTGCGCGAGGTTATCCCGTTCGGCGGGATATTTATTAAGTAGCTGTGATCAAGGTATGGAAAAAGAGCGCCCGCGGACTCCCCGCGTGGCGCTCTCTTTAAGTGAAACTATAGCAATAATTAAGCGTGCAGCGCACTCTGCATTAAGCCAGATAAGCATTCAGCATCCAGGAATGCTTCTCTACACTGGTTCTGATTCCAATAAGCAGGTCGGCAGTAGGCTGATCACTCAGTTCTTCCGCGGCTGTAATTGTAGCTTTCAGTTCTTCGACCACAACAGCAAAATCCTTAACCAGCTCTGCAACCATCTCCCGGGCTGTTTCGCCTCCGGTGGCTTCCTGAAGGCTTGAGAGGGCCAAATATTGCTTCATAGTCGAGGCTGGTTGTCCGCCGATTGCGAGCAGGCGTTCAGCCAGATCATCCACATAAGCAGCAGCTTCGTTATACAGCTCTTCAAATTTGGCATGCAGTGTGAAGAATTGTGTTCCGCTCACATACCAGTGATAGTGATGCAGCTTCACTCCCAGCAGGGTCCAGTTTGCGGTCTGGCGGTTCAAAGCAGCGTGCAAATCAGTCTGGTTCTTTACTTGTGTACTCATTCAAAAAACCTCCTATAGATTATATTTAAATTTTTATATTTAGACTCGTTCTAAATCTATATTTAATTTAACACATTTTCACGGGTTTTGCAACAGCAAAAACCTCAGCGGCTCTATACACCCGCTGAGGTTTTTCTGACAATCTCTAATCTCTTGAATACACTTGCAGTTCATGAATGGACCAGTAGTTGCCTCCTGCGCCGGTCTGCATAATTCTGATATACCGTGTTTTGACCGGCGGGAATTCAATCCGGGTCATTTCCAGCTTTCCTTTGCCGGAAACAACCTGCTTCCAGTTGCTTGCATCATTCGAAACAGACAGCTCATATCCCCGAGGATAATCATAGGCGGATAAGGTATTGTTCAGCTCGACAGCTTCAACGGAGTACTCTTTTCCTAAGTCAATTTGGAAGTATTCACCTGAGGCCTGATGTTTGCCGGTATCCCAACGCGTGCGCCGGTCTCCGTCAATGGCACTCAGAGGATTGGAGGCTTCCGTATTCACATTGGACGATACCTTCCATTCCGCACGGTCCAGCGGAACAAGTCCGGTGGCTGTAATCTGTGTCTTCTCTGACATTACGCCAGAGCCTGACACTCTAACCGCATAAGTATACAGTGTGCCTTCCTGCAAATTCCGGTCGATGTACTCGGTCCCCCGTACACCTGTTGCGACAACCTTCAGGCTGCCGCCCGGGCCATCGGCACGAAGCACTTCATAGCTTGCTCCCGGAGCCTCCAGCCAGCCCAGCTTAACGGCTAAACCTTTGACTGCGGCGGCTGTGAGGCCTTTTGGCGCTATATCCGCCACCTCCGAGGAAGGCTGCAGAATATATTGTACCGCCTCACCGGGTGCCAAGGTTTCTGTGAATTCAAGTGCAGGCGTGGCATTTTTCCCTGTAATATAGCTGCGGGCCGCTTCGTACGTATCGCCGCTGCCGAAACGCTCACCCTCATACACTGTTTTTTCCGGCATATTGACCTTTACACTGACGGTTTGTGGTGTTTTCTCGAAGTTGACGAAATTAACCAGCACCTTGTTCGAGGTTGCCCCGCTTCCTGCCAATGGTTTAAGTGTAGAGGTATCTACCGCACGGACGTAGACCAGCTTGTCTGCCAGAGCATCCTTATTGGTAATTTGATACGTTAGCGGCGCGCCGTGTGTGGCATAGGCCAGATCCAGCCGTCTCATAATGCTGACGCGCGAATCCTCGCCTTGTTTGGTGTAATAGATCTCTGTTTTCGCCGGATCATGCTCTTCCAGATTGAATCCGTATTTGAACAGGCTGAAATTTTTGAAAAAAGCGGCATGCTGCACGAACATATCCACATAGCCGATGTGAGCGCGCATAATCCGGTCGAACACCGCCGCCGTGCGCTCAGAAGCGCCGTATTGGTAGGCATCCACATGCGAGTCGGAGGTTCCGAATTCGGTGGTCAGCATTTTTTTGCCAAGTCCGTCTGCAGCCCCGCCGAAGGTTCTCAGATTCTCCGTAAAGCTGCCTCCGTTACTGAAGATATAAGAATCACCGTAGGAATGCCCGTTGGTCAAATCGGTTACTTCCTCCAGCTCATCCCGCTGCTTGGGATCGCGTTCCCAGCCGTCGGGGTCGCCGCACTGGCGCACGGTGCCCGTCTGATTGCCGCAGGAATCCTTGCTGTAATCCGGCCAATAAGCCCAGCCCGGGGCTACGGTCTTCAGGTGGGGGGCGATGGACTTGCCCTTGGTGTTCAGCCAGTCGGCGATTGCCAGATTCACCGCCTTGGAACGGTTGAACAGGCCCGGCTCGTTGTCCACCTCGTAATATTGGAAGTACGGGCTGTACTGCTCGAAGTAATCGGTCAGCTTCTTCTCCGCAACATCCGGCAGCGAGCCGTCCTCCTTCAGCTTGATGTCACCGGTATACAAATACAAGGCCACCGCCTGCATATTGTAATCCTTCAGCACCTTGTAATAATCCCCCATGTTAGAGCAGGAGCGTCCGACATCACTCGCGCAGCTTGTGCGCATAATATTGCCGCTGTAGGCTACACCGAGCCATTTCATGATATAAGGCAAATGCGTAACCGCACCTTCGTCAAAATAAAACTGCTTATTGTTCACCATAGTTCCGGTCAGCACATAGCTGCCGTGAATAGGCTCTTTGATCGGACTCTGCAGCTCTTCCAGGCTAAGGTCATCCCAGGTCCACCAATTGTATTTATCCTCCATATCGGAAGAATAGATGCCCCGGGCGGTCTGCAGCTTCAGCTCATTGGTACCGACCAGTAGCTGCTCCTTCGGAATGTACAGCTCATAGGTTTTGCGGAATTTGTACTTGCTGTCCGTCCCGGAGACACCGGCGATTTGAATAATGCCTGACAGCTGCCGGTTCGAAAATACGCTCATCTGCGGAACGGATTTGTAGGCATCCAGGATGCTTACGCGAAATAAGACTCCGTTCGCCGGAAGCTTATCCAGCTTGTACGTAATCCTAAGTTCAGGATTCGTATCGCCTCTTAGCCCCGAAGGGATGCTCTGAAGCGTTGCCGCCTTCAGCGTGGAAGAAGCGACATTGATAACCTCCTTCGCTCCCGAAGAGCCGGCGTCCGTAAATTCCGCGTCTGAGCCGTCATGCTGTCCGAGCTGCCATAATATTGTTCCCTTCGGCAGCTCAGGCCCAGTATCACCCGCTGCAGACAATTTGGACATGTCTACCTCCACTTCGCCCTGTTTCATCCCGTCATCTCCGAAGAATGAGACGGACAACAGAAGCAAGATGGTGAGTGCTGCAAATCTAAGTACTAGCCGAAGAGGCTTTCGGATGTTTGGTTTTGTCCTAGTCGTCATTCCCATGTCCTCACTTTCTTCCGGGGTGTCTGTTCTCTGGCTCTGTTAGGCCTCACTGCTGCTTCGATTGTTCATGGAAAGGTTAGTGCGTTCTGGGGAATGACCGTCAGCTTCTGGCTCGGACTCTTCCACATTAGGCGGATGTTTGCATCACCACGGTTCTCGTAATACTCAACCTTAATATCATACGAGGTTCCTGCTGCAAGCAGGATGTCTCCCTCACGGCTGATGCCGCTTTGCTTTCTCCAACTGTCGATGATCAGCTTGCCGCCGATCCATACGCGGACACCGTCATCCGAAGATGCAATGAAGGTATACTTTTCACTGTAGACCGGCTTGATTTTGCCCGTCCAGCGAACAGAGAAGGAATCTTTGCCGATGCCTGCCGCCGGAGAGTCTCCGTGCCAATTGAAATCAATCTTCTTGTCATTACGGGTCAGCACCGCAGGCCCTGCCAGGTCCGCGTTGTTGAAATACTGTCCGGTTAAGCCGTTTTTTAAGATCGGGGGTGTATTGATTGGTGTACTGACGGGTTTACCTTGGGTCGCTATATAATCGGCTCTGGACACGGTGCGTGTATTGCTCATGAAGCTTTTAATGGTCTGCAGATTATTGTTTTCGGTCAGCATTTTCCCCCATGTCATCATATATACCCATTTGCTCTGGGTTTGAGACAATGTAACAGGGTCTGGAAGCTCTCCGCTCTCGCCGATGCCGATGGGTTTGCCGTTCGCCAGCGTAAGCAAGCTTTCATAATAAGACTGCTTGAAATCATTGTTATAAATATCCGCTGCCAGCACGTCAACCTTACCCGCCCCGGGATAGTAGGGTTCATAGGAATCTGACCATTCATTGGGCGCATTCGGGTTCCATACCCACAGCAGATTGTTCAGCTTATGCTTGTTCACCAAACGGTCGTAGGCTATATTCCAAAGCTCGGCAAAATTATCCTTCTGCCCCCACCAGAACCAGTTCCCGTTCATTTCATGATAAGGCCGCCACAGAACCGGAACTCCGGCATCGCGCAACTGCCCCAGGTAGAAGGCAACTTCATCAAGCTCAGCTATCAGACTCTTGTACTGCGGGGTTCCCGGCGTAACATAAGCATCAAACTTCTCCTGGCTCAGGTTCATACGCACATTGGCCCACTCGGGTGAGGTTCCGGGCAGACTCTGGTGGAAGGTCATCGCCACGATGCCGCCGCCCTTATACCATCTAATCGCACTGTCTACAACAGCCTGGCGCTGCCGGGCAATGGTTCCCGCAGGCTGGTTGTTAACTGCCCCAAGCTCATAGCCATGGAGTACCGCGTACTCCCCGCTGATATTTTTAAGCGCGTTGCTATACTCATCAGGACTCTCCAGATAATCATGCTGGCCGGAAACGATGCCCTTGCCGCTAAGCTTGGCGAGATAATCCAGAAGACTTGCGGCTTCCTTGGAAGCAGCAGAATTAACAGGCGCGTTCGGCTCTGCGGAAACTAGCTCATTCCCGGATACAGGGAGACTCCGGGCCTCTGTCCAAGGCACTAAAGAAAGACTAAGGATAACAATAAAAATCGTAAATAACCGGTACTTGCGAAAAGTGTTCAATGTAATCTCCTTTCTCCAGCCGCATCTGCCATGAATGCTCTCCTGGTGCAGGCGATACTTCCTGCGGCAAATGCCGGCTATAGCTTAGTAGCCCTGCTGGTAAGCAGGGCCACTAAGAGTGGGCTTTATAGGATTTAATATTGTAACGACTTAACCAGTATCGGCGTTCGGTGATGAATTAAGCAGTAATTCACTTAGGAAGCGGAAGGAAGAAAAAGTGCGTTCGCCGGGACCGTCCCTTTAATCTGACTCGGACTTTCCCACATCAGCCGTGCTTTTGCATCCCCTTGATTCTCGTAATACTCCACTTTGAGTTCATACAGCTGCCCGGCTTGCAGGCTTATGCTTCCTGTACGTTCGGTTCCGCTCTGCTTCGTCCAACTGTCAATCACAAGGGTTCCATTGACCCAAACGCGTACACCATCATCTGTTGTCGTGTAAAAAGAATAAGTCTCACTGTACAGCGGCTTAATCTTCCCGCTCCAGCGGACAGAGAAGAAATCATTGCTGATTGCAGCGTCCGGCGAGCCCAGACGCCAGTTGAAATCAAGCACCGCATCGTTGCGCACCAATGCCGGAGTACCCGACAGCTGCATATTATTGAAGTATTCCGCCTGCAGTCCGTTCGCAGCCGGAGCTGGCGCACTGAGGACGGGCGGCGTTGGCGCTGCTGTCGGAACCGGTACTGTAGTTGGTGCTGGCGCTGCTGTTGGTGTCGATACTGGTGTTGCTGTTGCCGTCGGTACTGGTGTTGGTGTTGCTGTTGGTACTGGTGTTGATATTACCGTTGGTGTCGATACTGGTGTTGGTACTGCTGTCGTTGCCGGTACTGGTGCTGCCGGTGCCTCCGCACCCATCTCCGATGAAGATGTGCTTTCACTGGCAGCCGGCGTATTTACAAACAAGGCACTGGCCGGAACCGTTACCTTCGCCTGGCTTGGGCTTTGCCACATCAGGCGGATATTGGCATCGCCCGCGTTCTCGTAATATTCAACCTTGATATCGTATAGTTGACCCGCCTTTAAGGCGATGCTTCCGGTCCGTTCGGTTCCGCTCTGCTTCATCCAACTGTCGATTACGGGTGTGCCGTCAATATAGACGCGGATACCATCATCCGAGGTGGTATAGAATTGATAAGTCTCACTGTAAGAAGGCTTGATCTTGCCGGTCCAGCGGATGGAGAAGGCATCCACACCGAGCGCCGGGTCAGGTGCAGCCTGACGCCAGTTAAAGTTGACCGCCGCATCGTTGCGTACCAGGACAGGCGTACCTGAAAGTGTCATGTTCTTGAAGTACTCACCCTGAAGACCATTCAAGACTGGCGCTGGCGCTTGTGCCGCATCATCGCTGTACGGCGTTGGCGTCGGCTTTACAGTAGGTGCTGGCGTTGGTGTTGCCGTTGGTGTTGCCGTTGGCTTCGGTGTTAGTGTTGGTGTCGGCGTCGGTGTTGGTGTCGGCGTCGGTGTTGGTGTCGGCGTCGGTGTTGGTGTCGGCGTCGGTGTTGCTGTCGGTGCTGGCGTCAGTGTCAGTCCCGCTTTGTATTTGTCACGGGTCAATGTATATTTGTCATTCATGAAGCTTTTAATAGTATCGGTACTGTTGTTCTCGTAGAGCATTTTGCCCCAGCTCATCATGTATACCCAGTTTTTCTGGGATAGCTGCAGCTTTGCCGTGCTTGGCATTTGACCATTTTCACCGATAGCAATAGGTTTGCCGTTAGCAAGGCTCAGCAGGCTGTCATGATAAATATTCATATAATCATTATCATATATGTCTGCCGCAAGAACATCTACCTTGTCAGCGCCCGGATAAGTCAGGGCATAAGGGTCGGACCAGGCATTCGGGGCATTCGGGTTCCATACCCACAGCAGGTTGTTTAATTTATGAACGCCTACAAAGCGGTCATACATAATATTCCATAGTTTGGGGAAGTTATTTTTCTTACCCCACCAGAACCAGTTGCCGTTCATTTCATGATAAGGTCTCCAGAGTACTGGAACACCTGCATCCCGCAAGCTTTTGAGCGAGACCGCTACTTTGTCCAGATCGGCGATCAGGCTGTTGTATTGAGTGGTTCCCGGTGTTACATACTTATCGAAGTCCGCTTGGCTCAAAGTCTTCTGGACGTTAGCCCATTGATATGAAGTGCCGGGCAATTGCTCATGGAAGGTCATAGCGACGATTCCGCCATTTTTATACCAGTTGATCGCGCTGTTCACTACATTCCGGCGCTGCGTGGCTGCAGTGCTCTCCGATTGGCCGCTGATCACGCCCAGCTCATAGCCGTGAAGGGCAGCAAATTGTCCGCTTGTTCCCTTAAGCTTGTTGCTGAATTCATCGGGACTCTCCAGGTAGTCATGCTGTCCGGTGATGATGCCTTTTCCTGTAATGGAATAGAGATCGCTAAGCAGCTTGACCGCCCCCGGGGAGGCGTCGGGATTGACCGGAGCTGAAGGACTTGCGGCAGCCTTCGCGGATACAGGCGCAATCCCTAATGCAGTCATAAACAGGGCAATGGACAAAACAGCACTCAAAAAACGAAAATTACGGTAAGTTGTCATCATTCTTCTTCCTTTCGGTAGCCAGGCTGCCACTCTTTCGAAGGCCCTATAGCTTTGCGTCCCTACCTTTCGATAGGTTTGCCTTTTTCGTTTTGAAGGAATAATCCCTCTTACCGTAAGTATCGTCTCTAGCATTTTATAGTTTAGAGTAAAAATGAAATTTTCTTAATAAATGGTTCTTAATACCTGTTTTGGATTTGTAACAATTGGGTAAATAGATTAATTCGCCTATGAAATGAACTGATGCAGGGCGATATCCTCCCAGTCCAGAGTAATGCGAATATTGTCCTCCTCCACCAGCTCCGAGCCGGTCTGGACTTCAATAAACTCCACATCCGTCAGAGCCAGAATCGCATGTTTGGTGCCTTCCGGTATGCGGACTACGTCCCCTGCTTTCACATTATGCTTCTGCTCATTCAGCACAATGCTCGCCTCACCGCTGACGATGGTCCAGATTTCACTGCGCTTGTGGTGGAGCTGATAGCTGATATTTTTACCCTTGGATATGAAAATCCGCTTGGTCAGCACCTCATTGCCCTCATCATATTTCACGTAATCAATAACCTTGTAGTGGCCCCAGCGGCGTTCCTCGTACATCGGTCTTTGTTCAAAAGACTTCAGCACTTCCTTGATGCGCGGGCTTTCCGCTTTATGGGTTACCAGGATGCCATCCGGGCTGGCAGCGACAATCAGGTCCTTGGCTCCAATTACAGTAATTGGAATATCAAGCTCGTTGATCAGGCTGGTTCCTTCGGAATCGGCGGTCACAAAACCTTTGCCCACATGGTTGCTGCTCATTTCTTCGGTCAGCGTATTCCACGTGCCCAGGTCCTTCCAGAATCCGGCGTAGGGCTGTACGACAATATTCTCTTCCTTCTCTACCACTTCGTAGTCAAAGCTGATGGAGGACAGCAATTTATACTGCTTCTGCAGCTCCTCATAGTTCAGAGGCAACCCTTTCCGCTGCAGAATATCAAGCAGATATCCAAGCCGGAAAGCGAATACGCCGCAGTTCCACAGTGCGCCGCGGCTGATCAGCTCCTCGGCCAGGACACGGTCCGGCTTCTCCTGGAAGTGGCTTACCTGCATATAGCCGCTTGCCCCCGCCTGATCGCCGGTAGGAATGATGTAACCGTATTTCTCCGAAGCAAGCTCAGGAACAACGCCCATCAGCGCTAGATTCGCGCCGCTCTCCTGCATGGTTGCCTCAAGCTGGATTACCGTGTCAAAAAATGAAGTCTCCACATACGGATCAACCGGAAGAATAGCCACGGTCTCACTTGGAGACACCCCGCTCATCGAATACAGATAGGCAGCCGTCAGGGCGATGGCCGGAAAGGTGTCGCGGCGTTCAGGCTCCACAATGATTGGTACCTCTGCGCCGAGCTGGCTCTGAATCATCTCCACCTGGCTGCGGCCGGTAGCCAGGTAGGAGGATTCCGCCATTCCTGTCTCCTGCAGTTGTCTCCATACACGCTGTACCATAGATTCCGGTTCACCGGCCGGGCTTTCCAGTACCTTCAGAAATTGCTTCGAACGTGAATCGTTGGACAAAGGCCAGAGCCGTTTACCAGAACCGCCTGATAGAAGTACCAGTTTCATTAGTGAACCCTCCCATTTATATGTTGTCGCGAAAATATTGGATTGTTATTGTGGGCTTCGATGTGTGAAGAAGCTTAAAACCGGGCTGTTGCGGGAGTCACTGCAAGGAATGTTTGGACTTTCGGCCGGCTGTTGTCTCCAGATTTCCTGATTTAAACCGCTGATAGCGGTAGAAATCCGGAGACAACGGCGGACGCTACGCTCCTACAGTTCCAAAATTCCTCTCCGTTCCTTCCCTTAACAGCCTATTTGCTCGCTTCACCCGGAGGCGAAGCTCACTTCTAAAGATCCGGGCATTGCCGCTTGCTTGGCGGCAGGTTTGGGCTTTCGGCCGCTGATAGCGGTAGAAAGCCGCAGACAGCGTATGCTTCCGAAGCTGTTAAGAACGCTTGTTGTACTAAGCGCCCTGTTTGCATCAAACCTTAGCTCACTTCACCCGCAGGCGAAGCTCCCTGCTAAAGATTCGAGCATTGCCGCTTGTTGGGCGGCAGCTAGGGGCAAGAGCGTCAAAGAGATGAGCGCTTAGACCGCGCCGGCTACGCTGGGGGAGTAGCCGCTCAGGCCTCCCATTTGCGGACGGCCGACGGAGTGGTACTCAAGGCCCGTGCCTTCGATCTGCTCCTTGGAGTAGACGTTGCGGCCGTCGATCAGCACCTGGCGGCGCATGCTCTCCGCGAGGCGGTGCAGATCAATTTCCTTGAACATGCTCCAGTCGGTCAGCAGGCAGACGGCATCGCTGCCTTCGGCTGCTTCTTCGGGAAGCCCGCACCAGCGGAGCTGCGGATGATCGTATTGCTGTCTGAAGTTATCAGCAGCAATCGGATCATACAGCTTCACCGTAGCGCCTTCGCCCACCAGCACCTCAATGATTTCGCGGGCCGGAGCCTCGCGGACATCATCGGTATTCGGCTTGAAGGCCAGCCCCCAGATGCCGATAACCCCCCCCCGCAGGCTGCCAAGGGATTCATGCAGCTTCGAGATAATCATGAAGCGCTGGTCTTTGTTCACCTCGACTACCGATTTCAGCAGCTTGAACTCGTAATCCACGTTGCCGGCGATCTGGATCAGCGCATTGGTGTCCTTCGGGAAACAGGAGCCTCCATAACCGATGCCGGCCTGCAGGAAGGATGAGCCGATTCTGCGGTCCATTCCCATGCCTTCCGCTACCTTGGTTACATCGGCTCCCACTTTTTCGCAAATGTTGGCAATCTCATTAATGAAGGAAATCTTCGTCGCCAGAAAGGCGTTGGAAGCATATTTGATCATTTCCGCACTGCGGATATCCGTTACGAACACATTTTCCGTGAAGCCCTGGTGAAGCTGGCGCATGGTTGGCTCAAGCTGCGGATTATCCAGTCCGATGACAATCCGGTCGGGATGAAGTGTATCGCGGATGGCCGAGCCCTCGCGGAGGAATTCCGGAGCGGAGACGATATCGAAGGGATGGTTCGTGTGGGAAGCGATAATGCTGCGGATTTTCTCATTGGTGCCAACGGGAACCGTCGACTTGGTCATGATGATTTTGTAGCCTTCCATCGCTTGCGCGATTTCTATCGCTGCACCTTCGATATAGCTTAAATTTGCTTCACCGCTCGGAAGAGAAGGCGTGCCTACCGCCAGGATGACGATATCGGAGTTTCGGACCGATTCCTGAAGATCGGAGGAGAAGCTCAGCCTTCCTTCGCGCAGGTTCATTTCAATCAGCGCTTCAATTCCCGGCTCATAGATGGGAGATTCCATCCGTTTCAGCTTGCTGATCTTCTCCTCATCCTTATCCACGCAAATCACATGATTCCCATTCAGTGTAAAACATACGCCAGATACAAGACCGACATAGCCGGTACCGATTACTGTCAGCTTCATACAATCATTCTCCCTTTAGAAAATTGACGTAGGCCTGTTCCACGTACTGCTTGAACTGAACCATAAACGCCTGTTCATCGAATTTACGCGCATGTTCCATAATCTGCCCAATGTCCCACGCATAGGACTCCACTTCATTTATGGCTTGCAGCAAATCATCAACTTCCTGACGCTGGAAAAATACGCCGTTGACGTAAGGTACGATGGTATCCAGCGCCCCTCCGGCCTGATAAGCGATAACCGGTCTTCCAGCGGCATTCGCCTCCAGCGGCGTGATGCCGAAGTCCTCTTCTCCCGGAAAAATAAACGCCCGGCACTGCGACATCAGCCCTGTAACCTCCGCATCCCCCAGCCGGCCCAGAAACGATACATTGTCTTTGGCCATGCCCTCCAGACGCTTGCGGTCCGGCCCGTCACCGACGATGTACAGCTTCAGTCCGTTCCTGTTGAAGGCCTCCACTGCCAGGTCAATCCGCTTGTAGGAGACTAGCCGGGATACGATCAGGTAGTAGTCACCGATGGAGGGTGAACTGCTGAAGCGGGCCGTATTGATCGGCGGGAAAATCACATCCGCATCCCGGTGGTAATAGTTCTGAATCCGCGTCTTCACGACGGAGGAGTTCGCGACGAACTGGTTAACATTTTTGGAAGTCCGCTGGTCCCAGGTCTTGAGCCGCTGCATGTAGACCTTGAGCAGCCTTTTGAACAGCCCGGAATTCGATTGCCGCTCCATGTACGTGTCATAATCCCAGGCGAACCGCATTGGCGTATGACAGTAGCACAGATGAAATGTAGATTCGGGCACCTGTATGCTTTTCATAAAAGCACTGCTGGAGCTCAGGACGATATCGTACCCGCGAAAGTCCAAATCACGGATGGCCATGGGATAAAGCGGCAGCACCCCTTTAAAGTTGGTCTTCACTCCCGGAATTTTTTGCAGCCAGGAGGCCCGGATATCCGCATCTTTGAGGTTCTCAGTCAGGCCGCTTCCGTTAAAAACCGTCGTGAAGATCGGAGCTTCCGGGTACATGTGGTGGAATACCTCTACTACCCTTTCCGCCCCACCCATCTGGATTAAATAATCGTGCGCTATCGCAATTTTCATGTGAATCATCCTCAAAGTTTTATGGAGCAGATCATCAAGCAGTAAAGCATGGATGCCTCGGTTCCTGATCGAGCCTTAAGCTAATGTCCCAGAGGAGTCTCAGGTCGCCGCCAGCAGGCCTTTGTAGTAGTCGACGATGTCCTTGACTGTATTCTCAATGACAAAATGCTCTTTCACCCGTTTCATTCCACTGTCCGCCATCCGTCTGCGCTCTTCGGGATGGTTCAGCATCCAAGTGATGGATTCTGCAAGTATGGCAGCGCCTCCAGGCTGGATAAGCAGCCCCGTTTCTCCGGGAACCACAATCTCTACCGGCCCGCCTTCATTGGAGGCGATCACCGGAAGTCCGGCCGCCATGCCTTCGACGATGACCTGGCCGAACGGCTCAGGGGTAATCGACGTGTGAATCAGCAAGTCCGCTTTGCTCATGAGTCCTTGTATATCATCCACATGACCCAGCAGGCTGACATTACTCAGATCATCCTGCCGCATCTGCTGAATTAATTGGTTTTTGTATTCCTCTTCCCCGAACAGGGCATCTCCGGCCAGCCAGAACTTCACCCGGCTGTCGTTCTTAAAAGCTTTGGCGGCTTCCAGCACGACATGCTGGCCTTTCCAGTGTGCAAGCCGGCCCACCAGCAGGACGTTGAAATCCTTCTGGTCCCGCTTTACGATGCCTTCACCGATGGCTTTGGCAAAAGCAGAGTAGACAACCAGCGTCTTCTTCGTGCGGGGCAGCTCCAGCGCCTTCAGGGTAGAATGGGAATTCGCGATGACGCCGTTCGGGAGCAGGCGTGACAGCAGCCGGATCGCCTTGGCGACAACCGGCTTAAGGTACGGGGCACCGATGTGATCCCGGATATGCCAGATCAGCGGCACGCCGGCCTTCTTGGCGGCAACAGCTCCATAAAATGCCGACTTCAGGGAGTTGGTGTGTACGCAGTCCACCTTCTCCTCCTTGAGCAGCGGAGCCAGCTTGCGCCCGTAAGCCAGCAGCCCCAGCGCGGCGGCCGGAGCGCCAAGATTGACGGTATTCCGTCCGCGGCTGCGGATGCTCTCATCTAGCGGAATAATGCGGACATCAATGCCTTTCTCCCGCAGGCGGTCGGCAAGTGCTCCTTCCTCGGCGAGGATCACGAGCGGCTTAATCTGTTCACCAATATTGGTAAGAATGTTGAACAGGGCTACTTCTCCGCCGCTCCATTTGGCGGTGTGATCAATATAAGCAACTTTTAGCATCCTGAGGCCACACCCTTTCCAAGAGTTTCAAGGAATACGGATTCCACCTGTTCCCCCACATGCTGCCAGGTGTATTTCTCAAGCACATGGTTTCTGCACTCATCCCGGCCCGGCAGCAGCTTGCGGTTGCTCAGCATGTGGATCATGCCTTCCGCCATATCATCGCTGGATGAGCCCTTGAACAGCAGCTCCGGCCGGAAGCCCTGGAGAATTTCTTTATTGCCGCCGACCGGAGTAGCCATTACCGGAAGTCCGGAGGCGAGTGCCTCAACGGTGATCAGTCCGAAGCCTTCCAGTGCCTGGGACGGAACCACGAACATATCCGCCGCCTGATAATAGGAGGCCAGCTCATGATCGGGAATATAACCGAGCAGCCTTACCTTGTTGCCGAGGCCGTAATCGGCAATTTTCTCTTCCAGCTCTCCGCGCAGCGGACCTTTGCCCCCGATCAGCAGAATCGCATTCGGGAAACGCTCGGATACTTGCTTCCAAGCCTCCAGCAGCTGCAGCAGCCCCATCCGGTTCATCAGGCGCCGGACTGTCAGCACTGTCGTTGCCCCTTCAGGCAAATTGAGGATCCGCCGGACTGCCAGCCGGTTTGCGGCAGGCACGAACCGGTCCACATTGGCTGCCCCCGGGATTACAATAATCTTGTGCAGCGGAACTCCATGCAGGCTGTGCAGCATATCGCGGAAGTATTCGCTGAGCACGATGAATTTGTCTGCAAGCTTGTAGGCTTTATGTTCAATGGACTTCGCAATCGCCGTCTTGACGCGGTGCTTGATGCCCTGACCTTCGATCTTCATCTCTTCATTCCAGGGTCCATGAAAGGTCGTAATTACCGGAATTCCGCGTTTCTTGGCTTCTATCGCCGGTCCGACGCCGTAAGGGGCAAAGTGGGAATAGAGGATATCAATCCGTCCGCTGCCATTTCCCATGAGATCCGCCGCCTTGCGCTGAAAAGCATCCCTGCGCTTCCAGATCGTCTGCTTCGGATCGCCGGCGTTATGAATGATCAGTTCCTTTGGAGTAGAAGGCGTCTCCTGACTGCAGATCAGTGCATGCACCCGGTTGCGGGAGGAAAGCTGCTCACACACAGATTTAAAATAGGTGTTAAGCCCGCCCGGCTGTAACGAAGGCCAGCTAAGGCCGGTCGTCATAATGTTCAATCCATCATTGTACGGCATAGCTTCGCTCCCCTTTCTTCTCCTTCTCGGCTTGGCCCAGTGCGTTATGCCGGGCCAGCTTGCCGGAGCTGTTCAATTCGTAAAGCTTGAAGCCAACCATGAATTCGTACATCACCCAGAATACTGATACCGCAAAACCTGAAATGCCTTTCTTGAACAGGCCGTGCAAAAAATATTTCTGCAGGAAACGCGCCGGCGGGCGGATCAGCAAACGGCTGATCTTAAAAGGCTTACCGCTGGCATAAGCGCTTTGCGCTTCCAGATCGGTGTATTTGTTGAAGCGGGCCACATGGTCGTTGATGCTACGGAAGCCCTGATGCCAGAGGATTCCGTTCAGACGAACCGTCTTCTCCTCCTCCACCTCAGGCATTTCATGCACCAGGCTGTTGCGGATGCCATACTGCTTGCGGTTATAGAGGCGCACCAGATATTCACCCTTATCGAGCCATCTGCCCAGAAAATCACCGATCCGGTACAGCGAGTAAGCTACAGCGCTGTCTGTCAGACCCGGCTTGCGTTCAAGAATGTCCTTCGCCAGCTCATCGCTGACAACTTCATCGGTATCAATCAGAAAGACCCAATCATGGACGGCGCGTTCCACTCCGAATTCTCTTTGCTTCGCATATCCGGGCCAGGGGTTGACGTACACCCGGCAGTCCAAGCTTTCGGCGAGCTGCACCGTCCCGTCTTTGCTCCCTCCGTCGATTACAACCACCTCGTCGGCGAATAGTCGGCAGGACTGAATTGCTTTGGATATTCGAACTTCGTCATCCTGAGCAATGATGACAGCCGAGATCGGGTAGCTGCCCGGTCTGCCAAGCACGCTTGTCACTGAATCCATGAAGGTATCCTCCTCTTTCTGTCCGGTGCTCGTCGTCGTTCCCAGGAATGTTTGGGCTTCCGATCGCTGTTGTCTTCCGATTTCTTTGATTAGAACCACAATTTGCGGTTGAAATCGGAAGACAAAGGCGAACGCTAACGCTTCTACAGCTCCAAACTTCCTTTCCACTCCTCTGACACCGTCCATTTGTCTTTTAAGCAAAACCTTAGCTCGCGAGTTGCACTGCTCGCTTAACCGCTATAATTGCTTTAACTGCTTGTATCCATAGGTTTTTTGCGGATGTAGGAATTCATCGTTGTCTTCATCCACTGAATGTCCTCCCCGTTAATGAACAGGCGGGGCAGCTTGACCTTCAGGTTGAATCTGATATTAAGAATAATGAACAGGAAGCGCAGCACCCCAGAGGAGAGCATCGCCACCCCTGCTCCAAGCAATCCGAACTTCGGCACCAGCAGGAAGAGCAGCGGGATTACCAGCAGCAGCCCCACACCCTGAAGGATCGAGACAAATTTCGGTTTACCAAGTGCCATGAATACCTGGGCCAGAATCATTGTGCCTCCGCTGATCGTCACTTCCAGCAGCAGCAGGCGGAACACCGTCAGTGCGGTGTTGAAATCCTTGCCGTACAGCAGCGGAATGACGAACGGCGCGACCAGCATCAGGAACAGTGAACCCAGCAGGGTGCAGGTTGTGCTGATCCGAAAGGCTTTGAAGGTAAGGGCAACCGCCTGATCCTTGGACAGCTCGGAGGCTTTCGGGAAGAGCACCACGGTGATCGAGTTCGAGAAGAAGTTGACCATCCGCGAGAGGCTCACCGCCACCGCATAGAGCCCCAGATCCGCTGGCCGCAGCAGGCCGGCGATGATAATCTGGTCGATATAGTAGGAGAACTGTCCGAGCAGATCATTTCCGTAGGAACCCAGCCCGTAGGTGAACAGTCTTTTGAAATTCAGGTATGCGTCCTTCATCTTCACCTTGTAGGTGCGGAGCAGCGAAATCGTCATCCAGATGAAGAGCGGCACCGACGGCGCCAGATAAGCCAAGGCCGTTGTAAAAGGATTCATCGAATGGGTAACGATCAGAATTCCGATGACTGCCAGCGTCAGCAGCGGAATCAGATACCGCAGCCAGTTGAAAGTTTTGTAATCGCCCCTGAACTGAAAAGCCGCATTGTTGACCTGTGACACCACGATCAGCGGACACAGGATCATCGACCATTGCGCGAACAGGACTACACTCGGGCTGAAGGATTTCAGCCAGTACGGAAGGACCACAATCCCGACGACCATGGCCGCGATTCCGAATCCAAGTGCGATCAGCAGGGCTACCCGGTAGAGCACTCCTGCTTCGTCAGGATTCTTTTTGGCGTTGTAGATCAGCGCCGAAGGAATGCCGAAGCTCATGCTGAACGCCAGAAACTGCGACCAGTTCACCATAGCTGTCTGCTCCCCGCGTCCGGTTGGCCCCAGATAGCGGGCGGTCAGAACACCTGTCAGCATATTAACCAGCAGGATCAGCACGCTGACGAACATGGTCTTTACTGCGGCTGAACTGTTGTCCTTACTCTTCGTAAATCTTCGCAGCGAGGACCAGACGGTGCTAGTGGGAAGTGATTTCGCGTTCGATGGCTGCATGTGGTGTTCCCTTCTTTCTGCTCTCAATAATCTCTTTAGCGCCAAGGCCGAGGCCAATCAGCATCCAGACTAGGTAACCCTTAAGTCCGGGGAACCCATTGTCCGATACCAGGCTGGCCACGGCTCCCATCCATGCTGCCAGCGACAGCCGGGCATAAGGCTGGAGGCTGTCTTTGCTGGTGACCCGAACTACAATCTGCTTAATCACTGCACCCAGAGCGCCGAAGAAGAACAACGCGCCCAGAACTCCGAAGGTCAGCAGCAATGCAATAAAACCGTTGTCCATATTGCCGTATTCTCCAAGCTCACCGCCATTCCCGAGCTTCGTGCCCTGTCCGACGCTGCCTATTCCCTGGCCGACCGGATTCGCGGCGACCATCGGCAGCATGTTCTGCCAGAGATTCAGGCGCTCATTATAGGAATGGTCTTCCTCTACGGAGGTCAATGTCTCCATCCGGGCCACCAGCCCTTCAGCACCGGGCAGCTTGGGGACGATCCAGAAGAGCGCGGCAGCGACAAAAACAAGCTGGAGCAGCGTCTTCCATTTGCCCTTGGACGGCGAGGAGGCGATGTATACGAGCAGCATCACCAGCATCACCAGCCAAGCGGAACGGACCAGGGTGGTGAGCAGGCAGATGACTACGAGCAGTACGCCGATCCAGCGCAGCGTGCCTTGCCATTTTTTCTCCAGAATCATCGGCACCAGAGCAAAAACCAGGAAGGTCGCTGCCGGCCCCGGAGAATTCAAGGTGGAGAATACCCGAATCTCCAGCGGATAAGGTGTTCCGATGGACATCATATCGGCGTTCCGCATCCAGAAGGCATCCCATGGCGGAACGGTCAGGTATTGGATGATGCCGTACACGGCGACGAGGACCGCGATGTTCGCAAAAGCATACAGCAGCCGGTCAATATCCTTCGGCTTAAAGCGGGTTACGGCGAAGAACGGAATCAGCAGCAGCGGCACGATGTAATTCGCCAGGTCGTACACGGAGCCGATGCCGTTCTTGGCCAGCCCGATCAGCGATCCGTAAGCCAGCGCTACCGCGAACAGCATAATAATCCGGGTGGAGGATTTGCGGATGCGGTGAATCTCTTTCAGCACCGGTATCGCCAGTGCAGCTCCCGTGAGCAGCGGCGCCAGACTGAGCAGTGATACGGAATGATAGACCCCTTCCGCCCAATCGGCGATTCGCCGCAGCTCCGGAGCAACCGCCCAGACCAGCAGGGTATAGGCGATTAGCAGCCGCGGCTTCAGCAGTGCCAGCAGGAAGGCCGGGAACAGAATTCCCGCCAGGATAATCCCCTGCAGACTGTTAGAAGCGCTGAGCTTCGCACTGGCAAATCCGATCATCAGCGGAAGACCAAGACATATACCGCAGATTAACATCATCGCCCCGGCTGATTTCATGGACGGAAGACTTACATTCATTCCAGCCTGCCTCCCTTTGCTTTATCCCGCTTGCGCAGCTCCTTGAGCAGCAGCACCAGGAATTGGGCGTCATCGACAAGATATCTTTTCCATAACCGCCCCGGTTCCTGACTGAGCCGCCAGAACCATTCCAGGCCTGTTCTCTGCATAAAATTCGGCGCCCGTTTCACCGAGCCTGACAGAAAGTCAAAGGTCGCTCCTACACCAATGGAGATCGGCGCCCGATAAGTGTTGTAATGCCGGTAAATCCACTTCTCCTGCTTCGGCGCTCCCACGCCTACGAACACAATATCCGGCTGACTTTCGGTCAGCATTTCGATAATGCGCTTGTTCTCTTCATCGTTGTGCTCAAAGCCGTAGGAAGGAGAATAGCAGCCGACAATGTTCATGCCCGGATAGGCCGCCTTAAGGTTCTTGGTCGCCCGTTCCGGCACACCCTCCGCCGAGCCCAGAAAGAACAACCGGTACTTCCTTTGCTCGAAGGCATTGCCTAGGCGGCTGAAGAGATCAGCTCCCGACACCTTTTGCTTCAGCGGCTTGCCCAGCATCTTCGAAGCCCAGATCAGCGGCATACCATCCGCCACTACGGCGCCTGCTTCGGAATAGACCGTCCTGAATTCTTTGTCCTTGCGAAGCTTGATTACGTGATCGACGTTGCAGGTCAGGATGTAGGATTGCGTCCGTTCCTGAATCGTTTTGTCAATGTAATCAAGCAAATCCATGAAATCATAGTTATCGAAATTGACATCGAACATGTTCACTTGGTTCATCGTATCACTTCTTTTTGTGGGGAATCGGTGGACTGTGAAGAACGATACAGGCAGTTCAGGTACCAACAGAACGGAATGATGGATTGGACCGTCGACAGCGTGTTATCGGAAAAAGAATAAATCAGAAACGCTGCTAAAAAGAGCAGGTAATAAGGTCTGACCGGCGGTGCTAAAGCTCTGTACACCAGCAGAAATACGGCAAGTAGAGAAATCAGCAGCAGTATGGCTCCGATATACCCGCCATCATAGTAAAAGCGGATATACTCATTATGCGGAACTACAAACCCTTTATAGAGCGTCCCGTCATTCGCCACCGTAACAGCTCCAAGTCCTCTGCCCGACCACGGAGAATCCGCCGCCTTGTTCAGGAAATACTCCCAGGCTTCCGCCCGGCCCGACAGGTCAACGCCCGTCTCCGTCGAGCGTTCGAAGGAACGCTTCTTGATGTTATCGAGCTGTAAATACACGGCTGAGAAAATCAGGATCACCGAGCACAGGAGCGGAATCAGATATTGGGTTCTGCCCTTCAAATACTGCCGCGAAATATCGTAAAAATAATAAAGGACCATCAAGATCAGTGCGAGTACCGGTCCCCGTGTCCCTGTTCCAATGAGAATCAGGAAATTCAGGGCCAGCATGATGTAGAAAAAGCGGATATGCTGCGGACTTCGCTTAATCTCGATAAAAGCAATCCCTACGCCCATAAAGGCCAGCATTGCCAGATGCGCCGGAATATTCGCTCCCTGAATCCGCACGGCTCCGGTGAACTCGACATCCAGAAAATTGTGCAGATGCGCCACCTGCAGCATGATTCCGGCCAGCACACTCACCAGCGGCAGCATGGTGATAATACGGATTTGCCGCTCGGCCACTTCTTTCTTCCAGTTGATCAAGAGGAAAACGAAGGGCAGAGAGAGCCCGATAAAAGCTTTGATGGCAATAGATCCGCTCATCTCCGGCAGCCAGATGGAGAAGCCGAAGGTGATAAAGACCAGCGCCACCATTGCCCACAGGGGCGGGCTGAGACGGAACTTCAGTCCGTTCACCAGAATGCAGGGAACCAGCAGCATCAGGATTACCAGCTTGTAGAACGATAGAATTTCAATGCCGAACATGCTGCCGTCATACAGAAAGTTGATGGAAATCGCCGTCGTCAGCAGAACGAAATAGCTGATGAGCTCAGGACGTGAGATCGAGACCACCAGCAAAAGTATCAGAAGTACGGCAGCTACCGCTAGCATCGGCTGGTAGATGACCGCCGTTCCCAGGAGCAATGCGGACAAGAGGTAGAGCATTCCGTATGGTAATATTTTGGAGCCCCACGCAAAATTCGTCATTGTCACCCTCACCCCGCTGCAGATTCCCTCTTCCGGTTCCAGATCATATGAAGAGTTCCGCGAATACTCTCCAGCCGGCATTTGTTCAGGAGCTTTCTTCCCTGGCTTCTGGAGAGGATGGAATCTGCCAGTATATACATGACTTTAGCCGCCGTCTTCCCCAGCAGGAGCAGATTCCCCTTCACGCCTTCGCTTTTCATGGCGTTGGATATGCCCTGGCTGTAATATCTTTTCATAATCCAATCTTCAGTCAGCCGGTTAGCCGGCACGAAATGATCGACAGCCATCTGCGGATGATAGAGGATTGAATGTCCTTCACTTTCCAGTTGATTGAACAGCCAGGTCTCTTCGCCGGAGAGAAGTGAATCCCCTTTTCTTCCCAGCTCCAGAGGAAACAGGCTGATGTCGAAGGCTACCTTGCGCATTGCCATGTTGGCGCCGCAGGGATGAAGCCGCTTCGGATATTCCTTGATCCGGTTGCCCAGATCCACAATCGTGTAAGGAAGCTCGAAGGGCTTAATCAGCCATTCCGGGCGTTTGCTTTCGAAGATCGGAGCAATTTTGCCGCCCATAGCCATAACCTCAGGTCTTTGTTCAAAGGTGCTTACAATTGTTGTAATCCAATTCCGGCAAGGAATCGCATC
Organism: Paenibacillus sp. sgz302115; assembly: GCF_056120445.1. Lineage (NCBI taxonomy): Bacteria > Bacillati > Bacillota > Bacilli > Caryophanales > Paenibacillaceae > Paenibacillus > Paenibacillus sp. sgz302115. The sequence continues at coordinate 105,918 of NZ_JBVYOK010000019.1, forward strand.
ATCATCGAGAAAAGCGATAAGCGGCGATTTGGAAGCCAGAATTCCTGAATTCCGGGCGGCCGATAATCCCTGTATCGGCTCCAGAAGGTAACGGATATCCATATCTGCACCGTGATCATCTATGAACCGCCTGATAGCGGCTGCCGTATCATCCTTGGAGCGGTTATCCACCACAATGACTTCGGCCTGATCCAGATTCTCCAGCGGCAACAGCGACTGCAGCGTCTTAACCAGCAAGGCTGATCTGTTGTAGGTACAGATGATTATGGAAATCTTAGGAACGTCTCCGTATACAAGCATCGGCTTTCACCCAATTTCCATTTTATTAATACGCATCTTTGGACCCGAGCAGCATCAGTCCGGTTTTGGCAATAATTTTGAGATCCAGCATCGTGCTCCGGATATGAATGTACGTCAGATCGAGCTGCACCATTTCGTCAAAGCCGACGCTGTTTCTGGCATTTACCTGCCAGTAGCCGGTGCAGCCCGGAGTGACCATAAGCCGCTGCTTGTCATATTCCGTATACTGCGCCACCTCTTCCACCAGCGGAGGACGGGGGCCGACCAGGCTCATATTGCCAACCAGTACATTCCAGAGCTGAGGCAGCTCATCAATACTCGTCTTGCGCAGGAATCTTCCGATACGTGTGATGCGCGGATCATTTTTGATCTTGAACATCGCGCCGCTGACCTCGTTGTAGGCCATCAGGTTCGCTTTCAGCTCCTCGGCATTGGAGACCATGGATCTGAATTTATACATTGGAAACAGCTTCTCACCCTTGCCAACCCGGGTCTGGCGGAAGAACACCTTTCCTTTCGGGTCTTCCAGCTTGATCAGGATAGCAACCACCGCGAACAGCGGCAGCAGCACGAGAAGGCCAAGAGCGGAGAAAAAAATGTCGATAATCCGCTTCATCACCAGATAGGAATCCATTTCTTTGCTTCCTTCATTGGCATGTAGCATGTAAAGTTTCGGCAGGACGGCCTCATAGTCTTCCGGCAGTTTTTGCATGCTCATTTCTTCTCAGTCCTCCTAAAAGTTTTGTGAGCATAAGCTCCCAAGAATCACCTCGAGCAAAACTCGCTTCGAAAGCATACGCCCGGTTTTAGCTATTCAGAGTTAGTCCCTCTTTGCTGAGCCAGTCCGCCATTGCGTCCATTACCTGGTACTTAAGATCCTCGCTTTGCAGTGCAAATTCCAGTGTGGTCAAAATATAACCAAGGCGCTCGCCGACATCATATCTCGTACCGTCAAAGTTATAAGCGTATACCCGCTCGCTCTGGTTCAGCTTCTGGATCGCATCGGTAAGCTGAATCTCGCCGCCTGCGCCCTTTTCCTGAAGATCCAGGTACTTGAAAATCTTCGGAGTGAACACGTACCGTCCCATAATCGCCAGGTTCGAAGGAGCGGTTCCCAGCGGAGGTTTTTCGACAAAATTATTAACCCGGTAGAGCCGTCCGTCCTGCAGATCCGGTTCGATAATGCCGTAACGGTTGGTGAATTCATCGGGAATTTCCTGTACGCCGATCACTGAATTCTGTGTGTCCTCGTACTGGTCGATCAACTGCTTCAGGCACGGAACCTTGCCGGTTACGATGTCGTCACCGAGCATAACGCCGAAGGGCTCGTCTCCGATAAAACGTCTGGCGCACCATACCGCATGGCCGAGGCCTTTGGGTTCTTTTTGCCGGATGTAGTGAATTTCTACCTTGGAGGAACGCTGAACCTCTTTCAGCAGCTCCAGCTTGCCGTCTTCCAGCAGTCTGGATTCCAGCTCAAAAGCATTGTCAAAATGATCTTCAATCGCCCGCTTGCCTTTACCTGTAACGATGATAATGTCCTCAATGCCGGAAGCGATCGCTTCCTCCACGATATATTGAATGGTGGGTTTGTTGATGATCGGAAGCATTTCCTTAGGCATTGCTTTCGTCGCGGGAAGGAAGCGCGTTCCTAGTCCAGCAGCAGGGATAATCACCTTTTTAACCTTCTTCATCGCACTTACCTCCTAAAAAAGTTTTGTAAGCATATGTGCTCCACTCGAATCTCTTCGTACAAAACTTGCTTTTCGGAAGCACTATTTGGTCTGATTCATGGCAATGCCCAGAATCTTGACACCCGTCTGCTCCATTAGCCCTTTTAGCTTTTTCAGTGACTCGCGTTTCGTTTTTCCGTGTCTCGCAACGATGATCAGACCGTCTGCCAGCGGAGCCAGAATGCGCGCATCGCTATATTCTACCGCTTGGGGAGAATCCAGAAGAATCAAGTCGAAGCTTGCTTTCAGCTCCTCCAGCAGAGCAGCTATTTTGTCGCTGCCCAGCAGATCCGGCGGACTGACCTTGGTAATTCCAGCCGGGATTACGGCAAGATTCGCCAGATTTCCGTACACGGCGATATCCTTCGCCTCTTCGATGCCGCTGAGATATGCGGCGAGACCGTGGCTGCCCTCTACCTCGAACACGGTGTGCAGTCCCGGATGTCTCAGGTTGCAGTCCACAACGGCTACCTTCTTGCCATCCTGAACAAAGGAAACTGCAAGATTAGACAAAATCGTTGTTTTTCCTTCTCCGCCTTCAGAGGAGGTGAAGAGCAGCACCTGCCCCCCGCTTCCCTTCAGCAATCCCAACTGGCGAATGTAGGTACGCAGTGAGCGGAAGGATTCGGAGATATGCGAGGAAGGATTCAGGTCTGCAATCAGACTTTTATTCAGCCGTAACATAAGCGCCCTCCCCTACTCTTGCTTTAGCATTTGCTGCCTTGCCCAGATCACGCTTGCGGATCGAAGGAATGCTGGCAATAACGGGCAGCCCCAGATCGAATTCCGCTTCCTTCTCCGTCCGAAGTGTGCCGTTGAGGGTTTCCAGCAGCAGGATGATTCCAACAGCCGCCATCAGCGAGACTACAAAGCTGATGAGGATATTCATCGTGGAACCGCCGTTTACCGGCTGGGGAACATCGGCAGGATCAGCAGGCGTCAGGAACGTCACATTGTCCAGATTCATCAGCGCCGGGAGGCTGCGGATGAACGTCTGCGAAACTGCGTTTACTATAGTTGCCGCTTTCGTGTAGCTCTCGTCCTGTACGCTCAGGTTGATGACCTGGCTTTTGTCCGAAGACTTGATTTGCAGCTTGGCTGCGAGTTGCTGCTCCGTCAGGTTGAACTCCGGATGCTCTGCTACTACGCGTTTCATAATCGTCGGGGACTTCATGATTTCCTTGTAGCTCTCGATGAGGTTGAGACTGAAGTTCAGATTATTCAGGTTATTGCTCTCGGGGACATTTGCGGCGTTGTTGACGAGCAGTTGTCCGGAGGCTGAGTAGACAGGTACGACGAAGTTTTTGCTGACGTAGAAGGTGGTAGCGCAGGAGATTAATACAAACACCGTGATTAGCCATAACCTCTTCTTTATCAGGTTAATGTAGTCCAAAATCGTCTTTTCCACAGTAACCCTCCTTCCGCATTAGTTGCATTCTGAAAGCAATCATGAAAATTTCAGATATCTTGCTTTTATTCTAGCAATCCGATGAATTTCCCACATGGGTCATACCATTACTTTAATCTTCACTTTCGAGTGAGGCGTTTCGCTCCATATGAGGGGGGCGATGGTATACTTTAGTACCATATGGCTGTAAAAAAATAGCTATTCGTGTCACGAATAGCTACGTTTGGTGTCATTTCAACGCATTTTTCTTGTTCAGATAATGTTCAGATTACTCTGCTAGTCTGATTTCAATTCGCGGTTTCGGCTATTTGGGGCGACGTAAAACCAGCCGCCAGGGACGCAACAACGGCATTTCTGCCGTTGTTTCCGGGCAGCCTGCCCCCGGCGGACCCAACAACGGCACTTCTGCCGTTGTTCCCGGGCATTCCGCCCGCGGCGGCTCCAACAACGGCATTTCCGGCTAGGCCCCCTAATTCCGGAGTCTGCCCTATCAAAACTTAAGTTCTTGTAGGATTGCTCTTTCTTTCAAAGTGTAAGGTGAAAAAGACTGCGGTCCTCTAGCTTCATGACCCACTGAGAAAAG
>NZ_JBVYOK010000020.1:0-100097 GCF_056120445.1 Paenibacillus sp. sgz302115
CTTTTGCGCTGGGTAAACGAAGCTCAAATGAAGTATGGACTGACGTCCCTTCTCATCGGCCTGGAGCCCACCGGTCATTACTGGTTTAACCTCGCGAATTGGCTGCTTCAGCAAGGGATCGAGGTCGTGTTGGTGAATCCGATACGCCTGCAGCATGATCTCCACGCCCTAATCCGTTCGGCGGAGAAGGGTTTGCGATCTACTAGCAAAAAAAGAATACCCAGCCGCCTTCCACAGCGGTGGGCATTCCCTAAGGCTGGATCAGATCAGCCTACTTCACAATCGCTCCATTCGGCATGCTGTCCGGTACGGTGGCAATCGTCAACTGCTCGCCCTTGGAGGCGGCCAGGATCATGCCTTGTGACAGCTCGCCGCGCAGCTTCACCGGCTTCAGGTTGACGATGCAGATCACCTTGCGTCCCACCAGCTCCTCCGGTGTGTAGAACTTCGCAATGCCGGAGACCACCTGGCGCTGCTCATAGCCGAGGTCAAGCTGCAGCTTCAGCAGCTTGTCGGCCTTCTTCACCGGCTCGGCGGCGATAACCTGAGCTACGCGCAGCTCGGCTTTGGCGAAATCGTCGATGCCGATTTCTTCCTTGTGCTCCTCCTCCGGCTCCGCGGCGGCGGCTGGAGCGGCCCCGGCTTCAGGAGCAGGCGCAGCTTCCGCTGCCGCTGGTTTGCCGGCGCCCATCGCTTCGGCGATGTAGGCCACTTCCTGCGCCACATCCAGGCGCGGGAAAATCGGATCGCCCTTGGCCAGCTTCGTTCCGGCTGGAATCAGGCCGAAGGACTTGCCGCTGTCCCAAGCCGTCAGCTCGCCCGGCTCAATGCCAAGCTGCTGCCAGATCTTCGCCGGAGCTTCGGTCAGGAAAGGCTGCAGGAGAATTGAAGCCGTGCGCAGGCCTTCAACAAGATGTCTCATCACTGAAGCCAGCTCGCCGGTTCTGCTCTCATCCTTCGCGAGCACCCACGGCTGGGTCTCGTCGATATATTTATTCGTCCGGCTGATGAACGCGCCAATGGCGGTGAGCGCCACAGAGAACTCCATTTTTTCCATTGCTTCTTCCACTTTGGCATAGGTGCTCTGAGCCGCAGCCGCAAGCTCGCCGTCAAACGCTGTCACATTGCCCTCGTAAGCCGGAAGATCGCCTGCGAAATACTTTTCCACCATTGCCCCGGTACGGTTTAGCAGGTTGCCGAGGTCATTAGCGAGGTCATAGTTGATCCGGTCCACGAAGCTCTCCGGTGTAAAAGTGCCATCCGAGCCGAACGGCACTTCACGCAGCAGGTAGTAACGCAGAGCGTCCAGACCATACCGGTCGATCAGCGTTACAGGGTCCACCACATTGCCCTTGGATTTGGACATTTTGCCGTCCTTCATCAGCAGCCAGCCATGCGCGAATACCTTCTTCGGCAGCGGCTCGCCAAGAGCCATCAGAATGATCGGCCAGTAGATCGTATGGAACCGTACAATTTCTTTCCCGACAATGTGCACATCCGCAGGCCAGAATTGATCATACAAGCTGCGGTCCTCCGAGCCATAGCCAAGAGCTGTAATATAGTTCGTCAGCGCATCGATCCACACATAGACCACATGCTTGGAGTCGCCTTTAACCTTTACGCCCCAATCAAACGTTGTGCGGGAGACGGCCAGATCCTCCAGTCCAGGCTTGATGAAGTTGTTGATCATTTCGTTCTTGCGTGATTCCGGCAAAATAAACTCCGGATTCTCGTCATAGAACTTAAGCAGCCGGTCAGCATATTTGCTCATGCGGAAGAAATAGCTTTCCTCCTTGACCAGCTCCACGGGATGTCCGCTGTCCGGGCTTTTGCCTCCGATAATATTGCCTTCCGCATCACGTTCGATATCCACCAGCTGTGTCTCAGTGTAAAAGGTCTCGTCCGAGATGCAGTACCAGCCCTCGTATTCCCCTTTGTAAATATCGCCCTGCTTCAGCAGCCGGTCAAAAATATCCGCCACCACTTTTTTATGGCGCTCCTCGGTCGTGCGGATGAAATCGTCATTGGAGATATCCAGCTTGCGCCACAGGTCCTTGATGCCCGCGACAATCCCGTCCACGAACTCCTGAGGCGTCTTGCCGGCCTTGGCAGCCTTTTCCTCAATCTTCTGTCCATGCTCATCTGTACCGGTCAGATAACGGACCGCATAGCCGCGCAGCCGTTTATAACGGGCCATCGCATCACCCGCAACCGTAGAGTAGGCATGCCCGATATGCAGCTTGTCGCTCGGATAATAGATTGGGGTTGTCAGATAAAATGTTTTCTTGTCGCTCATTCCTAGTCATCCTTTCGTCTTGGCAAACACAAAAAACTCCCGCCCCGATATGGGGCGAGAGTAAACTCACGCGATACCACCCAAAATTCCCCGGCTCCTCGCAGAGCACAGGCTTCGCCAGTTCCCGCAGGGGAACTGTCCATTAACGCTGGAACACGCTGTTATCTTACGCAAGCCATCCTTCACAGCTTCCGCTCGAACACAGTTCCTCCCGGACCATATTCAATCCTCGCACCATACCGGCTTTCAGCATTTCCCGGCTCTCTGTAATGGTTGTCCCGATCTACTCATCCGTTCTTCGGAATACAATCTATTATCCAAAATATACCCATGTGCAGCCGCCATGTCAAGTTGTGCGGGCTGACTTGCTCCTTGAAGCCTTCTCTTCGCGCGGCGGAACCGGATCAAGTCCTCCGGGATGAAAGGGATGGCATCTGGCAATCCGCTTCGCCGCAAGCCATGAACCCTTCAGCGGACCGTGAACCTCGACCGCCTCCAGCGCGTAAGCCGAGCAGGTCGGATAGAAGCGGCAGGTTGCCGGTTTAATTGGTGAAATAAACTTGCGGTACACACGGATTGGCGCCTGGATCGTTCTGCGTCCAATGCTCATGACTAATGACCTTCTTTGCCGTGAGCGGCAACAGCGGAATCTTCTTCCCTATTCTGCTCACAATCCTTGCAGTAGCCGAACACCTCAAATTTATGCTTAACCACCCGGAACTGGTCGGGAGCATCTGTTAGATTCATCGGACAGAAATTAATCGGGTAGGTCTTCATGCATTGAAGACAGATCATATGATGATGGTGATGATCCTGATTGCAGCTTCCTTTGAATTTGACGCCATCCTCGAACACCACCTGCTCCAGCACGCCAAGCTCTTCCATCACCCGCAGATTGCGGTACACTGTATCGAAGCTGAGACCGCTGTATTTACGGCCCATATGCTCATAAACATCCTTTGCGGATAAATACCCCGTATTCTCGCCGAATAGCTTGGCAAGCGTCTTGCGCTGATCGGTGATTCGCAGTCCCTGCCCCGACATGGCTTCCAGTATTTGATCTGTCGACAGCATTCGCTCATCTCCCATAACATGGTCATTTGAATTACACTCTCTTTATAATGCCCCAAAACAAAAGCCCCGTCAATGAAACCAGACTGCACCAGCAGCAAAAGGCCCGCCAGCCATCCCGTTTGGGAGAGCTGACAGGCCTTTGTTCAAATATAAGGCTTTACTTTTTGGCCGGAAGTGGTGTAAAGACAAAGTTCACCGGAAGATTGCTGCCGGATGCAACCGAGAACACGATATCTACCGGACCTTCATAATCCCCGGAACGATAGACAACAGCATTCATATCATTGCTGTCCAAACTCCCTTTGTTCGGCAGATTGACAATCGTTCCGTTAACCATCAAGGAGCCCAGATATTTGCCTCCGCGCGGATTGAAGGTGATGAGTGTATTCTTGGCGACACGCTCCAGTCTGATCTTGTACAGAACACCGAAGTTACCGGCGTTGGATGCCTGTGTTCCGTACATCGGATCAATCCCGACCAGATTCAGGTCTTTGTTGTTGTCACCGAGCACCAGCCTGGATTGCGTAGCTCCAACCAGATCGAATACATTCATTATACGGGTAGAATCCGGATAAGTTCCCCGGTTATGCACTCCATCCTTGTCCAGAAGAGGCAGTGTCGATAGAAGAGCTACCGGGTCCTTGGACTGTTCTACCATCACGACATTATATTGCACTGCCAAATCACTGAACAGGTCAGCGCTAAGCGAGAGCACCTCACCCGGTTTCATGGCGATTTTGCTGATATCGGTCATAATAGGCACACTTTGCCCCGGCTGAAGCGTAATCGTTCCATAACTCGAATTGTTCAGCATGGAATTATAATATTTCTGGATTGAAATTTTACCGGTATATTCAGGCGATGTGACCGGACCTGCAATCCCTAGATATTGGGTTGTAATAGTCGTTGGATACATGTTGTTGTTCGTTGCAATAACATACAGCTTCTGTCTAGTGGACATATTGTTCAAATGATGGACCAGAAAACGTGTTGCTCCAACTGAAGTTTCGCGGTACAACACACCCTCGGAATTAACGGTTTCAGGACTGTTACTGCGAATCAGCGTATAAGGCTCTGAAGAGAGGTTATACTGCAGGTTAGGCAGACTAGGAATCATTCCCCCGTCCATAGAGATAATATCCCCCGGTTCAGTGAATAGCTTCGCAACCTCATCCTGGGTGTACAACTGCTCACTGGTGATGTTGATCGTCTTCTCAAAGGTGCTGCTCAGGCCATGCTTATCGGTTACCTTCAACTGAATCGAGACAGGTCCCGGGTTAAAAAATGCCAGCGCCCGATTTGTCCATTCAGCCGTCAGTGCTTCTCCTTCAGGGTCGTAGCTCTGATCGGTTAGAGTTACCGGTTCACCCATTTTGTACTCTTCTTTGTCTGTGGTGAAATTGGCCACAGGAGGCTGATTCGGCTGTATAACCCTGATGGTCACCGAATAAGGATCACTCCACTGCCCAGTTGCATCCATAACCGAATAGGTTACTGTGTAATCTCCGGGCTGATCGTAAATATCCATCTTGTTGCCTTCCCACCGCTCGTCAACAATAGCTGTGCCATTGGGCGAAGAGCTGGAAGTCACATAATTAACCGTAGTTTGACCGGCATAAATTTCTGTCGGCTGTATGGTAAAGGAGGCTGTCGGTTTTGTGTTCAGCGTTAGAATAACACGCTTCTGCACATTATCCACCGTATAAGGAATGCCCAGCGCTCCGGTAATAGAAGTCAAAGGAATCATGAACGTACCCTTGAACTGGTAAGCCGGTCCCTTCATAGTCACCTTGCTGCCATTGACGGTATAAATTTTGCTGTCCGTCTTGAAGCGCATGATGCTGGTACCTTTGGTCACAATAACTTCCTTCGTTTTGGTGTCATAGGTATACTTGACGCCCACCATTTCCACCATTGCGCGGATCGAAACGTAGGAAACCCCATACTTCACCGCCATAGGCTGATTAGCTGTATACTGAACACCATTCTTGTACATTTTGTTACTGTTCATCATGAGAATCAACTGATTGGCGCCTGCAGAAGGAATGCTCTGCCCAGCATTGTTGTTAGCCGGCGCAGTAATTCCTGGCGTCATGCTTGGAGCCGCTGATGCTGCTGGCTGAGGTGTAGCGTTAGGCAGTGCAGTCGCGGTTGGAACTGCTGTTGCTGCCGGTGCAGGTGTTGGCGTAGGTGTTGGTGTCACAGAGCCTGCCGGAATTTCACTAGGCAGCGGATCTGTAGCCGCAGGCTCTGACACCGTCGCAGGCGTAGAGGTAGCCTCGGCTGCTTGAACCGCAGCGGATGTTGATGTTGTACTAACAGGGGCGGCAAAAGCCGGCACTGCTGCTGCAACCTGCGATATAGCCAGGACTGCTGCTAACGATAATTTTTTCAAATTCATGGTATGACTCCTTCTGCTCCCATTTGTTGTATACAAGGAAAGTAAGTCTCTCTGCATTCCTTATATTACCCGCAAAAACGCAGCCGCCCATGTGGACGGCAGATGAGTTTTTGTCACGTACATTTTTACAAAACATAGTATTAGACGCATGACAGCATAAAAAGTTTCATTAACTGTAAAGAAAAGATTAAAAATAATTCATCAATGAAATCAATTTGTCCGCAAAAAAAAGAAACGATTAACCTGTAGAGCAAGGTAATCGTTTCTTAAGCCGGTTTAACGCGTATCCAGTTTCTTATTCTGGTCCCGGTATTCTTTGGGAGTCATCCCCGTCTGCTTCTGGAATACCTTCGTAAAATACCGCCGCTCCTGATAGCCCACTCCCGAACTGATCGCCGTGATGCTTTTGTCGCTGCTTGCCAGCATGAACTTCGCAGCCTCTATCCGCTGAAGCGTCACATATTCCACAAAGGTCATGGCAAAACGGTTCTTGAACAGCAAGCAGAAGTAGCTGCTGCTGATGCCGATTTTATTCGCCACCTCCTCAATGCCAAGATCACAGCTCAGGCGCTGCGAAATATACCGGGCTGCATGGTTCATCAGCTGGTCCGGTGTTTTTTTCACGGAATCCTCTTCCGGCGGCAGCTCCTGAAACAATGGAATGCTGTTATACAGCTTATCCTTATACTGTTTGTTCCGGATTCGTACGCCCATTTCCCGCACCTTGTTGCCAAGCTCCTCATAATGAATCGGCTTGCAGATATATTCCTTCACACCCAGCCGGATTGCTTCCAGCGCATAGTCAAATTCCTGATAGCCACTGAGCAGCAGAACTTCGCTCTCCAGCCCCAATTCCCGCAGCTTGCCGATGAACGTCAGGCCGTCCATTACGGGCATACGGATGTCGCAGAGCACAATATCCGGGGCCTGCTCCTCAGCAATGCGAAGGGCCTCCATCCCGCTGCGGGCCATGCCTGCGATCTCCATCCCCATTTCCTGCCACGGCAGCACCCGCCTCAAGTTGCCCAGAATAGGGGCTTCATCGTCAACCAATAATACTTTTAGCATAATGATCTTCCCCCTGCCCGTATTTAGGTATGACGCATTGGATAATTGTGCCTTCCCCGGGACTTGCGCAGATGAAAATCCCATACCTGTCGCCATATTCAATACGGATGCGGTCCGCCACACTCCTCACACCAAGGCCCCGCCGCTCCAGATGAATGCCATGCTCCGGCTTTTCCGTAGTGATCTGTTCTGCTGACTCGCCCAGCATATACTGGAACATGGACAACTGGTCTGAGTTCATCCCAATTCCATTGTCCTGTATGCGCAGGATCAGGTTGCCCCGCTCTTCCCAGACTTTTACACGGACCAGGCCTTTGTAGTCAATCCCCTCGAACCCGTGCTGTATGCTGTTCTCCACCAGCGGCTGGAGTGTAAGCTTGAGAATCCCGCAGCCAAGCAGCTCCTGAGGAACATCAATCTCATAATCGAATACATCCTCGAAGCGGAATTTCTGGATATCCAAATAATTGCGCAGGTGTGTAACTTCCTCTTCCAGTGTAATTTCATCCCTGCCCTGAATGCTGATCCGCAGGATGCTGGCCAGCCTGTAGACCATCTCGCTCACCTTCCGCCCTTCATTCTGCACGGCAAGCACATTGATGGACTCCAGTGTATTGAACAGAAAATGCGGCTTGATCTGCGCCTGCAGAACACGCATTTCAGCCTGGTTTTTCCGCCGCTGCTCCAACTGTACCCGATTGAACAGACTATTGATTTTGTCCATCAGATCATTGAAACCCTTGGCAAGCAGAGTCATTTCGTCGTCGCCCTTCTCTTCCACCCGCGTAGTGAGATCGCCATCCTCGACCCTCCGCATAAAGCGGACAATCACGGCTATACCGCCCGTAATCCGGTTCATGAAGAACAGATTGAAGATCACTGCGCCGAGCAGGCACAGAAAGATGACAACCACGAACCAACGGGCAAAAACAGTGACTTCACGAGACAACGAGTCCCAAGAGGTTATGGAGACGAGACTCCAGGGATAGTCCTTGAGATGGTAGACCGAGAGAATGCTGTTCTCCCCGTCGAATACCGTTTTGAAGCTTTGGAAGCCTTTATGAAAAGTAACATTTTTCGCCGTAAAAGAATGGAAATCCTGGCCGTCCAGCTTGCGGTCCGGATCGAACAGAATCATACCGTCATCATTCACCAGCATAAAAGAAACCTTCTGGTCGCTGTCCCCGATTTTAAGATTGCGGAAGATCGACTCGAACTCCCAGTTCTTGATCTGCACCACCAGAATGCCGATATTCTGAAAAAAACTCAGCTCCTTCACCAGCCGGATTTGCGTAAACACCGCTTCCGTTCCTGTAAGCTCCGGGTATTCGTGCGGCGCGACCCATTTGGGCACACCATTCAGCTTCATGACTTCCTGGTACAGCTCACTTCCCTTGAACTTGTCATAGGGGAGCGTCTGAAAATTCTCCTTATTGAACACCGAAACGATCTCCGAACTGCCTTTTCCATTAAAATTGTAGAGAAAAGCATAACTGATCGACGGATGGTTGTATAACAAGCTGCGAAAATTGCGCTGACTGGCATTCAAATTAAGCTGCTCGGCAGCGGTCAAATCCTGCTTGGACGGGTCCTCCGCACTAAGCGCCATATGAAACACCGAAGTAGCGATTCCATTGTCGGTCACATTATCCATGTCCTTAAAAACATTTGAGATACTGTAGCTGATTGCCTTGAGCGAATACTCAGATTGCTGGCTGTACTTCTTCTCAATTGAATTATAGGTTACAAAAAACATAATCATGCCAAGAATAAACAGAGGAATGATAATCAGGCCCAAAAATGCCGTAAACAACTTGTAGCGCAGATTCATCGGCTAGTGCCCCTGACTTGAATAGGATTATCCTTTTACGCTGCCCGCTGTAACCCCTTCAATAATCTTCTCCTGCAAAATGGCGTAAATAATCACGACCGGCAGCACACTGTAGACAATGCCTGCGGACATCTGCGCATAATTCATCTGATACTGATCACGGAATTGGACCATTCCCACCGGAAGCGTGCGCAGCTCGTCATTCGAAAGAAAATAATTGGCCAGCAAAAACTCATTCCAATTTCCCAGGAAATTAACAATGAATACTGTAACCATGGCGGGAACTGTCAAAGGTACAATAATTCTAGCAAAGATACCAGGGGCCTTCAAGCCATCCACAACTGCAGCTTCTTCAATTTCACCGGGCAGCGAACGCATAAATGCCGCCAAAATAATAATCGTGAACGGGATCGCATTGGCAATGTAAGGTATGATAAGCGCCCAGTGCGTATTCAGAATGTGCAGCTTGCGCACAATCGTATAGATTGGCAGCATCAGCGCATTATTCGGGATCAGCATTCCGATAACCACAAGCGAGAACAGGATCTGATTCCACTTGCCCTGCCGCATCCGCGTAACCGCAAAGGCGAACATCGAAGCCAGCAGAATCGACGCAACAGAAGAAAGCACGGAAATATACAAGCTGTTCAAAAAGTACGTGCTGATCTTGGCATTGACCCATGCCTCGACATAATTGTTAAATACAAATTCCTTCGGAATGCCAAACGGATTCAGCGCAATCGCATTATTGTCCTTCTTCACTGAAGAGAACAGCACGAACAGAAACGGAAACAGCACAACTACGAGATAACCGAGCAGTGCAGCATGTGGTATGCTTTTTTTCAAAGTGCGCGCCATTAGTATTCAATCCTTTCATTACGCCGGGCGAATAGCAGCTGATAAAGCGCCGTGACCACCAGGGTGAAAATAAAGATCAGAACAGCAATGGCGTTCCCGTACCCATATTTAAAGTTGGTAATTGCATATTTGATCATGTAGGTAGCCATCACCTCGGTCGAACCTGCCGGTCCGCCCTTCGTCATGACGATGACAATATCCGCCGCCTTCATAGCTCCCGCGATGGACAGCATAATAACAACGGAAATGATCGGCACGATCAGCGGCAAAGTAATCCGTGTAGCCCTTTGGAAGCCAGTAGCGCCGTCAATGGCAGCGGCCTCATCCAGCTCACCGGGAATGGATAAAATCGCCGCCAACACCATTACAATGTAGAAGCCGGTCCACTGCCAGGCGTTGGTGATTAGAATCGACAGCATGGCGAACCGTTCATCCGACAGCCAGTATACCGGGTCAATGCCGAAGACTCCCAACACTTTATTAAAAAGACCAATATTCGGCTCATAAATGAAGCCCCACAGAATGCCGATAACCGCCGTAGACATGATAGATGGCATAAAAACCGCAGTCTTATAAAGTCCCTTCAGCTTTTTGACATTGGCAATTAACAAGGAGAAGAGCACAATGAGGGGGACCTGAATGAATACGGAGAATAAGATAAACCAGCCGTTATTCTTAACGGAAACCCAAAAGCGGTCATCGTGAATGGCCTTTTTAAAATTGCTCAGCCCCGTATATGCAACAGCGTCCGAAACACCGTTCCAACTGGTCAAGCTATAGTAGATCGAACTAAAGATCGGATAAATAAAAAACAGCAAAAACAGGATTAACGCCGGAACAACGAATAGAGTGAACACCAGGGGATTTCTGAGTGATTTATTCATGACTACCTCCGATTGCTTAAGAATCAGCGAACTCCGGGCAGATTGTAAAAATGCACCCTGGAGCAAGCGCCAGGGCACATTCCGATTACCGTTCCTTATTCTACTGCCGCGTTGGCTTCTTCTTGAACCTTTTGCAGAGCCTCGCCCATTTTCTCAGGTGTCGTCTGTCCGCCAATCAGCTTTTGAATCTGGATATTGCTGATTTCAGTAGTTACATCCGCCTGTACCAGTGAGTCGAAGGCCGGGAACGAAGATTCGGAGTTATTCAGAACAGCCACAATTTCACTCATCAGATCGTCAGTGATATTCTTATTTAACACAGCCTGATCAATCTTCATGGCCGGCAGCACGCCATCCTCAACCAGTCCGCGCAACTGCATTTCTTCATTGTACATATTTTTGATGAACGACTTCACAGCAGCCAGTTGGCGTTCATCCTTACCTGCAGAAGCAGAGAAGCCGTAGCCGTTGTTCACATCACGCATGAGCGCCGTCTGGTCGCCAACTCCGCCGTCCACAGGTGGAATGTTGAAGAAACCAACCTTGCCGATCAGGCCTTCGCCGGATTGGCCTGTCTTGAAGACAGAGGACTTCCAAGTGCCATCATACATCAGGATCGCTTCACCGCTGGTGAACTGGGTCGTGTATTCAGCATACTCGAATCCAAGCTCGCCTTTTTTGAAATAGCCTTTATCTTCCCATTCCTTGTATTTGGCAAAACCTTTAACCACATTCGGATCACTCCATTTGGCTTCACCGGTGGCAAATTTAGCAGTTACATCCGGTCCGGCATAACGCGACCAGAGGTGGTTCGCCAGCATCAAAGGCACCCATCCGGCCTTGGATGCGCCTGCCATTGGCACCTTGCCGTCGGCTTTGATATCCGCCAGTTGCTTTTCCAATTCTGCAAAAGTTGTCGGAGCCTTCCAGCCTTTGCTGGTATAGTATTCTTTATTATAGAAGAACCCTTCACCCGAGCCGCCAATCGGCAATCCGTAGATTTTACCTTCATACGTGAACGGGTCCAGATTCGAGAACTTGTCTTTGATGCCCAGCTCTTCAAGGATCGGTGTCAGATCAAGCAATTCGCCTTCCTTAGCATATATTTTGGAGTCTGGGCTGCCGAACAGATCGAAAATTTCCGGCGGATTTCCCGCTGCCATTTCGCCGCGCAGCTTTTCCTTACGGTTTACATCGGAGTCCACACCATCAAGCTTAAAGGTCAATCCTGGCACTTCAGCCTGCACCTTTCCAACAACATCCTCCAGAATGGCCAGACGTTTCTGTTTGTCTGCACCTACTTGAGTATGACGGATTGTCATTTCGAAGGGCTCGCTGCTTGCTGGTTCTTCTGTCGCCACAGCATTCGTAGCATCAGCCGTGCTAGTCGCGACAGCGCCGCCGTTGTTGTTAGCAGAATTATTATTGCCACAGCCAGCTATTACCGCAGAGCTTACGAACAGCAGAGATAACAGCAAAGTTACGCTTTTTTTCATTTTGGGTGACCCTCCCTATATATTGATTTCCCTTACAACTCTTATTATAAAAAACAGGTTCAGCAACGGTAAGGTTAAGATTCATCTACAACAGGGATAAAAACCTCTAATGTAAGCGAATACATATGTATTTAATTACAGGTAGAGTGATATTATATAACATTAACTCGAAATACCACGATTAAAAAACAGTTTATAGGGTATGATATGTCACAAAACCTAAACACGATTTCATTTCAGGTCTATTAGTATGTTCAAAAGCCGTTCCCACAGCACTAAATCTACTGTTGAAACGGCTCTTTATTCTTCCCGGTCATTATACCAGCGCTGTCTGCTTGCGTCCTTCTTCGATCAACCGGTAAGCGCGCGCTACTTCTTCTTCAGTTGGCGAAGGCACTCCTTCAAGCTCATAAGGTCTGCCCAGCACTTCCCATTTATAGATACCCATCTGATGATACGGGAGGATTTCGAATTTCTCTACACCGTTCAAGGTTCCAATGAAACGTCCTAAATTGATCAAGTCCTCTTCACGGTCATGGATTCCTGGTACATACACATGACGGACCCACATCTTACGGCCGTGGTCAGACAGCCAGCGGGCCAGCTTCAGCGTACGTTCATTGGATTTACCCGTCAGCTTGATATGCGCCTCATCATCAATATGCTTCAGATCAAGCAGCACCAAATCAGTCACATCAAGTAAATCGTTGATTTTATCGCCTTCATTATAGCCGTTCGTATCAAGAGTAGTATGCAAATTCCAGCGCTTCTTCACTTCAGTGAACAATTGCTTCACAAAATGCGCCTGTAGGGTAGGTTCGCCGCCCGAAACGGTCAGACCACCACCGGAAGTGCGGTAGTAATTCAGATAAGGCTCAATTTCAGCGAGTACCTCTTCGATACTCATTTCTTTACCCTCATTCAACCCCCAGGTGTCCGGGTTATGGCAATACTGACATTTCAACAGGCAGCCCTGCATGAATAGAACAAAACGAATACCTGGTCCGTCAACAGTTCCAAAGGTTTCTAAAGAATGTATATGTCCGTTAGCCATATGATGTCATCCTTCCGAAATTTAAAATTTTAAGTAATCTCAAACAAGAGAGTACCGCCCTTGAGACAAGGGCGGTATCACCTTGCAGCTATTTCACTGTATACCTTTTGCTTAAGCAGTAAGCTTAGGTATTACATTGTACCGTGGAATGTACGGTTGATAACGTCCATTTGTTGTTCGCGAGTCAGCTTGATGAAGTTAACAGCATAGCCGGATACACGGATTGTCAATTGTGGATAGTTTTCTGGGTGATCCATAGCGTCGATCAGTTGTTCACGGTTAAATACGTTAACGTTCAAGTGCTGAGCGTTATTGTGGAAGTATCCGTCCATCATGAATACCAGGTTGGACTTGCGGGATTCTTCATCTTTACCCAATGCCTTAGGAACGATAGAGAACGTATTGGAAATACCGTCTTGTGCGTCAGAGTAAGGCAGTTTGGCAACAGAGTTCAGGGAAGCCAGCGCGCCTTTCTTGTCGCGTCCGTGCATTGGGTTAGCACCTGGAGCGAACGGTTCACCTTTCTTACGTCCATCAGGAGTAGTACCTGTCTTCTTACCGTATACAACGTTCGAAGTGATGGTCAATACCGATTGTGTAGGCGTAGCATCACGGTAAGTTTTGTGTTTGCGGATCATGGACATGAAGGTTTCAACCAATTCGACTGCAATGCTGTCAACAGCATCGTCGTTGTTGCCGTAGCAAGGGAATTCACCTTCGGTTTCGAAGTCGATTGCGATACCTTGTTCGTTGCGGATCGGTTTAACCTTAGCGTATTTAATTGCGCTCAGGGAGTCAGTAGCAACAGACAGACCAGCAATACCGCAAGCCATCGTACGCAGAATGTCGCGGTCATGCAGCGCCATTTCGATACGTTCGTAGGAATATTTGTCATGCATGTAGTGGATGATGTTCAGCGTGTTAACATATGTCTTAGCCAGCCACTCCATCATTGGTTTGAAGCGTTTCATTACTTCGTTGTAATCGAGATATTCCGAAGTGATTGCCGGGAATTCAGGACCAACCTGTACGCCGGATTTCTCATCTACACCGCCGTTAATTGCATACAGCAGAGCTTTTGCAAGGTTGGCGCGGGCGCCGAAGAACTGCATTTGTTTACCGATACGCATTGGGGATACGCAGCAAGCAATCGCGTAATCTTCACCCCAGTATGGACGCATTACATCGTCATTCTCATATTGGATAGCGCTGGTCTCGATGGAAACCTTAGCACAGTATTTCTTGAACGCTTCAGGAAGTCTTTCAGACCACAGAACAGTCAAGTTTGGTTCTGGAGCTGGTCCCAGGTTGTACAGGGTATGCAGGAAGCGGAAGCTGTTCTTAGTTACGCGGGTTGTTCCGTCTTCAGACATACCGCCGATGGACTCAGTTACCCAAGTAGGGTCACCAGAGAACAGTTCGTTATAGTCAGGTGTACGCAGGAATTTCACGATACGCAGTTTCATTACGAAATGGTCAACGATTTCTTGTGCTTGTTCTTCAGTAAGAGTACCTTCTTCGAAATCACGTTGTGCATAGATATCCAGGAAGGAGGATACACGTCCCAGGGACATTGCGGCACCGTTTTGTTCTTTAACGGCTGCCAGATAACCGAAGTACACCCATTGGGCAGCTTCTTTGAAGTTGTTAGCCGGTTTGGAGATATCCATACCGTGTGCCGCTGCCATTTCTTTCAGTTCGCCCAGAGCGCGGATTTGCTCGGACAGCTCTTCACGCAGACGGATTACTTCTTCAGTCATGGAATCAACTTCAAGCTCGGCTTGTTGTTGTTTCTTGTCTTTGATCAGGAAATCGATACCGTACAGAGCAATGCGGCGGTAGTCGCCGATGATGCGTCCGCGGCCGTAGGCATCAGGAAGACCTGTGATAACTCCCGATTTACGGACGGCTCTCATTTCTGGTGTATATGCATCAAATACGCCTTGGTTATGCGTTTTGCGGATATTCGTGAACATTTCAACAATGTTGTTCGGAAGCTCAAAGCCGTACGCTTTGGTGGCATCGATCATCATTTTGATACCGCCGAACGGTTGAATGGAACGTTTGAAAGGAGCATCAGTCTGTACACCAACAATTTGTTCTAAGTCCTTGTTGATGTAGCCTGGTTTGTGGGAAGTAATAGTGGAGACAGTATCCAGGGAAACATCCCATACGCCGCCTCTTTCTCTTTCTTCTTTACTCAGCTGGGAGATAATCTTCCACAGTTCAGTTGTGTTGCTGGTAGGACCTACGAGGAAATCTTCGTTTCCTTCATAAGGCTTGATGTTCTTGGAAATAAATTCGTTAACATCGACTTTCTTAGCCCATTTGCCTTTTACGAAACTTCTCCAACCCGATTTTACTTCTTGTACATCTTTTTCAATCACCGACATGCTAAATCCCTCCATTTATATTTATTATATTTGTAGAGATCGCGGGCTTGAAGGTTAATCCCGTGTCTCGTGATCCCAAAGATATGGTTGGTTGTAATAAAATTCACAATAGCTTCTACATAACCGGGATCGTTGTTTATATAAACATTTTAGTTTATTTTCTGGAAATGGACTGTGACAAATATCACTCTTTCGGTGATATTTGTCACTTACATCCAGTCCCATATTACCCTATAAACTATTTGTTTATCTAGTGATTGCTAATTAGTTCTCGAATTTGCCGTAGAATGCGTTACGGTATACGTCAGCAAGCTCGGAAACCAGCGGCAGCTTAGGGTTGGCAGTTGTACATTGGTCTTCAAATGCACGGTCAGCCAGATAGTCTACGCGGGATTCGAAGTCCTTAGGATCAAAGCCCAGCGCTTGGAACGACTCTTCGATGCCGAGTTTTTTGTTCATATCGCGGATTGCATTGATCAGGCTTGTTACGCCTTCTTCGGTTGTGCGTGCAGGCAATCCCAGGATGCGTGCGATTTCCGCATAACGCTCGTCAGCTACAAAGTGCGAATATTTAGGGAACGAAGCGAACTTCGTAGGTTTCTTAGCGTTGTAACGGATAACGTGCGGCATCAGGATGGCGTTGGTGCGTCCATGAGCTGTGTGATATTGACCGCCCCATTTGTGCGCCAAGCTGTGGTTGATGCCCAGGAATGCATTGGCAAAAGCCATACCAGCAAGTGTAGATGCGTTATGCATTTTTTCGCGGGCCAGTTTATCGCCTTCGAGTGCTGATTTTTCAAGGTATTGGAATACCAATTGGATAGCTTTGATAGCCAGACCGTCAGTGTAGTCACTAGCCATTACGGAAACATAAGCTTCGATGGCATGTGTCAATACGTCCATACCTGTGTCGGCAACAGCAGTTTTTGGCAAGCTGTATACAAACTCAGGGTCGATGATTGCAACGTCTGGAGTCAGCTCATAATCAGCCAATGGGTATTTAGTATTGTTAGCTGTTGTTTTGTCTGTAATAACCGCGAAAGAAGTTACTTCAGAACCTGTACCCGAAGTTGTAGGAATCGCTACGAATTTCGCTTTGTTTCCAAGCTTAGGGAATTTGTATACGCGTTTGCGGATATCCATGAATTTTTGTTTCAGGCCGTTGAAATCAGCGTCCGGATGTTCATAGAATAACCACATGCCTTTTGCAGCATCCATAGGGGAACCGCCGCCAAGCGCGATGATGCAGTCCGGTTGGAATCTGTTCATCATGGCAGTACCTTTTTCTACGGTAGTTGTCGATGGATCTGGTTCAACTTCCGAGAACACTTCAATGGCTACAGGTGTTTGACGTTGACGCAGATAGTGTTCAACTCTTTCTACATAGCCCAGTTTAACCATCATAGGGTCAGTGATGATAGCAACCCGGGTGATGTCAGGCATTTTAGCCAGGTATTGAGTAGCGCCTTTTTCGAAGTAAATCTTGTCAGGTACTTTAAACCATTGCATATTCACGGTACGACGGTTCACCCTTTTCACGTTGATCAGATTGATGGCAGTAACGTTCTGCGATACCGAGTTGCGGCCGTAAGATCCGCAGCCCAGAGTCAATGAAGGGATATTCGTATTGTAGATATCGCCGATAGCGCCGTGAGTCGATGGCGAGTTGACGAGAATACGTCCGGTCTGCAGACGGTTAGAGAACTTCATGATTACTTCTTCGTTGTTGGAGTGGATGGCCGAGCTGTGGCCCATACCGCCAAATTCAACAATTTGAGCTGCACGTTCGATACCTTGATCAGCATTCTTAACTTTGTAGCAAGCAAGAACCGGGCTCAATTTTTCAGCGGAAAGCGGATATTTAGTACCTACGCCTTCAAGCTCAGCTACCAGGATCTTAGTGCCTGCAGGAACTTGAATGCCGCACATTTCAGCGATCTTCACTGCGGATTGACCTACGATTGCCGGGTTAACTGCGCATTTTTCAACGTTCATTGCGCCGCTTGTCAGCTTGGCAGCTTCTTCTTTATTTACAAAGTAGCAGCCGTTGGCGATCATTTTCTTCTTCACTTGATCAAAGATGGCTTCTTCAATGATAACAGCTTGCTCGGAAGCACAAATCATACCATTGTCAAAAGTCTTCGACAGAATAATGTCGGTTACCGCTTGATCAATATCGGCACTCTTTTCAATGAAGGCAGGCACGTTACCAGGACCTACGCCAAGAGCCGGTTTACCGCAGCTATAAGCTGCTTTTACCATTGCCGAACCGCCTGTTGCCAGGATAAGCGCAACGTCCGGATTGTTCATTAGTGCATTTGTTTTGTCCATCGTTGGCAGCTCGATCCATTGGATACAGTTCTCAGGAGCGCCGGCTTTAACGGCTGCATCATGAAGAATTTTTGCTGCTGCGGCACTACACTCTTGCGCAGATGGATGGAAACCGAATATAATAGGATTACGTGTCTTCGCTGCAATCAGTGCTTTAAACATCGTGGTGGATGTTGGATTCGTTACAGGTGTGATCCCCATAATGATTCCGACTGGTTCAGCAATCTTTTGGAAGCTGTCATATTGGTTGTCTTCAACAACGCCTACTGTTTTGTCGTATTTAATTCCGTGCCAGATATATTCAGTTGAGAAGATGTTCTTCGTAATTTTGTCTTCGTATACTCCGCGGCCAGTTTCTTCTACAGCCAGCTTAGCCAGGTACATGTGCTTGTCGAGTCCTGCGAGCGCCATTGCATGAACGATTGTGTTAACTTGCTCTTGATCCAGCGCCATGTAAGCTTCTTGAGCTTTCTTTGCTTTATCCACCAAAGTCTGAACATACTCTTCAGCGGTGGTTTGTTTCACTTGGGCGGCGACTTCGTTCTTAACTGCCATCTCCCTCGTCCTCCTGTCAATTTTTAGGTTGTTTTTCTCTACACATTTATCTTATCACATTCTCTTCGTCTTGCATAGTGAAATCTTTCACAAAGTATAAAGTTTTTTTTGATTTGTTTTCAAAGCGCTTTCATTTGATAAAATTCAGGGCATATTTCCATATTATATGTGTATTAATTTATGGAATTGTTATAATTCCCCATACGCTAATTCTGATCCTCGTGTAAACATACCTGAGTGTTACAAAAAAAAGGAACTGTCATCGGACAGTCCCCTCGCATTGGCATCTAACAAACGATAATGTTAGGATTCATTCGGGTAAGTTCTTGTTCAACAAGCCTGTAACGATGATAGGCAATCGTGCAGCTAACAGAACTCTGGCTGCTCATGTCGTCAAAATAAGCAACCTTATATGTTCTCTCCAGACGTGCCACGTTATCAATATTGACCGCCGTTCCCCGATCTACGATGCTGAAGTGGCATCCGGTGCTGTTAAGCGCGTTCACCCAGTAACGCAAGGGTCCCATGATGTAATAAACGCCTTCCCTCGTATGTACCAGGATAGACTGTGATTCGATGGTATTGCACTTAAGAAACAAGATGCGCTCTAAGCCAACAGTGATGATCCCGGCAGATCCGTCAGCGGTTTCGGTAACGGAAATAGCATTCATGGAATCAACCTGCTTTCTCAACTATTTTTTTAAGAGCTCGGCCGGAATGTCGCCTTTGTACCAAAATAAAAAACAATTCGTTCCTACCGTTGCTTCTGCAACCTTGGTCAGTATGTTTGCCACCAGATTCATGATCTCACCACCTTTCCAAGCACCAGCGTAACGCTCTGAGCGAGAAAGCTGAACGCAAGCACCGACGATAGAATGAAGTAATTGGAAGCAACAAGCAGCATGGCTGCAAGCTTCATATAAGGAAAATACTTTGGGGGAATCCTCGATTGCTGATCTATGCCTACCGGAGCCAGGAACAGAATTGCAAGCATTGCCGCAGTTGTCGCTACAACGGTCCATAATTCAGACACAGCAACCAGGGAGATACCAGTAAAGCTCAATGTGGAGACAACGGTGCACTGCAGATTGGATTTGAGATGAATGCCTCCTGTTAACTGGCGGAGCAGCGCGAACGAGATGAGGATTGCAGCGGCCTCCCCCGTATGACCGGTAAATAAGGAGATGCCCAAGGTTGCCAGAACAATAAATATCACATTAAGAAGCATCGCAATCGCGAATTTAAAAACTTCAACCGAGGATGGATGATCCGGTACGGAGCGTTTTAGTGAAAATGCCATTTTTGCAGCGAGCAGCTCAATCATTCATTTTCTCCTTTCTAATTGAGTAATACATTAAAAAGGTAAAGGCGCTTATGAAGAAAAGAATGCACCAGCCTATCTCATTCTTGTACATGATCAAAGAGAACAGCAGAAAGAAAAGCACAATCAATCCCACCACCAGCGTTCCTTCCCAGCGCAGCCGCAACCTTTCGAAATCAAAAGTAAAGCCAATGCCAAGCTTGAACAAAACCCACGCCAGAAAAATGCTGGTCGAGCCGGATATGAACTGACCTCCGTATTCGTTAATCACCGAGGTCTGTGAATCGGAAATGGAGCCAAAGAACAATAAGACGAGCGCTACTTGTATGATGCTAAATGCCAGATAACCAAAAATGGCTATAATAGAAGACCATATAATTGGAATTCTAATGACAACTGTCAGCAGAAATATAAAAAGCATAATGTTAATAACCGGAACCAGGAAAGACAGGTCGAGATCAGTCCGCAGCACAAAGCTCTGCAGGTTCATCAGCAGAATAATAAACAACGCAGGCCAAATATAGTCCGTCGCCTTCAGCCTGAAGAACGACATCATCATGGCGAATATTCCCACCCCCTCAATGGTTGAGAAAAACATAAATCCCGCCGGTTCCCATGACAAATGGCCTCACCGCCTGACATTTTTATGGTTAATAATTACATTATATTACATGTCTACTCAAGTAGTATAGCAAAATTTTAGCAAATAATAACTCTTTTTATCCAATAAAAAAAGACCTCCGTTGAGGCGAGAAACTCAAGAGAGGCCTTGCCTTTTGAACTATTTGGTATAGCCATTCAAAGCCAGCCAGGATGCGCAGGCCCCAGTCCAGCTTCTCGTGTGAGGCTCCTCGTCACCCAGACCAAGCCCGTGTCTGCCATGCGCATATACATGAAGGTCAAAAGGAATGTGATGTCGACTGAGCGCTGCGGCGAACTGCAGGCTATTCTCCACTGGCACAGCTTCATCATCTGAGGTATGCCAAAGAAATGTAGGGGGTGTAGCCGCCGTTACCTGAAGCTCACTGCTAAAGTGATCCACCAGGTCTTTGTCTGGGTTCTCCCCAAGTAGATTTACTTTTGTGCCTTGATGCGTCACCCCATCAGCCATTGAAATCACCGGGTAGCACAAGATCAGCAAATCGGGACGGCTGGACTGCCGCTGAGCAGGATCAGAGTCTTCACTATCTCCATAATCAAACAAAACACCGGCGGTAGAAGCCAAATGTCCACCTGCCGAAAATCCCAGAATCCCCAGTCTGCCGGGGTCAATTCTATACTCTTCAGAACGGAACCGAATCGTACGCAGCGCCCTTTGAGCATCCAGCAGCGCATTGGGGTATCCATAAGGCGCAACACGGTAACGCAGCACAAAAGCCGATATTCCGAGCGTATTTAGCCATTCAGCGATTGGTGCGCCTTCGTGGTCCGCCCGCATGCCATAACCGCCTCCCGGACAGACAATAACAGCGGCGTTCCGCTCTCCTTCCACGAGATAAGGTGTAATAGCCGGGATATCCTCGTCGCTCTTACCAAGTGCTCCCGGAGCACCTTCCGGCCATAACAATAATGTCTCCATTTTCATCCCTCAAGCTTTCCTTCTATAAAATAGAATTATTACTCGCAGGAAAAGGTTTTCTTTCCCGGCATTTAGTCTAACAAAGTATTACAGGTCATGCAAACGGAATGCTTTGATAAAGGAGTTGAAAGAGGCCTGCAGTTTGCGCTATGATCAAAAAAGCTGAATCATCTTCAGTGTGGAGAAAAGCAAATCGGGCAACCAGCTGCTATAATATGGGTTATTTTACACAAACGCCCTAATTCAAGCTCAAAAACATATTAAATCTCACACTTTCGAAGTGAAAATTATCACAATGTTAAAAATTCGACACTTTTTCGCGAAAATCTTTACCCATAAAGAGGAATTTCAAGGTATAATTAATTTAAAATTTACTGAAAAACTGAGGGAATAAAGGGGATGTCGATTATGATCAAGGAACATTACAATGTTATCGAAGCCCACGGAAATACAAACTGTTTCTCCGAACAGAACTTTAACCGACTTTTGGTCACAATGAAAGAACGCATGGTTCCAGAAGGCTCTCATTTGTTCTGGGAAGGCGACTATTCGGATAAATTGTTTTATATCAAACGTGGACGTGTGAAGCTGACCAAATCTACTGATGAAGGTAAGGAACTCATTCTTTATATGTACCAAGCCGGTGATATGGTCGGTCAGGCCGACCCATTCTTCAGCACCAAGCACAGCTTCACTGCGGAAGTAATTGAAGAGAGTGAAGTTGGAATCATTGAGCAGAAGGATCTGGAGATTCTGATCTGCCAGCATTGTGATTTCGCTATTGACTTTATGAAATGGATGGGTATCCATCACCGTCTCACCCAGACGAAATTCCGTGATCTGATGATGTACGGCAAGCCTGGCGCACTCTGCTCCACACTGATTCGTCTCGGCAACACCTACGGCGAGAAGAACGGCGACAGCATTCTGATCAACAAAAAGATTACGCATACGGATCTGTCCAACATGATCGGCGCTACCCGTGAGAGCGTTAACCGGATGCTGAGCGACCTGCGTAAAAAAGATGCAGTAGAATATGAGAACGGCATGATCGTCATCAAAGATCTTGCAATGCTTCAAGACATCTGCCATTGTGAACTATGCCCTAACGAAATTTGCCGCATTTAATTTCCTAACAACAATACCCTCTATTCACCTCACTGAATCATATATGACCCTATAATTCGTATTATCCAATAGAGTGGTCAAAGGCGCCCTGTCCGGCGTCTTTTTTTATTGAGTTGGTTGGGTCCTTAGTTCCCAATCATCATAATACCTCGTCTCAGTTGGCAGGATTCCACTGCTCAGCCATTCCGCCGCTGCTACCACTACAGGTGAAGAAGAGTCGAGTGTAATCTCTGATAAGTCCACCCACTCGGCCCCCAGAGAATCCTGTTCCGCAAACTCCACAATCTTGGCAGGCCTTCCTTCCCCGGCAATTTCCACTGTACATAGAGCGGCTATATGGTGCATATGAGTGAAGGCTTCCTCTTGAAAACGTACAAAACAATCGAATGTTCCCGCATTGCTTTGCACGCTTACTGTGAGTCCAGTCTCCTCCATAAACTCCCGAACCAGCCCATCCCTCAGCCCTTCGTTCTCCTCCAGCCTTCCGCCTGGAAGGTCGTATCTACCCGTATAAGGACCTTTTCTTTTACGGATCACCAGCATCTTGCCCTCACGAAGACAAATCCCGTAAACGCCAAAGTGATTGAAGCTCAACACTCTCGGACAACTCCTTCGTTCAATTCCCCCAAGCTTAACACATATCTGTTCCGGCTGCAGTGACAAAAAAGGCCCTGTGGTCGAATAGACCACAGGGCCAGCAGAAGTTAGCTGATCCGTTGCTGCTTATCAGGTATAACGGCTGCACGGGCTGCACGTACAGGAGAAATCAGCCAGTATGCCATGCCGACAAACACGCCTCCGCCGATGATATTGCCTAAGGTCACCGGAATCATGTTATGCAGCCAGCCGGCAACCGAAATCGTCTCTGGATGATTAGGCAGCAGCACCGCTACGCTCAGCAGCGTCATGTTGGCTACACTGTGCTCATAACCGCTGGCGATAAAGGCGAACAAACACCACCAGATCAGCACCAGCTTGGCTGTCTCGCTTTTGGCGCGTGAGGCCATCCATAACGCCAGGCAGACCAGCCAGTTACAGAGAATGCCACGGAAGAACAGCTCGGAGAACGGAAGGCTCATTTTTTTGGCGGCTGCGGTAAAGATCAGATGATCTACGGGGGCTGCCTTGAATAATCCCGTACCCTTGATCAGCAAAGCCAGAATAACCGCACCGGCAACATTACCGACAAATACGATGATCCAGTTCTTCACGGTATCCCATACACTGGTTCGGCCGGCAAGTGTACTAACGGTAAAAAACATGTTATTCCCGGTAAACAGCTCCGAGCCGGCGAAGACGACCAGAGTCAGGGCAATCCCGAAGGACGTTCCCATGATCAGCGGCTGAAAAGGAGATTTGACCGCCGCAAGCGGCGCTCCCAATGAAAAAATCAGGATGATGCCAATTCCCACATACGCCCCGGCTAAAAGCGCAGCAAGAAAATACTTCGGCAGACTTTCATTCATTTTGTCACGTTTGCCAACCGCTGTCTCTACGATGTTCTCCACGCTTTGTGTAAACATCCTTCCACCCCACCATTATTTATTTGAAATAGAATGCTGAACCTTCTCTCTACAAGCTGACTTTCACTATATCGCCGTCCAGTATGGCCGGATATGTCGCTACCTTGCCGTGATCCGGGGCCTGGACTTCGCCGCTGCGCAGGTCGATCTTCCAGTCATACAGCGGATCGTACAGATAGTAGCCCGAAACGATTCCCTCGGCGAGCGGGCCACCCTTCGGATGAGGACTGCGGTTCTCTATGGCATAGACCGCTCCATCCGAAGTCCGGAAAATAGCCAGCTCCACAGATCCGGCGTTGACTACCCGGCCAATCTGCAGCAGGAAATCCTGCACTGCTCCAACAGCATATTCTTGTTTGGTGGATTGCATTGTTTTCTCTCCTCTCTCCTTGTCGCTGTGAATCAGACTCTTGCCTGCTCAAAAAGCGCAGTACGCGTATCTTTGTCGTCGAGCATTTTTTTCCAAGGATCAGAAACCTGTGCCAGGGCAAAATCAATACGTGCAGCCAGTTCCTTGCGGTTGTCTTCATTCTCCAGAATCACTTGCTTAATCTGTTCCAGTCCCATACGCTCTACCCACTCGGAGGTTCTTTCGAGATAATTGCCGGTTTCGCGGTAGAATTGCATCACAGCAGAGCAGACCTCGATTAGCTCTTCATCGGTTTTCACTTTGCAGAAGGCGTCAGCGATACGCGGCTTGATTCCGCCATTTCCGCCGATGAACACTTCCCAGCCTCCGTCATTGCCGACGATGCCGATATCTTTCGTGCAGGATTCCGCACAGTTGCGCGGGCAGCCGTTAACTGCCATTTTGAACTTGGCCGGAAAATCAAGCCGTTCATACTTACGCTCAAGCAATGCACCCATGCCCATAGAGTCCTGTGTACCAAAGCGGCAGAACTGCGAGCCTACACAGGTCTTCACTGTACGCAGCGATTTCGCGTAAGCATAGCCGGATGGCATATCCAGCTCTTCCCATACCTTAGGCACATCCTCTTTTTTGACGCCGATAAGGTCCAAACGCTGTCCGCCGGTTACCTTCACAACCTTCACATCATATTTCAGGGAGACATCGGCAATTTTCTTCAAATCTTCCGGTGTCGTAACCCCGCCGTACATACGCGGAACTACGGTAAAGGTACCATCCTTCTGAATGTTGGCGCTCATCCGTTCGTTGACGAAGCGTGATTCCTTCTCATCCTCATGGGTGTCCGGATAGATCATTCCGAGATAATAGTTCACTGCCGGACGGCATTTGGAGCAGCCTTCGGCTTGTTTCCAGCCCAGCACATTCATGACCTCTTTAGTTGTTTTCAGGCCTTTGGCCGTAATTTCTGCCACGATCTCATCCCGGCTAAGCGAGGTACAGGTGCAAATGCCCTGCTTCGCGCTCTGCTGGAAGCTGTCGCCAAGCACGAATTGCAGAATCTGCTCAACAACCGGCTTACAGCCGCCGCAGGAGCGGGTAGCTCCAGTGCAGGCTTTGATCTCATCTACAGTGGTAAAACCATTCTCGGTAACGGCATCGACAATCGCTTTTTTGGTCACGCCGTTACAGCCGCAGACAATCTCTTCATCAGCCATAGCTTCGACGGACAAGCCTTTCTTCGCTCCTCCTCCGCCGCAGCAGCCGCCGCCCATGACCTCGCCATAAATTTCGTCGGTCATTTCCGCACCCTGCTTCACCAGCTTTTGCAGATTGGCCGATTCCGTAACATCGCCGAACAGAACCGCACCGACGATGATGTTATTTTTGAGCAAAATCTTCTTGTAGGTCCGCTTCCATTCATCTTTGGCAGAGATCACTGTGTGCTCCGCAGTTTCAATGAATTCACCGGCGGAGAAGACATCCACTCCGGAAATTTTCAGCTTGGTCGATACAACCGAGCCTTCATACGGCTGGGTAGGGGCACCGGACAGATGCTTGGCCAGCACCATTCCCTGTTCGAACAGCGGAGCTACCAGACCGTAGCAGATACCGCGGTGTTCTGTACACTCGCCAACGGAATATACATCCGCCATCGAGGTCTGCAGATAATCATTGACCACAATTCCGCGATTAACGGTGATGCCGCTCTCTTGGGCAAGCAGGGTGTTCGGCTTAATTCCGACTGCCATTACTACAAAGTCTGCGGCCAGTTCCGTTCCGTCACTGAAGCGCAGCCCGTTCACACGTTCTTCTCCGGTCAGTTCGACGGTCTGCTTGCCCATGGCAAATTTCACACCCTGGCGCTCAAGCTCGCTCTGCAGCATCGAGGAAGCATTGCGGTCCAGTTGCCGCTCCATCAGATCCTCCAGCAGATGCACAACCGTAACATCCATCCCGAGGTTCACGAGTCCTTTGGCCGCTTCCAGTCCCAGCAGACCGCCGCCGATAACCGCTGCCGTTCTGTACTGCTTAGCTGCAGCCAGCATAGCATCGCAATCCGCAATATCACGGAAGCCTACGACACCTTCTTTGTTGTTGCCGGGTATAGGAAGAATGAATGAATTCGAACCCGTTGCTATAATCACTTTGTCATAAGGAACGGACATTCCGTTATCCGTAATGATCCGGCGCGCCGCCTCATCAATCCGGGTGACGGTAGTTCCTGTATGCAGGGTAATGTTGTTATCCTCGTACCACTTGCGGTCGTTAAGAATGATGTCCTCGATTGTTTTACTGCCCTCAAGGACGTAGGACAGCATAATCCGATTGTAATTGGGATGCGGCTCACTTCCGAAGATGGTGATATCGTAAGCGCCGCCCAGCTTCAATATTTGTTCAATAGTGCCTACGCCTGCCATCCCGTTGCCTATGAGTACTAGTTTTTCTCTCTCCACTGTCACTTTTAAGACCCTCCTTCAAGCTTCTGGACTTCTTCACAACTTCCTGTATAGTGAAATTATACTGTTGAAATTTGAAGGGTATTTGTGATTCCAATCACAATAAATGTGAAACATTTCACATCTTTTCGGAACCGATATTTATGTGCGCATAAAGACTAAAATAGCCAGCTTCCTTTGCCATAAGCAGTAAGAAAGCTGGCTATATCATCATGAATCATCGTAACGCAAGCAATATTTCCAGTGTATCCTGAGGTCTAAGCTTCATATCAATTCCGCTGTCCAGCAAGGGCTTGCCATTCACCTTCAGCTTCCATGCCTCATTGCTGAGCGGAGCATAATCCATAACCGTAGTCACAGTTCTGTTGTCTTCAGCCAATTGCACCATTTCGCTGGCTTTCAGCATACTTCTTACAGTCAAGTCCTCCGTGTATGGCTGCACATACGAATGCGTCAGCTCCGGCTGCTCGCTCCCGCCGTTGATGGAGAGCAAGACCGGCTGTAGCTCAGCCCCGACCGCTGCCGGCTTCGCCGCAATAATTATGCTGTCCTCGCGGTCAACACTGCTGTTCCAGTCGGTTATTTTTTTGCCGTCCACTTGAATCTCCCAGACCCATTCCGGGCTCAGGGATACCTTGTTGACACGCAGAATACTTAAGCCGTCTGCGGCAAAAGTAGCGACTCCGCTGCTCTTAAGCAATTCAAACAGCGAGATTCCAGGCTTGTAGGCTTCGCTGAGCTGTCTGCCTGAGCTTCCGGCCAGCTCACTGTCTCCGACCAGCAGAGAAAACGCCGGCCCTTCATTACGAGTTCCCGAATTGCTCCCGTCAGCCGTAGGGCCAAGAACAGATGAGCAGCCGCCTGCTGTTGCAATGATGATAATTCCTAGCAAAATACGCCACAGAAATCTTGAGGGCATTTCTGGCACCGCCTCTCCCGCCCGATCCCAGCCTCCAGCAGCTATTCAGGCAATCAATTATTATGTACATAGTCCTTTTAAGAATAACGCAAATGAGACCTGTTCTCAAATTTTGCTGCTTTCTTACTATTTAAAAAAAGTCCCCGCAGGGACTTTGGACGCAGCACAAATGTATTATTGATAGCGCAGGAACAGATTATTGTTCTCCAGATGCACATGCTCGAAGGTCATTCCTTCCAGCTCCTCAAGCCGCGCATAGGTTAAACGATAAGTCGTGCAGGCATGCTCCGGTGGTGTGAAATCATTTGTAACTCTCCGCAGCTCGCGTAAAATCTCGCCAGCCCCGTCATGCTCCTCTTCCAGCGTATGCAGCAGGCCGTGCAGCTCGGCCAAGCCTTCTGGAGTCGGATTGTTCGAGTAGGCCAGCATTTTCGGGAATTCGCTCTCTTCTTCCTTAGCTGTATGCTGAAGCAAGTCCTCACGCAGCGTATGGAACAGGCGGTAAACCTCGGCCAAATGCGGAGAATCCTCACCGTGCACGCGGAAAACCTTAGTTACATTCTGAGCGATCAGCGGCAGCTCCTCACGCAAATAACGGTGGTGCTTATTCACGATATAATTAACCAGATCTTCCGAAGAGGCATCGTTCCAGGCGGTGTCCTCCTCCAGCACCGGATGTTCTTCCAGCAGCTTGTTCAGATCCTGGATTACTGACTCCGTATCAAGCCCTTTCTCTGCTGCCGCTTCCGTAAGCGGCTTAGCTCCTCCGCAGCAGAAATCAATCCGCTGTGCCTTGAAGTAATCCGCAGCTTTGGGGAATTGCAGCACGATATCTCTGACCATTGCTTCACCGGAAAATCCGTCCTGTACTCCCGTAGTTGTATTATTAATTTGTTTGGCCGCCATGTTGGCCCCTCCCTTAGGTTGTTGGTATAGGTTTCTCTTACCCCTTCACCTTAACGCCAGCGGGAGTGCCAGCTTGTGATTGTACGCACTAAATATAAAAAATTTTAATGAACTCCAGAACTATATAAGTTGAACTAAAGATTTCATGTTGGGGTCTGGTCGTAACTGCGGGGAATGTTTGGACTTCCGGCCGCTGTTGTCTGCAGATTTCTTGATTCATACCGCTCTTCGCGGTGGAAATCCGCAGACAAAGGCGGTCGCTACCGCTCCTCCAGTTCCAAACTTCCCCTCCGTCACTTCTGCCCTTTTCATATTTTCTATAGTTCAATTTATATAGCTTAACCCGATACCGTTGCCCGCATATACGTCCGCTTGCCCTGCGCATCCTTCAGATAAGGTCCCAGTCCGGCAAAACGGGAATGATCCACATAGACGCCGGTCATCCAGCGGCCTTCGGTCAAGCCTCCGTTCCACTGAAGCACCAGGTCGGGAGCCGATAACCATTCCTGGAATATTCTAATGTTCTTTTCCTGATATTCTTTGCACGGCTTGCCGTTCTCAATCAGACGCTGCTTGCTCAGATAGGTGGGTACGAAGTATGTGGAGATCGTATCCAAATCGTCCTCATTCAAAAAAGCCTCACCGCCCAAATAGGGCTGGAAAAGCACCGTATTCTCATACATGGACCAGATCACGGCCTGAAGCACCATGCTTTGCCGAACTCCGTTATGGAAGGTGAATAAGCGCTGCTTACCGGAAGAGGGCATAGCCGGACCTGCAGAAGGCTCAAGACAATGCCGCTCACAGCCGATACATTTCCAGCCTGAAGGGCTTTGAATCCATTTTTGAAAAACGCTGCCGCTATCGTTATCCCCCTTGTATAAGGAGGAGATGATCTCATAAGGTACGCCAATCCACGTGTCCCACACGGAAGCTGGAAGATGGCTGTGAAGCATGAACAACACTTTGTCGTAAATGAGCTGCACTTTAATCGAAGCGGTCTCAAGTATTGCAACATCTTTTTTTCCATAGGTTATTTCCCGGGAAAACAAGGTGGTTGTCATCTTCCTCGCCTCCTTGATGAGCGAAAGTTTTTTTCTATTATATTATATTCTACTGTCAAAAGTGCAAGTTTTCTTTGATAAAATCAATCGTTCTATTGAAAAAGCCCCTCTCACAAGATGTGAAAAGGGGCTGTCAATGGACTCTAAAGCGGGTGCTACTCAACCCAGCTCTCGGCCCAAGTCTGAATCTGCTGCATGACCGGCTCAAGCGCCCGGCCTTTGGTTGTCAACTCATACTCGATGCGTACGGGTGTTTCCGGATACACATGGCGTACCAGAATCCCTTCACATTCCAGGTCCTTCATTCGTTCGGACAGCATCTTATCGCTCATGGATGGGATCAGACCGGAAATATCCTTGAAACGCTTCGGTCCGCTCATCAATGTCTGAATAATAAGTCCATTCCAACGCTTACCTAAGAAGGAGAAGGCCGTTTCGAATCGAGGGCACATCGTTAGCTGATGTTCTTCCATTATTCTCACCTCTCACTTGTCAAACTTACAATAAGTTAGTATATATAATTTTAACACATTTATAACACAATGAACATCGTTTGCAAAAAAAAAGTTCACCCGGCCATAGTTATTATATCCCGGTTGTCAATCCTTTGTTCCCTGTGGCGACTTTCTTCCGGCAATTGCCTCGGTTACTACATAGGCCAGATCATCATTGCTGTAAAGAGACAATACCCCGAGAACCGTATCGTCGGATATATCCCCGGCTTCCTCCTTGGGAACCGTCAATGCCAGTGCGTTGCTCAGCGCCACATTTCCTTCCTGCTGCGGGTAGGCTTGCAGATACAAAACGTGGGGGTCCAGGCTATTGTTCACGCACCACTGGGCAAAGACCAGGATCATCATTTCCTCATCCCGCTTGTAGCTCTCGATAATTCTCTCTTCCATTGATTTGCTGTAATCGTCCATGCTGCTCCCTCCCTTCTGCTCCTCATGTCAATCCGCAAGCTTCGCTGCCAGCTCATGGCTGGACAGGACGGCTGAAGCAGAAACCCCGCTATTCTCCGGTGTGTTCAAATTATTCAAAAAGTCATTTACCACACCGCTGAACCCTCTGCGCTCAAGAATGGTATCCCAGCTTCCAAAGCCCTGCGTACGCGGAAGCATCCCGTTCTCATAGAGTGTTGCCCGATCCATATCCACAACTTCCACGGACCGGCCGTGACCGTGCAGCTCCAGCTTCTCCAGATCTGCACCGGCTTCCCGGACCATACTGTACATGCCGGTCGTACCATTATTCCAGCCCAGCCCACCGGAGGACTGAAGTAATCGTCCTGCATCGTCGGATTTGAGGCTGCTGTACAGCAGTTCTGCATCTCCGCCACACAGCCAGAGCAGCAAATCCAGCATATGAATCAGATCATCATGGACCGTCTCGCGGCTGCTGCCGGCTTGCAGCTTCGTCCGGTGCTTGAACGCATGGCAGGCGCTGATGCCGCCGGCTTTTTCCAGCCAGGCTGCAGCGGCCGTATACATTGGCGCGTAGCGGCGGTTAAAGCCCACGCCCAGCAGCAGCCCTTTGTCAGCGGCCAGCTCTGCCATCCGCCGGGATTCCTCCAGATGATAAGACAGTGGCTTATCCACATATACCGATACGCCGTGGTTCAGGCATTTCATAACAATATCATAATGGGTAGGTGTAGGGCTATGCACAAATACTGCATCCAGGTCCCAGGACAGCAGCTCATTCAGATCTGTTGTGCCTTTTGGGAACCGGTAAGAATGAACCGCTCCCTGCACGGTTGCCGGGGAGTGGCTGAGCACGCCTGCCACTTCTGCCTGATCATGGCGGGAGAGCAGCGGCAGATAGACTTTACGGGCGATGCCGCCGATTCCGATGATAGCCACTTTTTTGCGTTCTGCAATGTTCATGAGTGTATCTCCCTTTGGTTTATAGATGTATTATACCGTGACAAGGCCCGGGGACAATGATCTTTGCTTCATTAATTCTCTTTTTTTCAGTATGATGAAATGAACAAGCGGAAGAAAGGGCATAATTGAATGAGAAAATGGCTGACTATATTGCTATATATTTTTGGGATTATCCTGGCGTTTATTTACAGATCGGACATCCTCGCCTGGCTGCGGGAGGATCATAATTTATTCCTGAGCATCGCTGCCGCTACTTTAGTGGCTCTTTTTCCTGCGGTTCCTTATAAGCTGATTATCGGATTGTACGGCTATGCCTACGGGAGTCTGGCGGGTGCAGCCATTTGCTGGAGCGCGTCAACCCTTGCGGCGGCCATCATGTATGGCATCGTGAAATATATGTTCCACAAGCAGGGCGAGAACAATAAAGAGGCAGTAGGACGTAAAAGAGGAACTTCCCTATATTTGGATAAAGCCAGCGCATATTTGGCTTCTGTGCCGGCCCTGGACAAGTTTGCCGCAGCCGTGCAGCGGCGTCCCTTCGCCTCCGTCGTGCTGGCCCGGCTGGCCCCGTTCATTCCGCAGGCTGCCGTCAACATTTATGCCGGAGCCGCCCGCTTGCCGTTCTGGAGCTATCTCGCCGCATCCGGGCTTGGCAAAATCCCCGGTATCGCCTTATATGCTTTTCTTGGCGGCCAGTTGTTCCAGCATCCGCGAAGCGCTGTAATTGCCATCCTGGTGTACGTTGCTGTGATAGGATTAGCGGCTTTATCGCTGCGCCCCGGCTTCTTGATACCCAAGAAAGACTGAGGCGCACAGTCCGGCGGCGCTGGCAGGCGGCGAATAATTGCTTTATAATTACATTGTGACATATTTAATTGCATTCTATGAATGGAGGGATATTAATGACGGAAAAAGCAACATTTGCCGGAGGGTGCTTCTGGTGTATGGTATCCCCTTTCGAAGAGCTTCCGGGCATTATTGAGGTCGTCTCCGGGTACACGGGTGGACATACTGTCAATCCAACCTATGAGGAGGTCTGCTCGGAAACCACAGGACATGTGGAAGCGGTACAGATTACGTTCAATCCAGATATCTTCCCATACAGCAAGCTGCTGGAGCTGTTCTGGCAGCAGATTGACCCTACCGATGCCGGCGGCCAGTTTTATGACCGCGGAACCTCATACGGCACAGCGATTTTTACCCATTCCGAAGAACAGCGTCAGCAGGCTGAAGCCTCCAAGGCGGCGCTGCAGGCAAGCGGGCGTTTCTCCGCTCCCATTGTGACGCCGATTCTTCCGGCGGGGCCTTTTTATCCTGCCGAAGAGTACCACCAGGGCTATCATCACAAGAATCCCGGGCACTACAAACGGTACCGCAAAGGCTCTGGCCGGGATGCTTTTATCGAGGAGCACTGGAAATACAAAGAGGATGAAAGCAGCCTGAAGGCAAGGCTCACCCCGCTGCAATATGAAGTGACCCAGAACAATGCAACCGAATCGCCTTTTCGCAACGAATTCTGGGATCATCACGGGGATGGAATTTACGTCGATATTGTATCCGGCGAACCGCTGTTCAGCTCTCGGGATAAATTCGATTCCGGCTGCGGCTGGCCCAGCTTCACCCGGCCGATCCGCGATTATTCGGTCAAGGAGAAAACCGATCTCAGCCACCTGATGATCCGTACCGAGGTACGCAGCAAAGCAGCCGATTCCCATCTTGGACATGTCTTCAATGACGGCCCCGGACCGGACGGCTTACGCTATTGCATCAATTCAGCGGCGCTGCGGTTTGTGCCGAAGGAGGATTTGGAGCAGGAAGGCTACGGCGAGTACCGCGTGCTGTTTCAGCATGCTTAAGCGAATGGCACCATAAATAGGCAAAGCCTCGAACCCGCCAACTGCGGGCCCGAGGCTTTTTTATCATTTGCGGCTGCTGCAAAAAATCACTCCGGCTTCTTATCTTCCTTTTCCTCTTCTTCCTCAGGGCTTGGCGTTGGCTGCTTGTCGCGGTTCAGCTCCCGGAGGCGCTGGATGGATTCATCATCCTTCCGCTTTGTTTTTCTAAAGTACCAGAGCACAATCGCCACGATTACCGCAGCAATAATCAGTACCGGAAGCGCGCCGGCCAGGAACACAAACAGCCACTGAAACATCACCGATATAGCCTTCATGCTGCTCTGGAGCGCATCAGAAGCACGGCTCAGCAACGGATCTTGTTCCTTCTCCTTCTTAATATCTACACTCTTATCCGTCTCATACAGGCGAAGCTCCACCGTAGAAAAGGAGACGTTCTGGTCAATGTAACGCATTCTGCCCTTGATCTGCTCAATTTCCTCCTGAATGGTGCCAAGCTGATTGGCAAAAGCCACAAGGTCTGAGGATTTGGTCGCTTTTTTCATAAACTCGATATATTGGCTCTCCATCAGTTCCTTGGCTTTGAGGCGTGATTCGAGGTCCACGTATTCCTCCGAAACATCCTGTCCCTGAATGCTGCGCTGAAGCTTCTCATGCTTCACCTTCTCCAGACTGTTCAGAAAAGAAGAGAAGCCGGAGGCCGGGACTTTGAAAATAAAGGTTCCTCCCTGCTCATATTCGGACAGGTCTTCCTTAAATTCGATAATATAGCCGTTCGCAAGGGTAATCATATTCCGCACATCCGTCTGTGCCGTGCCATAATCCGCCACTTCCATGTTAAGATTGGCGTGGTAGATCAGCTTCTTGTTCAGTCCAGCCACAACATCGCTGCCGGTAAATCCCGCCGCCCCTTTTGCCGCCTGATCTGCGCCGGAGCTGTCCACCACCTTGCTTCCGTCACCGGCAGCTACGGCCTGGGTTGTGTTGGAAGCTTCAGCTTCGGACTTCACAGTATTTTCCATTGGTGCAGCTTCCGACGCGGTATTTGCAGCCGAGTCGCTGCCAAAGTCTTGCTTCATCATGGAGGTGTCTGCCCCCGCAGCCGAATCGCTGTTGCCTCCCGCCCCGCATCCCGCCAAAACCACTGCAAGCATCAATAACCCGAGTACATAATGCAGATAATACTGACCCCGTTTGTGCATACTCATTCCTCCAAAAGTGTAGTGAAAAATCCGCTTCTTTTGAACAGACTGCCGCGGCGAGATGAGCTCTTTGTCTATTAGTCTCTTTCGCCTCATTTCTCTGACGATCCAAAAGCTGGAAGGTTGCAGAAAACCGGAAATTTTTCCAGCCGGTAAGCCGTTTCCTGTTTGCGGGGGCCTGGGGTTATCTGCTACAATGATGGTGTCTCTCGAAGACAGAGAACACCAAAAAACCCTGTATCCGCGCGGGATAAGGGTTAGGTTCTGTTCGGACAAGCTCCACCTTGCCGGTCAGAATAGTTCATGTAAGGATGCCGCCATTCCACGATAAGGGGAGGTGAAACCCTCATGGCAAAAGACGTAAAATGCGCAGTAAATTCCTGCACCCACTGGGCTGAAGACAACAAATGCAACGCTGAATCTATCTTTGTTGCTTACCACAGCTCCAAGCAGCCTTCACAAGCTGATGAGACAGACTGCAAAACCTTTGAAAGCAAATAAATTAAAGCTGAGAAGGAACCCTCCACGGTTCCTTCTTTCTTGTTCCCATTTTAGCAAGATTGAGAATGATTATCAAGTGTTTTCTCCCGCACCAATCCTGCCGCCTGCACCATGTTGCGCAGCGCAGCCTCCGTCTCCTCCCAGCCGCGTGTCTTCAGCCCGCAGTCCGGATTAATCCAGAATTGCCCGGCATCCAGCACGCGCAGCGCCCGCTCAATATTCTGGGTCATTTCCTCCACCTGCGGTACACGCGGACTATGAATGTCATAGACGCCGAGGCCAATGCCTTTATCATAATCATCTTCTTCAAAAGCGGTGATCAGCTCCCCGTGGCTGCGCGAGGTCTCAATGGAAATAACATCTGCATCCATTGCCGAGATGGCTCCGATCATATCATTAAATTCGCTGTAGCACATATGGGTATGAACCTGGGTTGTATCCTTCACATGGTTCGTTGCTACGCGGAACGAACGCACCGCCCAATCCAGATAATGCGCATGGTCCTCCGCCTTCAGCGGCAGGCCTTCGCGGATCGCCGGTTCATCGACCTGAATCATCTCAATTCCGGCATCCTCCAGCGCCTGCACCTCATGGCGGAGCGCAAGAGCGATTTGCTTAGCGACCTCTTCCCGGCTCAGGTCATC
This sequence comes from Paenibacillus sp. sgz302115, assembly GCF_056120445.1. Classification (NCBI taxonomy): domain Bacteria; kingdom Bacillati; phylum Bacillota; class Bacilli; order Caryophanales; family Paenibacillaceae; genus Paenibacillus; species Paenibacillus sp. sgz302115. The sequence goes on from NZ_JBVYOK010000020.1 coordinate 35,594, forward strand.
GCGGACGAACGACCAGTTCAGAATCGTCACCGGACCGGTCAGCATGCCTTTCACCGGCAGCCTCGTCAGCGACTGGGCATAGACGCTTTCCTTGACAGTCATCGGCTCGATAAAAGCGACATCCGCGTAGATGACCGGCGGCTTCACGCAGCGTGAGCCGTAAGACTGCACCCAGCCGTTCTGGGTGAACAGATAGCCAGCCAGCTTCTCGCCGAAGAACTCGACCATGTCGGTCCGCTCAAACTCCCCGTGCACCAGTACATCGAGGCCAAGCTCCTCCTGCAGTGTGATGGCTTCGGCAATCTGGCGGCGGACAAACCCGTCATAGCGCTCCTGGTTCCATAAACCTTTGCGCCACTTGAGCCGTGCCTGACGCACCTCGGCCGTCTGCGGAAAGCTGCCGATGGTGGTTGTCGGCAGCAGCGGCAGCTTCCACTTCTCCTGCTGCACCTTCAGGCGCCCGGCGAAGGGCAGGCTGCGGCTGTCCGGCAGGCTGTCCAGCCTGCGGACCTGCTCCGCCACATCCTGGCGCCCGCGTTCCGGGAGCGCGCGGAAGACAGCCAGCGCTTCACGGCTCTCCGCGAGCTGAGCGGCGGAGCCCGCCGCATCGCCGCCGGCAGCCGCGGCCAGCAGATCAAGCTCCGCCAGCTTCTCATCGGCGAAGGCCAGCGCCCGCTTCACGGCCGGCTTCAGCTTGGCTTCGCTCTGCACCGTTACCGGCACATGGAGCAGGCTGGAGGATGGCTGAAGAATGAGCCGGTCCAGCGGCACATGAACAGCCAGCTTCTGGATCAGGTCCAGCTTGGCATCGGGATCGGCGCGCCAGATGCTGCGCCCGTCAATAATGCCTGCGCCCAGATACTTGTCTGCAGGCCAGCCAAGTCGTTCGATGGCCTGCAGGTTGGCCCCGCCATCATGAACGAAGTCGAGACCTATGGCTTGCACAGGCAAAGCCAGCAGTGCTTCCAGCGGCTCAGCGGCTTCGAAATACGTCTGCAGAATCAGCTTCAGCCCTGGAACCGCAGCGGATAGTTCCCGGTAGATCGTCTCCAGCAGAGAGATGTCCGATTCGGTAAGTCCGGTCACAACAGCCGGTTCGTCGATCTGCACCCACTCGACTCCCTCCTGCTGCAGTTCCTGCAGGAGCTGCACATATACCGGCAGGAACCGGGCGGCAACCTCCTGAATTTCAGCGGCCGGGAAGCCTTTGGACAGCTTAAGAAAGGTATAGAGTCCGACTATAACCGGCTTGCCCTCAATGCCCGCCTGCGCTTTGGCGAAGCGGTAGGCGGCAAGCGGCTTGTTCTCGGTCAGCCGGGGAGTCTGGCTGCCGATCTCCGGTACGATATAATGGTAGTTCGTATTGAACCATTTGGTCATTTCGCAAGCCGGAGCGGCAGCATTGCCGCGCGCCATCGCAAAATACAGGTCAAGCGGCACAATGCCGCCGTCATACGCATAACGCGGCGGGACAATGCCGAACATCACGGCGGTATCCAGCACATGATCATAGAAGGTGAAATCATTAACCGGGATCAGATCAATGCCGGCTGATTGCTGGGCCTGCAAATGCTGAAGCTGAATATCCGCCATCTCGGCGCGGAAGATTTCCTCACTAATTTTGCCGGACCAGTAGGCCTCAAGCGTCTTTTTCCATTCACGGTTCTTGCCGATTCGCGGATAACCGAGATTGCTGGTTGTGATCTTGTTTGTCATATTCTTTCTCCTCGCATTCTATACGGTTTATAGTTTTGTTCCGATTATGATCAATCTGTCTTTCGTCCGAAAAGCTGATGCCATCATACTGTACCGCTTCAGGAAGCCGCAACAGATTCCAGCGAATCCGGCTATACACATTCCCTATAGCAAACAGAAAAAGCGGCGCCTTCTGAGTAAGAAGACACCGCCATTTTCGAAATAGCTAAGCTATAAATTTGATAGATTTAGAACCAGACCAGGTAAACCACTGCGGCGAGAATAATCCGGTAAATGGCAAACGGCATCAGCTTGATCCGGTTGATCAGCTTCAGGAAAAAACGCATGGACAGCAGCGCGAACAGAAATGCACTGATGAACCCCGCAATAAAGAACGGCAAGGCATCCAGCGTAAAGTACTGCCAGTTCTTCAGCAGCGAAATCAGGCTGGCTCCAGCCATAATCGGCACCGCCATAATGAAGGTGAAGTCGGCGGCGGCACGGTGGCTCATCCCCAGCAGAACGCCGCCGGAGATCGTCGAGCCGGAGCGCGAGAACCCCGGCCAGAGCGAGAAGCACTGGATCAAGCCGACCGATAGCGCCTGCCTATATGTAATTTGATCGACACTCTCTGTCTTGATCTTTTTAGGGGCGAAACGGTCCGCGCAGATCATTAGAATTGCCCCGATAACCAGACCAATCAGCACTGTAGAGGTGGAGAATAAATGCTCATCTATATAATCCTCGAACAGAAATCCGAGCACGCCGGCAGGAATGAGGCCGACTAGCACCTGTGCAAGCTTCAGCCGCCCTGCACCTTCAACCGGAGGCTGCCCTTCCGGCACTGCCGTCAGCTCCTTGCGGCTGAACCGTTTCAGGCCCAGAAGATCAATGAACCGGTTGCGGAAGATCACGACCACGGCCAGGATCGAGCCTAGCTGGATGACTACCTTGAAGGTGTTCGCCGTATATTTTCCGAGAAATTCCTGCGATTTCAGCCACATATCATCGACAATAATCATATGACCCGTGGAGGATACCGGAGCAAATTCGGTCAAGCCTTCTACAATTCCTAATATGATAGCTTTAATAATGGTCAGCAGCTCCATGCATATTCCTCCTTATTATAGGTTTTGTCTATCCCCGGGCTTTGCCCGCAAGCTGGCGTTTACGGAAGTACAGCAGTCCAAGCAGGACGATTCCTCCGGCGATCAGAACATATACAACATTGGAATAGGCATTCATGTAAACGCCGATTTCCTCCCAGGACTCGCCCAGTGCAGCGCCCAGCAGAATCAGCAGTGTATTCCAGCCCAGCGTACCAATCGTCGTAAACAGCATGAACAGTCCGAACTTCATCCCCGACATCCCTGCCGGAATCGAAATGAGGCTGCGCACCAGCGGCACCATGCGGCAGAACAGCACCGTCCAATAGCCGTATTTGTCAAACCAGGCGTCCGCCCTGCGGATATCGCTCTTCTTGATCCGTATCCACTTGCCCCAGCGGTCCACAATCCGCTCCATTCTGCTGACATCCAGCAGCCGGCCGATCCAGTACAGAATCACCGCCCCGAGCAGCGAACCCGCCGTTGAGGCGATGAGCACACCGGGAATCGTCAGCCCGGAGCTGATGGTCATGAAGCCGCCGAACGGCAGAATGACCTCCGAAGGAATGGGCGGAAAAATATTTTCCAAAGCCAGCATCAGAAAAATACCAAGATATCCGAACTGCTCCATAACATCTGTAATCCATGTTTTCATTCGTATCCCTCCGCATTAGATGAGATTTTTCTTGAGATTGCGTAAATAGCGGCTGCGGATGAAGAAGAAGTACAGCGCCTGGGCCGCCAGATAACCGGCAAGCACTGCCCCGGTCTCGGCTGCAATAGAGAGGTAAAACAGCCGCTGCAGCGCAATAAATGCAAATAAACTGTGCAGAACCGCCAGCAGAACAGGCACGAAAAACATAGTAGCAAGCTGCAGCGTGGCAACGCGGTCCAGCTCCTTGTCCGTGAGGCCCAGCTTCGACAGGGTCGAATACTGCAGACGGTCATGGTCCAAATCCGTATAGAGACGGAAATAGAGGAAGCTCCCTGCCGCAATGAAGAAGACCGTCCCGACCAGCAGCGAAGCGAACAGCATCGTGCTGTACAGCGTACGCTGAACCTCGAACAGCGTCCCGCTGACTACCACGGCATAAGAGGAGTCAGCCTCGTAGGCAACTTTTCCTTTGGGGGCAAGCACCGAGGCCACTTCTTCCGTCCGGATGAAATCCTCCACATAGAACCCGGTATACCGGTCCTGCTGCACCGGGACAATCCGGCTGTACAGGCTGTCGCTGATCACCAGTCCGCTGAAATCCCCGCCGTCTCTGCCGTCCAGCTCCGGGAGCAAATATTCGGCAATAGGCACATGCCCGGTGTATCCTATCTCTTGAATGTGCGTCCCTTGCTTGAGCTTATACGTTGCTTTGACCCGTTCAGAGATCAGGCTGCGGTCCCGCTGGGAGCCGATCATTACCAGCCCTTCGTTCCCCTGCAGCGGCGGCTCCTTCGAGATAAAGCCCGCATGCTGCAGCGCCAGCATATAATCACTGTAAGCCATCAGCGGCAGCCTCCGGGTCCGGTCAGGACCTGTCTGCGATTCTACCTCCGCATATTTAAGCGGAATTTCAAGCGCCTCGTAAGGAAGCCCGAGCTGCTCCAGCTCTGCGGCAATTCCCTGCAAGTCGCGCTCTTCCGTGGAAGCCCGTTCGCCTCCCTTGGCCACATAACCAACCGCCGCCGGATAGTCCAGCTTCAGCTCCCGGGACAACGTATGGATCGAGGCGAACACGCCCACGGAGGTGAAGGAGACCGCCGATACGATAGTGACCATAAAGAACATCCGGCCATTGTCCTTCCATCGGTGCGACAGCCCCGAGAACATGAGAATATGTGTATGCTTCCAATAGAAGCGGCGGAGCTGCCGCAGCAGCCCCACGATGTATAGGCTGAGCTGTGTGTAAAAAAGATAAGTCCCGGCAATCGTAATCAGCACAACAGGAAACATCATAGTCTCTACAGTAGTCGCTGTTGTAGTAGCCGCCAAGCCATATCCGGCAACCAGCAGCAGGCCTGACAACAGCGCCAGCCACCCCGATTTTTTGGGTTCGGAGGCTCCTCTGCCTCTGCCTTGGAACAGGCCGCGCGGTGATTCGTTGCCAATGAAGGCAAAGGTGGACAGCGAGATCAGCATGAACAGCAGAACAAAGCTGCAGACCGTCAGCACCGGGGCTTGCCAGCTCAGGTGGAATTCCAGCGGCGGGATTCCGAGAAAGCCGGAGCCGATCATCAGGAACAGCTTGCCAAGCAGCAGTCCGAGTACTGTGCCGGTGAGAATGGCCGAACCGCCGATCATCATATTTTCCAGGAAAACCATCAAGTATAGCTGCCGCTTCGTCATGCCGTGCATCAGCAGGATGCCGAACTCAAGCTTGCGTGATTGCAGGAAGGAGCCGACAGATACCAGCACGAACAGGGAACAAAACACATAAATAATCCCCTCGGCCACCAGCATCGTGTTCGCCGCCGTGCTTAGAATTCTGTCCCGGGCAATCGCCGGATGAAAAATAAACAACGCACACAGAAAAAAGACCATCACCGAAAATGCGCTGCTGACAAAATAAGCCGCATATTTCCGCTTACTCCGCGTTACATTTCTATAAGCGAACTGCCGAAAGGTCATGGCCCGCTCCTCCCAGCAGTGACAGCATGTCAATGATGTTCTGGAAGAAGGCCGCTCTGCTGCTGCCCCGGTACATCTCACTGTGAAAGCGCCCGTCTTTGATGAAGATTACCCGATGGCAAAAGCTTGCCGCCACCGCATCATGCGTGACCATAAGCATCGTTGTTCCTTCCGCCCCGTTCACTTCCGCCAGGAGGCTCATAACTTCTGCAGCAGTTTTGGAGTCCAGGCTGCCTGTCGGCTCATCCGCCAGAATCAGCGCTGGACGGTGAATCATCGCCCGGGCGATCGCCACCCGCTGCATTTGTCCGCCGGAGATTTCATAGGTCCGCTTATGCAGCAGTCCGCCGATATCCAATCTGTTAACCACCTCACGCAGTCTGGCTTCCATCTCAGGCAGGGAGGCTCCCGCAAGCGTCAGCGGCAGTACGATGTTCTCCTCTACAGTGAGCGTATCAAGCAGATTGAATTGCTGGAACACAAACCCAAGCTCCTTGCGGCGGAACAGGGCTTTATCCTTACGGTCCAGACTCCGCGGGTTCCGGCCGTTGATCATAACCTCCCCGGAAGTGGGTTCGTCGATGGTGGCGATCACGTTGAGCAGTGTGGTTTTGCCGCTGCCTGACGGGCCCATGATGCCCACGAACTCTCCCTTCTCCACGGCAAAGCGGATATGGTTCAGCGCGTGGATAGACACCTTGCCCTCATATATTTTGGATAAATTGTGGACGTCTAATATGGGCAAGTACTTTCGCTCCTTCGTTCGCTGGATTGCTTTCATTATACAAACAGTAAACTGCAGCCGCTATTTCTGAAACTTACAGTCACCTTACAGTATTGTAAGCCAGGAGGGAACTCTTGTGGGCTGCTCCGAATACAACAATATAGGAACATAAAGATATCGCGGGGGTGTACGATGCTGTTTTCGGTTATGCAACTGATTGGCGGCATTATTCTGTCGCTCGGATGGATTCCACAGATTGTGCAGATTGTCAGAACGAAGTCCGTTGCCGATTTAAGCTTAAAGGCATACCTCTTAATGCTGCTGGGGATCGCCCTGATGGAGGCTTATGCGGTTAACCTGACGTTAACGGGGGCAGGCTTGGCTTTTTTGATTACGAATACCTTATCTTTAGCTGTGGTGTCTGCAGTCATTCTGCTGATCATACGCTACCGCATTTGATATAATTAATTTCTAATACTTGTTCGCTGGAGGTTTCAAGTGAGACATATACGAGGAGTTATTCTGGAAGGGTATTCAAATGCCGGAAAAACGTCTGTTCTAAAGGCGTTAAAGTTGCTTCAAGCACAAGAGGAAGCATCGGAACGCAGCATCGTTGTCCTGAGTGAGCATTACTCCCAAGTATTAAACAATGTTCATGGCGAATTCAAACGGCTAGACCGCAACGAGCATCTTCAGCTATTGCAAAAAAGGGTTAGCATGCTGCGGCAATTAAATGAGTAGGCTGCTTTTCTGGGTCCGGATGCCTCCAGGTCTTCGAGAGGATCGAAGCATTAGAACATGAGCTGCTCGACCTTGGGGCTAAATGTGTATTATTAACGGTCTCTTCTGAACAAGTAGAGCAAAGAATGAAAAGTCGAGCACCTCATGAATGGATACACTTGGCCGAAGAAGAAATCAGACATTCAGCAGATGAATTTATAAGAACCCAAGCAGAATTACGCAGACAATCTAATCTATCAGTCCTGCCAACCATCGAAATCAACACCGATAACAAGGATTGGATTGCCTACGCAAAGCAAATAATGAATCTTTAGAAAAGAACCCTCACCGCCGTCCCCTTCCCCACCTCCGAGGATATTTCCACCCTATGCCCCAGCTTGCCGCAGATCTGCTTCACCAGATATAGACCCATCCCGGTGGATTCCTGGAAGCTGCGCCCGTTGACGCCGGTAAAATAAGGATCGAACACGCGGGGCAGATCTCCCGGAGGAATGCCTACTCCTTCATCGCGCACCTCCAGCACAGGCCTTCCCTGGTCGTCGGCAAAACCATGAAAATGGACAAACCGCCCCTCCTCCACTGTATAGCGCAGCGCATTTGTAATTAGCTGGGTCAGCACGAACGACAGCCATTTTTCATCCGAGGTAATGAATAGGCCGCTGTCCACCGAAATCGCCGGAAATACCCGTTTGCGGATGAACAGCCGTTTCTGCTCCGAGGTTACGCCCCGCACAATAGCCGCCAGGTCAAGCCGCTCCACATAAAAATCATGCTCAAAGGTGTCGAGACGGGCGGTGTAGAGCACGGTGTCCAGCCCTTTTTTGAGCCGGTCAAGCTCATCGCCAATTGCCGTAAAAGGCGGACCGTCCTTGTCCTGTATAATCAGATGAATGACTGACAGAGGAGTCTTCATCCCATGCACCCATTGGTTGATAAAATGAATATGCTCCTCAAGCTTATGGCGGTAGCTGTGCAGATCATTCTGGTACAGACGGAACTGATGGGCCAGCAGACCGCGCAGGCTCTCCGCCAGCGGCGAGCTTTGGGCAGGACCGCCAACCTCCTCCAGCGTAGAGGGAAGATTCAGCAGACGTTCGTAAAAGGAACGGTTGGAGATAAAGCGGTACGCCAGATAGGCCAGCAGCAGGCAGGTGCTAAGCAGCCCCGCATACAAGCTGACGTTCACCCCGCTGCCGCCGTCCAAACGGTATACTAGGGTGATCATCAGGAGTTGGGCCAGGTAAATTACAATGAGCGGTGTCTGTTCCCGCAAAAAGAGCTTCATGTTACGTCTCCCCCCCAATTCTCGCACAGTCTGTAGCCTTGACCGCGAACGGTCTGCAGGCCGTCCGTAATATCCAGTGCCGCAAGCTTCTTGCGCACCCGGGTCACGTACACATTCAGCGTATTGTCATCCACAAAAACCTGGTCGTCCCAGATTTTCTCCAGCAGCCGGTCGCGGGTGACTACGGAGCCAGCCTTCTGCATCAGCTCATCGAGAATTTTGGCTTCGGTGTGGCTGAGGTCAATCTTGGCGCTGCCCCGCGCCAGAACCAGCCGCTCCACATCCAGCAGCAGCCCAGCCACCGTTAAGCTGCGCTCATTGCCGCCTCCGGCGTAGGAACCGTAGGCCCGGCGGAGGTGGCTTTTGATTTTGGCGAGAGCAATCTCATAATCGAACGGCTTCGTGATATAATCATCGGCCCCGTTTTCCAGCGCCATCACCTGGTCCATTTTGCCGTCGCGGGCAGAGATGAACAGGATTGGACAAGTCGAAAGCCCGCGGATTTGGCGGCACCAGTAGTATCCGTCAAATTTGGGCAGATTCACATCCAACAACACCAGATGCGGTGCAAACTGCCCGAACTCGCTCCGCACCGCCTCAAAATCGTTCACCGCCTGTGTCTCATAGCCGAACTTATGTAGATACTCCTGGAGCAGCGTCACCAGTCCACGGTCGTCTTCGATAATAAAAATTTTGAACATTTCAAGCCTCCGGTCTGCAGCCTTAGCTGGCTAAGGGGTTTGCCCCATAATATAACCAGTCCCTGGGGTGTAGTCAAATATGTGGACCTAAGTTGGACACAAGTTGGGTCTAAGCTGGACCGAAGTCGTAACTGTATTCTATACAATTAAAAGAGAAGCTTAGGCCGCGAAAATACAGTTAATTGTACTTCGTACACTTATATATCGCTCCATTCCGCAAAAAGGGGCCATCGCCATATTTTAACTGCACGAAATGCAGCTATTGATGAAAATAGCCGGTTTGACGGCTTTTTAACTGCAGCAAATACAATTATCGGGATCAGCGGTGCCTCTGTTACTGAGCTTCATGCGATAGAATTCTCCCCGTTCCAATGTGCCAAAAAGCAAACCAGCCGCCCCTCCAGAGCAAGCCTGGGAGGGCGGCTGGTTCATTAATATTAGCTTTAGCTAGTCTTGGCAAGCGCCACCGCTGGGAGCAGCGGCATCCCGCAGCCTTCCCGCAAGTCTATTTGCCATCCAGCAGATTGCCCAGGCCGCCTAAGATGCTGCCTTCTTCCTTGCGGCCGGAATTGCCAGCAGCCGATAGGATGCGGTCCGCCATCCGGCTGAACGGCAAAGACTGCACCCAAATCTTGCCCGGGCCGCGCAGGGTGGCGAAGAACAGGCCTTCACCGCCGAAGAGGGCGGTCTTTACGCCTTTGACGAACTCGATATTATAATCCACGGAAGCGGTCATAGCGACCAGACAGCCGGTATCGAGCTTGATCGTCTCTCCAGGCTGCAGCGTCCGCTCCATGATATAGCCGCCGGAGTGGACGAAGGAAAGTCCGTCTCCCTCAAGCTTTTGCATAATGAAGCCCTCACCACCGAAGAAGCCGACACCCAGCTTGCGCTGAAACTCAATACCTATTGAGACACCTTTGGCCGCGCAGAGGAAAGCATCCTTCTGGCAGATAATTTTACCGCCGTATTGCTGCAGATCGAGCGGGATGATCTTGCCCGGATATGGGGCGGCAAAGGTTACACTTTTCCGGCCATAGGGTCCGGCGTGTGTGAAGATGGTCATGAACAGGCTTTCCCCGGTCAGCAGGCGTTTGCCCGCACCCATCAGCTTGCCCATCAGCCCGCCTCCGCGTGATCCGGTACCGTCGCCGAAGATCGTCTCCATCGAAATCTCCGGGTCCATCATCATGAAGCTTCCGGCTTCGGCGATAACGCTCTCCCCGGGATCAAGCTGTACCTCGACACACTGTATTTCCTCACCCATTATCACATAATCAATTTCATGAGCGCTCATCAATAATTCCTCCTAAATGTGTGCTATGTAATCCTATGTCTGTAAGGCTGAGATATATACGCTTCCTATGCGCAAATCGTTTCAAACTTCCGCATACCAAAAAGGCCAGCCTGAACGTATTCTGACTGACCTTTCGATTATCCCCGAAACAGGGTCTGATTCTGAAATTGTCACATTACCGTACCATCATGCGGCTTGTTTAGCTTGGGTTGGATTTTCGGTGCGTGGCTCAGCTTAGGTCTGCCAAGAGAGGTTGTAAATGTAATGACATAACCGGCAACGACGACTGCCATTACAGTGTACAGCGTTTCCTTGAGAGGCATATAGAAAAGCGATAACGCCAGAACGATAACATCCATCAGGATAAATACGGTTCCTACCTTAATTCCTTTCCATTCACTGATCAGCAGCGACAAAATATCGTCACCACCGCTCGCCCCGCCGCCGCGCAGGACCATTCCAGCTCCCAGACCTGTCAGTACGCCGGACAACAGCGCCGCAATCGGCAGGTTATCCTGCAGGTTGATGACCCAGCCGGAATAATGCTCCATCAGACTGTAGAATACCGTGAAGGCTCCTACGGAGATGAAGGTGTTCACTACAAACGCTCTTCCTTTGAAGATCATGGCGATTATGAGTACTGGTATATCCAAGAATAGGATGGATAATGAAGGCGAAATGCCTAGCACATATTTACCGAGCAGAGACAAACCTACGAATCCGCCCTCGGTTAGATGATTCTGATAATTGATGTGATAATAAGTAAATGCAAGCAGAAATGTTCCGGACAAAATGACAGTTAATCGAAGCAGCAAGCTCATGCTACTGTCTTGTTTCCTCATACAGGTCTCCCCTTATCGTAAATGGCGGCTTAGACGTCCTTTAAGCCTCTACGACGGGTATGACCGGAGGAGATGGTGCTCCTTCGCATATACAATACTCCCTTCCCTCGCAGAGGCGGTTTCGTCAAAAAGCAACGGTACGCGCACCTTCTACAGGGAAGCTAAGTATAAGACAGATCATAACGTTTCCAAATCGTCCTTTGGGGAATCGTCCTTCGGGGACACATGGTATCCTGATCCTTTCTCTAATTTGATGTATTCTTATTTAATTATACCACGCGGCGATGCTTCTAAAAACCGTTTTCCATTAAAAAACATCAAGCTTAATGTAAAATGTACGTCAGCCCGGATTGCGCAGCAGACGATTGACCGTCTCACGCCGTACACCGATCAGTTGCCCGATCTCCTCCTGTGTCAATAAATCCGTCAGCGGTGCGCCATGTGTGTATTCGTTGAACCAGCGGGTCAACAGCTCAAGCCGCTCGCCCGGTGTTCCGACGGTAAGATGGTCGAGGCGTGTCTGCATAAAACGCACCTTCTCCTGGAGCAGCAGGGCAATCTCCAACATTTTATCCGGCTTTTCGCGAATCTCGCGGTACCATTCGGCTGCCGGAATAACCTCCACCTCGCTTTTCATCATCGCTACTGCCGTTCCATGCGCCTCCTTCGGCGAAATGAGGGAATGGTGGGGGACCGTCTCACCGGGATACAGGAGGTTGAACAGCACTACGTTCCCGTTCTCATGGAGCCTAGTCACCTTAAACAGCCCGCTCTTCACCTTGTACAGATTCTGGCCGCCGTCTCCTTGACGGAACAGGACCTCTCCTTTGTGCAAAATCATCTCGCTCTCTCCTTCGGCTTCTCGTTATGTATATTGGTAATTATACAGAAATACGACTGAAAAATGGAGCGCACGCAGACAAAAAAGAAAAAGCTAATCCTAAAATGAAAGCCCCACAGACCACATTGGAGTGGAATGTAGGGCTTGTTGTTTGATGGATTTTGCTAGAGAATCACTTCGCCGCCAGCGGCTTCTTCCACAGTCCCAGCATCAGCCCGGAAATTACGGAGCCGATCAGAACCGCAAGAATGAACAGCAGGGCATTGCTGGAAAGCGCCGCTACAAAAATGCCGCCATGCGGAGCAGGAACATTGATTTTCCACAGTTGTGTCAGACCGCCGGCAACAGCGGAGCCTAAGATACAGGAGGTCAGAACACGCATCGGATCGGCTGCCGCAAAAGGAATGGCCCCTTCCGTAATGAACGACAAGCCCAGCACATAGTTCGTCAGACCGGATTTGCGTTCTGTTTCGGTAAATTTATTTCTGAAGAAGGTAGTAGCCAGAGCGATAGCCAAAGGAGGGACCATACCGCCCGCCATAACCGCAGCCATCATCAGACCGTTGGTGTTGCCGCTGGAGGTGAATACGCCAATCGCAAAGGTATAAGCCGCTTTATTGAACGGTCCGCCCATATCAATCGCCATCATTCCTCCAAGCACCAGACCCAGCAGGACGGCGTTGCCCGTTCCAAGGTTGTCTAGTACATCCTTGAGTCCTGTATTAAGCCAACTGAACACCGGATCGAACAGGTAGAACATGATACCGCCTGTAATAAGCAGGCTGAATATCGGATAGAGCAGGATCGGCTTCAGACCGTCAAGCGTTTTGGGCAGGCCGGCAAAGGCTTTGCGGAGCATAATCACCACGTAACCGGCAAGGAAACCGGCAGCCAGACCGCCAAGGAACCCGGCATTGGAGTTCAGGGCCATATAGCCCCCGACCATACCCGGCATCAGGGCCGGACGGTCGCCGATGCTGAGCGCAATAAATCCGGCCAGAATCGGAATCAGGAAATGGAAGGCGCCATCGCCGCCGCCAATGGTCTGAAGCAGCTTGACAATCGGATTGTCCACACCGGCAGCCTGCTCGAACAGGAAGGAGATCGCCAGCAGAATCCCGCCGCCGACTACAAACGGCAGCATGTGCGAAATTCCGTTCATCAGATCCTTGTATATTTTGCTGCCGACACTGCCGGATCTCGCTGACGTTGCTTCATCGCTGCTGCGGCCCTCGCTGCGGTAGATCGGGGCATCGCCGTTCATCGCCTTGGTGATCAGCTCTTCGGACTTCCGGATGCCGTCGCTCACTGGTCTTTGCAGTACCGGTTTGCCGGCAAAGCGGTCCATTTCCACTTTTTTGTCGGCGGCAACAATAACACCGCTGGCCCGGGCGATTTCATCAGGGGTCAGCACATTCGCTGCGCCTTCTGAACCGTTAGTTTCCACACGGATGTTGACACCCATTTCCTTGGCTTTTTTCTTCAAAGCATCTTCGGCCATAAACGTATGGGCAATACCCGTAGGACAAGCTGTCACAGCAACAACGAACTTCTCCGTATTCGGGTTGCCGATAATTACACGTGCTGCCTCCGGCTGCTTGGCTCCGCTTCCTTGTCCTTCTTCTTGTGCTTTAGCCTCAGCTTCGGCCTGTTTGGCATCGAACAATGCGATCACTTCATCAGGAGTCCGGGCCTTCATCAGCGCTTCGATGAATTCGCTTTCAATGAGCAGCCTGGACAATGCCGCAAGTGTCCGCATGTGCATATTTCCAGCGCCTTCCGGGGCGGCAATCATAAAGAACACTTTTGCCGGCTCATCATCGAGGGAAGCGAAGTCCACCCCTGCTGCGCTTTTGGCGAACACAACGGTGGCTTCATTAACGGCCTTGGTCTTGGCATGCGGCATGGCAATCCCGCCGCCGATTCCTGTGCTGGACTCGGCTTCGCGCGCCAGAATCTTCTCTTTGAACAGTACGGGATCATTAATCCGCCCGCTGGCCGCAAGACTGGCAATCAGCTCATCAATCGCGGCCTCCTTGGTCACGGCCTTGAGGTTCATGATCATGGTTTCTTTTATCAGCAAATCTGTAATTTTCATTACAATCAACTCCTTATATCACATGTGTGCTGCTTGTTTATACCTGAGAAATTTCAATCTGAGGCTTAAGCTGCTCAATGAGTGTTCTTTCCGCCAGGTCGTCGGAGAATGCCGTCGCGCTTCCACAAGCAACTCCGGTTCGGAAAGCCTCCAGCACATCTCCGGTAAGAGACAGTGTGCCCACAAATCCGGCGATCATGGAATCGCCTGCGCCCACTGAATTCCTCACTGTGCCAGATGGTGCACTCGCATAATACACGCCTTGATCCGAAATGAACAAAGCCCCTTCGCCTGCCATGGATACCAGCACATACCGTGCGCCTGACTCCATCAGCCTGCGTCCGTAAGTGATGATCTCTTCCCTTGTCTTGATGGTGACGCCGAACAACTCTGCCAGCTCATGATGATTCGGCTTAACAAGCAGCGGTTCCAGAGCCAGCGCATCCTTCAGTGCTTGACCTGTTGTATCAATCACGAATTCAGCCTTTTTGCGTTTGCATACTGCAATCAGCTTGCTGTAGAAGTCTCCCCCAAGCGAAGGCGGAGCACTCCCGGACAGAACGAGCGTATCCCCGGCTTGCAGCGCCTCCAGCTTAAGCAATAATTCTTCTGCTTCCGCATCCCGGATCACCGGACCGGTTCCGTTAATCTCAGTCTCTTCTGCGGCCTTGAGCTTGATATTGATCCGGGTATCATCTGCAACGGATACGAAATCGCTGGATATCTTTTCTTCGTGCAGCCAATCCTCGATATACCGCCCGGTAAAACCTCCAAGAAAGCCAATTGCCGTATTCTCCACCTCAAGCTGGTTCAGCACACGGGACACGTTGATCCCTTTGCCTCCAGGCAGCTTCAGATCCCGTGTCATGCGGTTAAGGCCGCCGAGTGTCAGGTCATCAACTTCCACGATATAGTCAATGGAAGGATTAAGCGTTACTGTATAGATCATTGTTATCCCTCATTATTTATGTTTTCTCGTCCTTACGCCAAGGTAAAGCCGACGTCGAGTCCTTCCAGCCCGCGAATGAAGCCTTCCGGTGCTTGCGTATCCAGAATGCAGTGATCAATTTCCCGCAGATCAGCCACCTTGCAAAAGGACACCTGGCCAATCTTGCTGTGGTCGGCCAGCAGAATAGCCTGCTTCGCCACTGAGATCATCTTGCGCTTGGTCGCAGCCTCCAGCATATTCGGAGTGGTGATGCCATCATGCAAATCCAGCCCGTTCGTGCCGAGAAATGCTTTATCCACCCGGACCATTTCCAGCGACCGCTCCGTCATCGGCCCTACAAAAGCCAAAGTATCCGGCCGCAGCAGCCCGCCTGTAATTGAAACTTCAATATTACGGCAATCCTTCAGCTCGTTCAGAGCGATCATGGAGTTCGTGATGACCTTTAGATTCGAAAATGTCTTCAGCGCTCTGGCAATCTGCAGCGTGGTGGTTCCACCATCCAGGAGTATGGCGTCGCCTTCCTGAATCATCTCCACTGCCTTGCCGGCAATTCGCAGCTTCTCATCGAGGAACCGGTCCTCTTTATCCGGAAACGCCGCTTCAAAATTCACGCTCTGCAGAGAGACCGCTCCCCCATGTGTGCGCTTCAGCAGCCGCGCTTCCTCAAGCTCCTTAAGGTCCCGGCGGACTGTAGATTCAGAAACGCCAAGCTCCTGGCTCAGCTCCTGAACCGAAGCTCTTGTATGCCTCTCGACAAAATGTACGATACTGGCCTTACGTTCCTCTTCAAACAAGGGTGGGCTCACTCCTCTCTACACAGCGCAAGTTATCAGCATTGAAATCCTGCGTTATCTATGGATAGCTTTGCTTCATAAATGATCAGAAACGTGAGCGGCAAATTGATCGTTATTGACTATTCGTGATCACTTCTGCTCATTTATGATTGTAACAGCGTTTACATTCCGTGTAAAGCGCTTTTTTTTGGTTATTTTTCTCTTGAGGAAGCAAAAATATACCCGATTTTCCCCACATAATCTGCAAGTGTGCTTCAATGACCGGCGATGCTCATTTGTGCTCATTTGCTTTATTAATTAGTTTTTCAAATGAGGCTTAGAAATATCCTCTCAATCGCCTATTTCATCCCGGCAGGGTTTTACATATTTTATATTACATACGTGAAAAAGCGGGTGAACTGGAGATGGCCAAAAACAACAACAATTCTGGACACGGGAACAACAGCAATAATAACCCTAAAAAAAGTGATAGCGGCGGTCCCCTCGAAATAGATGAGCTGGACGCTGAAGATTATGCTATTATTGGAGCCGGGCTAACCGCTCTTGGGGATTTCTTTGCCTTTCTATCTCTGGTCAAAGCCAAGCAAGTCACCAAGGAAACCGGAGGCCAGACCGACATTGAGCCGGTTTTATTCATTAGATCCAGAAAAAAAGCGGTAAGACGCAAAACCCGTCCACCGCGTTAATTGACTATATTCAGGCAGGAAGAAGCCAGTGGAATTGCTTAATGCTGTTTAGCCGGGAGCTTACTTCCCGCCGCACTAATGTTAGGAATCTGACAAGCTCTGCACCATGTCCTCCACCGCTATGGACAAGCCCGCGTTGACCTTCTTCATGAAAAGCCCCGTGATACATAATACAACAAGAGACGGAGTATTCTCCCCGGGAGAATCTCCGTCTCTTGTTGTGCTGATGCTGTCAGCCCCGCAGGGAGCGTACCACAAAGATATGGCTGCCTTTCAGCAGGCTCTGCCCGTCCTGAAGCGTAACCGAGCCTTTGGTATGCGAAAGGATCGTCGTATTGAAGGCAATCAATTGGTCGCCCTTCCATACTGTCACAGCCGATTTGAAATAGACCGCATTATCGAACTGCTGGCGTTCTCTCATGACGTATCCGACAGAATGCAGAACCGGAGGGAAAGCTCTCTCCTTGGGAGTAAGCGCCTTGATGAATACAATGTCACGAAAAGGCACAGAAATTTCCTGGTGGCCGATTACGGCCACTGAAGCTGCAGGGTCCCATTTGCGCAATACACCCTTCATGATTGTGTAGGGCTCTTCTCCGCAATACATTATGACTGGTCTGCCTACCCAATGCTTCATTGCCCCACCCCCTCCGCTGTGTCCAAGCTAACTATATATTCGGTATGAACCAGTCTATTCCCTGTAAGCCTTTCGATTCCAGGTATCCGTTAGCCCGTGAAAACGGACGGCTGCCGAGAAATCCCCGATGCGCCGAGAAGGGGCTTGGATGCGGAGACTGGATAACCAAATGGCGGCTGCGGTCGATGTAGGCCCCTTTTTGCTGGGCGTGGCTGCCCCAGAGGATGAACACCATCGGCTCCTGCCGTTCATTCAGCTTCTCCATGACTGCATCCGTGAAGGTCTCCCAGCCGAGCCCTTTGTGCGAATTGGGCTGCCCTTCACGCACCGTCAGCACTGCATTCAGCATCAGGACACCTTCCTCCGCCCAGTGCAGCAGCGAGCCGTGGTTCGGAACAGTCGCACCCATATCTTCCTGCAGCTCAGTGTAAATGTTGCGTAGAGAAGGCGGAATGCGCACCCCCGGTTTGACCGAGAAGCTGAGGCCATGCGCCTGGCCTGCTCCGTGATAAGGGTCCTGGCCCAGAATAACTACCCGCGTCTTATGGTAAGGTGTCAGCTTCAGCGCCGAGAAAAGATCTTCTTTGGGCGGATACACCTTATACTGCTTATACTCCCTGGCTAATGCATAACGAAGCTCCTGAAAATAGGGCTTTTGCGTCTCCTCCTGCAATACTTCATTCCAATCGTTGTCAAACATCCCCGTTCTCCTCCCGATTACTGCGACATATTCATCATTGCCTGATGACAGCGATATTATCTTGCGCCTTGCCGTTTATTTCCGGCCGTAGTCAGCCTTGATCTCTCCCCACTCTTTGGTCTGCCATTTCAGCAGCTTGTTGTCATATGTATTACTCTGCAGCCACTTCTCCGCACGGTCGATCAGCGTCCATATTTCTTCTGTCGAAGCATCGCGCGGCAAGGTTGTGGCCACCTTCTTCTGCTTGACCCATTTGAGCGCATTCACAGAATCGCTGTAAACCGTTCGGCTGCTGCCCTCTTTCTTAAGATGGGCCAGCGCATGGACGATAGCCAGAAACTCCCCGAGATTGTTGGTGCCTTTCTTAATAGGGCCGCAGGAGAAAATAATATCTCCGGTCTGCGTATCCACGCCCTTATACTCTACCGGTCCAGGATTCCCCCGTGTTCCCACATCTACCGAAATGCTGTCATAGTCAATTTCCGCCGAGGTTTCCACGGACGCGCTGCGCTTGTACGTTCCGCCCGCCGGCCTGCTCTTCGCCGCGCCTGAAGCTGCCGCTCCGGTTCCCCAGTTGCCCTTCCAGCCCGCCTTATAGGCGGCCTCCGCTGCGGCTTTGGATTCGTAAGATTTATATTTTGCCCCGGTATAGTGGTCTGTCTGCGCCTGGCATTCCGCCCATGTGCCGTAAACTCCCGGCGTTTTGCCTTCCCACACCACATAATATTTCTGCTTAGCCAAGGGTACAGCTCCTTTCATCCTAAGGTGAACTATTCAAAAGAATATTGTAATCCAAACTGCGCGTATATAGAAGTAATAATAATAGCCTGAGCGCGGTGTGCAGGAATTTTGCGGATAATTAGGCGGTTACAGGCTCATAATATCCTCATAGCTTTGCCCGGGCCTATTTTATCATTTATAGAACGGCTGGTAAATTTGACTGGCGAAATAAGTAATCCCACCTTAGGAGGTTATTCACATGAGAAAGCTTGCAGCGCTGGCTGCAGTATTCATTCTGACTCTGCTCGTTGGATGCGGAAACGCAGCCAAAAACAATGCAGCCGTGAACAACGGAGCCGCAGGCAACGCTACTGCTGTTCCCGATGCGGTTACATCGGCTTCCGTAGTCGATAACGGAGAGGACTTCAAGAAGGCGATCAGCAAGAATGGCACCTGGATTGCCGCAACCCTTAAGGATCTGACCTTCACGGAGGCTCTTGTCGTAGACGGCCAATTCATCCATAAGGATAAGCCGGCACGCAAAATCGCCCTGTACACCCAGGATGCGGATCACAATATCACCAACTCCTTCACTCTGACCGCTCCCAAAATCACCATCAGAAGCGAAAATACCCAGATTCAGGGCGGCACCTTCGCCGGTGACGTATACGTTGAAGCGAACGGCTTCAAAGTCGTGAATGCAACGATTAATGGCAACGTATATTTTTCGGATGCAAAATACCAGGCCACCTACAGCGCATCTGACCAGGGAAAAGTGACCGGTGTGACTGAAGTGAAGAAATAGAAACCCAGTTGAAAAACAAAAGCGGACCTCCTTGAGTTAGTGGAGATCCGCTTTTACCTGTTCACTCATATCCGCCCTCCGCTTCGGGCAGCGCCTGGTACTCTGATCTGCTTGTAACCAGCTTAACAACAACATTACGCAGCTCTTTCAGCTTCCGGGCATCTGAAGTGATCTGACAGTTCTCTTCGCTCCAATCAAGCGCCCTCTGCTCCCCGTTGATTTGAATCAGCCAATGCTCTTCCTCATAGGGGACCTGAGCGCAAGCTTTGTCCTCAACCTCCAGCTTCAGATCTCCCAGTACGTTCAGGTCACGCATCCGCTTGTAAATATCGGTCATTTCAGCATCCGTCAGCTTCAAATTTGCCGTTGCTGTACCTTTGGTGATCAGATCCTTTGTTACCGTGCCGCTATAGGTATTGATCTCATTCTTGGCGGTAACGCCATAGCTGACGGAAAAAGCGAAATCCTCCGGCTTTTGCTCCGGCATGACAACTGCAGGCGTGGCAGGCGTGGCTGTCGTGGAAACAGTGCTTGGCTCCTTAGTCCCTTCTCCTTCGCAGCCCGCAAGCAGAATCATCAGCAGCGACAGCAAAATTAAAGTTTTGTTCAAGCCTCTCCCTCCTTACAGTGCCCGGGAATTAACCCTTCACAATACACAACCATGCCGCTCTTTCGCGGCACTTCAGACGATGAAATTTCATAGAAGGCCCTCAATTTGGCTTCGCCAAATTCGAGGCTTCCATAACAATGTCCTCTGTTCGGACATCGTTATTTCAGGATAGAGTACACATTCGTATCATGGGATACGCCATCGTGTACCATATAACTTCTCAAGAGTCCTTCATGCTCAAAGCCAAGCTTCGTCAGCAGCGCTGCTGAAGCTTCGTTCCCGGTAAAGACCACCGCACCGATACGGGCCAGCTCCAGCGCTTCAAAGCCATAGGTTATAACTCTGGCAGCCGCTTCCGCCATGTACCCCTTCCGCCAATGCTGCAGATTCAGCTCGTAGCCGATTTCCGCGCGCTTATGCTTCGGCGACCAGGCATTGAATCCGATTGTGCCAATTAGCTCCTGGCTGTCTTTTCTTTCGATGCCCCAGCGGATGCCTCTGCGGTCGCGATAGCTTCCCGCGAAGAAATCAATGAACTCCGCTGCCTCATCAAGCGTCGTCAAAGGCTCCTGCCCGTAATAGCGCATGACCTCCATATTGGAAAAGCAGGCGAAGATACCTTCGGAATCTGCTGCGGTAAGCTCTCTCAATGTAAGGCGGTCAGTCTCAAGTATTGGAAACATTTTTCTACCTCCAGGATTCATAGCAGCCTCTCTCTGATATCAGCAATGCTCTCAGGGCTGCTTTCTTTCAGCCTGATCATCAGGCGGCTCAAGCTCAAGTGTCACTGTTGCCGTTTCGCGTCCATTCACCAGCAGCGAGATCGTATGACTGCCCGCATAATGGCGGCGGGTGGTCAGGTCAGCCCAACTGTGGGTGCGTTTCCCGGTCAGGCGGGTCCCTCCGGGAACGGTTTTATCGGACAGCAGAAACAGCTTACGGGAGGTCTTGCCCCCAGCCTTCACGAAATCAATTCCGTATTCGATGCGGATACGAACCGCTTCCCCCTCGCGGATGGTAAGAGCATACGCCAGCTCACTGCTGTCGCCGATCCGCAGCACGGAAGGCTCTACGAAGAGGGCTGCACTAACCGCCAGCGGGGTATCGTCCGCCTGTTCGGCATAACCAAACAGAGCCATTACATCAGGGTCCGCTTTACGGATCAGCGTGCGGCAGCCATGCCGGATGATCCAGTCGGTATGCGCACTCTGACCCTGCCAGCGCCGGGCAGTCGCAATTACGAGATCGGGATGATCCTTGGCGATGTCGTTCAGATTGTTGGCCACACTTTTGCGGACGTACAGCGACGGGTCGGCCTTAAGCTGCTCCAGCACCGGCAATACCGGCGACGGATCGCGCTTGAACGCCGGCAGTGCCTGAGCCCAGGGCAGGCGGGGACGGCAGCCTTCACTGGACAGCCGCCGCACATGCTCATTCGGATGCTGCGACCAGATCAGCATCTGCGCCATCATCCGCTGCGGATCACGCAGCAGAAACGGCCGGACGGCGAATTCCGCCGATGATTTGGGCGTGAACCGCTCCAGCGCTGCCATCGACAGGTCCCAATGCTCTTCACTGCCCCCGAATACCTCAACGAAATCGGGAAAGATCAGGTAAGGAAAGCCTACACATTCCTCATCTATTGCAAATAGAATTTTCACAGCATCCTCATAACGCTGAGGCAAAAAAACGCCCATCGTCTCCGTAACCCGCCGCATCCGGCCTTTAAGCTCCAGCTCCTCCCAAGGGTCCTTCAGCGCCTCAGCGACGAAGCCCTCAAGCTCAAACTCCTTGTATGCGGATTTCAGCTTACTGCCGAAGCTGAGCAAAAATTCTTCATTGTATATTGCTTTTAGTGGTTCTGCCATGCTATTCTCCTCCTGGCCAATGCTGTGATGATTTGCCGTCTTCTACTCTCAAGTGTAGCCAGGAAATCATAACACGAGTAACCGGACAGCCTTATGTCATATTCGGTATCCACATCAGTAGGGATCAAGGGGAACAAAGTGCTTCAGGTTCTGCTCGGTCACTCCAGCTTCTCTTCCTTCATCTGAAATGCTGTGGCTGAATTGTATCACTTCAGCATGTGCAAAATAAGTATACTCTACCTCAGGCTCATCCTTAAACTTCACCAAGACCACGAACGGCGGCGCCTTGATCGTCCATTTGCCCTGCACCGAGGAAATTTCCTCCCGGGTATAACCCATTTCCTGCTTCAGATAAGCGGTCACCCTGTGAGCGTAGATGATTTTTCCAGCCTGCACGTACACTATGGGAGTAAGCACAATCAATACAGCCAGAACTGCCAGTATGATGGCAAGTGTTCTCTTTGCAGGTCTCAAATGAGGCCACCACTCCTTCGTTTGCAAATTCAAGCGTTATTTTCACACATTCTGCAAATTATTCTTGTTTTCAAAATGCAAAGGCTGTCGTAAAATAGGTAAAAAGCTTTGGACTCAGGTCACGTTGAAGCGCTAAAGCTAACAGAACGGAGGAATCCAGCTATGCCGCAGACTCTTGTCAAAAATGTTGATTTTTTTGTCGCTGCCCTTTCACAAACCTATGTGTCCGCGCTGCAGCTTGACCCCGATGGTATGTACTCCCAGGTTGGCATCGGAATTGTTGAGAAATTTGCCGAGGACTATGTTCGGCTCAAAAGATTTGACGGCAGTGTCTCCCACTATGACCGTGAGGTCACGAAGTTCCAGCATAACAGAGCCTAGCTCTACTAGAAGTATATTCCGCCTAACTTCCCCATTTCCTGCTTCTGGAACTTGAAAAGACGGGTGCATCTGCGCTGCAAATGCTCATATTCCCCGCAGGCCAGCACAAACGCGCCCAGACCCTTCTGTTCATTGCTGACGATAGGCCCCGCTGATATAGTAGGCAAAACTTCCGTCACGGCGGTCCGCTCCACCGGGGCCGGCCACCTGACAGGTTTTGTTCAGATTCAGCAGGCCTTTCTGCGTTTCCAGCACAAACGACAGCCCGATGGAACTTCCGCAAGCATGCAAATTATAGCTCCGCAGGCAGCATCGTGTCACATAATTTTAACGTGTGCATTTTAATAATTTCTTGACTTGACTGTGTGGAGGACGTACACTGAAATCGTTAACAATTCCACTTTTCCGGAGAGATGCTATGATCACCATCAAAGATATTGCCCGCGTCGCCGGCGTCTCCCATACAACGGTGTCCAGAGCGCTGAACGGCAGCCCGCTGATCAAGAAGGTCACCCGGGATAAAATTGAGAAAATCGCCGCAGAAATGAACTATGTGCCGAATTACAGCGCCAAAAGTCTGGTTACCAAACGTTCCTTCACCATCGGGCTGTTCTTCTCCAGCATTGAGCAGGGGACCTCGTCCAGCTTCCTGGTCGATGCGATCAAGGGCATCAGCCATGTCCTGGATGAGAACTACAACCTCACTGTTAACGGGATCGACGGCGTCCACAATTTCGGCAATATTCAGCCGCAGCGCTTTGACGGCATTCTGGTCATGAGCCAAAGCGACGAGGACAACGCCTTCATCTATCATGTTAAGAAGGTAGGCATCCCGCTCGTGGTGCTGAACCGTCAGCTGGAAGACCCGGGTATTATGAACGTGGTGGCGAATGACCGCGAAGGTGTGAAGGAAGCGATTGATTATGCCATCAGTCAGGGGCACCAGAGATTTGCGATTATTGAAGGCAAGCCCGGCTTCAAGTCGTCAAGTGAACGCAAGCAAGGTTTCATGGACAGTCTGATCGCCCGGCGGCTTCCGCTGAATTCCGACTATTTTGTGCCCGGGGATTACAGTATTGAGAGCGGATATGCCGCGATGGCCGCACTACTCGCTCTGGATGAGCCGCCAACTGTGGTGTTCTGCTCCAATGACGACATGGCGATTGGTGCGATGAACGCCTGCTATGCCCATAAAATTGATGTTCCGCATCAGATTTCGCTGATCGGCTTTGACGATATCATGTTTGCGCGTTACACGAACCCCGCGCTGACAACGGTCCGCAAGCCAATTGCCGAGATCAGCGAGCTGGGCACCAAAATGCTCATTCAGTTACTCCTGAACCCCGAGAGCGCACCGCAGCAGCTATTCGTTAAGACCGCGCTTGTCGCTCGTCAGACTGTCGGAGAAGTGTAAGGCGGCGAGCGGTGCTGAGTGCATAGCTGCACATGCTGAGCGAACTTAGCGGAGAACATCATGCGGCAGGCCAGGTAGACTTGCTCTACCTGGTGGATTGCACCTCGTAACCGGATTCGTATGCTCATGCTCGGACGAAGTGAATTCACTGAATTTCGCACCGCAGCGGTGTTCAGATGGATTTTCTGGAGGCCGAATCGCCAATTCTAGGTTTACTTTTTCCACTTATGCACTCTAGCGAGTACGATACTTCGGCATGAAATCATCCTTCATCCGGTTCAACCTCAGGTGCTCTCTTTTTTTGCATAAAATGTTCACGTGTGCATCCATCAAAACCATTATAAAGGAGATTAATGAACGCTTATGACACAACGTTTATCCAGAAGCGCAATGCCCGAACTGCCGCAGTATCCCGCACGGATGATCCAATTCGGCGAAGGAAATTTCATGCGCGCCTTTGTTGACTGGCAGCTCCAGCAAATGAACAAGCAAGGACTGTTTAACGGAAGTGCAGTTGTGGTCATGCCCATCGGAGAAGGACTCAGCGGTCTGATGGCCGAGCAGGACAATCTGTATACGGTGCTGCTGAGCGGCATTATGCAGCAGCAACAGGTCAATTCCCGGGAGATTATCACAAGCGTCAGCCGGGTGATCAATCCATACAGCGAATATGAGGAATACCTCGCACTGGCCGAAAATGACGAGCTGGAGTTCATCACCTCCAATACGACAGAAGCGGGCATTGCCTATCACCCCGGAGACCGGCTTCAGGACACGCCGCCCAAAAGCTTCCCCGCCAAGCTGACCTCCCTGCTCCACCGGCGGTTTGAACTGGGCAAAAAAGGCTTCGTGATCATTCCCTGCGAGCTGATTGACCGCAATGGCGAGAAGCTGAAGGAGATTGTGCGGCAATACGCCGCAGACTGGAATCTGGGTGAAGATTTCCTGCAGTGGCTGGATGCGGAGAACACCTTCTGCTGCAGTCTGGTTGACCGCATTGTTCCCGGATACCCGCGTGACAAGGCTGCCGGGCTGGAATCCGAGCTGGGATACCTCGACAAGCTGATGGTGACCGCCGAGCCGTTTCTTTTCTGGGTTATTGAAGGGCCTTCGTGGATATCAGAGCGGCTGCCGCTGGCGAAGGCGGGGTTAAACGTGGTTGTTACGGACGATATGACGCCTTACCGCGAGCGGAAGGTGCATCTGCTGAACGGCCCGCATACGGCTATGGTTCCGCTGGCGATGATGGCGGGTCTGGAAACGGTTGAGGATGTGATGAATGACGAAACATTTTACCGTTTTGTGCGCGAGCTGATGGAAGAGGAGCTGCTGCCGATGCTGGATCTGCCCAAGGAAGAGCTGCTGTCCTATTCCAGCGCCGTGCTGGAGCGGTTCAAGAATCCTTTTATCCGCCATGAGCTGGCCTCCATCTCCCTGAACAGTATCTCCAAATTCAAAACCCGGCTGCTCCCTGTCCTGCTCCGGTATCAGCAAGAGCGTAAACAACTGCCGCCGCTGATCACCTTGTCCTTCGCCGCCCTGCTGCTCAGCTACCGGGGTGACCGCGTGAAGCGGCAGGACAGCCCGGAGGTGCTGGCTCTTTTTGATCAGGCCTGGAGCGATCCGTCCACCTTCGCAGCAGCGATTCTGAAGGAAGACAGCCTGTGGGGGCAGGATCTGACACAGGTGCCTGGACTTACAGAAGCGGTGGCCAGCAAGCTGCAGCAGCTCGAAGGCTCTGACAGCCGGGCCGCGCTGGAGCAGTTTGTGAGTTAAGGTATGCCGGAATTTAAATATAACTTGATAGGTGAAAAAAAGGGCAGAAGTGACGGAGGGGAAGTTTGGAACTGGAGGAGCGAACGCGTCCGCCTTTGTCTCCGGATTTCATCCGCGAACAGCGGAAAAATTCAAGAAATCTGGAGACAACAGCGGCCGGAAGTCCAAACATTCCCCGTAGTTACGGCCAGACCCATATGAAAATCTAAAGTTAATTTACTTGTAGGAGGGACAGCATGAAACGATTAATGAAAATGAATCCCCGGGATACGGTAGCCGTTGCGCTGCGTCCCATCTCCTCCGGTGAGCAGCTAGCCTTCGAAGGGCTGAGTCTTGAAGCCGTACAGGATATTCCGCAGGGCCATAAAATCGCCTTGACTGCTTTTGCCGAAGGAGATGTCATTACAAAATACGGATATCCCATCGGCCATGCCACTGCTCCGATTCAGGCTGGTGACTGGGTGCATACGCACAACATTAAGACGAATCTGTCCGGTGAAGAGGAGTATGAGTACCTTCCCGACCTTCATCCCGTTACTTATCCTCATCGCGATTTGACCTTTCAAGGCTACCGCAGGGCAAACGGCAAGACGGGCATCCGCAACGATCTGTTCATCATCCCCACGGTGGGCTGCGTGAACGGCATCGCCGAGCAAATGCTGCAGGAATTCAAGGCCGAGCACCCGGACCTTGGCGGCTTCGATAACCTCACCGTACTGAAGCATCCTTACGGCTGCTCGCAGCTCGGTGATGATCACCGCATGACCCGCAGCATTCTGCTGGATGCTGTGAATCATCCCAACGCCGGGGGTGTGCTGGTCTTCGGCCTCGGCTGCGAGAACAATATCGTCTCCGAATTCCGCAGCATGCTGGGCGACTATGACAAGAGCCGGGTCAAATTCCTCGTCGCCCAGGAGGTGGGTAATGAGCTGGAGGCAGGCCTCGCGCTGCTCGAGGAGCTGTACGAATCGGCGAAGAACGATGTCCGTGAGCCGATTCCGCTCAGCGAGCTCAACATCGGCCTGAAATGCGGCGGCTCCGACGGCTTCTCCGGCATTACGGCCAATCCGCTGCTGGGCGCTTTTTCCGATTTTATTATCTCCCAGGGCGGAACCTCCGTATTGACCGAGGTCCCTGAAATGTTCGGCGCAGAGAAAATGCTGATGGCCCGTGCCGAGAGCCGCGAGGTCTATGAGGACATCGTCTCTCTGATCAATAATTTCAAGCAGTACTTCCTCTCCTACGGCGAGCCGGTGTACGAGAACCCTTCCCCCGGCAACAAGGCCGGCGGGATCAGCACTCTGGAAGACAAATCACTCGGCTGCACGCAAAAGGCCGGCAGCTCGCCCGTCGTGGATGTGCTCCAATACGGTGTGAAGCTGCGCCGCAAAGGCCTCAGCCTGCTGCAGGCTCCGGGCAACGATCTGGTGGCAGCCTCCGCCCTCGCCGCTTCCGACTGCCAGCTCGTGCTCTTCACCACTGGCCGGGGAACGCCGTTCGGGAGCTTTGTGCCCACGGTGAAAATAGCGACCAACAATGATCTTTTTGCCAAAAAGGGCCACTGGATGGATTTCAATGCCGGACCGCTGCTGGAGCGTCCGATGGCCGATGTGCTTGAGGAATTTATCACTTATATTATCAATGTGGCCAGCGGCCAAAAAACGCGCAATGAGCAAAACGAAGTTCGTGAGCTGGCTATTTTCAAGACCGGAGTTACGCTCTAATTCTATATAAATATAAGTAAAGGGAGACTTCCGATGTTTTTAGATGATCATTTTCTGTTGACCAGCCAGACGGCGCAGCTTCTCTACCATGATCATGCCAAAGCCATGCCGATTATTGATTACCACTGCCACCTGGACCCGAAGGAAATTTATGAAGACAAGGCGTTCCGCAATCTGACCGAAGCCTGGCTCGCCGGAGACCATTACAAGTGGCGGCTTATGCGTGCGAACGGAGTGCCTGAATCCCATATTACCGGAGATGCTTCGGATTATGACAAATTTCTGGCTTGGGCACGCACGCTTCCTAAGGCTGTCGGCAACCCTCTCTACAGCTGGACCCACCTTGAGCTGCGCCGTTTCTTCGGCATTTCCGAGCCGCTGAACGAAGCTTCCGCACCGGCCATCTGGGAGGAGGTTAACCGCAAGCTCGCTGAACCGGCCTACACCCGGCGGAGTCTTATCCGGAATTCAAATGTTAAAATCATCTGCACCACCGATGATCCGGCGGATTCACTGGAATATCACCAGCTGCTGAAGGAATCCGAGCAATCCTTTCAGGTCTTCCCTACCTTCCGGCCTGACAAGGCGCTTAATATCGACGCCGAAGGCTTCAGCGCTTACCTGGAACGTCTTGCGGCGGCAGCCGGACAGCCGGTAACCACGTATGCGGAGCTGGTTGAGGCTTTGCGTGGCCGTGTGGAATTCTTCCACAACAATGGCTGCCGCCTCTCCGACCATGCGCTGGATGTGCTGCGGTATCAGGCTGCGGTTGACGCCGTCGAGGTGGAGCACATCTTCGCCATACGCCTGCAGGGCGCTGTGCTGACACCGGAACAGATTACCGTCTACCGCACAGAGCTGCTGTCGGCGCTGATTGGAATGTACCATGACAAGAACTGGACCATGCAGCTTCACCTGCACGCCTTCCGCAACAATAACACGCCGATGTTCCGGCGGCTGGGGCCGGATACCGGATATGACGGCATAAACGACCTGCCGCTGGCCGAAGCGCTCTCGAAGCTGCTGGACCGGGCCGAATGCGGCAAGGGGTTGCCGAAGACCATCCTCTACTCGCTCAATCCGGGCGATTATCCGGCCCTGCTCGCC
This sequence comes from Paenibacillus sp. sgz302115, assembly GCF_056120445.1. Classification (NCBI taxonomy): domain Bacteria; kingdom Bacillati; phylum Bacillota; class Bacilli; order Caryophanales; family Paenibacillaceae; genus Paenibacillus; species Paenibacillus sp. sgz302115. Next base: position 64,189 of record NZ_JBVYOK010000020.1, read on the forward strand.
TTGATGGGCTGCTATCAAAAGGACACCGCAGGCAAGCTGCAGCTCGGCTCCGGCTGGTGGTACAACGATACCCGCGACGGCATGCGCCGACAGTTAACTCTACTGGCCGACAACAGTCTGCTGGGCAACTTTGTCGGCATGCTGACCGACTCGCGCAGCTTCCTGTCCTACACGCGCCACGAATATTTCCGCCGCGTGCTTTGTGAGTGGGTCGGCGAGCTGGCAGGGCGCGGCGAAGCGCCGGATGACCTGGCGCTGCTGGGGCAACTGGTGGAGGATGTCGCCTACAACAATGCCGCTGGCTACTTCGGCTTTGCATCCGGCAATTGAGCATAATTGCAAGGAAGCGGACAAATCAGACAAATACAGGCCGCACATCTTCGGCAAGCAGAGAGGAGGCAGATAATGCCGACGCTGTTTATCGCCGGTGACTCGACCGCCGCCCAGAAAGGGGCGGGCGAGAAGCCGATGACCGGCTGGGGGGAATACCTCCAGCCGTATTTCAGCCCTTCGATTACGTTGGACAACCGCGCAATCAACGGGCGCAGCACCCGGTCCTTTCTGGCGGAAGGCCGTCTGGACGATATCGGGAAGGACTTCCGGCCCGGCGACTTCCTGCTGATCCAGTTTGGACATAACGATCAGAAGAAGGAAGATCCGGCCCGCTATACTGAGCCGGGGACAGATTACCGCCGCAATCTGCTGACATTCGTCAATTTCGCCCGCAGCAGCGGCGGCTTCCCTGTACTGCTGACCTCCGTCAGCCGCCGCCGCTTCACTCCCGGCGGTGAGCCCGACCCGCTGGCGGTCGGACCGTACCCGGAGGTGATGCGCGAAGTCGCTGCGGACACCGGTACGCCGCTGCTGGATATCTTCGCCTCCTCCCAGCAGCTATACCGCTTGCTGGGAGAAGAAGGCTCGCGGATGCTGTTCATGCATCTGCCCGTGAACGGGCATCCCAATTATCCGCAGGGCATCACGGATGATACCCACTTCAGCAAGGAAGGCGCTGCCCGCATAGCCGCTTTAGTAGTAGATGCAATTCGTCAGTCTGCGGAGCTGAGCACCTTGAGCACACATTTGTGCGATTAGCCAGAAACATAGATGAAGTCAGGACTCCCCGGTATGCAGTGCATTCTCTAATCCGCAAGCGGCGGAGTGCCTGAAGATCAAAATCCGCAAGCTTTGCAGCCTGCGGATTTTGTATTTTGCGAAATAAGAAATCGTATGTTGAACAAAAAGGAGGTATTGCCATGACCGCTCCGCTTCATCTGGGCATCCGCGCCCATGATTTTGGCCAGACGCATATAACCTGCATAACCTATATTTTTTCCAAGCAGGCTGTGTCTCATATTGACGTAAATTTCTTAGCTTCTTAAGGCGTTAGGACCTTGACTATCCACATTTTACTTTTAACAATAAATTTACCCAAATGAAAAAGGGTATTGAGATATTATGTAGAATTTATTTACTGTAAAACTAAAAAAAGGATGATCTCGATTTTGAAGAAAAAAAGCTATTTAGTATCCGCTGTCCTATTATCCCTAAGTTTAGTGATAAGTGCTTCTACAAGTTTCGCTGCTCCAACAACACATGGGCATTGGTCAAGTCGATACCAAACAGTAACTATATCACCCAGCAGTGATACGAGCGCATGGGCAAGTGGCGCAGCCAAGTGGAAAAACAACACCAACTTTCAACTTAGCAGCACACTTGGGGCTGCTTCAAATTTTTACACTTATAACTTAAGCAACTCGAACACAAGTGATGACGGTTATACTCTTGTAACAAGGTCAAATGGCATAATTGTTAATACCCAGTGCTGGATTAATACGTATTACACATCCCTAAGCAGATATACCAGCAGTATTGTCGCGGGCTTAGCCGGCCATGAGCTTGGGCACGCTCTTGGACTAGAACACACTTCATCTATAGAGACTTCTTCTATCATGGCCCCCGGTACATTCGTATATACTAATGGAACTTACGTACAGTCAAGAGCCTTGAATCCTTCTGCATCGGATATCTCTGTTGTAAATAATCTATATCCCGTTTTTGCTTCTAAAGCCAGTGACTCGACTGTAGAAAACTCCACTCCTCAAGAAGATGGCATATACCTCTTTCCATCATGGGCAGTAGTATACGAAAATGAAGCGGATCTTGCGCAAGCCTCGGATCTAGTAATTCAAGGAAAAGTAGTAAATAAATTAGGGTATTACTAAAAAGACGGGGAATATGGTACGTATTCGGCCCTTAGTCAAATTCAAGTTCAGAGTGTCCTAAAAGGAAGCGAAGATATAGAAGGCTCCATGATAACTGTTTCCCAAAAGGGAGGAACTATCGGAAAAATTAAAGTGATCGCCAACCATTCCACGCATCTACAAAAAGATCAAGAGGTTGTTCTGTTCTTGCATAAAACAGACGATGGAAACTATATTCCTATTAACGAGGATGATAGTGTTTTCTTACGCAATAACGATACTTACAAAAACATCCATAGCAGTGAAGAACTTTCACTCCAAAGTATTCTCAAATAATCGACGGCAACATTTCCTGAAGTAATTCCGTTTAGAAGATGAGGTGACGAACATGAATAAGCGAATCATACTTTTACTCTCGCTCCTGCTGCTTATATCCTGCTCAAATGAATCCAAAGGGAATAAGGAAACCAAGGAAGAAATTAAAACCTCCTCGGTTGGATTCGGTTCTTTTGCTTTCCCCTCTATTAAATGGAATAATATTATATACACTATTACGGATACACCTGCTGAAGAGGTTGATGAACCGCTCGGAGAGATTAAGAATTACTCAACAACTGAGACGGGAGAAACACTTGATTATTCCTCTAATTTTTACCAAGTGGGGACAAAGCTATGGTCTATCAAAAATATCAATTCCGAACAGGAAATAGCGGTTGAAACAGGCCAAAATCAATATATTAAAGCGATAGTAACCAAAGACGAATAAACGATTTGTTGCTCTATCTACATATTTGTCATTTAGAACAACATGTAAATGGAGTTAAAACTTGCAACTAATCGAGTAACATGGGGCGGTTAGCCCCCAAGCTCTCACACCACAGTACGGTATACGGCGGTTCATGGACGATTCCTTTAGACGCTATATCCGTCCGTAACACTCTTTATTCCACTGGTTTACCGGTCGGTATTCAAGGCGCAAACTACAGGCTTTACAAATGTATCAGCAAACAGGCATCTCTCTTTCACAATGGAAAGGGGATGCCTGTTCTGCAAAAACTGATTCATTCCCCCCGGCTTAGCCGGAGAATCGAACTATAAAGGTGCTGATCTCATAAGGCTTCATTTCATGCGTGACCGTCTGGCCCGGTTTGACTTTGTCAACCAGCCGCTCCAGCAGGTCGCATTCCTGCCAGGAATGCACCGGATAGTCGCTGCCGAGCGTTACGGTACTGCGGGTTCCCGTATATTCATGCAGACGGACAATGCAGCCATCGCCATTCTCTGCCATTTTGACAGCATCAATCGCGATGCCGGCGGCATTCGTCTTGATCAGTGATTTACCGGCTCCGGCGTGATAGCCGCCCTTGACTGCATGCAGCGGATTATTCAGCGACCAGGCTTCATGCACCGTGCCTGCCGCCGCCCAGTCCCCCTTATGCGGCAGCAGGGCATAGGTAAACCGGTGCTCTCCCTGATCCGCCTGCCAGTCCGGCTCGGTGGCCGATTTGATCAGCGACAGCCGCATCACATGATCCTTAATATCATAGCCGTATTTGCAGTCGTTCAGCAGACTCACGCCATAGCCCCGCTCCGATAAATCGGCCCACTGATGGCCCACGCTCTCGAACCGGGCATAATCCCAGCTCGTATTCCAGTGCGTCGGCCGTCTGACGTTGCCGAACTGGATGTCGTAGGTAGCCTCCGTAGCCCGCACCGCCACTGGAAAAGCGACCTTCAGCAGCTGATGCTGCTCATGCCAATCGACCAGTGTCTCGAAGTCGATCCGGCGGCTTGCGGCATATACCTTGACCTGCTGAACCAGAGAGGAGTCCATATAGTTCCAGGTGAATCTCAGCACCGCCACATGCTCGCCGCAGGCCGTCAGCTCCACCGAACGGAGGTCGGTAATTTCCCGCTTTTTCTCCTGATAGTACAGATCAATGTCCCAAGCATCGAACATCTTCGGCTTATCCTCAAATACCTGCAGCACATTCCCGTGCTCGCCCGTTGCCAGCACCTCACGCTGTTCCTGACGGTCATAAATCCGGCTAAGCTGCCCCGCCTCGTTCCATTCCAGCACATAAAAAGGCGTCGTAAGCCGGGAATCCTGCCACTCGAACGGAACCGGACCGGCGGCAATAAGGGTTGTGTTTTCTGCCGCTCCAGCGGCTGGCCGGGATGTGATTACCGTGCTGCCCAGCATCGGAACAGCAGGAACCTCAATCAGCCATTCGTCGCCGACATGCTGGGCCGGAAGCCCTCTGCCGTCCGCGGCAGTCCACACGATATCTCCGTCAGCAGCATCATAAGGGAATGCCGCCAGCTCTGTCCGGTCAAAGAAGGCACTGTTAAATACGGTGTATTCCGTACCCAGCGGCGAAGCTGACTGCTCCACCTTTTTTGCCTGCCCGACCTTCTCCGCCAGCCCGGCCGCAGCCGCATCCAGCGCAGCTCTGCCGAGCTGCTCCGCTTCCGCATACTCCAGCCGCGAATCCTCATACACCTCACGGATCGAGGAGCCGGGGATAATATCGTGGAACTGATTGCGCAGAATGATTTGCCAGCCCTCCTGCAGCGATTTCACAGGATAATTGCCGAAGCTGCCCGTTTCCGCTGCCAGCAGCACCTGCAGCCATTCTGCTTCACGGTACAGCAGCTCCAGCTTCCGGTTCATCCGTTTGTTATAAGCCTGGCTGGTATAGGTACCCCGGTGGTATTCCAGGTACAGCTCCCCGTCCCAAGTATGAACATACTGGTCAGTAGTTCTGACGGTTTCTTTCAGACGCTCGAAATATTCATCCGCCCGCCCTGTCTGCACAGCCGGAATTCCTGGCATCCGGTCCAGCCTGCGGCGCATTTCAAGCATTTCCCGGTTGACCCCGCCGCCTCCGTCGCCGTATCCGTAAGAGAGCAGCAGCTCGCGGTTCAAATTTTTGTCCCGATACTGATCCCAGATACCCTGTACAGAGAAGGGTTCAATCAGTCCGTTATAGGTATAACACCAGGCAGTGTAGTCAGGCGCATCAGGCGTGGTGATAAAGTGGGTGAGCACTTCGCTGCCGTCAATGCCTCTCCAGCGGAACGTATCATGAGGCATGCGGTTGTACTGGTTCCAGCTGATCTTTGTGGTCATAAACATATCAATTCCCGATTTGCGCAAAATCTGCGGCAGCGCCCAGCTGTAGCCGAACACATCCGGCAGCCACAAATAGCTGCACTCCACGCCGAACTCCTCCCGGAAAAACTTCGTCCCGTACAGAATCTGACGCACCAGCGACTCCCCGCTCGTCAGATTGCAGTCCGCCTCCAGCCACATCGCACCACCGGCTTCCCAGCGTCCTTCCTGGGCCCGCTTGCGGATTTCGTCATAGATGTCCGGGTAATCTTCCTTGATGTAGGCATATAGCTGCGGCTGGGTTTGCAAAAAGACGTATTCCGGGAACTGCTTCATCAGCCGGAGCACTGTGGAGAAGGAACGCGCCGCTTTTTCCCGGGTATGGGCAAGGCGCCACAGCCAGGCAACGTCGATATGCGTGTGACCGATAGCGGTTACAGTTACAGGATGCTTGGACTCCAGCAGTGCAAGCTGCTCAAGCAGCAGCGTCTCCGCCTCTTGAACCGAGATGTAAAAATCCCCGCTGCCCGGCTTCGACCAGTCCAGCCTGTTAAACGCCCGGTTGAGCGCCAGCAGCAATTCCTGTTTCTCCGGCTGATTGTCTGCGAGCTGCTTGTAAGTACCCAGTGCCGCCCGGCCCGTAAAATACAAATTATCCGCCGCCTCATCCAGCCAGGCCAGCTCCGCCCGGATTATCCGGTGCTCCTGGGGAACCGGCAGGCCGCCGCCCTCCAGCCCCGACCATAAGCGGAAGGTGAAATCCAGCGCCCGGCCAGCCGCATCCTCCTCCAGAAAAACCTCCTGGTGGTTGGAATCCACCCCCTGATAAGGCTTGCCATCCACAAACAGCAGCGACTCGAACCCGCTGTTGTTGCCCCCGCCGGTCCGGCCAAAATCAAAAAGCCCCACCACGCGTTTTCCCTTCCATTCAGCAGGCACTTCTACTGTTCTCTGCAGCCAGAGGTAGACATCCCTTCCGGTCCAGTAATCCCCCAGCCGCAGCGTGCTGTCTCCGCCAAGCTGCGGCGGATACATCCCGTTCGCTCCCTCCTTGTCCTCCGCCATCAGCCAATCATTCAGCTTGGTCAGCTCGCGGTAACGGTATCCTTCCAGCTCGCGAAGCCTTGCAGCCAGCTTCTCCTCAGTCCAAAACATTCTTTTGTCCTCCTTATATAACACGTGTTATATACACTGGCAAAAGGGCTCTTCCGTCCATTCTATAGACGGAGCCGCTTCTGTCAGAAATATATGATACCAGGCGTAAAACATATTCCCGCCTATGTAGGCTGCCGTCCTCAGAATGCGCTTACGCGCTTTCTCCCGCTCTTAGGACGGCGGGCAGCCAGATTTTCCCGGAAGCCTCTTCCGCCTTGCTGCCGTCTATCTGCTTCAATACGCGGCGGACCGCCTCTTCTCCCATGCCCACATAGGGGATCTCTACACAGCTCAGCGACGGCAGGCTCAGCCGGTGGCCCTGAATCGTATTGTCTGCCGCCATCACCTGCAGGTCTCCGCCGATGCGCAGGCCCAGTTTTTGTGCGGCCCGGTACAAATCGGGGATGCCGCTGGACCAGTTCACCAGAAGCGGCGGCGCGGGCTTGCTGATATCCGTCAGCTTCATGAGCCACTCCTCCCATCTCACCCGCCCTTCCCGTTCGGGAAGACGGAATGAGAACGGGCTCATGCCCCGTTCGCTGCACCAGCCGGTATAGGCATCCCGGCGCGTCCGCTCCGCCCAGCTGCGGACGCCATCATGATACACCTCGGCATATAGGGGAGCCTGCAGTTGCAGAGCGCTATCGCGCATCAAATAATCAAGTGCAAGCTGCACGCTGCCTTTGTAATCGGCCAGCACAGAGCAGACCCCCTCCGTCTCGGCATAGCCTTCGACGGATACATAGGGAACGCCCGCCTCGCTGACCTTGGCGGCCCATGCTTCATCATGATAGCTGGTGCTGTCCAGCGTCACGATTCCGTCGATCTTCCGCTGGTGGTACAGATCCACCAGCTCCGCTCTGGCCTTGCCGTCCGGCCTGTGGCCCGGCGAGCAGAGCAGAATGTGATAGCCATGCGCCTCACATTCGCTCTGCATGCCCTCCAGCAGCCGCATGAACAGCGGATGCCGGGTATCCCCGAACGCCGCCAGGCTCATGCTGCGGCCCGTCTTCATGCTGCGTGCCTGGGCATCCACATGGTAGTTCAGCTCCCGGATCGCCGCCAGCACGTTCTCGCGGGTCTCCGCGCTTACACCGATACCCGGCGTATCATTCAGCACGGCAGATACCACGCTGCGGGACACGCCCGCAAGCCTGGCTACGTCGTGGCTGGTTACTCTTTTTTTGCTCATATCAGCACCTCGGCAAGAGTATAACACGTGTTATTTCATGTGTATAGTGTAACTTCAGAGCATCTGTATTCCATTGAAGCGGCCCGGAAGAGGGTTATACTCAGGGCAATCGCTTACAGATTTTTTTATGAACGTCTGCGGCGGCCAAAATTTCAGGAATAAATGATTCCGTATGCGATTGTCTATTTTGCAGGTAACTGAGATGGAATTTCTCCACTTCAATCTGCTGAGCGACCTCCTCTGAGGATCGTTAGTGGGAAAAACTCCAGCTATTTCTTCCCAAAATCTCTATATGGATGGATATGGGGAGGATTAAGTCTCCTTTTTCCAACTAATCACCAAAAGAACAGCAAAATCAACGATTTAGGTTTCCTTTTTCCACTTAATCCTGGCGACGTTCGGTAGTGCTCTCCTTATTTTCAGTTCAATCCGTAAGCAATCTCCTTGGAGTTTTGGCTGATATGTACTTGTTACGGGTACCAGATCATGGGTACAATTAATAGTACGTGTCATTCATACAAAGGATAGGTGAAACAAATGCAGAATTTCGGATTTGCGAGAGTTGCCGCCGCTTCCCCAGAACTGCGGGTTGCCGACTGCGCATTTAATGCAGAACAAATCATTGAGGTCATCACACAAGCGGACAAGCAGCAGGTCGAATATCTGGTCCTGCCTGAGCTCTGCATAACCGGCTATACGTGCGCCGATTTATTCCTTCAGCCAGCGCTGCAGGCTGCTGCAATGGAGGCGCTCCTGAAAATCTCCGCAGCGACAAAAGGGCGGGACCTGATCGTCATCGCCGGGCTGCCGGTCTCAATCAAGAGCCGGCTGTTCAACTGCGCGGCCGTGATGCAGCACGGAAATATCCTGGGCCTTGTGGTGAAGACCTGCATCCCTGGCTACAGCGAATTCTATGAGCCCCGCTGGTTTGCCGGAGCCGAGGAGCTTGAAGTAACGGAGCTGCGTATTGACGGAGCTGCCGTTCCTATCGGCAATGATCTGATCTTCACCAGTGAAGGAGACGGCAATTTGTCCTTCGGCGTGGAAATCTGCGAAGACCTCTGGGTGCCGGTTCCTCCGAGCAGCCTGCTGGCCCAGGCCGGAGCCACTTTGCTGTTCAACCCCTCTGCCAGCAATGAGCTGGTAGGCAAAGCGGATTACCGCCGCCAGCTCGTCTCCAGCCAATCCGCTTCCTGCGTGGCCGGCTACGTCTACGCCGGCTGCAATACCGGCGAATCAACGACGGATGTCGTGTTCGGCGGCCACTCGCTGATCGCCGAGAACGGGCAGATGCTCGCCGAATCCGAGCGCTTCACCCATGAGAGCCGGATCATCGTCGCAGATATTGATGTGCCGAGAATCCAGTATTCCCGCACAGTGATGGGCACGTTCCGGGCCGGCAAGGGCGGCCGGAATTACCGCGAGGTGCTGTATGCCCCTCCCGCCGGCAAGCACAAAGACCGGGAACTGATCCGCAGCATGGCGGTGAACCCGTTCGTTCCCGGGAACCCGCAGCAGCGCGACGAGCGCTGCCGGGAGATTCTCTCGATTCAGACCTCCGGCCTGATGAAGCGTATCCGCCACATCGGCACCAAGCAGGCCGTGATCGGCATTTCCGGCGGTCTGGATTCAACGCTTGCGCTGCTCGTCGCCGTACGGGCAATGGAGCTGCTGGGCCGTCCGGCCAGCGATGTGCTGGCCGTGACCATGCCCGGCTTCGGCACGACGAACCGCACCTACGACAATGCCGTAGGGCTCATCAACGCACTCGGGGCCTCGCTCAAGGTTGTGGACATCAAATCTGCCTGTCTGCAGCATTTCGAGGACATCGGCCATGATAAGGACGTTCACGACCTGACCTATGAGAATGTCCAGGCCCGGGAACGCACGCAGATCCTGATGGATCTGGCCAACAAGAACGGCGGCATCGTCGTTGGCACCGGCGATCTGTCGGAGCTTGCGCTCGGATGGTGCACCTATAACGGAGACCATATGTCCATGTACGCCGTCAATTCGGGGATTCCGAAGACGCTGATTCAATATGTCGTCGCCTGGTATGCCGACAACGAAGCGGACGATACAGTGAACAAGCTGCTGTACAGCATCATCGACACAGGGATCAGCCCCGAGCTTCTCCCGCCTTCAGCCACCGGAGAGATTGTCCAGCTTACAGAGGATATACTCGGACCTTATGTCGTACACGATTTCTTCCTGTATTACATGCTGCGTACCGGCGCTTCGCCTGCGAAGATGTTCTATCTAGCGCGGCATGCCTTTGGCGACACCTATTCCAAAGAGCAGCTGGCAGACTGGCTGCGGGTATTCATCAAACGCTTCTTCACCCAGCAGTTCAAGCGTTCATGTCTGCCGGACGGTCCTAAGGTCGGGACGGTCAGCCTCTCGCCGCGCGGCGACTGGCGCATGCCAAGCGACGCCTCCGCCGCCCTCTGGCTGCGCGAAGTGGAGGAATTGTAAGCAAGCAGCCTGTCAGCAGACAGCCCGGAATTTCTTCTATAACAAGCAGCAACGGCTGCGCCGTCCCTGAATGGACGGCGCAGCCGTTTTAGCGTAAACCTCTTTTTTTCCTACACGTACACATTATTCAGCACTAGTACCTGATCACTGCCAAAGGGCGTATGAACCGTTACCGTCTCACCAGGTTCAGCCAGGAGCAGCGCCCTGCCCATCGGAGACCACAGTGAAATGCAGTGCTCATCCAGTCCGGTGTCCTCCGGAATTACGATGGTGTAAGATTCCTTCAGCGTCTCCGGGCCAATCTTCAGAGAAATGCGGGAGCCGATAAGCACTACGGATCGCTCCAAATCATCGCCGGCACCGGACAGAATCCGCTGCACACGCTCTTGATAGCTCTTGATCATTGCCCGGGTTTCCGCTTTTTCCGCAGCCGATTCCAGAGCTACCCGGTCAAGTATGGCGAATATATGCTCATCGAAATATACCAGCTGGCGCACAAGTTCCTCACGCATGGGATGTGTAATCAGACTATGGCTCATAGTAGATTTCACCTGCCTTCTTCATCCGGTCCTGCTCGAAAACCTGCACTTGCCCTCTCATTTCCATCATTCCTTCCTTTTCTATAGACTGAATTATTGATTTACCAAATCGGCTTTGATCATTACTGCCTTTTTGTAGTTCATTAATTCAGCCTAAATAGTAAAATAGATCCCGCGATGGGGATCTATCTATAACATATCATCTTTTGTCAGAAATACAAGGTCAGACCGAATTAACGGCGCTTGCCTCCCTCCGCTCTGCTGTACATATTCAGCTCCTGCAGCCGGATCAGCACCTTGCCAAAGCGTCCGCCCTGGCGGATGGCGACCTTGCCGCCAGGATAAGTGCTGTGAACGTACTCTGTAACAATTTTGCGGGAGTTATCATCTGCGGGCAGCCGGTAATGCTTCAGCAGCTGCATCACTTCCTCTATGGCTTCTTCATGGGTGGCTTCACCGGTTTTCATCTCACGGGTCACCAGCGACTCGAAGGAATAGCCCTTCAAATACAGCAGATGGTTCAAATAGGCCATATCCGAGCTGTCTATAGCCAGCTTCTCTCCTGTCAGCAAAGGAACAACCTCATTCATCAGACTATGCTCCCTGCGCCCCGCCATCAGACTGATATAGCAGTATTGACGCGCACAGCTGAGCAGTCTCTCCACACTCTCCCAATCGACAACCACGGGACACATGGACACAAAGACGAGGTCGAAGGCTCCCTTCCAGCCTCTGGCGGCAATATCCACATGCTCAAAAGCTTCATGCACCAGCTCCACCTGACCCTGCCCGAACCTGGATGTATTCTCCAGAAACAGCTCGGATAATGGAACGTTAGGCTCAACGGCTGTAACCCGCGCTCCCCGCTCGGCGAAAGGAACCGTGAATCCGCCCGAGGCCGCTCCCACATCAAGAACCGACAGCCCGGCAAAATCCACCCCCTGGCCCTCAAGCCAGCCAATGATCCGCTCGCTTCTGCGTCTTCCCTCTTCACTGAACACCTCTTCGTTAAAAGCTTTCGCCTTGTGGTCAAAGCCATGCGCCGGGTCCATCCCGGACTTCTTAAAGACGTTGCCCATCGCTGCCGGGTCCTCCTTCCAGGCCTTTTCCCATACGGCTGCATTAAATAACTCGTTTGTCATTTCGGCTCATCCCTTTCCTGGTCATATGTTCCTCAGATTCAAAGACTTTAAAGACTATCTATATCTATAATTGTTCCAAAATAAAAGTGGAGGGTCAGTCCACCGTTATTTTCCCGGCAAGCTCGGATATCTTTCTGTTCTGCAAATACCGCTCCATCTGCTGCTCCGCTTCAACCATTTCTCTCTGGATCAGACATTCACTGGAATGCTCGACCGTGCAATCAAACAGTGACGCCGTGCCTTCAATGGCATGAATAACGTCCAGAAAAGAAATTTCCTCCTGCTTGCGCTTGAGCCGGTACCCGCCGTTCGCACCGGATGCGGATTCAATTAATCCTGCCTTGACCAGCTTGGTTAATATCTTGGACAGATAGGTGGGCGATACCCCCTGCCGTTCCGCCAATGTCTGAACCCCTATCGGCTTGTTAGGTGCGGCAGCCACCAAAAAAAGCATCGTATGCAGCGCATAATCGGTTGCCTTTGAGTATTTCATATGCCACCTCTATTACAGACTTTATTTATCTATAATAACTCTTAATCAGGTGAAAAGCAAACAAGGGGCTTTCACCGTCTGCTGCCGCTGAAGAAATGCCCCTTGCTTGTCATTCTCGCCTGTTACTTCTCCAGCTCCTGGGCCTTCTGCTTCAGCAGGTCGGCATATTCCGCCTTGTATTGCTCCAGCTTGTCCTTCAAGTCAGAATTATCGGAATCCAGCTTTAGCTTGCTGCTCGTGGTCAGGATGTTATCCACTACAATATCAATCTTGCTGTCAATCGCCTTGATTGTACTCTTGATCTCCGCTGCTTCAGAGTCTGATACGGGCGTCGGCACCGGGCCAATAGTGATGCCTGCGTTTCTCTCGGCCAGCAAAGAGGAGGACTTGCCCGGCTTCTCATCCAGACTGATCGTCTTGCCTGAGAGTGTAACTTTATAGCCTGCCAGTTCTCCGATCGCCCGTACCGGCGCATAGCTTTTCCCGTCGATCACAATAGCCGGAACGGCCAAATTTTTGCCGTATACCTTTACGGTGTATTCCGCCTGAATTTTCTTGCCTACTAGACTCACTGAGGCACCAATTGCCTGTGTGCTTACCATAAGTACCGCCCCGGCCAGGAATCCGGCAGCAAGCTTTTTCATATGACTTTCACTCCCCGTAAAATACTATACTTCCTAGTTTACCATTTTACGATGGTTGATGACTATGCAGACAGCCCATGCCGGATGGCATGGGCTGTACGTGTGATTCACGGATATCTGTTATCCATTGAGTTTGATCGAAACGGCACTTTTTGCCGGCATACGCAGACTGACCTCACCGGTCTCCGGTAACTTCACAGCCACAGCCGCTTCCTCTTCCCCATCGTTGAACAGGACTACCGCAATCGATCCGTCCAGATTGAGAAAAGCGACAGAACGGATGGACTCATGACTTGCGGCGGAATCAATCCGCAGCGCTCCGGGCCGGATCACTTTGCTGAAATGCGCCAGCGCATAGTAGTCCAGGGTGTAGGCAAGCTCTCCAGTTTGCTGGTCGATCCGGACAATGCCGCGGCAGGTGCTTCTGCCGAAGCCCGGCACCGTAGGCCCGTTATTTTCGTCCAGCGCCATATTCCAGAGCACGAACGACTTGCTGTGGTTGCGCAGAATCTCAATCCCTGTGCGGATCACATTGGAGAAGGCCTGCTCAAAAGGCGGAATCCATTCTCCACCCGAGCCTTCGGTGAAGTGCACTTCTTTGCTGTCAAAAGCCATCTTCACCTGCGACTGCGCTGCGGCTTCTCCGCCATACCAATGCCAGGCCACCCCATCGACTGCTTCTCCGGCAGCCTCCAGCACAGACAGCGGATAATCCGGCCGGTCCCAGTTGTGGTCATAGCAGAGAATTTTGACGGGGAGCTTATGCTTCACAAGCGCAGGCTTCAAATAATCCCGCACAAAACCGGCCTGCGCCTCCGGCAGCATAAGCATGCTGGGATAATGATGCGGCTCAAACAGCGGCTCATTCTGCGGGGTGATCGCATAAACAGGAAGCTCATGCTTCGCGTAAGCCTGAATGAACTGCACAAAATAGTTGGCATACACTCCGTAATATTCCGGCTTCAGCTCTCCGGAGATCATTGACCCGCTGCTCTTCATCCAGCCCGGCGCACTCCACGGAGAAGCCATCAGCCTGACCTGCGGATTAAGAGCCACAGCCTGCTGAAGCAGCGGGATGATATCCTCTTCATCATGGGCGATGGAGAACCGGCTCAGCTCTGTGTCGGTCTGCCCTTCAGGCAGATCATTATAGCTGTATACCGTTCTGGCATAATCCGAAGCGCCCATTGGATTCCGCAACACGGATAAGCCAATCCCGGCTGCCGGATCGAACAGCTTCGCCATCAGATCCGTTCTCTGCTCAGGGCTAAGCACCTGGTTGATCAGATAAGCCGCCGAATCGGTAAAGGAAGCCCCGAAGCCATCTATCTCCTGATAGGTTTGACTCTGGTCAATCGTAACGATGACGCCCGTTTGCCCTGAAGCCACCGGGTTCAGCAGCTCTGGCGGCTGCTCTATGAATAACTCGTCTTCACCTGTAGACCTGTAAATAATTAGCTGCTGCAATGTGGCTTCCCTCCAAATGAATAAAATAAACTACTTCAGCCCCAGCTTCTCCTTGTTTTTCTTCATCTTTTCGGTACGGATCTCTACGATCTTTTCCCAGTTGTTTTTATCCAGGAAATCTTTATAGTCAGCCAGGATACTGTCAAAGGCTGCATCGTCCTTGGCGCGAAGCATGCTGACCAGGCTTGTGTTCCACTGAGTGTCGATAGCGGTCAGCGCCCGTGCTTCCGGCGTCCCCTGATCCGGGTTGATTTTCTCCAGAATAAAGTGCGGCTTAAGCTTGCCTTTGCCCCATTCCTGCATCTGCTTGATGGATTCCGGGAATGCATCCCCGCTCAAGGCCTTATCGCGGTCATGCCCGAAGAACATGAACTCACCCAGCCGGTAATCCTTTTTGAATTTGTCGGCATTATTTAATTGCAGGTCCTTCACTGCAGGCAGCAGCTCCACCTTGCCGTCCGCATTGATCTGATAGGTTTCGCCTTCAATACCATAGTTCATCAGCATCTGGCCTTCGTCACTGAGCAGGTAGGTGAAGAGCTGTATCGCTTTGGCCGGGTCCTTGCACTTCTTGGTGATGTAGTTGATCATCCAGCCTGTAATCCCGGACTGGTTCAGCGTCGGCGCATTGCCGGTTGTGCTCTGCGGTCCGTCGATGGCGATGTATTCCTTGCCGGGATTCGCACTCATGAAAATCTGCAGATTACCGCTCCGCTGCGGCGTTCCGTCAAGCAGCATGGTGGCGTATTTGCCTGATTTCACCTTTTCCTCAAAGGCCGTACCGTCATCGGCGAAGCTGTCATCACTGATTGCGCCTTCTCTGTAGACGCTGTTCAGTGTCCGGATCCAGGTCAGATACTCCTCATCCAGATTGCGGTTGTAGAATCCGCCGTCTTTGGTTTCTAGCGGTACTCCAATGAAATCCTGCAGCGTATCTCCCAGCGAGCCGGTTCCTTCACCGATGGAGTTGAAGCCAAAGGGGGTCAGCTCCGGAAACCGGGTTTTGATTTGGCCCATGACATTTTTGAACTCTTCCGGTGTGCTAACCACAGGGCTTCCCAAGGCTTCATAGACATCCTTGCGGATGACAAAAGCAGTTGTGGCCGGGATGTTGCCTTTGTCATAATCGGCCTGCGTATTGGAATAGTTCGGATAGCCGTAGGTTTTGCCATCCCCGAGTTTGAACCAGTTCAGCGTATCGGCGGCCGCCACTTTATTGAAGTAAGGATCATACTTCTCTGCCAGATCATTCAGGGGCAGTGCCCAGGTAGCAGCCTTCTGCGCCACCGGCGAGTTCGAATCAAAGATGGTCAGCAAATCCGGCATATCGCCGCCTGCAAAAAACGTATTCAGCTTCGTATCGTCCCCGGTGATAAACTTAATATTGATATTCAGGTCCTCTTTAATTTTCTTCGTGACTACGTCTTTGCCGAAATCTGTATTCCACCAATCCGCATTCACGTACCAGGTAAGGTCTGTGGCTTCCTCTTTTTTGTCCAGCTTCCAGGCCGGAGTTTCCGCGTCTACCGTGTAACGGTTGTCAACTGATGGCAAATCTACTTTATCTGAGCTTGCTGAGTTGCCGCCTCCGCCGCAGCCCGACATTACGAGTACAGCCGCCATCAGCACCGTGCACAGCTTCAGTCCTTTTTTGCCGATTGCTTTATTCATGTATTAGTCCTCCTCAAAGTTTGTATATTTTCCATTTGGTAATATCGTGACTACGAAGAATACGCTTTCACAAATCCCCCCTGTCTTCTCTACTCCTTCACCGACCCCAGCATAATTCCGGAAATAAAATACCTTTGAAGCAGTGGATATATCACAACAATCGGCAAGGTCGTAATGACAATCGTTGCGAGTTGAACCCCTTTGGTGGTGGTTTCAATGACCGCCGAGCCGCCGATGTTCTGCATCGACTGGGTTTGCGACTGGACGATAATTTCGTACAGCTTCATCTGCAGCGGGTACAGCGCCTGATTGGTGATATACAGCTTGGTGGTCATGAAATCATTCCATTGCCCCACCCCGTTGAATAAGGCGATGGTCGCCATGGCGGGCATCGACAGCGGAATGAAGATTTTCAGGAAAATGCGCCAATCACCCGCACCGTCGATCTTGGCTGACTCCTCCAGGGAATCCGGTACATTGCGGAAGAAGTTCATCAGAATCACAACATCGTAGTAGCTGAACAGCGCCGGAATAATATACACCCAGAAGCTGTCCAGCAGACCGAGCGATTTGATCAGCAAGTAAGTCGGAATCATGCCGCCGGAGAAAAACATTGTAATGACACCCATGGCAACATAGAGCTTGCGGCCTCTTATGTATCTCTTGCTGAGCCCGTAGCCGATCATGGCGCAGAAAAATACATGCGTTACGACGCCGACGAAAGTTTTGGAGACCGAGACGAGAAAGGACTGCCAGATCGTGTTGTCATTGAACACCGCCCGGTAATTCTCCAGGGAAAACTCCTTCGGCCAAAAGATGAATCCGCCTTCGGCAAGTGCCTTGCCTGAGCTGAGGGAGGAGATGATTACGTTCCAGAGCGGAACGACAATCACTACCGTAACGAGAAACAGCAAAATGATATTTATGGCATCAAAGATCCTGCTGTCGAGATCTTCTTTAACGACCTTCCGATTCACGGCAAATGCCTCCTTTACAGCACAGATTGATTGTCATTTAATTTGCTGGTGATCTTGTTCGCAGCAACCAGCAGAATCACGGAAACGATGGAGACCCCGAGTCCAACTGCAGTTGCGTACGAAAAATCTCCCTGCGTCATCCCCATGCGGTATACATAGGAGTTGATTACTTCGGCTTTCTCGCGGTTCTGGGAGTTCATGAGCACGAGCGTCTGATCCAGATTGGAGCCAAGTAAACCGCTTACAGTAAGGATCAGATTTAGGCTGATAATCGCTTTCATGTTGGGCAATGTGATATTCCAAATCTGTCTCATCCGGCTTGCACCGTCAATTTTGGCGGCTTCGTAATACGTGGGATCAATTTTCGACATTATTGCCAGATACAGAATCGTTCCCCAGCCGGCCTCTTTCCAGATATCCGACAAGGTGGCGATCCACCAGTACTTCCCGGCATCCAGCAGAATGTTGGACGGCTTCGAGATCAGCCCGAGATCGAGCAGCAGCTGATTGAACAGCCCCGTGGTCGAGAACCAGGTGATCAGCATGCCCCCCAGCACGATCCATGACAAAAAATGCGGCAGATACGAGATGGTTTGCACAATTTTTTTGAAACGGCCCAGGTTCAATTCGTAGATCATAATCCCCAGGATAATCGGAATGACAAATCCAATAGCCAGCTTCAGGAAGCTGATGCCCAGCGTATTTATGACCGAGTCCCAGAAATATTTGTCGGATAGAATGATTCTGAAATTATCCAGACCCACCCACGGAGCCGAGGACAGCGTATCGATGACCGTGTAATTTTTGAAAGCAATCGTTAAGCCGTAAATTGGAATGTAACAAAAAACAATCATAAAAATAACGCCCGGTATCACCATCGACTGAATTTCCCATTGCCTTTTGAAATCTGCTATCCATTCTTTAACCCTCTGTCCCACAGGCTTTTTTGTCATTTGCTGGACTGCCGCTGAGGGCACCAGGTCTAATTTATCCACGTTCATCACTCCCCAAATCAGCATCCCGAATCAATAAAAACGTTTTTATTTTTGGCAAACAGAAATGGCTTCTCTGCCCAAAAAAAAGGATCGGAAATCCTTCAGCTAGGCTCTAATTTCCGATCACTCCGGTCAAACTTCACATGACTTGAGCCTCTGACCACAAGCTCGCCCTTCAGTTTCTGTGCATTGCCCTGCTCCTTCTTCTGAATCATGCGGACCAGATGCTCGATGGCCAATATTCCTTGTCTGGCGATTTGATTCCGCACCGTGGTTAACGGGGGTGAATAGTACTGGGCGATATCAATATCGTCAAAGCCTACCACGCTAATGTCGAGGGGAACCTCATAGCCATGGGTTTTGAGCGCCTGGATACAGCCGATCGCACTGAGGTCATTGCCGGCCAGAAAAGCATCAGGCAGCTTCCCGGGATACGCCCGGATGAAGGATTTCACCGCATTATAGGTGCTCTCCTCCTCGAAATAGCCTTGTAAAATATACTCTTCGCTCACCGGCAGGCCATACTGGCGCAATGCGGCCAAATAGCCCTCTCTGCGCTGGACGCTGTCAAACATCGTATCCACGCCGGAAATATAGGCAATTTTCTTGTGGCCCAGCCCGATTAGGTACTTGGTCGCTTCATATCCGGCCTCAAAGGAGTCAAAAATGATACTGCCCATGTTCTCATTCTGCAGCACCCGGTCGAGAAACACCGCCTTGATCTTCTCTTTGTTCATCGCCTGAATGTCTTTGTCGTCAATGCCCAGCTCTTCATAAATTATGACGCCGTCCACACGCCGGCCGAGGATGTTGCTCATCACGACCTGCTTATCTTTGGTAACAAATACGTTCAGCCCGTACCCCAGCCGGTCACACTGCCGGGACATGGCCTCCACAAGCTTATAGAAATAAGGTCCCGCCACACTGGTCGTAAAAAAGCCCAGCATCATGGTTTTCCCCGACTTCAATTGCTTGCCGTTGAGGTTAGGAACGTAATTCAGCCGCTGCGCCACTTTAAGCACATGCGATTTGGTCTCCGGATTCAGCACATCCACATCATTCAACGCATTCGATACGGTTGAGATCGAGACACCGGCCTCCCTGGCGACATCCCTGATTGTTATTTTTCCCATCTTCATTTATCCTTCGCTATAAAAACGTTTTTATAGATTATAAAGTATCATAAAACCGTTTTCAGCACAATAGTTTTTCTTGCTTATCGGAGCTGATTAAAAGTAAGTAGAAACCCTGAAATATATGGGGTCTGGTCGTAACTGCGGGGAATGTTTGGACTTCCGGCCGCTGTTATGTTTGGATTTCCTGATTTAAACCGCTAGCTGCGGTAGAAATCCAAACATAAAGGCGGACGCTATCGCTCCGTAAGTATCCAAACTTCCCCTCCGTTACTTCTACCCTTTTCATTTAGTTTTTCAACTTCATTTATTCAGTTCTCCGTCTGGTTTACCGGCCAGCAGCGCCTTGGCCTCGTCTGCCCAATTCAGGTAGGCCTTGTAGACATGTTCCCCGAAGAGAACCGTCAGGTAATAGTACAAATGATCCTTCTCCGTATAGAGGATAGGCTCAAGGTTGTTTTTGAACATCTGAATCATCTGCAAGCTCTGCGTATGCCGCTCTTTGAATTCATCAATCCGTGCCAGATTGCTCTCATCCGGGACCATACTTCCGAAGAACAGCTTGAGCATGATCTCATATTTGGTATACTCCTTCTGCCCGGGCAGCTGCACCCATTCCCGCAGCACCTCCCGCCCCTTGCCGGTAATGGCATAAATGTATTTATCAGGTCCTTTGGAGCCGGAGCCCTTCTGCTTCACAACCAGCTCCTCCGTGACAAGCTTCGCCAAGGTAGGGTAAATTTGCCCGTACCCCACCTCCCAGAAGCCGCTGATCATCACATCTATCCTCTTCTTGATATCATACCCGCTAAGGTCCTCATGGTTGAGCAGTCCTAATATGATGTAGACCGTCGTATTTTCCTTGGGCATCTCTTTGCTTATACTCCCTCCGTATAGCTGCGTTGTGCAACAGGTTTGCTCGGAGTGCCGAAGCCCACCCGCAGCACCTGCTTCGGACATGCGCTTTCACAGCTGCCGCACAGAATGCATTCCGGGCTGTCCATCTTTCTGCTTTGCACCATCTCATTAACCTTCAGGCTCATCGGGCAGACCTTGTCGCACTTCTTGCAGCTGATGCAATCCTCGGTTCTGGCCATAAGACGCAGTGAAGGGTAGCCTAATTTGTTCTTCAGGGCATTGCCCAAGACCATGAATGGGGCCATCCAGCAGAGCGAATGGCAGAAGGAACGTCTTCCGAACAGCAACGACACACTTACTATTAATAATACGACGGCAAAGTACGTAATGAAAGCCGCGGGTTTGGAAACAGAAATTCCGTTCTCTGTAAAATAAAGCGGATTAAGCTCCTTCACCCCGCCGGCGCTTACGAATCCTGCCCCAATCGAGAGCAGCCACGGCAGCCAAATCATATATTTGATTTTGTTCTGTTTGGGGCTTGCCGGTTTGTTCACCACCTGGCTGCAGGTATCCTGCAGAGCCCCGGCGGGACATACATAGCTGCAAAAAGCTCTGCCGAAGAATAGCGAGAAACCGAACAACGCGGCAAAGAGCAGGAAGCTTCCGGTGGCAATGCCGGCAAAGCTTCCTTGAACAATCAGATACGGGGAAAAGTAGTTCAAGGTAATTGGAAATAGCAGCATCGAAAATAGCATAACCGTCTTTCTAAGGGTTTGTCGTCTCACGCTTATCACATTCCATTCTGCATAAATTTTAAAATGCCAAATCAACCGACAAGTGTATCATGATGATATAGATTCACATTATCAAGATGATATAGTTCTGTCAATGAGCTTTTTGACTATCTATTTGTGATTATTTTCGAAGCCGTTGACAGTTTTCATGAAAAGATATACTTTAATTAAAGTAATATAAATAAAGTAATAAGGTGGTGTTGGAGAATGAAGTCTTTTTTCAAGAATAAAGCGATCGCAAGCGGACTCTTCATGATGGTTTTTTACCAGATCATAATGATTGGAATTTTCATGTCCGGGTATAGTGCGGTTCCGAAGAACATTGATAAGCTTTCTGTAGCTATTGTGAACGAGGACCAGCAGTACGGGGAGAAATTTGTACAACGGCTTGGGCAGGAACTTCCTTTTCATGTGCTGACGTATAATAATTTGGAGACCGCCCAGAAGAAGCTTGAAGACCGTGATATTTACCTGATTATGCACATCCCTCAGGATTTCACACAGAAGCTTTCCGCTCAGGGCCAGCAAGTAAAGCTGGATTATTACATCAACCAGTCCAATCCGGCCGCTACTAACAGTACTGTGCAAAATGTAGCGTCACAGCTTACCGCCAAAATCAGTGCTGAGCTGCAAACCAGCAGCATTGAGGGCGTACTGCAAAATATGAAAATGCCCGCGGCGCAATCCAAGGAGGTTGCCGCAGGCATTGTAGACAAAGTTAGCTCGAACGTGGTGATCACAAATCCGCAGCCTGCCGGCATGCATAATCAAATGGCTCCAATGTTCTTGACGATGGCCAGCTACGTGGGGGCGATGATCTACTCGATGATGTCCATCGGCGCATTGAATCAGCTAAAAGGCAAGCTCGGCAAATGGAAAGCCTTTCTCTCTCTCCAAGGAGTTAATGTGATTCTCTCCCTGACAGCTCCGCTGTTCGGACTTGGCATCTATTTCTCCATTCACAGCTATAGTGCCGGAACATTCACGCACATGTGGCTGCTGCACGCTCTGGAATTGTTCACCGCGATTCAATTCACAAGTATTCCCTGCCTGCTGCTAGGTCAAGGAGGCATGCTGCTGAATCTCCCGCTCATGCTGGTTCAGACCATCGCCAGCGGCGCAGTCCTGCCACAGGTCATGATGCCGGGATTCTTCAGAGCCGTCAGCCATGTTTCGCTGATGTACTATACCGTCCAACTGGACTATAATACACTGTTCGGAGGGGGCCGAACGGCTGGACTGCTGCTCGGACTTGGCTTGATCACCCTCTTAGCACTTCTGGTAAACGCAGTAATCCATTATTTTAAAGCTTATACAGCAGTGAGCAGGGATGCTGCACCCCAACCTCTATTCATGTAAAATAGAAAGAGCCGGCATCCCTAAATAGGCCTGCCGGCTTCTTGATATACATTGAAGGAGGATTTACATGACGCTGCAGATATTTATTCTGGGGATTTTGAGCGAGGGGGAGCACCACCCTTACGATTTGAAGAAGCAGGTGTTCAAACCGCTGGACCACTACACTACCATAAATGACGGAACGTTGTATTATAATTTCGAAGTGCTTACGAAAAAGGGGCTTATCCAAAAAATCAAAGTGATTCAGACTGACAACCGCCCGGAAAAAACGACCTACGGGATAACGGATAAGGGGCGCGAGGCACTGGCTGAGGAGATCTACGCGATTTTCCAAAACTTCACTCACATCACTTCCTTGTATTCCTCACTCCTGTTTCTTGATAAGGTGGACCGCCACAAGCTTGGATTTATCATAGAAGAAAGCATCAACCGGTTGAACAAAAAGCTGCAGCTAATTGAACAGGCTGATTCTAAGCTTTCTGATGTTCCAGATGCCCGGAAAAAAGCTGTTCAGCTAATCGCAGAGCACAGCTATCAAACCCTCCAAAATGATATTGCCTGGCTCCAAAAGCTGCTGATTGAGGTACGGAGCTGATTATGTCCCTTTTTATATACTAGAAGCAGTCCTGGCAGCCTCCCTGAACTCATCCTCAGGCGCTGGATGTTTCAGCTTCCGGTTAAAAATCACAAACAAGATTAGCCCTATGACGCTGGTGGTCACTTCGGTCACGGTCATCGACCAGATTACGCCATGCAGTCCGAAGAACCTGTGCAATACGATGATCATTGGAATAAACAGGACACCTTGGGTGATGGACATAATCGCAGTCGGAACGCCCTGGCCGGCAGCCTGAAAGATGCTTGTGAACAAACCGGTGAAGCCATTGAACAAGGCTGAGACCAGCATAGCGCCAATGATATAAGCGCCTATATCCAGCACCGAAGGATCGCTTGAGAACCAGCCGATGACCGAATCTCTGAAAAGATAGACCAAGCCTACGAATAGAACAGCCATACTGCCAATATAGACAAAAGCATGCCGGATGCCCGATTTGAGTCTGGCGATATTTTTACTGGAATAGGTAAAGGCGAACAGCGGTATCAACCCCAGAAACAAGCCCATCGACAAAAATTCGGGAACCTGCACAATTCTGAGCGCCACCCCGAAGCCGGCCACTACGCTGTCTCCATATTGGATGGAGTAGTTATTCAGCAGCAACGTAGTCACAATCATAAATGCGGCGAGCAGCAGCTCGGAGATTCCAATTTTATAAATTTCAAGCCGATCCTTCAGGGAGATTCTCCAGTACTTCAAGAAACCTCTCAGATTCTCGCTTTTCTTGTCCAGATAGTAGATGTAATAAACCGCGGAGCCCAGATTAGCCAAGCACATCGCCAGTGCCGCTCCCGCCACATGCCAGTTCAGAATCAGGATAAACAGCGGGTCAAAGATCAGGCTGAGCGCCGTACTGACAAATATGCCGTACATTGATTCCTTGGAGGCCCCTTCAGAGCGCACCAGCTGCTCCAGCGCAAAATTAAGTACAACGGCAAAGCCGCCCGCAAACAGGGTCAAGGTATAGGTTTTGGTAAAATCAAATGTCCCTGCATCCGCACCAAGCAGCCGGGTAATCGGTTGAATCGCCAGAAACGCTATCAGCGCAATCACTATCCCGGCAATAATGCTGGCATAAAAGGTGTATCCGGCAATCCGCTTGCCCTTCTCCGTCTCCTTCTGACCTGCAAGCCTGGTGACAAAGGTTCCTCCGCCAACCCCCAGCACATTCCCGAAGGCCATCAGCACTGTGAAGATCGGCAGCCCCAGCGTAATAGCCGTCAGCATGCTTGTATTGTGCAGCAGACCGATGAAATAAGCATTGATGACATTGTAGACCGTACCGACAGACATCCCGATCATCATCGGAATGGATAAATGGGCAATGGCCTTCTTCATAGGCGCAGATTCCAGATAATACTCGTTCGAAAATTGTTTTGCCACGTTAAATCCTCCAATCGCTCGTTGATTTGTCT
The DNA here is from genome assembly GCF_056120445.1 of Paenibacillus sp. sgz302115. Taxonomy (NCBI): domain Bacteria; kingdom Bacillati; phylum Bacillota; class Bacilli; order Caryophanales; family Paenibacillaceae; genus Paenibacillus; species Paenibacillus sp. sgz302115. The sequence continues at coordinate 88,430 of NZ_JBVYOK010000020.1, forward strand.
TCACTTTCGCCATTTAGTTAGAACTCTAAGTAACAAAGTTTATGATAATAGATAGAATTCTAACTGTCAATACTCTAATTAAAACCTCAGGTGAACATCATAAAAAGCCCCTCACCAGTGCCTATGGTTAGATAAGCATTAGTGAGGGGCTTCATGGATTGGGAATAGTTTCAATTTTCAGGCAGCCAGTTATGCATTTCGGGTAATTGTTGCATCCTCAGCGACCATCGTCCTGTTTCTTCCGCTGCTTTTAGCCGAGTACAACGCCCGGTCCGCTTTCTCCAGCAGCAGCCCCGGATCTGACGCATGCTGCGGATAATGGGCGATGCCTTGGGAGACTGTAACCCGTGTCGGAATGGGCATCCTGCTTTGCTCCAGTGCCCGGCGGACCCGCTCGGCTACATTGAAGGCTTCTTCCGGTTTGGTGCGGGCCAGCAGAATGACGAACTCTTCGCCGCCGTAGCGGTGGCAGACATCGTCCGGCCGCAATGAGGAGACAATAACTCCGGCCACATGCTTCAGCACTTCGTCGCCGGTGAGATGGCCATAGGTGTCGTTAACGAATTTGAATTTGTCCACATCGAGCACAATGATTGAAAACGGCTTCCCTGCCGCTATCCATTGATTCATCGTATACTCAAGCGATCTCCGGTTCTTCAAGCCGGTCAGAGCATCCGTCGCGGCTTCCTGAGTTAGTGTATCCGTCTGCTTCTGAATATCCGCCACGGCAAGATAGACAGCCTTGGTCAGCAAATCGGCCTCCCGGCTCCAATGCGGCTTTGCTTCCGGCAGTATAACCTTCTCCTTGCCCACCTTGCTCACCAGATCGGCCAGAGAGACAAAAGGCCGGGCCAGTCTGCGCGCTACAAGAATAACGCCCATCAGCAGGATAACAAACGGTAATATCGAATAGGCAAGAATGGTCCGAATATGCCCAATTAACTGGTTATGGATAATGCTAATCGGCGAGACAACCACAATTCCCCAGCCGTTGGCCGGGACACTGGAATACCCTGCGAGTACCTCAATACCACGGAGGTTGCGCACTTGCTGCTCCCCGCTCTCCCTCTTCATCAGCTTCTGGACAACCTTATTGCTGCTGACATCCCTTCCAATAAACTGCTTGTCCGGGTGATATACCACATGTCCGGAGGAGTCCACTATATAGTAATAAGAACCGGAATTGTCCAGGCTGTTGTTGCCGAAAATCTGGGACAGAACATTATTCTCCTGCAAATACAGCGTACCGCTCAAAATACCAAGATATGTACCTGTCTTGCTGACAATTGGCTGGCTCATGAACACAATCAGCCTCTTAGTGTTATGTGTCGTGTATGGAGCGGAAAGGTAAGGCTGCTCCAGTGCCAATGCTTCCTCAGCAGCTTTGGAAGTGATATGCTTGCCTGCCGTTCCTATTGAGCCCGGTTCTACGTTGCGGACGAACCCGCTGCTGCCGACTACTGCGATGGAGTTGAAGAAATTGCTGCTTTTGCGCATCAATTCTAAGCTATTATCCACTTGCTTCGGCGTCATGGCATCAATACCGGAGAGTTCAGCAGCATTATACTCCAGGCTGGCGCGCATAGACTTAAACAAGGAATCCATCGTCTTAGACATGCGGTTAGCACTGGCGTAGTTCAGATGGAGCGTCGTCTCCATCAATGATTGTTTCTTGGACTCGTAAGAGCCGATCAGAAGAATACTTGAGGTTAGCAGAACCACCAGCGTTACTAGGCCTGTAAGCAGCGAAGTGAAGCTAAGCTTTTTACTCCGGCGCGGCCCTGCCCTTCTCAATGTCAGCACACTATAACCCTCCCTGGTTCCTGCAACTCGTTAAGATCATAATACAACAAAATAAGCTGTTATTCGACAACGATCAGTGAGATATAGCGGACAAATTGAACGGTTATACGGTCAGATTATAATTTGATGTTTTCCTCGATAAGTGAAGCAAGCGCCTGCGCTCCCTGCTTGTTCAAATGAACGCCATCCTCGATAAAATATGATGTTTTCCCTTTGCTGGCAGCATACCAGTCAACCAGTGTGATTTTCGGATTTTCGGCTGCGGCATCCGCCAGCGCTTTATTGACAACATGCTCCCAAGGCTTGGGTACACGTGTATTTACCAGCAGAATTTGCTTGCTGTCCTCAAGAGCAGCGATCAGGGATTGCATTTGCTTCTTCGTAAATGCCCCGTTGGTTCCCATTTCGATAATCACATAGCTGCCTAGTTTTCTATCCTTGCGTAATTGGTTTACCAGATCCGGGGCATCCCACATTTGACGCCCAATTTTACCGTCAATGACCACATTCGAGAAACGATCCTTGAGATCATCTTCGAGATAAGGCTGGATATCCAGCATGACAGAATCTCCAATCGCGGTGATGGAGGGGGCGTTATCGGCACTGCCGCCGCTTGTGGCGGGAACCTTCGCAGGGGGCTGGGGTGCAGGCTGCTGGAGTGCTGGCTGCCCGGCAGACGCTCCCTGACTGCTTTCTTTTCTCTCATCGAGTGTTCTAAAATTGATCACGATAATAACAGCTGCAAGCAGGAGCAAACTAACCTTGATCGCGCCGAACCCCTTGAACCTTCTCTTTGTCAGAAGACTCCACAGCTTATGTAAGGCCCTCCTCATTCCCATGCGCCGGACGGGTTCTTCCACATACCGCCACGACAAAGCGGCAAGCAGCACGGTAAGCGATACCTGAAACACCGCCCGCAGGACAGTAGTCTCCCCTGATGCCGCAGCCGGGGTTGTCAATATAATGACAGGATAGTGCCACAAATACATTCCATAGGAGCGCACTCCGATCCACTTCAGAGGCTTATATTCCAGAAGATATCCAATCCGGCTGGCCGGATGGGCGACGGCGGCAATCATCACTGCGGAGATAAACGACAGGAGGAACAGACCTCCCTTGTACAAAAAAGGCTGATACTGGTTCGTATACCAGCAAGCCAAGCCCAGCAGTACCAGGCCGCCTCCCCCTGCATAATCCAGAATCAGGGTCGCTTGATTCGATACCTTTTTCTTCAGCTTTTGATAAGGCCATACCAGTGCCAGTGCTGCACCGGTCAACAGTGAGAATAACCGGGTATCCGTTCCATAATAGATGCGGCTTGGATCTGAGCTTGGATCATACAGAAGCAGCATCTCCAAAGCCGATATAGACGCAAGAATAATAACAAATAGAGCCAGAGAGTTCAGCTTGCGCATATACAGGAGTCCGGCAGCAAGCAGCAGCGGCCACAGCAGATAGAACTGCTCCTCCACTGCCAGCGACCAGAGATGCCCAAGCGGTGATTGCGGCCCGAAGCTGTCGAAGTAGGACACTTTACGCACAATGAACTCCCAGTTGCTTAAGTATAGTAAAGCCCCGGGCAAATCCTTACTGTAGGGGGACCAAAATCTTGGAGCAGCCAGCACAATCCAGGCCCCGGTCCCGGCAACCATAACCAGCATCGCAGGAACCAGACGTCTTACACGTCTTATCCAGAAATCCTTGAGATTCAGTCTTCCACTGCGCTCCCAGCCGTTCAATAGAATATTAGTAATGAGATAGCCTGACAGCACAAAAAAAATACCGACCCCGAGAAGCCCTCCCGGCAACCAGTCGGAATTAAGATGATATAGAATAACTGCAGATACCGCTAACGCTCTAATCCCGTCCAATCCTGATATGTAAGCTCTACCGTCTGCTGTTTTCCGGTTATGTATCCGTGCGGCCCTTGATGCCCTTGGCTCTTCCATGCTGCTCTTACCTGCCCTTGTCTGAATTCAAACTATCAGTCTGTCTAGTTTATTATATGTATCTGAAAACTGAAACAAGTTGCAAATTGGTTAAGATCAGCGTTCATTTCTGTAATGCTGGATTGAGCGGGGAAAAGCCCGGCAATCTATAAAAATATGAAAAGCAGCGACCCTCCAATAACGGGAGGACCGCTGCTTTGCTGACTTTTTGCGATTTTTCAGACTGCAGAAGGGCTGTATCTGTGTGTAGATACCTTAATGATCTGCAGGCTGCGCTCCGTTCGTTTCTTCAACAGGCGGTTGGGACGGCAGCACATCGGCGTTCTCGGAGGTAATGTTCTGAATCACCGCTCCGCTGAACAAGGAGGCGATTTCGGATGCGCTGAGCGCACGGCTGTAGATAATGAAATCATCGACCGCACCGTTCAGGTTGGGATCGCCATATTGGGATTTGCCAATATAGTTCTGAGTCGTATTGCCAAGACTTGCGGGCTTCAGCGTCATGCTGGTATTGACGGCAACCTGCACGCCATCAACATACAGGCGGCCGGTCGTGCCCGACAGCGTCACAGCTACATGCTTCCATTGCCCTACAGCAAGCGGAGCAGATGCCGTGAGCTGCTCTTCGGCACCATTGCCTCCGGTTGTAATGGCAAAGCGCATGCCTCCTCCCCCGATTTGAGGAGCCAAGAACATATTAGTCGTCGTATCGGTGCCAAAATCAAAGATTCTCGCCCAGTCGCTATTGGCTGTAATACGTACCCAGGCCGAGATCGTAAAGTCATTGAGCTGACTGACAACTCCGGCAGGCAGAGTGGCGTAACCGCTGGCGCCGCTGAGGCTCAGCGCATTGCCTGCTCCGGTGCGGCCGGCAACCCAGGAAGTCGTTCCCGTCAGCGTTGCATTGTTTCCGCCGTAGGAGGAATCCGTAACCGTTGTTCCCGAGGACTGGTTCATGTTGTATTTGACGATGATGTTTGACACTGGGGTAACCGTTCCCTGCTCAATCTTCACATCATAGCTTGCAGCCGTACCAATATTCAGGCTGGCTGTTGCCGTTTGGCCGGCTGCAGCCGTGAAGCTGCCGGAGGCCACATTGTTGATGGTTACATTATAGGTTCCGGCGGCAAGCCCGTTAAATGCCACCTTTGTGGTGTGGACTGTTCCCGGCGTTACGTTGCTGAGCGTGAAGCTGACAGCGTTCTTCGCTTTGGCGACCGTCGCCAGGCTGTATCTGTCGCGTTCCAGGGTCATGCCCCATTTTTCCGAAATCAGATTCAGACGCTGAAACACTCCGTCTTTAGGAATGACAATATAATTGCTGCCGCTGTCGGTTACTTCGCAGCCATAGCCGTAGAGGCCGAAGATCGGGTCAACAGCCACATCGGAGCTTAGAAGCTTGATTGCGCCGAACAAACCGAGATCCGCTTCACCGGACATTCCCCGCCAGCCGTTGAACAATGGGCCGCCGTCAAGGCCGAGCGCACCATAGTTGCCTTTCATGGCTTGATACGTCCAGGACACAGCCCCGATATCCGCCGGATCGCTGCTGATCTGGCCGGAGTTGATGGCATTCAGATTGGCAAGCTTGGCTGCGTAGCTGAGCCGCTGCTCAACCTCTGGAGCCGAGGAATTGTTGCGCACCCAATCATCCATTGCTGTACCGGCCAGAGATGCCGTGTACTGGAATTGCCACCAGGGCTCCCCGTTGATGGTCACCGGATCGGTATAGAAATACCAGACAGGCATTTTTCCACGGACGGCGCGGGTTTTGGTATTGATTTTACTCTTGATGCTGGTGTTGTTCTTCATCTTGGCGAGCATATAAACGGCTTCTTCGCCCGTATTGTCATAGTTGTACTCCGAGCCGTACGGATAAGTTGTACCCGCAAAATTGTTGTATTTGGTGTTCATTTTCGCGATGATGTCGTTAGCTTGGGTGTTATAGCCTTCATCCTGTAAAGCTTTGATAATATCCGGCGTGGTCATCTCTCCCATCAGACCGGTGTTCCAGTTGTAGGCGACTGGCCCGTCATAGAGCGCTTTCATAATGTTGTAGGCCCGCAGCAGGTAAGTGGTTCTCGGTTCTTTGTAGGTGATCAGGCCGGGGTAAAGCTTGGAAATCTTATACATGCTGAAATAGGTGTTGTAAATATGCGGGTAGGCATAACCCCGGTAGGTCGGGGTAGTGTTCGGCGGCGCCATGAGGAAGTCGGGCACCAGATAATCGGTATGATGGTCAGCCATCAGATTCTTCCAAATCGCTGTATCCAGATACTGATCCAGAGCGGTGATTTCCGAGGCAATTGGCTTCTGGACGTTTTTCTCGGCGAGGAACTGTGCGTGCGTATAGCCCCAATCGTCGCCCCAGCCCCAGTACCCGGCAAAGTTGTTGCGTTTCGAATTCGTCTGCATCATCCAGTCGTCGAACACCTTATCCCGGATATCTCCCGGCACGTTCCACTGCTGATTGTTCACCATGAAGGTCGCATGACGCTGAAGTGCCGCATCCACCGCTTCGATGGCGTAGAACTGCAGGGTTGTCTTTTCCCCGCTGCCGTAATTGACAGTGATGTTGTTCTGGCCCAGGTGATTCATCTGCAGCGAATACAGCTTGTGGTCGCCGGATGTTGTGCCGAGCGAGGTAACGGTTGTTTCAGACGGATATTGTGCGGTTACGGAAGTGATCGTTTTGGAGGTGCGGAGATCGAATTTGGCGGTCTGGTTGGTTGGCACAATCATGCCGGGAACTACGGTGGTGTCAATCAGCCCTTCGGAATACAGCCGATCCTTGGTGGCCTGCTCGCTGGCCGATTTGAAAAATTTGAAGGCATAGGTCTTGCTTGCTCCCGGCGCCAGTGTCAGGCTGCTGTTTGGCAAGTAGCCTCTGCCGGTGCTTTTGATTACATTGGAGTGGATGTAATAGACCGAGAGGCCTTCCACCCAGCCTCCCTGATCGCCCGCCCATTTACTGCCGGGATGATCCTCGATGCGCCAGTTGTCCATATACTCAAAGCCGGCTCCGGTTGTGGCATCCGGTACTAGCAGCAGGGACGGACCGATGCCGCTTGGCCGCTGTGCAGTGACATAAGAGCTGTTATTGCCAATGAAGGATTGCGTAACCACCCGTGTCTCATAAATCTGCTCATTGCTTCCTCCAGTCCAGAATTCATTGAAAGGAAGCGGCAGGCCAAAATCGCCGATCTCCAGTGTCTGCGAGCTGGTGTTGGTCACTTGAATCTGCCAGAGCAAATAATCGTTTACAAGAGAATAGCTTTCATTCACCCGGAAATTACGGATTCCTTCGGCATTGCTGGAATTTTGATAGACGATGTTGACTGAGTTGCCGGATTGGCTTTGCGTGCGGGCATCGGCTGACTTGCTGGTCCAGGCTTTGGTCCAGGAGCCGTTATTCAGCCGGTAGGTGAACATCAGCTCGCCAAGCCATTGATGATCTGCTGTGTTCTGGTTGGGGGCATTGCTTGCATTCATAACATAGTTGGTGGGGAAATTGTCTCCGGTCAGCTTCAGGCTGGATATGTCGCCATTTGATCCGGTGCTGACCTGAAAGGTGCTGTTTGACAAATCATATGCAAAAGCAGGTTGGGCAAACCATAGAAAACTTAAGGCTGCAGCAATGAAGACTACACTCAAAGATGTCCTTTTCACGAATGGGACTTGAATCTTCTCCAGCATAGATTGAACCTCCTTGGAAATCGGAATGTACAGTACGTTTCCTCTTCCTCTACTTTGCTCGAAGCCTTCTATGAATCTAGCTGCTACTCCTCCTCTCCTGGTATTTTTGCCCTAAATTGCGATATTTCAAAAATATAGCAATTCATCTACAATAATACATGCTATGCCGTAAAAGAAAATCATAAATTCCAACCTTATTTTTAATCATTTCAACCTACTAAGTAGAAATGGCTAAAAAAATGATATAGTCTGTCGCCTAACCGCCTCCCGCTGAATACATTTGAAATATAAGATGCTTCAGGAGAGGATGTTGGCTGTGCAAGCTGTTCCTCATGATCACGTTCAAGGATGGATCGCCTACACGTCGGACTTCGGCGGAACCTTCGACATTTGGCTGTACCGGCCGCGGGACGGTTATAATTTTCAGCTTACACAGGCACTTGGCGCGGAGTTTTCCGTTCCCTACTGGTCCCCGGACAACAGGAAAATTGCTTTCATCGGCACTCGCAATGTGGTCTATCTGATGGATACCGTCACGTTCACCGTTGCCCGGATTGACCAAATCGAACTTTACACGCTGCTGGACTGGTCCCCGGACAGCCGGTTTCTTGTGTATGTAAAAAATGGACGAATCGTCATTTATGACACCTTCTCACATATCAGCTATGTCATCTCGGAACCGGGCGCCAGCGATGCCCAATGCTTCCCTTCGGGTACAGAGCTTCTGTTCGCGGCTGCGGATTCCACCGGTAACACCCAGCTCTTCCGCATCAAGACCGATGGTACAGACCGGAGACAAATCACGCACAATACGGATGGGCCGCTCCACAACGTTCGCCTTTCCCCGGACGGCACCTTCGCGCTTTATACGTTCCCCGGTGCCAGCATCTCCATCATAAGGGCGGTGGATCTGGCGACCGGCACCATCTACACGCTGGAAAGCGGACCGCTCGCGAAAAACTATTTTCCGTCATGGTCCCCGGATTCCCGCAGCATTGCCTATAGCGCAACCGACTATAAGACGCCAAATTATTATTCTCTCATTCAAACCGACAGCCGTACCGCTCAAAATCAAAGAACGCACGCGGTCTCCGACTGTTTCTCCACTCCCGTCACCTGGTCGCCGGACGGTGGCAAAATTGCGTATTTATCGGGATGCGCAGGTGCAGAAAACGCAAGTCAGCTATGGATCGCCGATATCAGGAAGAAGTTGCCGGTAAATGTCCTCAGCGGTGGCCGGATTACCGCCCTGCAGTGGTCTCCTAAATAACAAAAAAGGTGGATAACGATGACGGAAATACAACTAGCTGCTGTGGGAGACCTTATGGTCAAGCGGTATATTATTTCAGATGCCAAACAATCCGGCGGAACCTATTCGTTCCACCCCCTGTTCGCCAAAGTGGCTCCTTATCTGCGACAGGCGGATTTGACGATTGGAAATCTCGAAACCACCTTTGCCGGAAACGGGCGGGAATGCCGGAAAAGTCCAAGGTCTGGCGGCCCGATCTTCAAATGCCCGGACGAACTGGCCCCTGCGCTGAAGGAAGCCGGATTCGACGTATTGGTCACTGCGAACAACCACTGCATGGATTATGGTGCCCCGGGTCTGATTCGGACGCTGCAAGTACTGGACCGTAATGGAATCAGCCACACCGGTACATCCAGAACGTTACAGGAATCTCAGAAAGCACTGATCAAAAATGTAAAAGGGATTACGCTCGGAATTCTCTCCTATACGTCAGGAACCAACAGGATTCCCGTACCGGCGAACCGGCCATGGCTGGTCAACCGGATCAAAACCGGCAAAATCCTTCGGGAGATTCGGGCTTTGAAAAAGAAAGCCGATCTGGTGTTGGTATATGCACATTTCGGAAACGAATACCGGTACACTCCAAATAAATTTCAAAAGCAGCTGGTTAACCTCTTTTTTAAAAATGGCGCCAACATCATCCTGGGCTCTCACCCGCATGTTCTTCAACCGCTGGAGGTCCGGGGAAAGAAACAATTCGTTATTTATTCGCTCGGTAATTTTGTCTCGACGAAACTAAAAAATAATCCTCATACACAAAACGGAATCATCCTGACTCTGAAAATCAAAAAGGATCAAAAGGGAAACACCAGTATAACCAACATCGACTACATCCCGACTCACGTAGAGCGAAGAATGGCAAACGGCCGCGGAATTACAGAGATCATCCCCATCCATGATGCGCTAAAGAGGAGCGGCTCTGACTTAAAAACAGGGCGGCGAATTCATCTGAACCGGATGCTGAAGCATACGACGGCGATTTTGAAGAGGGGGTAGGGCCGGATACGATAGTTCAATAAGACAATGCAACTGATCCGGCGACGCAATACACCCCAATATCTAGCCCAGCGTGCTCGGATCATGCTGGAATCCGTTGAAGGGGTCAGTAACAGTGAACTAAGCAGGCGACTTCCTCTGGATCGTTCACAAGTTACGCTATGGCTGGAACGCTAGTAGATCGTTAGACTCTAAATATTGGAGTTCAAACTATTCTCCACCGAACGGATTAGGGCGTGGAGATCATGCTGCAGGCGTATCAGGCCCCGCGAACAGTATCATCTTCTGATCGAAAGAGTCTGTCCGTTTGTAACGGACCGAACAGCTCTTATTTCTACTGGAAGTCATTTTTCCGTAAGTGAACGGACTCCAGAGCCTTTAGGGGCGGACATTCACCTCAAATATACCTGCCGAAGAGGTAATAAGCGCTTTACGGTCCGTCCCTCGTATTTAAGGGGTATTCTCACGAATACTCACTCATTCGCAGGATTTCATCGCAATGAAGCGGTGGAGAAGGTTAGTTTGGGGTGGAGAGGGAGCCGCCAGAATGCTAGCGGGCATGCAGGAACAGAAGCAACGCATGACGTGCTTTTGGATCCTCGATTTCCTGCACACTCCACATGGCCCACGGGGGTTCACCCTCCCAGATCTCAACGGGTCTATGCCCTTACATTCCTTCGTTACACCTGTCCATGGCGTGGAGACCGATAGCGTTAAGTAAACGGGTCAATGCCCTTCCGGACCGCACATTCGGTTCTCTTATGCACGTAATGCTGTACAATCCTGTGAATAAGTCAATTCTCGTGGTTCGGGTTTACGCAGCAACTGGGGCTGGAGAGGCACTGCGGTACGTTTCCCCACGGCGCTGCACCATGCCGATCAGGATACGAGCCAACTTGCCAATCAGTTTAAAAAGTGAAGCTTGTTTCTTCATGCCCCGCGCCTGGTTGTGCGTATGCCACCTCTTGAAATCGGGGTTTTGCCGCACCAGACTCAGCATCCCCCAGTATAAGTGTTTGCGGAGCGTACTGTCGCCTCGTTTGGAGAGCTTGATTTGCCCTTTGAATTTGCCGGAGGTGCATTCGGCCAGATTCAGGCCGGCTCGTCGCAACAATTGCCTGCCATGTGCATAGTGGCGCAGGTCGCCTGCTAAACCCAGAATGGCTGCCAGCGTGATGTTCCCAAGCCCACAAATGCTCCGCAACTGCTCGGCCAAAGGGATCTCCGCCAAGATCGATTGGATGGCCTCATCCATTTCGCTGAGCATAGTGACTACATGCTCGTAGGTTTGAAGCAGGCGGCGAATGTCTTGCCGCGCTTCTTCCGTTGCCCCCGTATCGCCAATACTGCGCGTTGCTGCTGCCAGCAAGGCCTCCGCCTTCGCTCTGCCGCTGACGCCGGAGGCACGTCTCATCCCTTGCTTGCGCCAATGGTCAATGACTTCGTCGATGCTCAGTCTCTTTACATCGCATGGCATAGGGCAAGCGTGGAGCGACGCTAGCGACCGGAGCACCGTCCAGTCCGGAAAAACTTGGCGAAATTCCGGGAAGTAAAGGTCGATCCAGCGGACGATCCGGTTGCCCAGGCTTGTCGATTGCTTTACCCAATACTCTCTGTCGCTCATGAGCGTCTTTAGCCGCTCAAATGCGGGTGCCTGAGTAACGTAGTCAGTATAATAACCACGGCTCACGACGTCCGCAATGACAAGCGCATCCTTGGGGTCGTTCTTGGATGGACTGTTGTCCCGGTTTTCCTTGTTGCGGTGGGTCGTCACCGGATTCACCAACACGACCTCGATCCCTTGCTGAAGCAGCCAATTCGCGAGGTTAAACCAGTAATGACCGGTGGGCTCCAGGCCGATGAGAAGGGACGTCAGTCCATACTTCATTTGAGCTTCGTTTACCCAGCGCAAAAG
>NZ_JBVYOK010000021.1:0-99953 GCF_056120445.1 Paenibacillus sp. sgz302115
GTCTCGTTTCGGGTAGACTTCATAGTAAGCGCCTCCTGATGGGTTTTTAGGACTCCGATCCCTTACACCCCCATCATACGAGGCGCCCTTGTTTTTGTCTAAGTCGAAAACTTAGCGAATACAGGAATGTTAAGGAACAGGGGGATGGATACGACGACTCTCTCCTTGAACCACAAAGGCTCCGTCCTAAGCCACTTAGTACTGATGCTGTCTAGTACGCGTTCAGTGGCGTACTAATACCAAAAGCGCCGCTCCCGGACAACAGGGGACGGCGCTTTTATTTTAACGTGACTGCGGGAATGTTTGGACTTCCGGCCGCTGCCCGTCTATAGATTTCTAATTGTAACCAATTCAATCTGCGGCGCCCGCAGCAACATGCCCAAGCTTGCCTGGGGCCAGCATGAGATACAGCTCTTGAATCTGTTCCCCGCTTTTGTCCACGGTCAGGCAGAGCACTGCCTTGATCTCCCCTTGCTGCTTGAACACGAGATTCTGCTCTCCATTGATCATGGCAAAGGAAATCTCCCACTCCCGCATCTTCCGCAGAACCCGCTTCGAGGTCAGCAAGGCCAGCACACCCTTACGCCCAACCATAGGTCTGAGAATAGTTTGTACCTCCTGCCCGCCGCCGTCACCGACAAGCACTGGCTGCTCGGCAAGCAGCTTCAGCATTCCGCCGACATCATAGGCGGTAAAAGCTGCGGTGAACCGGCGCAGCAGCGTCTCTCTGGACGTACCGGAGCCCGGTGCGGCTGACACTGGCAATGGCTGCTTGGCCTGAATCGTCCGCTTGGCCCGGCTGTAAATCTGCCTGCAGTTGCTCTCGGACTTGCCGACCATCTCCGCAATGGCATCATAATCGTACTGAAAGGCCTCTCTCAGCACGAACACGACTCTTTCGGCAGGCGACAGCCGCTCCAGCAGCACTAAAAAAGCGTACGAAAGTGTATCCTTCCGTTCTGCCGCCGCTTCCGGCCCGTCGTAAGGCTCGCTCACCGGTTCAGGCAGCCATTCTCCGATGTACGTCTCTCTACGGCTGCGCGCCGAGCTGAGCAGGTTCAGACAGCGGTTCGTAATGCCTTTGGCTACATAAGCCTTCATGTTGAGAATTCCGCTGCGGTCCCGCCGCTGCAGCTCTGCAAAACAATCCTGCACAGCATCCTCCGCATCAGCCACCACCCCCAGCATTCTATAGGCAATCGAAAATGCGTACCTATAATAGCTGCGGTACAGCTTCTCCAGGCTCAAAACCGCCCTCGTATCTATCCCAGCACCAAGCTCACCGTCCCGGTCCTTCACCTCCGTACCTCCTTTAGTTAAAACATCCCGGATACATTCCAGTCGATATGGCGATCCGGTTCCAGCTATTGATGGTGTTGATCACCATAATCCAGTCCACGAATTCCTCCTGGCTGAAATGCTCCATAACCTTGTCATACAAGGCTTGCGGCACACCCGCCTGACTGATAAGAGTAACCGTCTCAGCAAGCTCCAGCAGCGCTTTTTCCCGTTCCGTAAAGAGCGGCACCTCTCTCCAGACGCTCAGCAGCAGGATATGATCGGCATAATCGCCCAGCTTCAGCAAATCCTTCGCATGCATATCAATACAGAAGGCACAGCCGTTGATCTGGGAGACCCGTATCTTCACCAATTCATATAATACCTTATCCTTGATACGCCCGCCCGCATGCTGCTCTAGTGTCATCATTGCCCGAAAAGCTGGTTCATTAGCCGTTCTGTAGTTAAACCGTAAACTCATCTTCATCGCCTCCATAATATGTGTACATACTGGAGACAACATAGCGTCCTGATTTGTGACAGACCTATGCTTTTATTGCTCTTTTGGCTCTCTTAATGGTGATCATCCGCCAGCCTGTAAGCAGCGCCGACACCAGGCAAATAACCGATGAAGTCAGGAACACGGCATGCATCCCGGAGAGAAAAATATCCGGACGGCCCGCGATCAGACCGGTTACCCGGTAGCCCGCCCTGCTGCTCATTACATTGAACAGAATTGAGGTGGCGATGGTGATGCCGACTACCATGCCGACATTGCGGACCAGTGAATTGACGCTGCCTGCCGACCCAAGCTGTGTGCGCGGCACAGTGGACATAATCAGCGAATTGTTGGGTGACATGAACAAGCCGCTGCCGGTCCCGAGCATGGCAATCCACACACCTGCAAGCACAACCGGACTGCCGTCATGCAGGCGGGCCAGGCCGAATTGGGCGATGACCATTACGATCAGCCCGGCGAAGGTAAGGAATTCGGAACCGATTTTATCCGACAACGCCCCGCTCAGAGGAGCGATGATAACCATACAGATCGGGAACAGCATCAGCAGAAAGCCTGCATAGAATGGCGACAGATTCAGCATGTTCTGCGCATAGAACGGGGCAATAATATTGAAGCAGAAGTTGGCCACGAAGACCAGAAATGCGCACAGGATGCTGAGCGAGAACAAAGGATTCTTGAACAGGGACAACTGGAGCAGCGGATGAGTCCGGCGCAGTTCCACTATGATAAAAGCAATAAAAGCTGCGGCTGCAGCAATCAGCGACGAGAGAATCCGGCTGTCTCCATATCCGAGCTGTTGTCCGAGCAGCAGTCCGGCAAACAAAGCAACAATAAAAACGGCAAACAGCAGGCTGCCGGGAACGTCAATTTTGGATTTTACATGGATCAGGTCCTTCGGCAGCACCTTCCACCCAAGGGCAATGGCAATAAGTCCGATTGGAACATTGACCCAGAAAATATACTCCCATCCCAAGGTAGAGACGATGATTCCGCCCAGGCTTGGCCCCGCAATACTGCCGAGTGATACGAAGGTTCCGATCAATCCAAGCGCCTTGCCCCGTTCAGTGGACGGGAAAATATCCGTAACAATCCCCTGGCTGTTAGCCATCGTCATCGAGGCGCCGATAGCCTGAATGATCCGGGAAGCAATCAGGAATGGCAGATTCGCACTTAGGCCGCAGAGCAGCGATCCAATGATGAAAATCACCGTGCCGATTTTGAAAATTCTGATCTTGCCGGCGATATCGCCCAGCTTTCCGAAGAACAGTATGACGGAGCAGATCGCCATCAGATATCCTGTCGTTACCCACTCCACCTGCGCTATCGGCAGCCCAAGCTCCTTCACAAGCACAGGCAGGGCAATATTTACAATGCTGCCGTCCAGCGTAGACATGAAGGTGAACAAATTAAGTACGATCAGAATGATCCAGCGCTTCTTCTGAATCGCCGCATCCTCCTGATAGGTTGCACTGATTGAACTCATACGCAAGCACCTCTGACATCAAATTTTCCGAAAAAATATAGTTGCGTCCGCAACAAAATAACAAACCCAGTGTATCACAACATAGTTGCACGCGCAACTACTTTACTGTAGTATTTTGGATGAAAGGCTAATGACCGAAAATAATCAATCAAAGAGGTGCGCATATTGAACTCGAACAAGGAACCTATCGGCAAGCTGCTTTCCCAGCTAACCCGGCAGAGCCAGAAATTCCTCACCAAAGAACTGATGGATTACGGAATCGGCAGCGGCGGACAGCACACCTTTCTCAAGCTGATCGTGAACCAGCCCGGCATTACGCAGGAGCAAATGACCACCGAGTTGAAATTCGATAAGGCCACTACCGCCCGCTCCGTTAAGCATCTTGAGCAATCGGGCTATGTCGAGCGCCGAACCGATCCCAAGGACCGCCGTTCCTCCCTGCTCTATCCGACGACCAAAGCGATTGAGTTCGCTCCGGTCCTTCAAGAGATTCTGAATGAGCTAAACCGCAAGCTTGCAAGCGGCCTAACCCCAGAGGAAGTGGACACTCTCATTATGCTGCTCCAAAAGATCAGCAGGAATTCCGCGAATCTGTAATCGATCATAAATATGTTTTCATGTAGCGAATATAGACTGTCTACGGGATTAGGTGGAAAAAGGATCACTAATTAACGTGTTACAAGCGTTGTTATCCGAAATAAACGAAAAAACTCCCGTTAATTCTTTCAATAGGACCACTAAAGGCTAGAAATAGTAAAAATAGTGGGAGAAATTCCACTTCAAGTCACATTTCACCTGGTTAGATAGCAAATAAGTGAACAAATTCCCAATAAATATTGCTGGCCCAGGGGACGCCTATACCGGATGTTTTCTTTGCCGAATATTCAAAAACAGGTTAAAATGTAAAGCAATATGAGGTGTTTTCAGAAAGGAGTCATGATCTTGTCAATTGCAAGTGTAAAAGAACATTTCCGCCGTGTAGGCAGAGTGCAGGATGTGCGTGAATTTGCCACCTCCAGCGCTACTGTAGAGATGGCCGCAGCGACCATTGGCGTGATTCCTGCCCGGATTGCCAAGACCCTCTCCTTCCGGGGAGCGGACGAACAGGCCATTCTCGTTGTAGCCGCGGGGGATGCCAAGATTGACAACAAGAAATTCCGGGAACGCTTCGGCTTCAAGGCCAGAATGCTGACTCCTGAAGAAGTGCTGGAACAGACCGGTCACGAAATCGGCGGGGTCTGCCCCTTTGGACTGGCTCATGAGCTGGAGGTCTACCTGGATGTGTCGATGAAACGGTTCACCACGCTTTTCCCGGCTTGCGGTAGCACCAATTCCGCGATTGAGCTGACCTGCGATGAGCTGGCAATGTATTCGGGGAGCAAGGACTGGGTCGATGTCTGCAAGGGCTGGAATGAGGACGAAACGCCGGAATTTGAGGAAGGAACAACACAGTGAACAACAAAATGGACAAAAGCAGGCCGGAATCCTCATTCACGGGGACTCCGGCCTGTTTCCTATTTATTCAAATTCTTGCTCTCCACGATTTGCGTAACTTCCTTGGTAATGATGTCGCCGCCCATGCTCTTCCACTTGGCTACGAAGAGATCGAAATCGCTCAGCGGTGAATCGCCGACAATAATGTTCAGGAAGGTCTCGCTCTCGAGCGTTTGCAGCTCGGACCAATTCCGCTGCATATGCAGCGTACTTCCGTAAAAGATACTACGAACTTTCTCAATGGCGGTCGAGGATAACACGGCGACTCCGTATTTGTAGGCGTTGGCCGCCTTCCAGCCCTCCAGATTTTTTTTGGGCTGCTCCTCTTCGGTAAGCCAGTGGTTATAGAGCAGCTTTGTGTCCGGGTCCAGAGCACCCGGATCAATTTTGCCGTGCAGTGCCTGCTGCATATCCGAATAATGCTTCTCTATGGCCCCGGAATAATCAATCAGCAGGTCGAACGGGTAATAGGCCCGGGGCTGAATGCCGGTCTGCGCAGAGAAGTCATCAAGCTGCTTGACCGCCTCCTGATTAGGGTCCCTTCTCCGCTCCAGCCGGGTAAAAACATTCAGCAGCTTCACCACAGCTTCGGGATGCTCATAGCCTTTGCGCACGACCAGATAGCGGTCCGTGACCGGAGCCATGTGCGTTATAAAATTGCCCGCTGCATCAAGCGGTGCGGCATATGCCCGCCATTCCGCCTTGGTATCGAGAGCCACCGCCTCCGACAGCGGATAGAAGGGCATCCACCACGGACCGAAGAACATCCCTGACTTGCCGGAGATAATCGGCTCCTGGGTTTCTTTGTAAAGGGCAAAATCCGGGTCGATCAGCCCCCGCTTGTACCAATCGGCCAGCTTAGCCAAGGCCATCTTCGTCTCCGGGGTAATCGAGCCATAGACAATATTGCCCTGGCTGTCCTTGATCCAATTGGTCGGAAACGCATGAAAAGCGCTAAACACGGAATCCAGGCCGTTGACATGGGGTTTCGTGCCGTACACGATATTTTTGTACGCGCTGAGGCCAATCGTATCACGCTTGCCGTTGCCGTCCGGGTCGCGTTCAATGAAAGCCTTGGCGATCCGCTCAATATCCTCAAAGGTATGCGGAGCGGGAAGCTCCAGCCGGTCCAGCCAATCCTGCCGGACCCACAGCAGCGAAGGCGAATCTGCATTGATCGCCACATTCGGCAGGCCGTACAGCTTGCCGTTCCGGGTTGCGTCGCCCAGCGCTTCACCTTGGGTGGAATCATACATATCCTTGATCAATTCGGACCCGTACTGCTTGTATGTCTCGGTCAGATCCGCAATCATATCGCTGTCAATCAGCTTCGCTAATTGATCCCTGTCAACGACCATCGCATCGGGCAGATCATTGCTGTCAATCGCGAGCTGCGCTTTTTGCGTGTACGGCTCTTCGCCTTTCGCTTCCCAGGAATGAATGACCTTGATATTCGTCAGGCTCTCCAAATAACGGGAGATCGGATTGTTGTCGTTGCTGTCTCCCGTATTCAGGCGGGAATCCGGCACCTTGAAGCCAATCCGCATCACAACCGGCTCATCATATTTGCCATAGGCGGCTGAGTCTGCACTATTCGCCGTATTTGTCCCGCCCGTTGCCTTCGCATCCGGCACTCTGCCCTCGCGGCAGGCGGAGAGAGACAACATCGCCACAGCAAGGAGAACATATTTAGCCGCTTTGTTCACCGCTCAATCCCCTCCGCACGATATTCGCTCGGCAGCTTGCCCACGCGTTCCCGGAACAGCCTGCTGAAATAACGGTCATCTTCAAAGCCTGATCTGCCGGCAATTTCGCATACCGGATAATGGGTCTCCAGCAGCAGCGATTTGGCCAGCTCCAGCCGCATCCCCCGCAGACTCTCGCCAAAGGTCTCACCGGCAAAACGGGCAAAACACTGGCTGAAATACCCTCTGCTCATGTTGATCTCGGCAGCGACATCCCCCTGATTGATCTTGTCTCCGGCATGGCTCCTCATATAGCGGACCGCACGGATCAGGCAGAACATCACCTCTTTGCTCAGCCCCAGCTCAAGCATCCGCCGCTGCGCAAACCCTGAGAACTGCCGCAGCCAGTTTTTCCAGTGCGACCAGCTCAGGTTGCCTGCAGCCAAATCTTTCAGCTGTGCCGTTTCTTCAGCCTTCAGAATTAGCCCGTTCCATCCGTGCAAAAGTGCATAACCAAATTCTGCAATTCTGTCCTGCCCGGGCTGCTGCCGCTGCACATGAGTGATGAAAGTCTCCCAAGCCTCCCGGTCCAGCGCCCAGCGGAGATTCAGCGCATGCTCCAGTGCATCTTCTCCGGTTATGGGCAGAAGCTCCTCTGCCGCTATCCTTTTCAGCTCAGCATAGTCCAGCCTGGCCGGCTCCCCGGTCCCCTCATAATAAAAAAGCGCATGGTGCGCCGCTTTGTCCAGCACCTCCTCTACCTCCTGAAGCTGCCGGTCCTTCAATCCGCTTACCAGCGCCGCCGTCCAGCGTCCGCCAAGAACGCTTTTGAGCTCCCGGCCGGCCTCCTCCTCCGTAAAACGCCCAGGCAGCGGGGTGAGCCACATGTTCTTCAGCGCAAGCAGCGGATTATTCTTCACGATAGAGAGCCGGAACAGCTCCTCTTCATTGCCATGATGCCCCAGTGGAAGATAGAGCAATCCCTTGTCCGCAGCCACCGCCTTACCCTCTCCGCGCGCGAGCGATTCACGGGCACGGTCCTCCCATTTCACCCGTTCGACCAGACGGCGGATCGTTTCGTCTGCGTTTTCAACCTCCAGCAGCGTTTTGACAATATAATCGACCGCTCCGAGACGCAGCGCCTCCTGCACGTAATCAAATTCATGATGGCAGGTCAGCACGACACAGCGGATCGCAGGAAAACGCATGCGCACCTGCCGGATCAGCTCAAAGCCGGTCATGCCAGGCATTGTAATATCGACAAACAGCAGATCCGCCTCCTGCTCGCGGAGCAGGGCCAGCGCGGCATTGCCGTCCCCGGCCTCACCGACGATCACCACCCCGAAGGACGCCCAATCAATCAGCGAGATGAAGCCTTTGCGCACCAGGCGCTCGTCATCGACCACAACAGCTTTAATCATCGAAGTCCTCCTTGCTTTTGATGGGTATGATTATGATTACGCTTGTTCCTTCATCTGTTCCGCTGAGAATTTGCAATGTAACTTGCTCTCCGAAATAGGTCCTCAGCATACGTTTTACGTAGGAGAAGCCGATGCCCAGCCCCCGCTTCCCCACCACTCCATCCGTAAGAAGCTCCTCAATCTGGGCCTCACTCATGCCCGTACCGTTGTCCTTTACACACAGCCGTACTTCTCCCGGGCTATGGGCCGTAATAATGACATCCACTTTGCCGTTGTCGCTAAGGCCGTGATAGATTGAATTCTCCACGAGCGGCTGCAGCAAAAACCGCGGAACTGCTGCGCTCAGCACGGTCTCATCTGCCTGCACATTGAACTCGAACTCATAATCATAACGGATACGCTGCAGCTCCATGTAATTGCGGATTGCTTCAATTTCCTCACCGATGGTGACAATAATACTCATCTTGCCAAGGTTGTAGTGCAGCACCTTCACCAGCAGTGTGACCAGCTTGTCGATTTCCTTCTGCCCGTTCAGCCGGGCAAGCCACTGCACCGTATTCAGCGTGTTATGGAGAAAATGGGGGTTGATCTGGCTGAGCAGCTTCTCGATCTCGAACTGGCTTTTCTGCTTCTCATTGCGGGCGACGGCCAGAATCAGCTCATTGACCTGATCCTTCATCTGCTGGAAGTTGCTCAGCACAAAGTCGAACTCCTCTACATTGGTGTATGCAACGGGAACCGTTACATTCTCCGCCATGCGGATAATCTCCAGGTTCACCTTGCGCAGAGGGCCGTAGATCCGCTTCCAGATGAGCCAGGCCAGAAATCCGGCAAAGAGCAGCGTGGACAGGGCGAGCAGGATCATTTTGTAGAACCAGGTATAAATTTCGCTGTTAAATACCGATTTCTTGACCACCGCCACCAGCTTCCAGCCCTGCGGACTTTCATAGCGGAACAGATGATAGCCGTCAAGCTCTTCATGCGCTGCCCCCGGATTCTTGCCGGCTGCGGCAACAATCCGCTGCGGTAATTCACCGTCAATCGTCTGGGTCACGCTGCCGCTCTGATTGACCAGCAGATGATTCACCTGCATCCCGTAGGCCTGCTGATTAAAAATTTTGCGCAGCAGACTATAGTTCGTCTCCAGATAAATGTATAGCTTATGCTGGCCGTTCACCCGGACAATCCGCTGCTCGGAGAAGACAACATTATCGCCGACCGCGTACATCGTTTGGTGCGGCCCGTAGTAATCAGCCCCGTTATAATGCATGAAGGGAGGGAGCTTGCTGATTTCAAAACCCCGCCGTGTGCTCATATTGGTGAACAGCACCGGATCATCACTGCCCGGCATGATATAGGCGGTTAGGCCAATGTAGGGGTTGGTGAAATTGACCAGATTGATCTTCTGGTTAATCGAATTCATGATCTGCGATTTACGGTAGATTTGCTTCTCCTCCAGAAAGGAGGACATTTCCTGCACGATCTGACCATCCAGCGCGAACTGCTTGGAAGCGAAATCAAGGTTGTCGATGGCGTTCTCCAGGCTGAGCGCCTCCTGCCGCAGGCTCGCGCTGATGCCGCTTCCGATTTTGCCGGAAAGCACGGAATAAATCGAGGTATACGATACAATGCCGACAATGAGCAGCGGCAGCATTGTACCGACCAGCAGGTACATCACCAGAGTTGTCCGCAGCGATCTGCCTGCCGGAGCATGCCTTACCGCCTTCCTTCTCAACATCCGCAGCTCCCTCTTCTCCATTTATGAAAGCGTTTCATTCACTGATCCTAGAATACCAGAATTAATCGCAAACGAACAGAATAAGGCAGAGCAGCTCCATCACCGCCCTGCCTTGCTCCTGCCCTTCACACCTGCTTATTTCACGCTTTTGCGGGCTTCGAACAGCTCTTCCGCTTTCTTAACCGAGAAGTCCATCACTTCGGCATAGCCGAGACCGTTCACCTTGTCATGCATTTCTTTGTTCAGCTTGTCGAATTCGGCCTGATCCTTGGCAAAGACCATTTTCCAGGAAATCTGCTGGATGACCGTACCGATTTGTTTATTTTTCTGCTCCAGTGTTTTGTCCATCGTCAGCGGCTCTTTGCCTGTAAAGCCCTGAGGCGCAACGGCGAGCAGATTATTTTTCTCAAAATATTCCTTCGGCGTCAGCACGCCCATCTTTGCTCTCCAGTCGCTGTCGAGCTTCGACGGGTTGCGTTCCAGTGAGGTTTTCCACAAATTGTGGTCAAACGGTTCATTCGTCTGCGGATTCACCATCGCCGGAACAACAAAGGAGAAGTTCATCTGATTTGAGCCGTAGTAGTAGTCGCCGCCGCCGTATTCGTCAGGAACCTTGGTGTTCTGCTGATCGGCATACGCTTTCCAGCCAAAATCAGTCACCACCGGCTTGCCGCTGCTGTCAATATCCCAGGTCAGCCCCTTCGGTCCGTTCGGAACCGCCGTTCCGCTGCCTGCCGAGATCATCGCACCTTCCGGGGTGTACATCCAGTTGATGAACTCCATAATCCGCGCCGGGTCCTTGGCCTTCGCGCCGATAGCGATAATACCGTTGCCGCCGTAGACATTGAAGCCTGTGGAGTACATCAGCTCATCCTTGAATGGTACAAGTGCGAAGCCTTTGCCTGCGGCCGTTCTTTCCGGTGTATTGTAGTTGGCAGCGCCCAGCCACGGGAACCAGGAGAAGAGCAGCCGGCCATCCTTGTATTTGGCTACCACATCGTCGAACTTCTGTGTCAGCGAGTCAGGATCAAGCATGCCCATTTGATTGGCCTCAAAGTACAGCTTCAGCGATTTCATATACCAGCTATCCTCGGAGAGGAAGTCATAGTATTTCTCTTCATCTGCTTTGACGTACAGCGCAGTGTCGGGAATTTCGTCATAGCCCATCATGTTAGCGAACTGCTTCGCCAGCGTCATTTTATAGTTGCCGTCCCAGTCGGACCAGAGCGAGAAGGCATAGGTTTTTTTGCCCTGCTCATTTTTCGGCTCCAGCTCCTGCATCTTCTTCAGCACTGGCAAATAATCCTCGATCTTGCTGATTTCCGGCGCACCGATTTGCTGGTACAAGTCCCAGCGCAGGTCCGGTCCCCAAGTCATATCCTTACCTTCGGACGGCCCAGACGGGTTAGTGGCTACGCTATTCCCGATGCCGAATATCGCACTGCCGCCCCCAAAAGCAACCTTTGCCTTCTCAATTGCTTTCGGGAACTGCTTCGTAATATCAGCGCCGTATTTATCCAGCAGGCCATCCTTGGTCCAGTCGAGCAGCAGGTTGCCCTTGATCGCATTCGGATAATGGTTCTTGTCATCACCGAAGACGATAATATCGCCAAGGTCGCCGGAGGCCATCATTGCCGAAATTTTCGTGTCACCGCCGGTCAGATTGGAGGCGACGATATCCAGCTCGATGTTGAACTTGTCTTTGATGATCTTGGCGAACCAGCCGGTTTGCGGACCTGCGTAGTTGGCCGTGGTTGAGAATACCGTCAGCTTCAGCGGTTTGGAATGGTCGAGCGTCCCATCGCTTGGCGCCGTGGTTTCAGCCGCTTTATTTGTTGCCTCAGCTGCAGGCTTATCCGTGCTCTCCGCCGTATTTGCCTTGCCTGAATTTCCGTTCCCTCCGCCGCACGCTGCCAGCACAAACACCATGATTGCCGTTAGCAGAATGAGCGACATTTGTCTGAACCTCATTGCTTCATACCCCCTAAAAGTTTTGTTAAGCCTAGTCTTCTTGAATCACTTCGCAAAACTCGCTTCGAAAGCATACACTTAAGTTTTGTTAAGCCTATGCCTTACGGACCGGTCAGCCCTTGACTGCGCCGATCATAATGCCCTTGACGAAAAAACGCTGAAAAAATGGATACACAATCAGAATCGGCAGCACGACGATCATCGTCACCGTCATACGAACTGAAGTCGGCGTCTGCATGTTCTGCACACTGGCCGCCATGTCCGGGGAACTGCGGATAAGTGCCGCCAGCGAGCTGGACTCGTTCAAATACCGCCAGAGCAGGAACTGCAGCGTAAAATATTTGGTGTCTGTCATCAGGAACGCCGTATCCACGAACGAGTTCCACTGATTGACTGCCGAGAAAATCGTAATCGTCGCCAGGATCGGAGTTGTAAGCGGCACGATGATGCTCCAGAATGACCGCAAATAACCCGCCCCGTCGATCGCCGCCGATTCCTCTAGTGAAGGCGGAATGGCCTCAACGAAGGTTTTGACCAGAATGATATTGAATGGAGTAATAATTGTCGGCAAAATATACGCCAGATAGTTGTTGGTCAGATGCAGGTTGTGCATCGTAATGTACCAGGGAATCAGCCCTGCGCTGAAATACATCGTAACCACAATGCTGCGGTACCAGATCTGCCGGCCCCACATCTCTTTTTTGGTGAACAAATAGCCAAGAAATGCGGAAGCGCCAACCGTCAGGAGTGTGCCGACCACAGTCCGGTAGACCGACACCAGCGCCGCGTGGCTAAGCCCGCTGATCCGCAGCACCTTGGAATAGTTGTCGAAATGAATCTGCTGCGGATAGAACTTGATATACCCCGCCGCACTGAGATCGTTCGAGCTGATCGTATTGATAAACAGATAATAGAATGGGTAGATACAGCTCAAGGTAAATATCCCAAAGAGCACATAGATGATTCCCTGGAATAGGACATCGCCGGTTTTTAGCTTTTTACGCAACTGGAATCACCGCCTTTAAATGATAGACTCATCGCGCACAACCTTAGACAGCGTATTGGCCCCAAACAGCAGAAGGACACTGACGACCGACTTCAGCATGCTGACCGCCGTGGCGAACGGAAAATTGTTGGCAAATGCGATATTGTACACATATAAATCCAGCACCTCAATCGCATCCTTGTTCATCGCATTCTGGAAGGCAAAGTACTGCTCCATGCCGTTATTGACAAAGTTGCCGATGGAGAGCAGCAGAAGGACGAAGAAGGTCGGGATGATGCCGGGAACGGTGATATGCCAGATTTTGCGGAACCGGCTCGCGCCGTCCACCTCTGCCGCTTCGTACAGCTCCTGATCAATCCCCGCAATCGCTGCCAGATAGAGAATTGCTCCCCAGCCCAGTGACTTCCACCAATACCAGGCAATCATCGTTACCCAGATATGCAAGCTGGAAGCGAGGAAATTGAAGCCTTCATCCACAATGCCCAGCTGCACCAAAAAATTGCTCACTACCCCGTTGTCTACGGAGAACAGCGAAAATGCCAGCGCATACACCAAAATCCAGCTGATAAAATTCGGTATCGTCGTCAGCGTCTGCACCATTTTGCGGTACCAGCCTGCCCGGATTTCTGTCAGCAGTATCGCGAAAATCACAGGGAAGATTGAGGTGATCAGCCCAAGCGAGCTCATTGCCACTGTATTTTTGAGCACCCGCAATACTTCCTCAGTCTGCGTCGGATTGGCGACAATGGTCTTGAACCACTTCAGCCCGACATACGGCGTGTCCGAGAGCGGAATGCCCGGGATGAAATCATAGAAGGCATAAATCCAACCGCTGATCGGCAAATAGTAGAAAATAAAGGTCACAACAAGGAACGGAAGCGCCATGAGAAACAGCTTATGTTTGTTCTGCAGCTTCCTGCGGGATGGACGGACCGGTTCCACACCGCGAAGCAGCTCGCCAGAAGGTACCCCCATATTGAAATCTCCTCTATCCAGATTTTTGTTTACGCTTTCATTCTAAGGGAAAAATCGCTGCCGGCGGGAGGGAGGACAGATTGCCCTTCTGTGAGAGTCGTAAGACAGCTTCAGACCATTTTCACAGGCCAGCGGACCATTTTCACGTTCGAAAAAAAGAAAAGGAGCCGCTCATCCGCAGATTTCTGCAAATGAACAGCTCCTTCTTTTTTTCGCTTACTCAGCAGCCATCTTATTCGTTAAACATCCCAGCTTCTCGATCTCCACCGTAACCTCGTCACCCGGCTGCAGATAAATCTGCTTCTCCGGCGGATACCCCATAACAACACCCTCTGGAGTCCCGGTAAGGATAATGTCTCCCGGAGAAAGCGTCATGCAATGGGAGATGTAGCTGACAATCTGCCTGCAGTCAAAGATCATATCCGAGGTATTGGATTGCTGCCGCACTTCCCCGTTCACCGAACACTGGATATTCAGCAGGCCGGGATCGCCCACCTCATCCTTGGACACTACATAAGGACCAACCGGTGCAAACCGGTCGCAGGATTTGCCTGCAAGCCACTGGCTGGTGCGCGTCTGCAGATCCCTGGCGGACAGATCATTGGCGGCAAAATAGCCGAATACCGCATCCAGTGCCTCTTCCTCGCTGACGTTCTTGACTGTCCGGCCAATGACAATGCCCAGCTCCGCTTCATAATCCACCTTCTGTGTGGAGCGCGGAAGCGGCACTTCATCGCCGTGACCTGCCAGAGCGTTCGCGAACTTGCTGAACAGAATCGGGTATTCCGGCAGCGGCATTCCCGTCTCTTCAGCATGTCTGCGGTAATTCAGCCCGATGCAGATGATTTTGCCGGGATCGGCCACGCAAGGAGCGAATTCCAGAAGCTCTTCATTTCTGTAAAAGGACGCAACCCCCTCATCGCTCAGAGGCAGGCGGTCCACGAACTCACGCAGGCGGCGCAGCGCCTCTTCCCCTCCATCCAGCACTTCTCTCAGTGTTATGGGCGGAGCCGCTGCCGCTCCTGCCGTCATGGCGCTTACCGCTGCTGCCACATCCAATATGCACTCGTCTCTTTTTACGCCTAACCGCAATTCCCCTGATTCCCAAAAGTTCAAAAGACGCATTCCGCACTTCCCCTCTCCGCTATTAGTCGCAGCCTGCGAACAGATTAGCTCTTACTCCCTTGATTCCAGGGTTAGCCTTGAACAGTCCGCCTGCCAGCGGCCAACGCTGCAAGTCCTCCTGGCTCATGCCGCTGCGTGCCGTGGTGATATATAGCTCGTCCAGATTGTCGCCGCCAAAGACGCAGGAGGTTACAAGATTTGCCGGAACCTCGATCTTTCCGATTTGCTCTCCGGTATGCGGATTCCAGCGCGAGACACAACCGCCATTCCAGTGAGCCACCCAGATCATGCCTTCGCTGTCAATGGTCATTCCGTCCGGTCCGCCTGTCCCTTCCGGGAAATGAACGGCTGCCCGGCGCCCGCTTACCGTCCCGTTATGGAGA
Organism: Paenibacillus sp. sgz302115; assembly: GCF_056120445.1. Taxonomy (NCBI): domain Bacteria; kingdom Bacillati; phylum Bacillota; class Bacilli; order Caryophanales; family Paenibacillaceae; genus Paenibacillus; species Paenibacillus sp. sgz302115. Next base: position 15,080 of record NZ_JBVYOK010000021.1, read on the forward strand.
TCATAATCCAGCACATCCACACGCCGGGTCAGCGTATCTATGTAGTACATCAATCCACGGCTGTCATCCCAGGCCATCCCGTTGGAGATGCCTATGCCGGACAGCACCTGCCGCACTTCTCCTTCAGGCTCCATCACATACAGGCTTCCCGCATCCTTTTTGCCCTCCATGCTCATCGTACCGAACCACAATCTGCCTCTGCTGTCGCATTTGGCGTCATTCAGCCGGTTGCCGGGAAGGCCGGTCTCTACCGCCGACAGCAATTCCAGCGGCTGATCCTCCTTGTACCGGTAAATCCCGTCCTGCAGCGCCAATACCCAGCCTCCACCAGTAGCCGGAACGGCTGCGCTGACCATTTGGTCGAAGGCATAGATCCTCTCGCCGCGCGTCTTCACATCATAAGTCCGCAGCTCCTTGCCCTCAATATTGACCCAATGTAGTCTGTCCGCCTCCGGGTCCCAATGGGCGCCTTCGCCAAGCACTGCCTTTGCGTCAAGCACCAGTTCAGCCTGCTCTATCTCGATCAATGAAAATCCTCCTAAACACACTCCAGAATATGTCACTTCCCTTTCATTCTACCTGCGTGGGAATTAATTATCTACTATCATCCAATATGACAGACGGTTATCCAGTTTGGCATGATATGCTGAAGGCAACAACTGACAGAAGAGGTGTCCTATGAAATATGAATGGAAAAAGCAAGACAAAACGCTCTATCTCCCCGCTGCCGAGCCGGCGCTGATTACCGTGCCCGCCCATAACTACTTCATGCTCCGGGGTGAGGGCAATCCCAATGGCGAAGCCTTTGCCGAAGCAGTCGGAGTGCTGTATTCCCTTTCTTATGCCATTAAGATGCTGCCCAAAAAAGGTCCGGCACCGGAAGGCTACTATGATTACAGCATTTTCCCGCTGGAAGGCATCTGGGATTTAAGTGAAAAAGGACGCAAAGAAGCCGTCCTCAACAAGGACGAGCTGGTATACACGCTGATGATCCGGCAGCCGGATTTTGTCACCCCCGGACTTGCCGCTGAAATTATCGGGAAGGTGAAAATCAGCAAACCGCACCCTCTCTTAAATATAGCCGCCTTCGGCAGCTCCGAAGACGGCTTAAGTGTACAAATGCTGCATGTCGGTCCTTTCGACGAGGAGCCGCATAGCTTTATGAGGATGGAACAATACTGCATAGATCAAGGGCTGCGGCGGTTATCCAAGACCCACAGGGAAATCTACATCACGGACGCCCGCAAGACGCAGCCGCAGAAGATGAAAACCGTGCTGCGCTTCCAGGTATCCCGGGAGAACTAGCAGATTATTGCTGCAAGCTGCCAAGTCTCTATCCCTCAACCCCAGCCAGCTCTAGTGTCCCGCTGGCACATTGCCCTCCGCCGACGCATCCATCTTCTGGCGGCCCATGAAGCAAGCAGCCACTAGCGCCAGCAAGGCCGGAATCATGGCCCAGAGAAAGGTGCTGGTGATGGAGTAAGACAGCCCGCTGGTAATCTTGTTCAGAACCTCAGGCGGAATCTGGGCCCGTGTCCCCGGGGACAGCAGCGCATGCGGATCTTTGAAATTCATTGCCATGCCAGCAGCATCACCGTTATTTGAAGAGAATACCTCTGCCAGTCTTGAGCTGAGATAATGGCTCTGAATGATGCCGAAGGTTGTAATCCCGATGGTCATGCCCAGTGAACGGAGGAAATTCAGCGTTGCACTGGCCGAGCCGCGCTGCTGTGGCGTCAAGCCATGAATCGCCGCCGTGCTGAGCACTGAGAACGATGCGCCGATACCGAGCCCGATGAAGATCATGTACAGTGTGACGAGCAGACGCGAGGATTCCGGGGACAGTGTTGCCACAAGGCCCGTCCCCACTACCAGCAACACCAGAGTCGGGACCAGCAGACGGCGGTAGCTGGTCTTGGCCATCAGGAATCCTCCTGCTGTAGCCGTAACGACCGAGCCGACCATCATCGGCAGCAGCACCAGCCCTGAATTCGTGGCCGAGCCGCCAAGTACACCCTGAATGAAGATAGGGATATACACTGAAGCAGCAATAAATGCCGCACCGCTGAATAAAGCACACAGGATGCTGGTGGCATACAGTCTTTTTCTGAACAAGGCAAACGAAATAATCGGCTCCTTTGCCTTGGTCTCTGCGAAGAGAAACAGCACGGTCAAGACGGCAAAAGCTGCGAACAAGCCCAGTATGAGCGCAGAGCTCCAGGCGTACTCTTTGCCGCCAAGCTCCAGTGCGAACATCAGGCTGATTACCGCGCCAAGAAGTGTTCCCGCACCCAGCCAGTCAATCGGATGCTTGGAGTGCTCCACCGACTCCCGGTAGAAGCTGACGACCATCACCAAGGCTATCAGCCCGAGCGGCAAATTGATGTAGAATACCCACTGCCAGGCGATATGGTCGGTAATGTACGCGCCAAGCAGCGGTCCAAAGATGCTAGACAGCCCGAAGACCGCACCAAAAGCTCCGCCGAGCTTGCCGCGTGTCTCCAGCGGAACGGCGTCGAACATGATCGCAAAAGCAATCGGCACCAGCGCGCCGCCTCCAATACCCTGAATGGCCCGGTAAACGGCCAGTTGGGTAATGGTATCCGCCGTACCGCACAGCGCCGAGCCGCCCATGAACACAATAATCCCGAAGATAAAAAACCTTTTGCGGCCGTACATATCCGAAAGCTTGCCAAAGATCGGCATTCCAGCCATCTCAGCTACAAGGTACGCAGAGGTAACCCAGACGAATTTGTCCATCCCGCCGAGTTCACCAACAATATTGCCCATCGCTGTAGCGACGATAGTGCTGTCCATGGAGGCCATAAGAATCCCCAGCAAAAGACCGGCAATCACGACGCCCAGATTGGGCGTTTTTTGGGCTGAGCTCACAGACTCCACTCCTTTATATCTTTTTTCTCATTAGTTAGTTACTTTTCACAGCTTTATCCGGTAGTTTACATTGGCGTTCTCATGAATCTCCAGCGATTCACGGTATTCCACCACATCAATATCACAGCCCGTGCCGATGATGACCCGGTTCCCTCTGACCATTCCCGCATGTGTTCCCTGAAGTTCCACCTCGTCACCTTCAATTAGCCCAGCCGAAAAGCTGAACCGGCCCGGATGCATCAGCGCTCCGCCAATTTTGCGTTTGATTGTAATGCTCCCGGCTCTGGCTTCAGCGGCACGGCTGGGACCAAACAGCGACAGCTCCACACTCTCCGCACTCAGCACTCCTTCTACCTGAAGCGCACCCGTCAAACGGATTTCCTCGGCCTCGCAGTCCCCCGCTACGGACAAGCTTCCGGTTAATTTGATCTCTTCAATGCGAAGATCGCTATCTGCCCGAATCTCTCCTTGTCCACTCAAGGATTCACCGTCAATTCTTCCCTTCACAGTGCATTCTCCGGTCAGCTTCATCTGCTCCATCCGCAAATTGCCATGAACCTGGGTTTCTCCCATCAGCTTCAGCTTTTGACAGTCCACATCACCATTAAACCTGCATTCTCCCATCACCTTCACATCCAAAAAGCTTCCGCCACTCATAGTAGAATTACCCAGAACCTTCAGATTTCTGCGCGCTGCTGTCTCATTCACCGATCTTCACCTCCTGTCCTACTACTGCTCCGGGATGCACAGTCAGTCCGGTACGGTATTCCACCCGCCCGATGCTGCTCCCTTGCCCGATAATCACTATGTTGCCTCTTATAACCTCGGCTGTGGTGCTCTCCACATCAATAAAATCTCCCTCAATACACCGCACATTCAATTCCGGTCTGAGCTTCGGGATAAGGCTGCCCGCCAGCTTGTTCAAGCCCCATGGGCTCCCTTGACGAACAACCAGGCTCTCCACATGTATCCCCTTCATCTTGGCTTGCCCCTGCAGCTTGAGATTCACACGTCCCGCGCTGAGCAAGCCGTCAATCGTAATCACTCCGTCGCCGGTGAAATCCTCCAGTTCGCAGTCGCCCTTGACATTGATGACCCCGTTCAGAGAGCAGCTCCCGCCCTGCAGACCGCCTTCAACCGTTAGCATCCCGTCGTTCTTTATGGTATCTGCCTGCAGGCCGCCTTGTATTTTCAGGTTCCCGCTCACCTCCATTTCCTCCACCGCCAGACTTCCGCCGAGCTTGATAAGACCGTTGCCTTTAAAAGTTCTCGCTGTCACCGGTCCATTAATCCGGCCTACCCCATCCAGAATGACATTGTTGTACAGCCCACCAGCCGCACCGCCTACTCCCGAAAACTTTAAATCCGGCACATTTCCTTTGTCCATAACCAGCATCCTCCCTGATTTTACAAGCTCACTGCGTTCGTCTCCTATTCCGCAATTAAGATTGTATTCCATGTCAAAAGAGCGGACCTCCGCCTGAAGGATGATTTCAGTTCGGTCGGCGAACGTATTTGCTGCTTATTTGGGAATTTCATAATGGGGTCTGGTCGCAACTGCGGGGAATGTTTGGACTTCCAGCCGCTGTTATGGTTGGATTTCCTGATTTAAACCGCTGTTCGCGATAGAAATCCAACCATAAAGGCGGACGCGTTCGCTCCTCCAGTTCCAAACTTCCCCTCCGTCACTTCTGCCCTTGTATGGTTTTTTCCTAGTCTACTTAACAATCTCAAAACAAGTATGATATGATTGATAAGAACAAATGTTCTTATTTCGGTTGTAAAAACATTCCTTTTATTACCCTATATATACAATCGGAGGAGAGAGGAGAAAGAACATGAGTGAAGCAACTCACATTTATGACTTCTATAGAAGAGAGATCTATCGCATAGGGTGGAGGGTCCAATACCAGGCGAAGAAGGTCAGAACCAGAGAATGCCCTCTGTATGATTACGAGCCTTCGAATATCAATTTTGCCGCCATTTCCGAACAAAAAATATGGGTAGAGCAGCTTATGCAGGATTTACCTCCTCAAGGAAAAGTGATCATCGAAAAAATATATCTGAAGGGCCTTACCGAAGCGGAAGTGGCCAAGCAGCTAAATATCAGCCAACAGGCGGTGAACAAATGGAAACGCAAAATGATCCACCAATTATCTCAGATCTCGAATTGCTAGAATTGCTGCAGGCAGCCAAGCAAAAGGATACTTTTGCGATGCTAAAGCTCATCGAAATTTATAATGAAGATATTTTGCGCATCAGCCAATACATCAAAATGCCCAAAGAAGACGCCATTTCTGCAATTATTGTTGAATTTCTGGATTTGCTTCAAGCAACTGAGGTGCCTGCGGGGTTATGTAATCAGGAAGATTCACTGTAATTTTTGACAATTCGAAAAAGAGCAGACAAGTCCCTGTCAAGGAACTGTCTGCTCTCATTGTCTGCTGCTTATCTAAAATTCAAAAGATTCACTCCGCTGGCTTGTCCACACTGGAAGCTGCTGCTACCGGTTCGTTCGCCGTATCGTCAGACTCTTCCGCAGCGGCAGGCGGTGCAATTCGTACGATCAGCGTATCCTCAGGGGTGAGGATTTCCCAGCCTTCGTGCTTAGGAAGATCGGACACGAGCAATTGATCGCCAATCTCCAGACCGCTGATATCCACATCAAAAGTGGCAGTCAGCTTATCCGGCAAGGTGCGGATATCCAGCTCATGAAGTTCGACCTGCTGGACGCCGCCGTTCTTCACGCCGGCAGGCTCCCCGCTGAAATGGAAAGGAACCTTAGTATGGAGTTCAGCCTTCATGTCAATCTGGTGAAGATCCACATGGATCAGCTTGCGGGACAGCGGCTGGCGCTGAACTTCCTGAATCATCACATTTTTCGAGCCGGAGTCCGGTAATTCTACCGTAAGGATAGCATGCGGGTTTTTGCCCAGAATCTCGTTCAATGTTTTGGCTTCGGCTGCAAAGGACTGGCTATCTGAACCTGCACCGTAGACGACAACCGGTACAAAGCCTTTGCTCCGCTGTGAAGACGACGATCCGGATCTTTTTGTCAAACGTACTGTGGTATTCATGATAATTCCTCCTAAAAGTTTTGTTAGCATACGCACCCGGTCAGCATCTTACAAAACTGGCTTCGGGAGCATACGCTTAGTCTTGTCAGCTTAGCTGCATAGAATGATCTTCGAACAAAACTAGCTTCGGAAGCATGGCTTGGGTTTTGTCAGCATGGCTACATAATGGTCATCGAACAGAACGGGCTTAGGAAGCGTAGGCTTAGTTTTGTCAGCTTAGCTGCACTCGGTAGTTCCTCCAACAAAAAGCAAAGACCGATTAGATGTGTAGGTCTAATCAGTCTCCTTTTACCCATATTTGCCTACTGTGGGACAAGTATAGCACTGTGGACATAGCAAGTCAAAATAGGGGGATTTTCAATTTTAATCCAGATTTCTTTAAACTAAATGGCAGGCCACAAAATGTCCGCCGCCAGCGTCACGAAAGTCCGGAATTTGCGCCTTACAGATTTCCAGGGCAAATGGGCAGCGGGTATGAAATTTGCAGCCGGAAGGCGGATTGGCCGGGCTTGGGATATCTCCCCTCAGCACAATCCTCTCCCGCTTCAGCTTAGGGATAGGCACGGGAACCGCCGAGAGCAGCGCCTTGGTGTAAGGATGCAGCGGACTGTGGAACAGCTCGTCCCGGGGAGCAGTCTCCACCATAGAACCAAGATACATAACTCCTATCCGGGAGCATAAATGCTCCACCACGCTGAGATCATGGGAGATAAATAAATAAGCCAGCCCTTTGCTGCTCTGCAGCTTGCTGAACAGATTGATGATCTGCGCCTGAATCGACACATCCAGCGCCGACACCGGCTCGTCAGCAATGATCAGCTCCGGATTCAGAATCAGTGCCCGGGCGATCCCGATCCGCTGGCGCTGGCCGCCGGAGAATTCATGCGGAAAGCGGTCGATATGGTAGGAGGACAAGCCGCAGGCCGCAAGTGATTCCAGCACCAGCTCCCGTACCTCATCCTTGGAGCATAATCCATGATCCAGCAGGGCTTCTCCGATGGCATCGCCTACCCGCACGCGCGGGTTCAGCGCACTGTAGGGGTCCTGGAAGATCAACTGCATCTTCGGCCGCAGCAGGCGCAGCTCCGCTTGGGAGAGGCTATGGATATCGACCCCCTTGAACTTTACCTCGCCGTCTGTTTTTTCGGTCAGCCGCAGAATCGTGCGGCCGACTGTACTTTTCCCGCTGCCGGATTCCCCGACAAGACCAAAGGTTTCACCCGGCTGCAGCGTAATGCTGATATCATCTACAGCCCTTACATGTCCTACCGTGCGGTTCAGCAGTCCCTGTCTGACAGGAAAATATTTCTTGAGATGATTCACTTCAAGCAGCGCTTCAGACATGGGCCTCCACCTCCTCATACAGCCAGCAGGCAACCTTTTGCCCGCTGCCTTGCTCCTTCAGCTCTGGCTGACGGCTGCGGCAGACCGGCATACAATCTCCGCAGCGGTCATGGAAATAACATGAGGCTTCAAGCTCAAGCGGATTCGGCACCTGGCCCGGAATGGAATACAGCTCCTCCAGACGCTGGCCCACCACCGGCTTCGATTTCAGCAGCCCCCTCGTATAAGGATGCTTGGGATTCTTGAACAGCTCCACAACCTCCCCCTCCTCGATGATTTTGCCGGAATACATCACGATAACATAATCGGCCATTTCGGCAACCACGCCGAGATCATGGGTGATCAGCAGAATGGACATCCCGGAGCTTTCTTTAAATTCCCGCAGCATATCGAGGATTTGCGCCTGGATGGTCACGTCAAGCGCCGTGGTCGGCTCATCGGCAATGAGCAGCTTCGGATTACAGGAGATAGCAACGGCAATCATAATCCGCTGCAGCATGCCCCCGCTTAATTCATGGGGATAGCTGTCAGCGATCTGCTCAGGCCGCGAGATGCCGACCTGCTTAATCAGCTCAATCGCCCTTTGACGCGCTGCTTTCTTTTTCATTTTCAGATGCACCATCAGCGGCTCCATAATCTGCTCAGCGATCTTCATCACCGGATTGAGCGAGGACATCGGCTCCTGAAAGATCATGGCGATATCATTGCCGCGGATCGTTCTTAGCGTATTCTTATCCAGCTTCAGCAGATCTTCTCCCGCAAGCTCAATTTTTCCGCCGGTCACCTTCCCGCCAGGCTCCTCAACGAGGCCCATAATCGACATGGCGGTTACACTTTTTCCGCAGCCGGATTCTCCGACAATACAGACCGTCTCTCCTTCGCGGACCCGAAAGCTTACATTGTCAACGGCTGTTACCTTTCCTTCTTCCGTATAGAACATGGTGCTGAGACCTTCTATATTCATTAAATGCTTCATCTGCTGCTGGCCACCTACCTCTTCTGTTTCGGATCAAGCACGTCTCTGAGGCCGTCACCAAATATATTTATGGCAATAACCGTGGCAAAAATCGACAAGCCCGGCGGAATCCATAGCCAAGGATGATCCTGGAAATCTATCATATTGTTCGCTGCGTCAATCATATTGCCCCAGGTCGGCGTAGGCGGCATTACCCCCAGGCCGAAAAAGCTCAGCACCGACTCACTCAGAATCGCCCCGCCAATATTGAGTGTAGCTATAACGATCAGCAGCGGGACCACATTCGGCAGCAAATGGTTGAAAAGCTTCCGCCGGTCGCGTAGGCCCAGCACAGTAGCCGCCTGCATGAATTCGCGCTCCCGGAGGCTGAGCATCTGTCCTCTCACCATCCGGGCGAGTCCCGGCCAATTCACGATGCTCAGCATCAGCATGACGATGTACATCCGGTAATCCGTCGGAACCTTCCATTCCGAGAGCAGCGCCCCGAAGATGAACAGCAGCGGCAGGCTGGGGATCGTCATTAGCAGATCCGCGATCCGCATAATGATCTGATCCGCGATACCACGGTAATATCCGGCAATTGCGCCTAGCAGAGCGCCAATGAAAACAGACAGCACCATCGACGCAAGTCCGACAGTCAGTGAAATCCGACCTGCCTGCATTACCCGGGTCAGAATATCCCTGCCGAGCGCATCCGTTCCCAGCAAGTGCTGCAAATTAGGCGCTTTGTTCATTAGCGCCATATTGATTTTATTGTCGGTGTAAGGCGAGAAGAACGGGCCGATAAAACATAGTGCAAACATAAACAACACAACCCCAAAGCCTGCGACTGCCAGCTTGTTCCTCATTAGCCTTCTCATCGACTGTCTGAACAGTGAAGAAGACTTCAGCGGCTGTACCCCCGGCTTACGAAGCTCAGTTAACTTGCTGTTAGCTGCCAAAACGGCATCCTCCTCCCTATAACCGGACGCGCGGATCGGCAACCCGGTATAGAATATCCGAGAGCAGCGTTCCGATGACGGTCAGAATAGCAATAAACATTGTAAAACCCATGAGTAGCGGATAGTCCCGTAGTCCGAAGGATTTCATATACAATTGGCCAATGCCCGGCCAGTTGAAAATTTGCTCAATGATCAGCGATCCGCCGAACAATGCCGGCAGCTCGAAACCCACCAGGGTAATTGCCGGCAGCAGCGCATTGCGGAGCGCATGGGTGAACAGCACCTTCCGCTCCTTCAGCCCTTTGGCCCGGGCCGTGCGGATATAGTCCTGCTTCAGCACATCAATCATATTGCTGCGGAAATAACGGGTTAATGAGCCGAGGCCAAGCAGAGTCATTACCACAACCGGAAGGGTCATGTGCCGGACGACCTCCTTCACATACGCCAGCCCCGTAGCATTGCTGCCGGTAGTAATCATCCCACCCGGAGGAAGCCACTTCAGATCTACCGCCAGAATCTTGATCAGGAACAGGCCGATGAAAAAGGACGGCAGCGACATTGCGGCAAAGATCGCGACCATGACCAGTGTGTCGAACCAGGAATACTGCTTATAGGCAGAGACCACGCCGACTATTACCGCAATCACCCAGGTAAGAAAGGTAGATACGGCAGCCAGCAAAAAAGAATTCCAGATATAGTCGCCAAACAACTGAAGCACCGGCTTCTGCTGGGCAAGCGAGTATCCGAAATCCCCATGAAACGCATTGTTCATCCAGATGCCATAACGCTCAAGCACCGGTTTGTTAAGGCCGTAGATTTCCCGCAGCTCTGCCTTCCGCTCTGCCGTCAGCTTGATATTTCCTGTAATGAAATCGCCGGGCGTCGAGGCATACAGGCAGAAGATGAGCAGCGAAGCCGCGAACAGAATAATGAGCATATACAGCAGTCTTTTCGTCAAATAGGTACTCATGACCCGCTCCTTATGGATCATCCCCTGCCATCACAGCAGGGGATGAATGTGTTGTTATTTCAGCGAATTATTTCAGAGTCCACTGCGGCAGGCTTCCGGCAAGCCCGATGAACGGGCTGACCGTCAGATTCTGAATGCGCCCATTGTAGGCGTAGACTGTTTTTTTGTAGCTGGTGAACAGGATCGGCAGTTCGTCATTGAAGAGCTGGTACAGTTCTTTGTAGACAGCCTTGCGCTGCTCAATATCGGTAGTTGCAAGTGCCTTGTTGTACAGCTCAAGGAATTTCGGATTGTCATAGTCAGTGATTTCCCCGTCGAAGAACTGCATGAACCCGTCAGCCGGATCAGTCAGCATACTGGTCGAGAAGGATACCAGATCGTAGTCTCCGCCCTCTACCTTGGACACCAGCGAGTTAAAGTCAGCAAATACTTCCGGCTGGAATTCGATGCCGAGCGCTGCAAAGTTCTCCTTGGCTACAGCAATGAAAATATCGGTGTTCTTGCTCTTGGAGCCGAGATAATGGATCGACAGCGGTTTGCCGTCCTTCTCACGGATGCCGTTTGCACCAACTGTCCAGCCCGCCTGATCCAGCAGCTGTTTGGCTTTTTCCGGATCATATTTGTAAGGGTTGATGCCTTCTTCGGTGTAGGCCCAGGAGATCGGCGATGCCGGAATGTTGGCAATGGAGCCGGCTCCCTGCTGGGCATCCACATAAATGCTCTGGCGGTCAAGACCATACATAATCGCTTGTCTGACTTGCTTATCCTTAAGCTGCTCATGCTTCAAATTGACCTGCATATAGCCGTAGGTGCTTGGTGTGTAAGGAATGATATTCACAAAGCCGAGTGCCTTCAGCTTCTCAATATTCTCGTCCGTAGCACTGAAGGAGGCATAGTCAACCTCTCCTGTCTCCAGGAACTGCCACACATCACCTTCGGAGGTTTTGTAGATGAAATGCTCTGTCTTCGGTTTGCCTTTAAAATAATTCTCATTGGCTGTGAGACGCACTTCCTGTCCGGGTAGGAATTTCTCCAGCTTGTAAGGCCCGTCGCCGAGCGGCTTCTCATGCAGCTTCTTGATATATTCCAAATGGCCGAATTTGTAGTCCTTGCCGTAATAAGCTTTCGAGAGCACGTTCGAGCCAAGTGTTACAAGAGCCGTTGCATTTGGTTTCTCCAGTGTCACCGAAATGGTCTGCGGATCAATGACCTTGATGCCATCGACGGTTTTGGCCGTGCCTTCTTTATAGGCTTTGCCGCCTTTAACATTCAGTGAGGGCAGTGAAGAGCCGCCGTCATAGGCTTTGTCATATTGAAGGGTCCAGGTAAAAGCAACATCATCCGCAGTGAGCGGCGAGCCGTCGCTGAATTTCAAGTCTTTTCTCAAATGAAAGGTATATGTAAGCTGATCCTTCGATACATCCCAGCTCTCGGCAAGCTCTGGCGTAGGAACACCTTTGTCATCTACCGTTACCAGTGAAGCATACAGTAAGGAAGACACGTTGCCGTCATAGCCGCTCTCCTGAAAATAAGGTGTAAACGCCCCGCTCGGATCTGTAAGGCCGACAATGATCGTATCCGAACGCTTCTTGGCAACCTCTGGCAGCTTCGCTAAATCAGTGGCGGTAAAAGGCTCGCTCAGCGCGCCCGCTGGAACGGCTGCCGGGGATGCCGAAGCTTCTGTGCCCGCTGTTGCTCCCGCATCAGCCGATGCCGTTGCCGCCGCCGTGTTATTCCCGGTTGCAGCGTTGGAATTGCCGTTGTCCGAGCAGGCCGAGAGCGCAAGTGAACCCGCAATCAGTAAGGAAGACAATAAAAACATGCTTTTTCTCATAAAATCATCTCTCTTCTCTCCATTTGTGTAATACAATAATTCCTACCTGCTAAGTATGATTAAAGACCGATAGTTCACATTATAGAAAGTATTCTCTGTTCTGTAAAGAGAGAACTTGAAAAAAATTCTTTATCAACAGAATCGCGTGCGGTTTTGCGCAAAAAAAATAAGCCGGAAAATCCTCTGCAGCAGAGAATTCCCTGGCTTTGATACCTGACCGTATGGCTATGGACTCTTATTTCAAATATTCAAAAAGCTGCTCGTTCATCCGGTGAATTCCCTCCAGGCGCAGGCTGTAGGCGGTGACGTTCTCCCCTTCGATGTAGGCATGAAGCAGGCCGGCGCAGCGGAGACTGAAGATATGGTCATGAACAATCCCCTTGGAGATACCGGCTTGCCTCACGATCTCTGTAAAGGTTTTGCGCTCGCCGCCGAGCGAATGCAGAATCTTCAGACGGCTTTTTTCACCCAGACTGCGGATGGCCCTGTACATGTAAGGCGATATTTCTTCATCCGCTATAGTGATTCTTGCCGCGTAATGGCAAATCGTGAGCGGCCCGAAGCTGTAAATAATGTTGGCAGGCTGAAAATGATATTGTGGAATCAGCACCAGCTTCTTCAGCCGGTCTGCCGGGAGGAAATAAAACCCGTTCGTCGTCTTATTAATAAAATCGGCAGTAGCATTCCCGTTCAGCTCCTTCTGCCGCTCCTCCGCGTGCTGCTGCAGTCTGCTGATCACAACGTCATTGCTGCCGTGGAAATATTGCCGGTTCCACTCCGATAGCAGAAAATGCATCCTGCTGCGGAATTGATCCATTTGCCCCGGAAATACACTCACATATTCGGCAAGGGTCTCATACATATCTCCTACCGTCAAGCCTTCCAGCCAGCGGAGCACATTGTCCACACTTCCTTTGTCTGGACACTGATAGATCAGCAGATTCAGCAGCTTCCACTCATTGCCCAGCTCCGTCTCCGCAAGCGTGGACAACAGCTCCGGGCTAAGGCGGCGCGACACCTCAGAGGACCATGACGTGCCCAGATCAATCTTTTTATTCGATTTCTTGCATATAAATGTATGTATACTGCTCACTAATTCATACACCGGCTCAAATTCAACCCCAACCTCGTACTCCACGGTCATTCCTCCTGATGCAACTTCTATTCACTACAGCGTTAGTGACTTAATATTATGGTATTTCACGGCGTATACGCAAGCGCACAAGTTCTCCCGGCCCATAAGCCTACCACTCTGCATCTCGCTTTTTCGTGGCTAGGAGAGTAAAATAAAGGCACATTATTCGATTGGAGTGAAGGATAAGATGGGACAAATCGAACAGGGAGAAGGACGTTTTTATATTGCTGGTGACGGTAAGGACCTTGCCCAGATCACATACAAAACGGACAAAGCAACGGGGAATCTGGTTATCGACCACACCTTTGTCTCGGAAGATCTGCGCGGCCAAGGTGCCGGGGAGAAGCTTGTGCGGGCGGTTGTGGATAAAGCGCGCGCAGAGCAGGTTAAGATTGTGCCAGTATGCCCCTATGCGGTTCATCAATTCAAAAAGCATGCGGAGTATGGGGATGTGCTGAGCGAGAATGGATAAAATCATAAGTTGTGCCAAGCCGATGCTTGGGCACACATTCGGGAGGACATGCGTTTGACTACAGCAGAAACATTAAAAGATATAGAGGAATTGCAGCAGCGCTGCGAGCAATACGAAGGAATTACCCTGAAGCTCAATTGGGAAATGCTTCGGCAGCCGCCGGCAGCCGGTGGAGCCGAGTGGCTGGTAACTTATGAGGATGATATGCTGGTAGGATTTATAGGCCTGTACGGGTTCGCCAGCGAAATGGAAATCTGCGGGATGGTGCGGCCGGGATACCGGCGCCGGGGTATCTTCACTTCCCTGTGGCAGCGGGCGCAGAGCATCATCAAGCAGAATAATATCACTACACTGCTGCTGAATGCTCCAGCCTCCTCGTCTTCAGCTTCAGCTTACCTGAAGACGCTGCCGCTGGAATTTAACCATGCGGAATACCAGATGAAATGGGATAGCGCGTCTGCACCGCAGGGCTCCACGGAGCCTAGCTCGGCTGCAGGGACTGTAGTGCTGCGGCCTGCGCGCGAGGACGAAACCGCCATTCTTATCGAGCTGGACTGCGAAGGGTTCGACATGTCCAAAGAGGATGCCGCAGTAATGTACGAGCACCCTCTGCAGGACAATCAGCAGGAGCAGATCATAATCGAAATGAACGGACAACCGGCCGGCAAGATGCGGCTGTATACAGAGGATAACGAAACCTGGATCTACGGGCTCACAGTAGCCAAGAAGCTGCGGGGACTCGGCATCGGCCGAAGTACGCTTCTGCAGACGATTGAACGTGAGCGGCGGAATTATAATGGCGTGAACCTGGAGGTTGCCCTCCACAATCCGGGTGCACTGAAGCTATACGAAAGCTGCGGCTTTGTCATTCTGAACAAGCAGGATTATTACCGCTATATCGGCTGACCTGCCGTGGATTGGTGAAGCTGCTGAGATGCAGCTCCCCACGGAGAGCACTCTTTCTCTTGGCGTTAACAGCCCGGAGGAAGGGTGCTTTTTCAAGTTGGAAACCGCTCAGGTTACATCAAGCCATACCCCCGGATGACTTGCTCATCCTTCTCATTTCGGCGTTCCCCATATTTCTGCATACGTTCCGCCGACTCTTCCCGCTGCAAAAACACAGACAACAGCCGTACATAATCCAGCGATTCTTGTAACGGAATTCCCGCGCCATCGAAGATAGATTTGCGTCCGTCCAGCAGAGAATAGACCTCCACCGTTTCAGCCGGTTGGCCGTAGGCCTTATGGCAAAACACATTGGCCATATGCAGAAAACCGGTAATAACCTCCTCATTCCCGCTCACCATAAATTTCTGAATGCTCAGGCACCGTCCAGGAGCCGCCGAGTTCCAGACCAACTGAAAAATCATCGCCAGCTCAATATCCAGCTCCGGCACCGACACATGCCACTGCTCGTACAGCAGCACGGGAACCTCCTGCAGATGATTACCGGATACGATCCGCATCAGTTCATCCGCAATTCCTGTCTTCACATCCCAGTAGTGCATCAGGGAAGGAAAAGCATCTCCTTTAGGAGGCCAGCGGCGCTCCAATAGAAACTGGATCGGCGTTTCCCGGCGCACCTCGGGCTGCAGGCTGTAAAAGTCATTCAGCGTATGCCCAACCGCATACTGGACCTGCTGCCTCCAGCGCGGAAGGCCGGTGGCCGCTGCTCCGCTGCCGGTATTTTCCGCACCGCCCAGCATAATATGCTCCATGCGGAAATCATTAAGCCGGCTGTATCGTACAGCCGCCGCCTCCCGCTTGCCTGCCGCCCAGCTACCCGCCGCGCCGCCCATCTTTAAGAAACCGCCGCGCAGGCTTCGATAAATTGACGGCCGAAGCTGCGGCAGGTTTCTTTTTCCGTAGCGTTAGGCCCATACTCTATTTTCAAGCTATCCTGGAGAAGCTCCGCACCACGCTCCTTCAGCTTCGCCTCGATCTGATCCACGGCTCCACAGTATATTTCATATCCGGTATCTCCGCTTCCGAAGGCGGCTGCCTTGCAGGCTGTAAGATCCAGCTCATCCAGCTCCTCATAGAAATCCAGGAATTCATCAGGCAGCTCTCCGTCGCCCCAGGTATAAGCGCCCAGCAGCACGCCCTCATATGCTTTTATCTCATCCGCGTTGCAGTCAGTGACCGATTTCATTACAGCCTCACCGCCCGCTTGGCGTATTCCCTCTACAATCAGTTCAGCGATCTCTTCCGTATTGCCAGTCAAGCTGGCATAGACCACAAGCACCTTAGCCATGATCGGTTCCTCCCAAGTAAACATTAAATTTAAACCAAGTTTGAACAACTTCTTTATTATTTTATTTGATAATGATTCTCATTGTCAACAGACAATAACAAGAAAACGCGGACCCTTATCCTCAAAACCGGACAAGAGCTCGCGTTCACTGTTGACCTATTCATTTTTTCGTTGGCAAAGTGCGCCTCTAATAGATCGTCAGACTCTAATCATCCCCTGATCGGAAGAGTCTGCCCATTTGTAACGGACCGAGCCGCTCTTATTTCTACTGGAAGTCATTTTTTCGCAAATTTACGGACTCCAGAGCCTTTAAGTGCGGGCTTTCATCCCAAATATACCTGCCGAAGAGGCAATAAGTGCGTTACGGTCCATTAGCCCGGCTAAATGTATCCTTTTCGGGAAAATAACGGCTTTACGGTCCGTAAGGATCAGGAGAATCGAGGATTGATATGACGAATCCCGCTCTCCCCAAACCCCAAAGGCTCCGCCTAATTCACAGATTTAGAGTTGATACTGATCTAATATGCCCCTTCCAGCAGCGTAATGCCGTTGCCGTCCGGGTCGCGGAAATTCATTTCCTGGCCTCCGTATTCCATCGTCGCCGGCGGCTGACAGTCCAGTCCTCTCGCCTTGAGCTGCTCATACGTCTCATTCAGACTGCTGCAGGAGAACACCAGATTCACCACTCCTGTAGTATGCTTGCCCCATTTGTTCTCATCCCAGATGATCAGCCCAGGCTGTCCCTTGTCAAAGCCGAGCTTCGCCCCGTCGGAATTGCCATAACCCTCAAAAGGAACAGGAATTCCCAGCACCTCCGTGTAAAAAGCTACCAAAGCAGCCGGATCCTTAGTGTACAAATTAATGCCTTCAAAAGCTGAAATCATCTATTCTCTCTCCTTCGCGATCATATTCTTAGCTGCGCGTTCGCCCGCTGAATACAGCTTAACAGCTGCCGCTCATCTTGTATTGCAAAAAAACGACATTCACCTCTGCGCATAGGCCAAGGCTTCCAGTGGCGTTCTCCCCGCAAATTTCTTAAAGCTGTTGATCAAATGCGACTGATGGCTGTAGCGGTAGTTGTACACCACATCCTGCATAACCATTTTGTGCGGAGAGAATTGATACAGGTCTAGCCATACATTCTGAAAGCGCACAAGGTCTGCTGTCTTTTTGGGGGAAAGGCCGATATATTCGCGGAAAAGCCTCTCAAGCTGGCGGCTGCTTATCCCTGCGTTATTCTCAAGCTCTCCGGCGGTAACCACGCCCTTCTGCTTCAGAATGCTGTAAACAGCGTTCATCAGGCTGTCATTGCTGCGCCAGGCATGGTCCAAACGTCTTAGCAGATAAGCTTCCGCAGCAGCGGCCCGCTCAGAGAACGTATGTAAAGCGTGCAGCCTTTGTCCCAATTCTTCGCGAAAGGAAGCGAAATACTGTTCGACAGGAACATGAACATTCAGAACATCCCGGAGATGCTCGTCCGCAAACAAATGAACCGCCCAGAAATGAAAACGGATGGCAAAGCTCAGCTTGCCGTTAGACTGCGCAGCTCCTCCGGCCTCAAACGGAGCGTCATTTATTCCACAAAAGATTCCGCCGGCCTCACCTGTAGCGGCATCCCATTCCCATATAATATCCATACAAGTATCCGGTATAATCGTCACCGGCCCCGAAGGCTGGAGGGCTGCTCCGTCCAGCGGTGTCTGTGGCAGGGGCGCATGGGCTTGCAGCCGGGGCGAGCTTCCCCAGAAACAGCGGATAAACGGCCGCAAGGCTTGGCAGGGCAGGTACTCGCCGGCCGCCGCCGGATTTGAAGTAATCGGATAATACAGCTCCGAAAGGTCAAACATCAGCTTCCGCCTCCAATCTTCCAGGGTTCCATAAGCGATAAACATATTTTCTTCTGATCATACACAATCACTGAGAGAAGCGCCAGAACATAGCCATGCATAGACCTCTGCAACGTCCCGAATTCACTCGAAACTACTATAACCGGACCCTCTTTGGGGCAAAATGGGAATAGTCGAAGCTTTGCAACCATTTTGTTTGTAGCAGCAAGGCTAAATGATGTACAATAAAGGCTAAATGACTTTTTGAAGGATGGATAATCATGTATATAGCAAGTGACTGGAAAGACTATGAAGTGCTCGACACCGGGGGCGGAGAAAAGCTGGAACGCTGGGGAGATGTCGTGCTGCGCAGACCGGACCCGCAAATTATCTGGCCCCTTGCGGACGAGACGGCCAAATGGCGTGATGTGCACGGACACTATCACCGCAGCTCAGCTGGCGGCGGGCAATGGGAAATGAAGAAAACCATTCCGAACGATTGGAAAATCAGCTACGGCAAACTGAAATTCCATCTTCGTCCAACCAATTTCAAGCACACGGGTCTATTCCCCGAGCAGGCTGCCAACTGGCGCTGGATGATGGACAAGATTGCCGAGGCGGGCCGTCCGATATCGGTGCTTAACCTGTTCGCCTACACCGGCGGTGCAACCGTGGCTGCGGCCAGCGCAGGAGCTTCTGTGGTGCACGTGGATGCAGCCAAAGGCATGGTCCAATGGGCTAAGGAAAATATTCAGCTCTCCGGCCTCGCCGAACGGCCGGTCCGCTTCATCACCGACGACGTATTCAAATTCGTGCAGCGTGAGCAGCGCCGCGGCAGCAAATACGACGCGATCATTATGGATCCTCCATCCTACGGCAGAGGTCCGGGCGGCGAAATGTGGAAGCTGGAAGCGAGCCTGTATCCCTTCCTTGAGAGCTGCATGGAAATTATGAGCGACAGACCGCTCTTCATGCTGATCAATTCCTACACGACCGGTATTTCACCGACCGTTTTGCGCAACATGCTCTCGATGACAATGGGCAAACGTTACGGCGGCAAGCTGACCTCCGGCGAAATCGGCCTGCCGATTACAGCCTCCGGAATGAACCTGCCTTGCGGAATTCTGGGCCGCTGGGAGGCGTAAGCCATGACACCGATAGTACCCGAGTCCGGCGGCGGGAGCTCCCGCTTCGAGATCCTGTACGAAGACAACCATCTGCTTGGCATTGTGAAGCCCGTGAATATTCCCGTGCAGGAGGATGCCACAGGAGACCCGGACCTGCTCAGCCTGCTCAAAGAAGATGTGAAAGAACGCTTCAATAAACCTGGCAATGTGTACATGGGCCTGGTTCACCGTCTGGACCGCCCGGTCGGAGGCGCGATGATCTTCGCGAAGACCTCCAAAGCTGCTTCAAGGCTGTCGGAGAGCGTCCGCTCCCACAACCTGAGCAAAGTATACCTGACCGTGGTTCACGGCAAGCCTCCGGCTGCGCAGGGCCGTCTGGTCAACACCTTGCTCAAGGATGCCAAGACTAATACGGTAACCATTGTCCGCCCCGGAACGCCCGGCGGCAAGGAAGCCATTCTCGATTATACGGTGCTTGGCAGCGCCGAAGGCTATAGCCTGCTGAAGATAGACCTGCTCACCGGACGTTCGCATCAGATCCGCGTGCAGCTCAGCGGCATCCGCTGTCCGCTCTACGGCGACCAGAAATACGGAGCAGCAGTGAACAAACCGGGGCAGCAGATCGCTTTATGGTCTGCGCTTGTAGGCTTCCCGCATCCCGTAACCAAGGAAGAAATACAGCTGATTTCGCTGCCGCCGCAGACCCATCCGTGGAGCTTGTGGCCGCAGCATCAAGTAGAAACGGCTGTGCCGTCCATAAAAGGACGGTATCCGTTTCAGCGAGAAATAGAAGGATAAAGTATAACGTGAAACTTATACTTTCTTATATTTATGCAAAAGCAGGCCATCCGTTAGGAGGCCTGCTTATTATGCGTGCTGATATCTTAGGATGCAGACCCCTCCGGGGCCTGAGCCACCGCGAGCTTCCCCATTAAGTAGATCAGAAGCTGCTGGTTATGGGAGGAGATGGGGTCCAGCACCTCAGCAAAAAAATCACTGCGGATCTGGAGGCCGCGCTCCGTCTCTATTTTGCCAGTCTCCGTGATGCTTACCCACACAATTCGCCGGTCAGCCGCATCACGTTCACGGACGATCAGACCATGCTTCTCCATCCGGTCCAGCAGCATTGTTACTGCCGCCGGGCTGGTCGCCAGATGCGGAGCCAGATCGGAAGGCTTCATCGCGTTACGCTCCTGCAGCAGCTCCAGTACGGTAAGTTGGGCATCTGTAAGTGTAGGGGCAAGGTTGCTGTCCATGTGTAGCTTATAGTCCTTTAATATCTTATGCCAGATCTTACTGAATTCAGTGGCGTGCACACGTATTCCTTCCTTTCTTGCGGACCTCTATCCGGTATATCTACATTTTCGCGAGAAAAATTCCATTTCCTGCAAAAGAAAAAAATAATTCGCCGGCATAATTTTTAATTAAACCATAAACGGCGCCCGGCTACTCCTTACAGAGCAGTCAGGTGCCGTTTATTTATGCTATAAAAAGTGGTTAACCCGCTTATAAAACCGCCGGGAACAGGCTGATAATCTCGTCCTTTTTCTCTACGGCCACCAATTGCTTGCCAATTGAGCGCCGTTCGCCAAGCGGTGCCGATTCGGAGGAGAAGCTATGTACTGCTCCATCACGGGTAATCGCCGTAAGCTCCAGCGGTTCGCGGCAATAGAATGCGCCGGACAATCTGCTGCCGTTCGGCTTGATGCGTTTGCCCTCCTTGAATTCGAAGGTTGGCATGCCTTTGCCGCCGCGGCTCTGTGAAGGATAATCCAGCAGCAAGGTGCGTTTGGCATAGCCAAGCTCGGATACGACCAGGATTTCGCCCTCGTCTTCACTTACCCAGAAGCAGGAAACGACTTCATCGCCTTCCCGCAGTTGAATGCCTCTTACCCCGCTGGCCACCCGGCCCATAGGATTAACTTCGTTTTCCTTGAATCGGATGCACATGCCCTCGCGGGTCACCAGCACAAGCTCCTTGTCTCCGCTACTCAGGGCCACTGTAATGATCTCATCACCTTCAGCCACCTTGCAGGCGGCAACAGCACCGGAACGGCTCGTAGAGTACTCCTTGAGCTCTGTACGCTTCACCTGGCCCTTGCTGGTGACGAAGACCAGGCTGGCCTGCGGATCCTCCAGATTGCCTACCGGCAGGATGCTGACGATTCCGTCACCTTTGGCGAGGCTGATTACGTTCACAATCGCCGTGCCCGGATCTTTCCATTTGAACTCTGGAATCTGGTGAACAGGAAGCAGGAAGTATTGCCCCTTGCGGGTAAATACCAGCAGGCTGTCACGTGTGTTCAGATCCAGCAGCTTGACTATATGATCGCCTTCCTTGACCCCTGAGGCATGGCGTTCGCCCCCCGAACGGGTGAAGGACAGCATGCCGGTCCGCTTGATGTACCCGTCGGCTGAAAGGGCGACGAGAACATCCTCGGCGTTCACCAGCACTTCAAGGCTTACCTTGAGCTCCTCCACCTCACCCTGAATGAGCGAGCGGCGGTCAATACCGTATTTGTCGCGGATTTCAATCAGCTCTTTACGGATGACGGCGATCAGCTTCTTGTCGCTGTCCAGAATAGCCTGCAGCGCGGCAATCCGCGCTTGCGTTTCATCCAGTTCCTTCTGGAGCGAGTGAATCTCCAGATTGGTCAGTCTGTAAAGCTGCAAGGTAAGGATGGAATCAGCCTGGCGTTCGCTGAAGCCGAACATCCAGACCAGATTGTTCTGGGCATCCTGGCGGTTCTTCGACGCCTTGATTGCGGCGATGACCTCATCCAGAATGTTCAGCGCCTTAACCAGTCCCTCCAGGACGTGAGCGCGGTCCTCCGCTCTCTCCAGATCGAACTGGGTGCGATGGGTCACCACCTCGCGCTGATGGGCAATATAGGCCTCCAGAATCGCTTTGAGGCCAAGCTGCTGTGGAGCTTTGTTGACAATCGCCACCATGTTGAAGTTATAGGTGACTTGCAGATCGGTTTTTTTGAGCAGGTAGGCCAGAACCCCTTGAGCATCGGCTTCCTTCTTAAGCTCGACTACAATCCGCAGGCCGTCGCGGCCGCTCTCGTCACGGACCTCGGCGATGCCTTCGATTTTTTTCTCCAGACGGATATTCTCCATCGAGGTAACCAGCCGTGATTTGACGATCTGGAACGGCACCTCAGTGATGACAATCTGCTGCTTGCCGCCGCGCAGGTTCTCGATCTCGGTCTTGGAGCGCAGATAGATGCGCCCTTTACCTGTGCGGTAAGCGTCCATGATGCCTTCGCCGCCCATAATCGTGCCGCCTGTCGGGAAGTCAGGACCTTTGATGAAGGTCATGATATCTTCCAGTTCAATATCCGGCTTCTGCATAACAGCTATACAGGCGTCAATTACCTCGCGCAGATTATGCGGCGGAATTTCCGTAGCAAATCCGGCGGAGATTCCGCTGGTCCCGTTGACCAGCAGATTCGGAAAACGCGAGGGAACCACTACCGGCTCCTTAGCGGTATTGTCAAAGTTGTCCTTGAACAGCACGGTGCGCTTCTCGATGTCGCGCATCATTTCCATGGCGATTGGGGACAGCCGCGCCTCTGTGTAACGCATCGCTGCCGCCGGATCATCGTCCATCGAGCCCCAGTTCCCATGTCCGTCTACAAGCACATGGCCCATCTTCCAGGGCTGTGCCATCCGCACCATGCCTTCATAAATGGAGGAGTCCCCGTGCGGATGATAATTCCCCATTACATCCCCGACCGTCTTGGCGGACTTGCGGTAGGGCTTGTCCGGGGTATTGCCCGAGTCGTACATGGCATACAGAATCCGGCGCTGTACGGGCTTCAGCCCGTCGCGGACATCCGGAATCGCCCGGTCCTGAATAATATATTTGGAATACCGGCCAAAGCGGTCACCGACGACCTCTTCCAGAAAAGCCGGCGAAAATTGTTCTGATAAACTGCTCATTCGCTCACCTTCTGTTCCTCAATCTGTCCACATTTTTTAAACCTTGGCGATCTAACGCTCCGCTGGAGGAATATCTTGCAAGTATTTGCTAAAAAATTCAAAAGAACAAAACTGTGTTGATTGGTGTCCAGCGTAACTCCGGGGAATGTTTGGACTTCCAGCCGCTGTTATGTTTGGATTTCCTGATTTAAACCGCTGTTCGCGGTAGAAATCCAAACATAAAGGCGGACGCTGACGCTCCTACAGTTCCAAACTTCCCCTCCATTACTTCCCACCAATAAGCTTCGCTTTATTCTTCAGAACCCGACAAAAGCAAATCCAGAGAATATTCCCTTTGCTTCGCTAAAAAGGAATCACCAAAAAAATAAAAACAGCGGAAGTAATCGTCACTGCCCGAAACCCCTTCAGACAAATGACGATTTACTCCACGATCTCCGTGAAATCGACGTTCTCGACAATCCAGCGCTTACGCGGGTCGACCTTATCGCCCATCAGTGTGGATACGCGGCGCTCCGCCTTGGCGGCGTCCTCGATCTGCACCTGCAGCAGGCTGCGCGAGTCCGGATTCATCGTGGTCTCCCACAGCTGCTCGGGATTCATTTCACCGAGTCCTTTGTAACGCTGCAGCTCGAAATTCTTGCCGAATTCCTTCAGATAGTTCGCGAGCTCCTCGTCACTCCAGGCATAACGCACCGTCTCCAGCTTGCCCGACTTGCGCGTCAGCTTGTATAGCGGCGGCTGGGCGATGTATACCTTGCCCGCATCTATCAGCGGCTTCATATAACGGTAGAAAAATGTCAGCAGCAGCACCTGAATATGCGCACCGTCGGTATCGGCGTCGGTCATAATGATGATCTTGGAATAATTGCTGTCTTCTACGGCAAAATCCGGCCCAATCCCCGCACCAATGGAGGAAATAATCGCCTTGTACTCATCGTTCTTAAGGATATCCAGCAGCTTGGCCTTCTCGGGATTCATCGGCTTTCCCTTCAGCGGCAGAATCGCCTGAATCTTGGAATCACGCCCCTGCTTGGCCGAGCCTCCGGCGGAATCGCCTTCGACAATGAACAGCTCGGTACGGGTCACATCCTTGGACTGAGCAGGCGACAGCTTGCCGCCAAGGTTGGAGCTCTCACTGCGTTTTTTGCCGCTGCGGATCTCATCGCGGGCTTTACGCGCCGCTTCCCGGGCCTTGGAGGCCTGAATCGACTTCTTCAGCAGGCTTTGCGCCACCTGGGGGTTCTCTTCCAGGAAACGCGCCATATTCTCGGATACGATATAATCCACGGCGCTGCGGGCAGAAGCGCTGCCGAGCTGGTCCTTAGTCTGTCCGACAAATTCCACCTCGGCCATCTTGACGCTGATGACCGCCATCATGCCTTCGCGCAGATCATTGCCTTCCAGGTTCTTGTCCTTCTCCTTAAGCAGTTGTGTCCGGCGGGCGTAATCGTTCAGCACGCGGGTGTAGGCTGTCTTGAAGCCCGTCTCATGTGTACCGCCGCTCCGGGTTGGAATCGAATTGACGAAAGAAGCCAGGGTCTCGGTATAGCCAGCGTTATATTGCAGCGCCACCTCAACCTCGATATCGTCCTTCTCCGCGCTGAAATGAATCACATCATGCAGCACGTCCTTGCCTTCATTAAGGAACTGAACGAACTGGCTGGCCCCGCCTTCATAAAAGTATTCATCCTGACGGCCGCTCCGCTCATCACTAAGATTAATGCGCAGACCGGAGTTCAGAAAGGCAATTTCCTGCACCCGCTCCGCCAGCGTATCGTAGTTCAAGGCTATGCCATTTGCAAAGACGCGAATATCCGGCTTGAAGGTGATCTTCGAACCGGTCTTATTCGTATTTCCCAGAATTTCAAGGCCGGTCACAGGTTCACCGACATGCTCTTTTCCACTGCTGTCCACCCAATATTCGAAGCGCTGGCGATGGATTTTGCCTTCCCGGTAAATTTCAACCTCCAGCCATTCGGACAGTGCATTGGTCACAGAAGCGCCTACGCCATGCAGCCCCCCCGATTTTTTGTAGCCGGAACCGCCAAACTTGCCGCCCGCATGCAGAATGGTAAATACCACCTGCGGCGTTGGCACTCCTGTCTTGTGCATTCCGGTCGGAATCCCGCGCCCGTTATCCTGAACGGTAACTGAGCCGTCCTTGCGCAGTGTAATATCAATCTTTGAGCAAAACTTAGCCAAATGTTCGTCTACTGCATTATCCACTATTTCCCATACAAGATGGTGCAGTCCCGAGGAACTCGTACTGCCGATATACATGCCGGGCCGTTTGCGTACCGCAACCAGACCTTCGAGCACTTGAATGTCGTCAGCATCGTATCCAGTCCGGGCGTCTTCGCCGTTCTTGGAGACTTTTGCAAACATATCGATCTGTTCGAGCATTCATGCTCCTCCTTCTTTTTCTCTCTACCCTTCGAAATGCAAACAAACGTTTCGTTCACTTTGTACATTCTAATTCAAAATATCCCGTTTCGTAAAGACGGCGAAAGAAATGATCACCGAAACGACTCCCCAAACCGCTAATACAGCCATGGAAAAAGATAAAGTCATTCCTTCAATCGGCGCGGGCGTTCCCGCCAAATATCCGGTCAGCCCCAGGTTGACCATAAATAAATATTTCGCCGTGCTCCAGGCCGAGGCCATATTGGTCAGAATCGTGCCGGCAATCAGCGCCGCCATCATCACCACGATGCTTGCAGCCGTGCTCCGCACCAGTACCGACACCATGAAGGCCAGCAGCGCAACAACAATGCTGACGAACCAGATAAGCCCGCCCTGCATCAGCAGATACTTCCACTGCGGCACCGCGTGTACAGTAGACATATTAACGGTATCTCCGCTGAGCTGGAAGCCCGTAAAGACTGGAACGTTAAAGCCCTTATATCCAAAAGCAAGACCGGAAATAAGATAGCTGATAATGAAGACCGAAAGTACAATCAGCGAGACGAACATCAGCAGTGCCGCCATTTTGCTGAACAGCACCTTCCAGCGTTTGACCGGCCGGGTCAGCAGCATCTTGATCGTTCCGGTTGTACGCTCCCCGGAGACCAGATCGGAGGCCACAGCCATGATCAGCAGCGGAATAAATAACGACACCGAATTGTCCAGAAACTCACGGGTGAAGGTTACACCACTAGGCTCATTTGGGTTGACATCATGATCGAGATAATACTGCAGCTGCTGGACAAAAATCTTCCGGTACGATTTCCATTCCTCCGGAATCCGGTCGCTGCCGAGGGAGTTCTGGTTGTCGGTAATCTGCTGCTGGATTTCCAGCCTCCAGTCCGAATTGAATTTGTCCCGGCTGCGCTCGGCTACCCGCATCTGAGCGTAAGTGAACATGGGCACGAGCACGAGCAGAATCAGCAGTATCACATAAAAGCGTTTCTTCTTAATGATCTTCAGGCACTCATTACGGATGAGCGGCAACAGATTAATCAATGGATTCACCCTCCGTTAGCTTCAAGAATAGCTGTTCCAGTGTGGGGTTGATTTTATGCACAGCCCTTACTTCCACTTCGTCGGTAACAAGTATGGCTACAATCTCGGGGATCAAGTCTTCATCCATAGCCGTGATAAGGGAATTCGGTCCCATGCCGGCAGTGATGGAATCATCCAGCGTAACCTCATCCAGCTCCAGCAGTGAAATATCCGGTCTTCCGGCTAAAATCCTCTTCGCTCTGTCAAAAGGCTCCAGCTCCCATAGCACATAAGGGGAGTTGCGGGAAACCAGCTCTTCCACCCCGCCCACAGCCAGCACACGCCCCTTGCTGATAATGGCGACACGGTCGCACAGCAGTTGAATTTCACTCAGCAAATGGCTGGAGACAAATACGGCAAGCCCTTCATTCGCAAGCTGGCGGATGAATTCCCGCAGCTCCTTGATGCCCTTCGGATCAAGCCCGTTCGTCGGCTCATCCAGAATCAGAAGCCGGGGCCGTCCAAGCAGCGCCTGGGCTATGCCCAGACGTTGCCGCATACCCAGCGAGTAAGTGCTTACCTTATCATGAATCCGCTGATCCAGCCGGACAATATCCACCACCTCGGCAATTCGGGCCTGATCCACCCCTGGCTGCATGCGGGCGAAATGCTGCAGGTTCTCCCAGCCGGTCAGGTAGGTGTATACCTCGGGATTCTCCACAATGGAACCGACATATTGCAGCGCTTTTTCAGGATCACGGTTCACATTGTAGCCGCATACGGTAATCTTGCCTTCGCTCGGCCGGATCAGATCGACCAGCATGCGGATGGTTGTTGTTTTGCCGGCTCCATTCGGACCAAGGAAACCAAAAACCTCGCCTTCCCGGACATCAAAGGTAACATCATCTATAATCCATTTGCGGCCTATTTTTTTGCGGACATTCTCGACGGACAGCACGATTGCCCCGGAGCCCCCGCTCTTTTCATTTGTCATCTTTCTCACAGCTCCCCGTTGTGTTCATTTCAGATGTCTGCGATGCAGGTGGAGCTTAACGCACAGCTTGTACGACCCGTTCGCTGATCCGCTGGTAACCATCGCCGTTCGGATGGAAATGGTCGCTTGACAGATAGCTCTGCCAGTGGCGGTTGAATAAATCGAAGGTCGGAACGAGCGTCATATTGCTCCGTTTATTAATAATGTCCATTGCTGCATTGTTCCAGGCCGTTACCGCCTGATTGCCGGGAACGAGCAGCTCGGGAACATCTCCGAAGGGATTATATAGTCCCAGATAATAAATTTGTGCTTTTGGATTGATCTCCGCGATCCGGTCAAGAATGACGCCCAGCCGTTTCGCGGCTTCAGGCAGAGCAGCCAGCAGCGATTCCGGCGTTATTTCTTCACTGCCATTAGCCGCTGTAGTGCTAACGGTGGAACCCGCTTTTTTGGCAGCACTCCCTGCCCCGGCTTCCCGGCTTGTTGACGTTTTTGGGCTTGTCCCGTTAGAATCCTTCGATCCGCTCTCAGAGCTTTCCGTATCCGGTGATGCGATTTGCTGGCCTTCACTGCCGTTCCCCAGGAGGTCAGCACCTCTGAAAAGATCATTACCGCCGATAGAGAGCAGAATGACGTTAGCCTGGCGCAGGGCGTATTTCACGCCTTCATCCTGCAGCTTGCTCTGCAGACCTGCCGTGGTTAAACCGTTGATGCCCATATTTCCGAGAAGCTCCGCCTTATTGCCTTTTGCCGTCAGACCATCAACCGTTCTTTTGACAAATCCGCTGCCCTCGTTATCGCCTGTGCCTTTGGCCAGGGAGTCGCCAAGCGCCATAATCCTGACCTCCTTGCTCACCGATACTGCGGGGGCTGTTGTCTGCTTCGGCAGCGAGGAGAAGAACGCCTCTCCCTTCGGGAATAAAATATCATTCACCGCGTACACAAACCCGGCCAGCAAAAGTACGGTTGCCGCTATGGAAATCAGGCTGACACTGCGCCAGGTCCATTTGGAATCCTTCAAAGCTATCCCTCCGTATGCCGTTCTATTCTGTATTGTTCCACATTTTACAAAGTTCTTAACTATGTAGATAAACATAATTCTTCTATGCGTAATTTGCAAATCCTTAACATGTAAAAAATGCAAAGCGCGGCTCATAATCTTACTGCAAATGGAAGCGGCAAAAAAACCGCCCTCCAGCCAAGCCGGAGAGCGGTTTCCATCAATTCTTAAAGCTGTATTATTTACCGATAAATTCCTGAACCCAATAGTTGTTGTCGAAGCCTACGCCGATATAATTGAAATTCGGGCTTAAAATGTTGGCGCGGTGTCCGCTGCTATTCATCCAGGCTGTCATTACTTCCTGCGGTGTCTTCTGCCCCATAGCGATATTCTCACCGGCATATTGATAAGTGACGCCGAAGGCGGACATCATATCAAACGGTGAACCGTACGTAGGGGAAGTATGCGAAAAGTAATTATTCGCACGCATATCGGTTGCCTTCGCTGCCGCCACTTTGTTCAAGCTGTCGAGTGCGGCTACAGGGGCCAATCCGGCTGCGGCGCGCTCCTTGTTGACCAGCGTCACGATCTGCTGCGTAAATGTGCCGTTTGCCACCGATACGGTCGGCGCAGCTGTTGCCACAGGCTTCGCTGTTGGAGCTGGTGTCGCAACAGGCTTAACCGTTGGCACTGGCGTTGCTACAGGCTTAACTGTTGGCGCTGGTGTCGCTACTGGTTTAGCTGTTGGCACTGGTGTTGCAGCCGGTACTTCCGTTGGTGCTGGAACCGCCGTAACCGGCTTAGAAATCACAATCGGCTGGAACGTAAAGGTTGATCCGTCAAAAGTAATACCCTTAATGCTATATTGGTGCAAATATTGCATGAATTGTGCAAAGCCGGGAGTGCTGACAGTCACCGCCTGAGGTGCTGCCGCTGCCTTAGCTTGTAATGGAAGCGAAATGCTTAATGCCAGAACAGCCGCTACACTTCCACCTATCACTGCTCTTAGAGTTTTGCTCTTCATTCTGCCATCTCCTTGTTCTTGTTGTATTTTCTAAGCTGCCAAGAGTTCCGGGACCAAATATTACAAAGTTGTAATCTGTTCCTTGGTTATTGTAACATAAATCTCTCATCTGTGCCCTTCTAATTTTTTACATTTAATAGATTGCAGATCAGCTTGTCCAATTGCTTACGAAGGCATATCTGCCCCCAAAACCAAAAAGAAACGGCCCCTCCCTGCAGGAACGGCTGCCGTTTCTTATAGATACAAGCTTTATTAATGAAAAGACTGCCAAAATTCGCCTTCGGTCGAAATCAGGCCCATAATCTCCGCATAAGGGATACGGAAGGTTGGGAACCCGGCTGCATAAGGGGCGATTTCATATGGGGCAAAATACAGATAAAGCGCCTCCCCATCCACAAAAAAGGGCTGATCGGCCGTAATTCCCTTATAGCTGTCAGGGAAGACGTAAGAGTACTGTGGATCGGTCGCAATCTGTTTGCCGACAATTTCGCTGAGCTTCTGTACATACTTGCTGCCTGGCTTGAACAGATCACTGAGCTTGTAAAATTTCCCGTTCTTCAAATTGATGTGCGTATAGATTTTGGTCGGCATGCCGTGCGCAGCTCCGAACGGATAACGATAGCCGTTCAACTCCAGCACCAGGAGAATTTTACGGAAGAAGGATACGGCAAAGTCGCCTGTGTAGCTGAAATCCTTAGCTGTTCCTGCCCCCTCGGCAAGTGAAAGGCTGCGCAGCTTGTCGTTCACTTCTCTCGACACATCTGTGATGGCGATGCCTTCTACAACCGGGTAATACACCAGGTAATCTCTGTTTGGATGATATTTTTTCTCCAGAACGGAATACGGCGGTCTTAAAGGAATGACGTCATTTTGCCGCCATACAAGCTTCCCCTTGCGGTCATAATAGGCTGTGCGCAGGTCTACATCCGCCCTGATCAGGCTGCCGCTGAATGACAATGTGCCGGAGCCTGGAACAACGGGGGGCTGGGCAGATTTGTTGCCGGTTTTATCAATAAAATAGGTGTCCTTCGCATCGTATACGGACGCAAGCCCGTTCTGGTAATTGTTCACACCCAGCAAGGGATGATTGTTCAGAATTCTTCCCGTTACCGCATCGGCGATAACATAGCTGGCACCCCGGTAGGGCTGGCCGGCAACAAGCGGTGTTCCCAGTGCAACCCTGTCTTCTCCAAGCTGCAGCACAACATCGTAGGTGGCCGGAATAATCTGCTTGCCCTGCATATCAATAAGCCCGTAGGCGTTGCCGAAGTCCGGCGCGGTATTAATCACTGCCCTTCCCTCGGAAAAAGGCAGCGCGGACGTAAATTGCGGCTGTATGGCAATCGTGCCGTCCGTGCGGAGATAGCCGTATTTGCCGTTCTCCTCGGCCTGAAAAGCTAGCATCCCTTCGCCCAGGTTGCCTACAAAAGGATAATTGTACGTATGCTGCACAACTCCTTGCGGATCAATCAGCGCAAACTCCCCTGCTTTGATTTTGACCAGCGCCATACCGTCCTTGAAATCTCCGCCATCCTCGTAGACAGCAGGCAGCACTTCTTTGCCTTGTGCATCCAAATAGCCGTAGCGGGAACCGTCCGAAGGATTCTGCTTGGAGAAAAGCGCCCGCCCCTCATGAAGCGAATTCAAATAATCATACCGCGCCGAAGTGACCTCTTTGCCTTTTTCATCAATGAGCGTATACCCTTTCGCATCGGAGACAACGGCCCGGCCCTCGGAAAAAGGGGCAATAAAGGAATAGATTGGCTTCACCTTTTCCCTGCCGGTGCTGTCGATCAGCCCGCTCTTGTCCTTGCGTTGCACAATTGCCAGCCCGTTCGCCTGAAATTCCTCGGCATATTCGTATCGCGGTTCAATGACTGTCCGGCCTTCATTGTTGATATACCCCCACAGCGTGCCCTCTTTCAGCTTAAAAGGTGCCGGATGCGGCACTTCCGCCCGCAGCTCAGCCTCCTCCAGCTCAGACAAAATGAACAGCGGCCCCAAAGGCTTTTTGGAGTAATCCACACGGTATAACCCCGGCTCTGCGGGGATGGTTACGAACAAATCGTCATCCGCGCGGATAAAATCCTCCTCCTGCTGTACGATAGCCTCATTCCAGCCGATCCCGTCCCAGCGCCACACCTCGGCCTGCAGGAGGCCGCTATCCATTCCTTTTCCCAGCTCATTCAGCCTTATCCTCAGCATCCAGTCGCTCCCCTTTACCATAGCCTTATGCCTACAGAATATGGGCGGGAGCGGAGTTATGTGCCTAATCTGCGCACTGGCAACATGACATATGCTGTGATCTTGATAATAACGGCGTCCTCGCATACTATTAGACATATCATTTTGTATAACTTCGGCGATATGGGCCGAGGGTCTCTACCAGGAACCGTAAAATCCTGATTACAAAAAAATGCCGCCCTGGCGTTTTTTTGTGGTCGGGATTTTTGGCGTATCCGGCTAGTAGATCGTCAGACTCTACATGTTGGAGTTCAAATGATACTCCGCCGAACGGATTAGGACGTGGAGACCAAACTGCTGGCGTATCAGGCCCCACGGACAGAATCATCTCCTGATTGGAAGAGTCTGCCCGTTTGTAATGGACTGAGCCGCTCTTATTTCTACTGTAAGTCATTTTTCCGCAAGTTAACGGACTCCAGAACCTTTATGCGCGGACATTCACCCCAAATATACCTGCCGAAGAGGCAATAAGCGCTTTCCGGTCCGTTAGCTCGGCTAAATGTACTCCTTTCGGGAAAGTAACGGCTTTACGGTCTGTAAGGATCAGGAGTATGGATACGACGAATCCGTCTCTCTCCCTGAAACACAAAGGCTCCCTCCTAAGCCACATATTTAGACCTGTACCAGGTGCAGTATAACAACAAAGGATGTGGACTCTATGACCAGCAATCAAAATCTGCTTGCAAGACGGATTCAGGTGGCCGGCAAGCAAATCCCGGCAGATCTCGTGATCAAAGGCGGAAAGATTGTCAATGTTTTTACAGGTGAGCTTATGGAAGGCGATATTGCCATCGTTGACGGCTACATTGCCGGCATCGGCTCCTATGAAGGCAAGCGGACGGCAGACGCCGCCGGCAAATGGATTATTCCCGGCCTGATTGACGGGCATGTGCATATTGAAAGCTCCATGCTGACTCCGCAGGAGTTCGCCAAGGTAGTGCTGCAGCACGGAGTAACGGCAGTTGTCACCGATCCGCACGAAATTGGCAGCGTGGCTGGAGTGGAGGGCATTGAATATATGCTGGAGCGCTCTAATGACCTGCCGGTGGATATTTTCGTTATGCTTCCCTCTTGTGTGCCTGCGACAACGTTCGAAACCTGCGCAGCCGGGCTGAAGGCCGCTGACCTGAATCCCCTCTATGCCAACCCCAAGGTGCTGGGGCTTGCAGAGGTGATGGATTTCCCTGCGCTAGCCAGACCGGATTCGGGAATGCTGGACAAACTATCCGGTGCGCTGGACCACGGGAAGCTAATCGACGGACACGCTGCCGGGATCGCAAGGGAGGACCTGAACATTTTCCGGGCGGCAGGCATTCGGACCGATCATGAATGCGTGAATGCGGAAGAAGCAAAACAGCGCCTCGATCTCGGAATGTATCTGATGATACGCGAAGGAACTGCTGCCAAAGACCTTGAAGCACTGCTGCCCGCTGTCACTACACAGAACGCCAGAAGATGCCTGTTCGTCACCGACGACAAATTAATCGACGATCTGTTGGAGGAAGGCAGCGTGGACCACAACATCCGGCTTGCCATCAGCAAAGGCCTATATCCCATTACAGCCATTCAAATGGCAACCTTAAATGCCGCCGAGTGCTTCGGCCTTCAGGACAGAGGGGCCATCGGGCCGGGTTACCGGGCCGACCTCGTGCTGCTGGACGATCTGAATTCACTCTCCATTGCAGAGGTGTATAAGCAAGGCGAATGTGTCGTAAAACAAGGGACGCTAGCGATGGAAGCTTTCCCGGAAAATACAGCGGCAGAGACAGCAAAGACCATTGTCGAGAGCTGCCGCCTGACTGATTTTCAAATTGGGGATTTGGCTCTCCCGCTTGGCTCGGATACCTGCAACGTCATTGAGATCATTCCGAATTCCATCGTCACCCGCCGCTTGAAGGAGAAGGTGCAGGTGGAGAATGGATTCTTTGCCCCATCGGTTCTTCATGATCAGCTGAAGCTCGTTGTCGCCGAGAGGCACAAGGATACAGGAAACGTTGGCCTTGGCATCGTCAAAGGCTTCGGGTTCGCCAAAGGAGCCATCGCCTCAAGCGTTGCCCATGATTCACATAATATCATCGCCGCCGGTGTGTCCGATCAGGAGCTGTTCACCGCGATCCGCCATATTGCCGCAATGAACGGCGGCTTAACCGTTGTATCCGGCGATACCATTCTCGCCTCCCTGCCGCTCCCAGTCGCCGGACTGTTATCCGAGCAGGGCTACGAGCAGGTGTATGCCGAAATGCAGCAGCTCTATGCAGCCTTGCGCGAGATTGGCGCACCGGAACACTTCAATCCTTTTCTAACGCTGTCCTTCCTGGCACTGCCGGTAATCCCTGAGCTGAAGCTGACCGACCGGGGATTGTTCGACTTCGCTTCTTATTCGCATGTTGGGATTGAGGCCGCGAATTAGCATTTGCCTTGCAGGTCAATGCACTAATCAGATATAAGCGCGTCAAAAAGAACTGTCCAAAGAGCCACGGTTGCTGCTTGGGACAGTTCTTTGTTTTTGAGGTATCCGTTTTTAATACATCTACTGACTTTACATTATGGATCGATGTTGTAAATTAGCTTTGACTAACCGATTCGGTCAAAATTCCTTAACAGCAGTAAGTTATGGATGGCCCAATGTGCCTTCCACCAATTTTCTGCTACCGCAAACTCGTTTGGGTAATCCGCCCACTTCCACGTTATTTCCCATACACCCGCGTCAGTTCGAGATTCAAGAATGTATTCAAGCTCTTTTCCCACTACCTCTTCGTTCCCTTTGTAAAAAATACTTGCCGGTGATGAAATATACATGGACGGCCTCATCGAGTACACCAGCCATTTGCCGGGATCTCGCTCAATGGCGTCATCCACCAACTTTTCCAGTCTATCTGCGAGAAAAACGCAATCATATCTGTCGGTTAACTTTGCCCGCTCTACACCTCGAAGAAAGGTGCAATAACCGCCAAGCTCATGGACTTCAAGTTGTCCAGACTGTCTGATCTTATCCATCATTTTGTCGCCAAGCGTTAAGGCTTTCTTATACAATCCGGAAGACCGATCGGCAACCTGGAAGATAAAACCAACTAAACCTGCGGTAGCGTGGTAACCATTGTCTGCATTGTTTTGTTCACTGTACGTCCACCAAGGTGCATGAGGGAAATCGTTGTTGGAAGGAATCGCAAACTGCCACCCTGTTTCAGAAAAATACTCGCAATTATCAAGATACTCCAGTATCCCTTTCACATAGGAATACTCCAAGTCAGAAATCCCGATTTCATCCAGTATGGTAATGGCTATTCCTGTTGCATATGGAAAGGAATTGGGGTTCCAATTATCCGCCTCCAGTGCAAGGCCAAAGCCTTTATCGCTATTTTGATAGGCTGATAGAGCTAGAAGGACCGCCTCTTTGCTCCCGCTTTCAAAATGATATTGCCATATTGCCAAATCAATAGGCCGTGCATTTCGATACATCCATTGCCTGATTTCCTGAAATTCGGTTGTCTTTAATTTCTTCATGCTTTACAACCTCCCTGTGCATTAGTGCTTACAGCATCATACTAAGAATCCCGTTAGCCGTATTGCATATAAACGACATCAAAAAAAGAATTCAGCTATTTAGCTCTCATTTATGTACGAAAAGTCCAAAAGCTCGAGTCAGAGTGTCCGATCAGGAGCTGTTCACCGCGATCCGCCATATTGCCGCGATGAACGGCGGCTTAACCGTTTCCGTTCTCGCCTCCCTGCCGCTCCCAGTCGCCGGTCTGTTGTCCGAGCAGGGCTACGGGCAGGTGTACGCCGAAATGCAGCAGCTCTACGCAGCCTTGCGCGAGATTAGCACACCGGAACACATCAATCCTTTTCTCGCGCTGTCCTTCCTGGCGCTGCCGGTAACCCTGAGCTGAAGCTGACCGACCGGGGATTGTTCGACTTCGCCTCCTATTCGCATATTGGAATTTAGGCCGTAAATTAGCACCTGGCTTGAGGCGCAGACACTTAGCCAATTTATCCATTTAAAAAAGAACTGTCCCTAAGCTATTGCTGTGGCTCTTTGGAACAGTTCTTTTTTGTCTTAGCATATAAGTGTATTTACTACATCTATAATGATGCTCCAAACGGAATTTATAGAAATAATTGTATTCCATACAGTTAAAAATCAGGAAAAACCGTCTTTTAGCAAAATATCGCAAATTTAACTGCACGAAATGCAATTACCTTCGTCTCAGCGCCCACATTTGATTTTTTAGTTGTACATAATACAGTTAGCGCAGTGTAGATAGAGTAGAAATTAGACTATGGTAGTTAGAGTATGGTTGTTAGAGTATGGTTGTTAGAGTAAAGCAGTTAGCGCATGGCGGTTAGTCGCATGGCAGTTAATCGCATGGCAGTTTGCGCATGGCAGTTAGTCGCATGACGGGTAGCGCATGGCAGTTAGTGCTACGACGTTCAAGCCAAAAAAGCGTTTGCCTAATACCGGCAAACGCTTAACGCTTTTTACTGCCCTCCCCCCCGCGAAGCGGGGAGGGAATACCCCGAGGTGATGGAAAGTGGCGGAGGGGAAGTTTGGAGCTGTAGGAGCGCTAGCGTCCGCCTTTGTCTCCAGATTTCATCCGCGAACAGCGGTATAATTCAAGAAATCTGGAGACAACAGCGGCCGGAAGCCCAAACATTCCCCGCAGCCACGCCCAGTCACCTTAAGCGCATTTCCTCAACGAATCACCTTAACCTCTTCCCTCACCACTTCGCCTACTTCTTCGACAAATATTTCCGCATATCAAACGACACAGCAGCAATAATAATCAGACCTTTGATAATCAACTGATAGTAAGGGCTGATGCCGATAAAGGTGAGGCCGTAGTTGATCAGGGTAAAGATGATAACGCCAACCAGAACACCCGGCACCGTACCGATACCGCCTGTGGTGGATACGCCGCCGACTACGCAAGCCGCGATGGCGTCGAGCTCGTACATGTTACCGTAGTTATTCGTTGCGCCGCCTGTTCTGGCGGCTTCAAGCACACCGGCAAGACCGTAAAGAGCGCCGGCAATGGCATAGATGTAGATCAGGTTTTTGGAAACGTTGATCCCGGAAACCTTGGCTGCCTGCATGTTGCCGCCAATGGCGTACATGTTTTTGCCCAGCTTGGTTTTGTTGAACAGCACCCAGACAATGGCTGCAACCACCAAGGCTATGATAACGATGTAGGGTATCGAATATTGTCCGCTGCCTATGAAGCCGGAGCCGATCTTGGTGAAATCGGGACGCAGGCCGCCGATTGGCTGCGATTGGTTCGGGTCCATATCGAAATACAGCGAGTTCAGGCCATAGACAATAAGCATAGTACCCAGTGTAGCGATGAATGGCGGAACATTAAGCTTGGAGACGATAATACCATTGGCGAGACCGCAGATCAGACCGGCGAGAATGGCAATCAGGATGGGAAGCCATACCTGCACTTGCGGCAGATCCGGGAAGAAGCGGCGTGAATAATCCGGTATTTGCAGCATGGAGGCGGAGATAACCGCCGTGAAGCCTACAACCCGGCCTGCGGACAAGTCCGTACCGGCTGTGATAAGGATGAAGGCAACCCCCAGTGCGATGATTACCCGTGTGGACGATTGAATTAGTACGTCACGCAAAGTGTTGACCGACATAAAGGATGGATCGTATATGATAATTCCTAGAATGAGCAGTACCAACACGATATAGATAGCATTCTGAGTGACAAAAGATTGAGCTTTTTTAACGTTCATTAGTAGTGATCCCCCTTAGTGCTGTGCAGCGAGACGCATAACTTCGGTTTCCGTTGCCTGCTCGCCTTCTAGTATTCCTGTTAGCCGGCCTTCCGACATCACCATGACCCGGTCGGACATCCCGAGCAGCTCCGGCATTTCGGAAGAAATCATAATAATGCTCTTGCCCTGCTTCGCCAGATCGGCAATGATCGAATAAATCTCGAACTTGGCGCCAACGTCAATCCCGCGTGTAGGTTCATCCAGCAGAAGAACTTCCGGCTCGGTAAGCAGCCATCTTGCAAGCAGCACCTTTTGCTGGTTGCCGCCGGAAAGATTCATAATCTGGGTTTTGGTTGTAGGCGTCTTCGTCCGCAGCTTTTCGATCATTTTATCGACCTCATCCTTTTTCTTCTTGCCGTCTAGCAGGAAGTAAGGGGTCTTGTAACGGTCAAGGTTCGCGATGGCACCATTCTCATGGACGGACAACACCGGGAAGATACCGGTTACACGCCGCTCTTCGGTTAACAGAGCCAGACCGTGCCTCTTGGCATCCTGAGGCGAATTAATGACTACCTTCTTGCCCGCAATGGAGATGGTTCCCGATTGAATGGCGCGAAGACCGAACAGCGCTTCAATAACCTCTGTCCGCTGTGCGCCGACCAGACCGCCGACGCCAAGAATTTCACCGCGTCTGAGCTCGAAGGACACATCCTTGAAGGATCTCAGTTCAGGTGAGGTCAGGCCTTCCACCTTCAGGAAGACTTCACCGGGAACGTTAGTACGTTCAGGGAAACGGCTCTCAAGGTCGCGGCCGACCATTCTGGAGATGATCAGATCGGTTGTGAGCTCCGCCGACGGCCAGGTGCCGATTTTTTTACCGTCACGCATGATCGTGACTTCGTCGGAAATTTCGAGAATTTCCTCCATCTTGTGGGATATATAAATAATGGCTACCCCTCTTTTTTGCAAGTCGCGGATAATCCGGAACAAATGCTCAACTTCCACACTCGTAAGGGAAGAGGTCGGCTCATCCATTACAATCACGCGGGAATGAAAAGAGACAGCTTTCGCGATTTCGATAGATTGGATTTTGGATACGGACAGCTTGCCCACCAGGGTCTCGGGATTCAGGTCGATATCCAGATCCTTGAACAAATTTTCCGTGTCGGTATACATTTTCTTATGGTCAATAAACTGAATGGGTCCGATACCCCTGGTCGGGAAACGCCCCAGCCAGATGTTCTCCATCACATTGCGGAACGGCACAGGATGCAGCTCCTGATGGATCATCGAAATGCCATGCTTCAAAGCATCATTGGAGTTCGAAATATTGGCCCTCTCGCCATCCAAAAAGATCTCACCGGCGTCCGGTGAATAAATCCCAAACAGACATTTCATGAGCGTGGACTTGCCCGCACCGTTTTCACCCATCAGTGCATGGACCGACCCCGGTCTAACCTTGAGGCTTACGCCGTCCAGCGCCTTCACGCCGGGAAATTCTTTGGTGATGTTGTTCATTTCCAGCAAAAATTCTGATTTTGCCATGTTGTTACGCCCCCTACGCTTTTTTCTTTTTCCATGAGAGGCACAGCGGTTCCGTCCTGTTCCCTACCCTTAAGGAATTCCAGGGAGCAGATCATCCGCTCCCCGGCATTATTGTTATAGAGATTTACTTAGCGTCAGCCACGTTGTCTTTGGTGATCTTTTTGTAGGAGATCCAGACATATTGGTTGTCGGTGATGTCGAACCCGATATTTTCTTTCGTTGGCTTTTCACCTTTAGCCAGCAGAGCCGCCAGCGTAATAGCCGCTTTACCTTGGTTGTTGGCATCATTGAGCACAGTGCCGAGCATTGTGCCATCCTGCAGTGCCTGAACTGCCGGAGCCGTTGCGTCAACGCCTACTACCGGCATATATTTGCCGCCAGTGAAGTATCCCGCAGCCTTCAGCGCTTCAATCGCACCGAGAGCCATGTCATCATTGTTCGCAAGCACAGCTTCGATCTTGTCGCCATGCGAGCCGAGGAAGGCTGCCATTTTCTCCTGGCCTTTTACACGGTCCCACATCGCTGTATCTTCAGCCAGCTTCTCAACCTTGATGCCTGCATCCTCAATGGCCTGAACAGAGAACTTGGTGCGAAGCTCCGCATCCTGGTGTCCTGGTTCGCCTTTAAGCATTACGTATTGAAGCACACCGTCTTTATTCTTGTCTGCTTCTGGATGAGATTTCCAGTAGTCGGCAATCAGTTGGCCGGACATTGTGCCGGACTCTTCCGCTTTAGCGCCTACATAGTAAACCTTATCCCATTTCTTCATATCTTCCGGAAGCGGTTCACGGTTCAGGAAAACTACCGGAATATTGGCCGCTTTGGCTTTGTCGATAATCACACCTGCTGCTGTGCGGTCAACCGGGTTGATCAGCATGCCGTTGTATTTCTTCGTGATGAACAGGTCAACCTTGTCATTTTGTGTAGGCTGCGAGTTTTGGCTGTCTACGATATCTACTGTGGCGATGCCTTTAGCGGCTGCATCAATCGCGTTGCGGACACCGGTCATGAAGGTATCGTCGAATTTGTAAATGGCTACCCCGACTTTTGGAGTTTCTGTTGAACTACCGGTGTTAGCTGAATTTGTAGCAGTGCCTGTATTCGCTGTATTTGCAGCTTTGTTATTGCCGCCGCAACCTGCCAGAGCAGCACCCAGCAATGCACTAGCGAGTAAAACGGAAGTGATTTTTTTCATAATAATTGACCTCCTGAGGGTATCTTTTTTTAAAATTTTGCCCGTAGCGTTCCGGGTACATCCTTATTATGCCGAACATGAAAACGGTTGCGAATATAAAATCCTACTCATTTTTATAAAAATTCTAATGATATAAGATTTCTATCTCACGAACGGAAACAGCAGCTTTTGATTCTCCGGCCACAGCATATTCTCCAGATCTATCAGCTTCGTTCCGGTATCGACACGCTCAGGCACATCCAGGCCTTCGGTGACTTCTACCGCATATTTCACAGCCAAATAGCCGTTGCTGAAGGGGTTCTGGATAACTGTAGCCTGTACTGTGCCGTCCTGGAGCATTTCCATCATGGATGGAGAACTGTCAAACGCAATCATTTTTAAATGGTCCTTATTTAGAGATTGTATGACTTTGCCAGCCCCCTGCGATGCCGTTTCATTCAGCGTGGCGATCCCCCGCAGATTGGGGTGCTTTTCCAGCATATCCCGGGTCAGCTGCTCCGCAGTGGCAGTGCTCGATGAGGTGTAGGAAATCTGCACAACCTCAACATGAGGATAACGGGCGGCATAATTCAAAAAACCCCGCTCCCGTTCGTCCGCATCCCTGGCTCCATAATCAATTGTCCCGGTAGATCCTTCCTGCCCGCTTGAGGAATTGGTAAAATTGATGATCCCAACCTCTCCATAGCCATGCAAAAGCTGAATGAGCCTTTCCGCAGACTTTTGCCCGGCCTCATAGCCGTTCGATCCCACGTAGGTTCTTACTTTGGCGGACCCGACTTCGGCATCTAGGGAGATCACGGGAATTTTGTAATAAGCCGCCCGGTCCACAACCTGGGCAAGCCCCATATAGCTGCTGGCAGCGAGGATGATCACATCCGCCTTTTGCTTAATGGAATCCTCCACCATCGAAATCTGCTCATCTATGTCGCTCTCCGAGGCCGGCGCCTTGAACGTCAGCTTCACATTAAACTCCTTGGCGGCCGCCTCCGCTCCGAGCTTCACCGTATTCCAGTAATCGCCGCTGCTCATCTTCACAATCAGGTGGACATTCCGTGTTTTGCTGGTGCTGATGTACGTTTTAGACGGGCCCAGACAGGAGGTAACCGTGATTCCCAGCACTGCACACAGCAGCAAAGTCATACAAAACCGTATTGTTCTCATTGAGATGATTCCTCCTCCTTCTGTCCATTTAGATCCTCCACAGCACTAATAGCCGGGAAAATAATCGTAACCGTTGTGCCCTCTTCAAGCTCACTCTCAAAGGAAAGACCATATTCACGCCCGTAATAGAGGCCGATCCGCTCATTCACATTTCGTACACCTACACCTGAGCCGTTGCCGCCGGATTTGCCCCCTCCGCTAAGAATCGTGTTCAGCGTTTCTCGGGTCATACCAAGGCCGTTGTCGCTGATCTTGATGACTATAAGCCCCTCCTGCAGCTCTGCGGTGATGGAAATCAGCCCCTCATCCGGCAGCATTTCAATACCGTGGTAGAGCGCATTCTCGGCAATGGGCTGCAGGATAAGCTTGATCGTCTGGTACTGAAGCACCTCATCCTGGGCTTTAATCTCATAGCGGAATTTATTTTTGAAGCGGAAGCTCTGAATCACCAGATAATGCCGGACATGATCCAGCTCTTCCTGCATGGTTATAATATTGTTCCCTTTGCTGAGACTGATCCGGAAAAACTTCGAGAGCGACTGGATCATGGTCACCACCTCATCTGTTTTGCCGCGTTCCGCCAGCCGGATCACAGAGTTCAGCGTATTGTACAGAAAATGCGGGTTAATCTGGGACTGCAGCACCTCAAGCTCTCCCTTACGTTTCGACTCCTGCTCATAAATTATCTGGTCCATCAACTGGCGAATCCGTTGCAGCATCAGATTAAAGCGCCGCGACAGTTGCTCGACCTCATAGGCGCCGCTGACATGGATCGGGGTATTGAGATCCCCATCCCCAACCTGCTTGACGGTCCGTTCCAGCTTGCGGATTGGGCTTGCGATCAGCCAGGACAGATAGACGGATAATGCAATAACACACAGAATGACAGCGCCCAGAAACCAGGCCAAAAACTGGTTCAAGTCGCGTTTGGTCGTCACAATCTCATCGTAATAAGCGACGCCGACGATTTTCCAGCCGGTCTGAGCCAATGTACGTACCGTAATAAAACGTTTCTCTCCCGTCGATTCATCCAGGTAGCTGCGGTATGCGTATTCAAGCACCGGCTCCACGTTCTCATACTTCAGTCCGGCATAAATCAATTGCTGCTGCGGATGGTAGACGATATTACCCAGTGAGTCCAAAATGTAAGCGTATCCTCTTTTGCCGAGCTTAACCTGCCTGCTAAGCTCATCAATGGTGCGGAAGTTGAAGTCAATCAGCAGGATGCCGTTTTTGGCCGCTCCGTTTTCTTTGTACTGAATCATTTTGCTGATGGACACAACCCAGGTGTAACGTCCCTTGAAAAGATTCTGGATATGCGGTGCGGAATAGGAAATTTCGGAGCTTCGTATAGCTGAGGTGAACCAGCTTTGACTTTGCAGCTGTGTATTAAGCCTCATTTTCTGGCCTGGCGTACCCATGACATACTTCCCTTGCGGTGTGAACAGGGCCACAGAGACCAGATCCTCACGGCTGCTCATCAGCGTATCCATTCTTTCATTGAGCAGCGGTGAGTCAATGGAAGGACTGGCTGTGATCTGCTTCTCCGCAGTTTTGAAAATACTCCCCATCCCTTTGACGTACAGCCCAAGGTTGTAATTCACCTGCTCGATGATCTGCTGCATATTCATGTTGGCGTTCTCTTCGGCCGTGCTTGCAAACTTGTTGTACAGCATAAAACTGACGATCACTGCAACGAGCACAGTGACCGCCGTAAAGGTTAAGGTAATGATAAGCTGGATACTCCGCAGCTTGGAAGACCATCTGATCTTGCCTCCGCCGCGCCGCTGCGGGCGCAGCGGAAAAAAATAAGCCTTCGGTTTGTTCATGGCTTATCCTCCCCGGGCGCTGTTTTTGTATTCTTTGGGTGATTGTCCGTATTTCTTGCGGAAGCAAAAGCTGAAATAATTCGGGTCGGCAAACCCGATTCGCTCAGCGATTTCGAAAGCCTTCAGCTCCGTGGAGCGCAGCAGCTCCTTGGCAGCCTCCAGACGGATTTGCAGCAGATAGCTGACAAAGGTCATTTTCATTTCTTTCTTAAAAATGCTGCTGAAATAACCTGTGCTGATATGCAGGTGCTGGCACACCTTGCCGATGGAAATGTCGGACTCCTCATAATGGCTGCGGATATATTCAATGGCCTGGTCAATGAGCTGCTTATAGCTCGACTGCCGCCCGGAGGCAATGGAATCCATCAGCCGGGTGCACACTTGAATAATCCATTCCTTGGCTTCGCCCATATTGTTGAATTTATGGAGCTCGCTCAGCGAAGAAATCCCCGGGCCGATAAAATCGTTCGTCTCGCTGCCCGACTCTTTCGCAACCCGCAGAATCGAGGTGATGATCTCCAGCAGGAAAATCTGATAGTCCTGCGTGGACACCTGCTCGGCATCGAGTCCGCTGAACAGCTCGTTCACGACCTCCCTCAGCTCCTGGACAGTGCCCAGCTTGACCGTGCGGATCAGCGACTGCCGGGTTAATTCATCATAAGCCAGCATCCGGCCTACTCTCGATTCCACATCTTCAATCCAGATGA
Organism: Paenibacillus sp. sgz302115; assembly: GCF_056120445.1. NCBI lineage: Bacteria > Bacillati > Bacillota > Bacilli > Caryophanales > Paenibacillaceae > Paenibacillus > Paenibacillus sp. sgz302115. The sequence goes on from NZ_JBVYOK010000021.1 coordinate 58,737, forward strand.
CTCTATTGTTGCCAAGAATAAGCCGGTAATCCAGCGCCTGCAGCGCATCTCCGAAGGAATCGGACAAGAGGGACGGCGAGCCGCATACCGTACCGGCTCCCGCCGTCACCGTCAATTTAAGAAAGCGCTGTACATTTTGGCGGATCTCCTCCAGGATGGCAAAGGTCTTGGCCGTAATCTCCGTCTCATCCTTCCCGGCACTTACAGAGAGCAAGACCACATCATCCCGGTGAATGAATACTTTGCCGAAGCTGATCTTCTGGCAGATTTCCTCCGCTATATTCAGCACAGCGAACAGCTGCAGATTGCGGTCCCCGGTGTCTCTGAGAGATACGGGCCTGCCTTCGGCTGCGGCTTGTCCGCTTCCCTCGCGAATATAATCTATGCTGATCACCGAGGACTGAAACAGCTCGCCGGAGAGGTTGATGCCGTATTCGGCGCTTTTCTCGGCAATTTCTGCTGCACGCAGCCTGCGGGAGACCAGCGAAGAGAGAAATTGCTCGCGCAGCACCGGAAGGCTCTTGCGATAGTGCTCGGTGAGCTCATACACGTTCTCCTTCTCGGCAATCTCCGCCTCAATCGTCCCTCTGACCTTGAGCAGAATGTCAATCAGCTCTTGCGAAGAAAACGGTTTCAAAATATACTCGTCAATTTGCAGCTTAATCGCTTTCTGGGCGTATTCAAATTCGTCATAGCCGGTCAAAATAATAATCTTGGTATTGGGGTGGCGGCTGCGAATCCATTCGGCAAGCTGCAGCCCGTTCATAAAGGGCATCTGAATATCTGTAACAACTACGTCCGGTAGCAGCCGGTCAATGGCATCCGCAGCCTCCCGGCCGTTCTCGGCCTGATCCACAACCTCAAAGCCGTAGCTTTCCCAGTCGATCTGTGCGACAATTCCTTCCCTTACGTCTTCTTCATCTTCAACAAGAATCAATTTATACATGTTCATCCCTCTTTGGATCAGGTTTTGGTCATTAGTTCTGGTCGTAACTGCGGGGAATGTTTGGACTTCCGGCCGCTGTTATGGTTGGATTTCCTGATTTGAACCGCTGGTCGCGGTAGAAATCTAAACATAAAGGCGGACGTGTTCGCTCCGTAAGTATCCAAACTTCCCCTCCGTCACTTCGTCCCTTTTATATTTTTTTAGTTCAACTGATATAGCAAGCGTTCAGCACTAAAAGTGTGTTGTACATTATCATACGACAATAGCGCCGCTGTCAATCCACAATATAAGGCTGCGAGCGGAGAGTACAGCATCAGTTCTAAAACTTTGGCTTAGGACGGAGCCTTTGTGGTTCAGGGAAAGAGGGTTTCGTCGATAGCCATCCTTCTGTTCCTTACGGACCGGAAAGCGCTTATTGCCTCTTCGGCAGGTTATTTGGGGTGAATGTCCGCGCATAAAGGCACTGGAGTCCGTTAACTTGCGGAAAAATGACTTTCAGTACAAATAAGAGCTGCTCAGTCCGTTACAAACGGGTAGACTCTTCCGATTAGGAGATGATTCTGTTCGTGAAGACTGATACGCCTGCAGCGTGATCTCCACCCCCTAAGCCGTTCAGCGGAGTATCGTTTGAACTCGAACATTTAAAGTCTGACGATCAGGTAGTGGGTTCGCAACCTCAGTCTACGTCCGGATAAATAACGGTTTTTTTGTAAATTTATTCTGAAATTTTCGCAAAAAAAACCATCCCGCTTGAACCGGGATGGGGATGATCGGTAACGTATAGGATTATAGCAAGGTTTTGTTAAAGCGGTAGCCGGCGATTTTTTCGAATCCGATGTGGCGGTAGAATGCATGCGCCGGTGCGCGCTCCACACGGTTGCCGCTTCTCAGGAACAACTGGCAGCAGCCCTGCTGGCGGGCCCGTTCTTCGGCTGCAGCGACCAGTCTTTTGCCAAGGCCGTTTCCTCTATGCTCCTCTGATACGATCAGCGCGGTAATCTCCATAATACAATCCGCATGCTTGTAATAGGATTTCACCTGCCGGAGTCCAACCATTCCCACAACTTCGTTATCAAGCTCTGCAACCAGTGTGCAATGGAACGGATCATTCTCCATGTCTTCCATTCTCTCTTTCATCACGCTAAGCGTTGTCGGATAGCCGAATTCCCGCAGAAGGGCTGTCACTCTCTCCAGATCATTCATGCCGCATTTGCGAATTTGCAGTACCTGCTCCTGAGTACTACTGTTCATCCTCAATTCCCTCCACTTTTAGCATAGACGCCGCCTGCTTGGCTGCTGTCCGCGCGATTTCCACATCTTCCGCCGCACTTAACGCTACGGCCATCCGCCGTCCAGGACGGACCTCCGGTTTGCCGAACACTCTAACCTGAGTACGAGGAAGCGCGAGTGCTTCACCGATTCCGGTTACTCTAAAAGCTTGTCCGGCTGTTTCTGCCTTCAGGGTAGCTGATGCGCCCGGTGTCAGCAAGTGCACCGAGTCCAGCGGAAATCCAAGAATGGCTCTGACATGCAGAGCAAATTCCGATAAATCCTGTGTAATCATTGTAACCATGCCGGTGTCATGGGGCCTTGGCGAAACTTCACTGAAGAGTACCCCCTGATCCGTTAAAAACAGCTCCACACCAAAAATTCCATATCCGCCAAGCTGATCGGTTACCGCCTTGGCGATAGCCTGGGCCTCGGCAAGCTGGGACTCACTCATGTGATGCGGCTGCCAGGACTCCACATAGTCGCCATCCTTCTGAATATGGCCGATGGGAGGACAAAATACAGTCCCGCTTATAGAACGCACAGTCAGGAGTGTAATCTCACTCTCAAAGGTAACGAACCCCTCTACAATAACGCGGGTGCCTTTGGCGCGTGCGCCTTCAAGCGCGATATTCCAGCATTTCTCTGCATCCTCCGGCCGCTTGCAGATGCTCTGCCCTTTGCCGGAAGAGCTCATAATCGGTTTAATCACGCAAGGAGTGCCAAGCTCTTCCACCGCCTGACGCAGCTCGTCCAGACTGTCTGCGAAACGGTAGGCTGCAGTCGGCAGGCCAAGCTCTTCAGCAGCAAGCCGGCGGATGCCTTCCCGGTCCATAGTCAGCCGGGCCGCACGTGCAGTAGGAACTACGAAAAAGCCTTCTTCCTCCAGCTCCAGCAGTGCATGGGTAGCAATCGCTTCAATCTCCGGCACAATCAGATCCGGCTTCTCGGCACGAATGAGCTTCTTCAGCGCTTCCGCGTCAAGCATATCAATAACATGGGAACGATGGGCCACTCCCATCGCCGGTGCAGCTTCATAACGATCCACAGCTACGGTCTCTACGCCAAGGCGCTGAGCTTCGATAATAACTTCCTTGCCCAATTCTCCACTGCCCAAGAGCAGCAGCTTACGGCTCTGGGCTGAAAAAGGAGCTCCCCACATTGTCGATTCCAACCTCTTTCGGCAATTTAACTGCTGCGTTCTAGTTTTCTGTAAACGATGCAGTTTCAATTGTAAATTTTCAGGCTTCTTTATTTTCTTCCATCATCCGTCAGAATGCAAGTCTTCTTCGACATTTTCCTACAATCTTCACAGATCGCTGTCCATGATATTGCCGAAAGCAGCTTCCAGCCGCAGTAATTCTGTGCTGAGATGACTCCAATGCTCTGCCGAATCACCCCCTTTCAGCAGCTCTGTCATGGCTGCCTCCCGTTCAGCGAGACTCTCGCGCAGTGCATGCGCCGCACGGGACAAGGCCGCCTCCAAAGCATCTGTGTAGAAGTCCAGCAGATAGCTTTCAAGCCCTGAAGACGCCCCGGCTACGGCATCCTTAAGCCAAGGCTCCGCAGCGGCCCTTACCTCGTTCCGTCCCGGACCTTCGAAGAAATGGCGCGGCGATTTGAACCGGTTCCACAGTGCCGGCCAATCCAGCGGCGCAAGTTCGGCTTCCAGCTTGGCTGGAGAATTCCAGCGTTCATTACCATTTTCTAAGTACCGAAGCTCCTCTGCCGGTATGGACAGCTCTTCTGCTGCCGATACCGCCGCTGTATGCACAAGTCTGATTCCTGCTGCTTCCAGCCGCAGTGTAGTCGCCCATAATTCCTGTTCCAGCTCACGCTGAACCGTGCGTTCAAGTTCTCTTCCACAGGCTGTGAAGATTTCTTTCAGGTTACCGCCATCCTCCCGAAGCAGGGAAGGATGGAACGACTCCTGAAAGAAACGGCCAAAGGAAAAGGCAAGCCGCTGGCGGACATGATAGAACAGCTCCTCGCCTTCCCGGCGCAGATCGCGGCGCGGACGCTCTTCGGCTTCCAGTGCTGCCAGCCTCTGCTCAGCCTTCCGGCGCTGCTCCTGCAGCTTGCGCATGCCCGCTTCACGCTGGTCCGCAGCAAGCTTGGCCGTCTCCAGCCATTCCCCGGCACGGCGGCGCACAGAGACCAGGCTCTCTTTGGCTGACGCAAGCGACAATCGGGGCAGCTCTCCGCCCGCGAAATCCGCAAGCGCCTGCTCGAAGCCGGCGAACCGGGACGCCTCATACACATCCTGGCGGTTTGCGGTCTTACCCTCCAGCGCAAGCAGGCTGGACAAGGCATACATCCTGGGCGCGTTCAAGCCTCCGGCACGCAGGTTCTGCGCGACATGCTGCCGAACCTCCTCCAGCTCCGCTTCATCCGTTGCCAAATCGGAGGCGTTGATGATAAAGAACATTTTATCCAGCGCAAAGCTGTCTTTAATCCGCCCAAGCTGGGCGAGCAATCCCCGGTCCGCCTTGGAGAAGGCGTGGTTATAATAGGTCACAAAACATATCGCGTCCGCATTCTTCATGTAACCAAAGGTTACTCCGGTATGACGCGCATGCAGGGAATCCGCGCCGGGGGTATCGACCAGCACAATGCCGCTTGCCGTCAAAGGGCAGTCATAATACAGGTCAATCCCCTGAACGTAGCAGGCACGTGTCTCCTCGGCAACGAGCAGGCGGTATTCCTGCAGATCAACGGTACGCACCGTTCCCAGGAGAGGCTCTGCCTCCTTCCAGCCCGCTGCTGCCGCCCGCAGAAACCCGGCATGCGGCAGCGCTGAAGGATGAAGCCCGCTGACCTGGACGTTCGCGGCCGCAGCCGTCCATGAGTGCCGCTGCGGCGCTGCGAGCTGCAGCACGCTGAAGGAATGGAGGATGTCCTCCCAGAAATCCTCCGCCGTCTTCATGGCGACAACCGCGCTGGCGTGACGGAAGTCCCCTTCCGGCGCCAATATGCGGTTGACCGCTGCCGTGGCGGGATGCGGAGACACGGGCAGCACCTCTTCGCCAAGCAGCGCATTGGCGAAGGAGGATTTACCGGCGCTGAACGCTCCGAACAGCGCCAGGGTGAAGCGGCCGCCGGCGAGATCCGCCGCCCGCGCCGCCAGGCTGCGCGCAGCCGACGCCATCGCCGGCTCGCCGCGCAGCAGCTCTGCCGCAGCGTCCAGCGCCGCTGCGGCCTTCCCGAGCCGGCGGCGCCCGCCCGCCGGCGAAGCCGCCCCCGCCGCAAAGCCTGCTGCGGCGGGGCTCCCAGCCGCTGCGCTGTGCGGCGGCTGGGTCTCGCGCGGTGCGGCGCTAAGCGCGCCCGCCCGCGGGGTAACCCTCACCTCCGGCACCGGCAGGGTGCCGGGGGTGAGGGTGCGGCGCGGCGGCAGCAGCGCCGCAAGCTCGGCCGCGCGGGCGTCCGCCGCGCGGGTAAGCGCGGCCAGCGCGTCAAGGGCGCGCGCCTGCCGCTGCAGGGCCGCCTCGCGGCGCGCAAGCTCCGCGCGCCGCTCGTCCAGCATAGGCGGCAGCTTCGCCAGCAGCTCATCGCCGAAGGCCAGGGCGGCGCGGCGGAAGCCTGCCTTAATCTCAGCCGCGAGAGCGCGGCAGAGATTAAGTAGCGCCTCGCCGGAGAACCCGGTTCCCGGCTTCACTGCAGCCGCCAGCATATCCTGGCTCACCGCCGGGAGCCCTTGCTTAAGTGCCGTGTCCGCCGCCTCGTACCAGAGTCCGAGGCCTTCTCCCCATTCCCGCACGAGCTGGAGCAAATGCCACTCGAGCTGGGCGGCAACCTCACGGCTCTGCAGCGTATGCCAGGCTTCCAGACGATTCTGCTGCTCCTTCTCCCGCTTCGCTGCGGTGAACAGCAGCCCCCGCCGGAAGCCGGGACTAACGCTTTCCGCATAGGCCCCCGCCGCCGCTCTGACCTCTGCCGGCATCAGGCTGCTGTTGCCCAGCAGCGCATCCAGGCCAGCGCGCAGATTCAGCCGCGACTGCTCCGCAAGCCCGCTGATCGCCTCGCGCTCTTCCGCGCATTCAATAAGCCCGCGCTCCACGGTATCCTTATCCGCAGTGCCCGCCTCTTCCTGAAGCTGCTCCCGTTCTTCCCGCTGCTCCTGCCGGTAAGCCTCCAGCGCAGCGTCTGCAGTATGATGCAGAGAGCGTGACAAGCTAAACTGCAGCAGCTCTTCCCTTTGTTCCAGCAAGGAGGCAATCACGGTGAGCAAGTCATCCCACTGATTAAGCGGATGATCCCCCGCTTTTAGTGAAGTGAAGAGAATTCCGGCTGATTGAATGCCCCACTGTCCGAAAGCGCTTTCCAATTGCTCCCGGTACACCTCAATCGTTATCTCGCGTTCACGGTGCTTGTCAATCTGATTGACGATCAGATACAGAGGTTTCCCCCAATCGCTAAGAGCTTTGGCAAACGCCAGATTATTCTCGGACTGAACATGATTGTAATCCATCACATAGAACACGACATCGGCCAGATGAAGCGCCGAATGCGTAGCTGCCTGATGTCCGTTATCGGTGGAATCTACCCCCGGAGTGTCCATCAATACCCCGTGCGCCCCCAGCAGCGGCACATTCTCCCAGACATCAATGGCTGAGTAGTCGCCGCCCCTGCGGCAATAATCCTGTAGCTGATCGGGAGTTGTCTCCCATGCAGAAGGCTCTTTTCCCGGCTCGATTGCCATAGGATAGAGTAGAACACGCGGTGCTCCGTTACGGATAGATACGATATTGGCACTGGTAGGAACCGGCCCGGAGGGCAGCACAGGACTGCCGCATAGCTGATTGATCATACTCGATTTTCCCGCCGAGAAATGCCCGCAAAAGGCCAGAGTCAGCTCACCCGCAGCAGCTTTTGCCTGCAGATCGGCAATAATTCGTTCCGCAGCCGGATCTTCCCAACGTTCCATAAGCTCTCTTAACAGTGTAAAAGGCGACTCTTCCCGGATTTCCTTCACCATCTTGGCCCTTTCCGCTCCCACTTTAATTCCCACCTTCTATATCATGAATCGTATGGCTCACAATAGACATCCATGCCGCTCTTTCGCGGCACTTCAGATGATGTTACTTCATAGAAGGGCCCCAAGTTTGCCTTCGCCAAAATTCGAGGCTTCCATAACAATGCTCTCCGTTCGGACATCATTATTTTACAATAGAATAATTACATTTTATCACCGAATTGCCACAATTCAAATGATAACTATTTACAAAATCCCCTATTATCCTTCACGAAAGATTGCAAAGTAACACCTTTAGGTGTTATTATCGAAACGAAGCTACAAAGTTGCTATACAAATCAGGAGGGAATCTACACACATGGAGAAAACATTGCCCGAAATTCGTAAAACTGTAGTTCTGAATGCACCCATTGAAAAAGTATGGAAGGCTGTTGCCACTTCGGAGGGACTGGCAGCCTGGTGGATGGACAATACATTTGAGCCTGCCCTGGGCCATGAGTTTATTCTCCGGTCCGGCCAATTCGGCGATTCTCCTTGCAAAGTCACCGACATTGAGCCGCCTTACCGGCTTGGCTTCGATTGGGGGAAAGACTGGCATCTCGCGTTTGAGTTGAAAGAGCTGGAGAACAAGCAGACAGAATTTACACTTATTCATTCAGGCTGGGATGAAGCAAAGGTCACCGAATTTGGACAATCTCATACGATCATTCGCGGCATCATGAATGGCGGCTGGGAGAGCATCGTCAAGGAAAAACTCGTTGCCTACGCAGAGGCCTGACCGTGTCAGTTCCTGCAGCGCAGCATGATGTATTTCATGCCATCGCCGATCCCACCCGCCGGAGCGTACTGAAGCTGCTTGCCGGCAAAGATATGCCTATTGTCGCGATCTCTGAGAACTTTCCCCTTTCGCGCACGGCTGTTAACAAACATCTGCATATTTTGACGGATGCGGGTCTGGTAAGCCGCCAGCGGGTGGGGAGGGAGACGCGGTACAGGCTGGAACCTGAGCCGCTGGCTGAGCTGAGAGACTGGCTTTCCTTCTTCGATGCTTATTGGGATGACAAGCTGTCTCTGTTGAAAAACTTTGTTGAGAATGATCCCTCAGATTAAGAAGAGGCGGCATGCTTTTCCCCAGACAGATTTAGCAAAAAGAGCCGGCCCAAGGGCCGACTCTTTTTGTTGCTTTACATATAATTATTTTTTACTTTAACGGACAACTTAGGCTGTTTCCAGTACTGGCAGCAGGATCTCGAATACCTTGCCGTGCTGCAGAATGGTCAAACCGCGGGATTTGTCCTTCATCACAACAACTTCCGGTTTCTGGGACATACGTTCCAGGTAATGCTCAGGCACATCGCCGGAATGGCTGATTGTAATGCCTTCCACTTCCTGCTCTTCATTTTCCTCAAGCGGGCTTTCTACCACCCGTTCAAAAATATCGGAAAAAGCTTCAAAATTATCGGTATATACAGAAATGCACTTCATCTCAATCCCATCCTCTTCTTCATCTCTAACTCTTAGCTTGTTTTTGCCGTATGATTGTTAGCTTTTCTCGTTACAGCCGGTTTCATACGTTTTTTGCCCTCCCGGCAAACATCCAGCAGCGGGCAAACCTGACACTTAGGATTCTGTGCTTTGCAATGATATCGTCCGAAAAAGATCAGCCGGTGATGGGTCAGTGTCCATTCGTCCCGCGGCACCGCCTTCATCAGCTTCTTCTCCACTTCCAGCACAGAGTCCTTCCAGCCCGCTAGCGCAAGCCTTTTAGCCACTCTTTCCACATGTGTATCCACGGCAATAGCCGGCACTCCAAACGCATTGGACACTACAACATTAGCGGTCTTGCGCCCGACACCCGGCAGAGTAACCAGCAGCTCATGGCTCTGCGGCACTTCTCCGCCGTACTGCTCAATCAGGATCGCGCAAAGGCTTTGAATATGCTTGGCTTTGTTGCGGTATAACCCGATTCGCCGGATATCCGCCTCCAGTTCCTCAATCGGTACGGAAACATAGTCGAGCGGGGACTTGTACTTTTGGAACAGGTCCTCGGTTACTTTGTTCACTGTTGCATCCGTACATTGGGCTGAGAGCAGCACTGCTATCGTTAATTCAAAAGCATTGCTGTGGTTCAGCTCGCAATGTGCATCAGGGAACAGGTCTCCAATGGTATCCAGAATGTGGCGGACCTCTGCAGCTTTCATAGCGTCCCCTCCACGAAGTGTTGCCGCCCGGGCAAGCCTGGCGGGCACAACTTCCCAAATTTCAAGTTGGAACGGCTTCACTGTCCTTAAGCGGGACGGTACCGTTGCTGCAGAAAGATAAGAAACATTTATGTGTACAAACATAAATTCATATCTTTCAAGTGGAAACGACTTCGCCGTCCTTAAAAGGACGGTATCCGTTTCAGCGAGAAATGTAAGGATAAAGTATAGGGTGAAACTTATACTTTCTTACATTTCAAAAAAAACGTCTTGATGCAGGCAAAACGCCTGTATCAAGACGGTGCTTCACACGGAAAATCACCAAGCTCTTATTGTTTCACAATTTCAACAACAACGTCATTATTGAAATACATTATAATATTATCATTTTCTTTGAGAGATTGCACGGATAATGTCGTGTCTCCTTGATGAATATATACATTTGAAGGAAGAAGGAAGCGGTAAGTATCATTCAGAGTAACCCGTTTGGCAATAAGCTCTCCGCTTGCGCTCTCGTAACGCGAGAAGACCCGGCTGGACTGTGTGAAGACGCGAATGATGAGTGTGCCGTCAGCATCCTTGCGAACTTCCACGCGGTCTGCTGTAGTGAGTGTGCCGAGTGTTGTCGTTGTAACGCCATCCCGGATAATTTTCACGCCTCCGCTAACCTTCAAGCTCTGTGAAGCACCAGTATAATCCTTCACGGTCAACGTGCCTGCAGCGGCATCCACTGCTGACACCTGGCCAGTAGTTAGCTTAACAGTCTGAATGGTCACCGGGGTGCTGCCATTAAATGAGACATTAATGAAATCCCCAACCTTCAGATCGCTGATCTTGATGTTCTGTGCGGATTCGTTGGTCAAGGCTGCTGATACGGTATAAATCTCTGATGTTCCTCCGGACCACTTAACTCCCAGCTTATTGGCAGCCGCATTGACTGAAGTAATCTCAAGCTGTACATCGGAATTTACACGAAGAATCGACACAATATCCTGATTCCCGGCCAGAACGGCAGTCACTGAGCTGTTCAGAGGAACATCCGTAACCGCAAGCGAAGTCCGACCGAAGAAGTCAACAGACTGCGGATATGACAGATTCAAGGTCTGACCGTTAGCGAGCTTCAGGGTCATGATTCTGGTAGTAGTATTCACTCCTGTCAACACGCCTGTATATTTGGTGCTTGTCTCTACAGAAATTGCACGTTGTCCGGCAGCCACTACATCCACCTTGCGGCCTTCGGTCAGATTATATCCCATATTGGTCAAGGATGTGGTAGCTATCCCATCATAGGCTAGCTTTGTCTTCGCATCCAGTTGCACCAAATGAGCTTTATTATTGGTATCCATAACCGTCAAAAGCTGTGTCTTCGCACTGTAGTCAACCACTGAAGCCCCGGTAAACTGGTCAATCTGCCGGCTCAGCACTTCAATCTTGGTTACCTGATCACTGCTGTTAAGCGTGATTTGAACGTTGTCTCCTGCCGCTGCATCGGCAATTAGGTCGCCAATTACAGGAGAAGTAACGTTCGGTATGACGATTGCCGGTGTGGTTCCCAGCAGCTTCACTTCACGAGTACCATCGGACTTTTTGTATACAACAGAGGAGCTGGTCAGTTCAGTAATTGACCCCTGCACGGTGCGTTCTACCCCTGAAGTCACTTCTACCGTCCGGATAACATTATCCTTAATCGTATATTTGACCGAAGCACCCACCTTCAGATCGGCCGGCAGCAGCACAGCGTTTTGCGAGCTGAACAGAGAAGTGCCATCCTCCCATTTGAAGGTTTCTGCAGTCCCATTAGCACCTTTGAATGTGATGCTCTTATTAGCTGTGTCGACACTCTGAATGGTGCCTGTTGCCGTCTTGTTCACAAATCCTGATGTCACCTGAACCTTGACGATCTTATTTGCTCCGCTGAAGGTTTCACGAAGCAGGGTAACCTTGCTTGCAGCAGCGATCGAGCTTGGTGTAATTACAGCTCCGTTCACATCCACAAAGGAGGTGTTCGCATCATAGCTGTATTGATCATATCCGGCAGGAGAATCCAGCCAGAGCGTTACCGGAGTGCTTTTAGCAAAGGTCCCTTCAATCGTCTGCACCTGTGGTGTAGGATCAGTTACCTCTACGTAAGCAGCATTATAAGTAGCACCGATGACGGTTACTTTCGTATAGGGCTTAATGTCGCTAAGATTAATTCTTGTATCGGAAGTGCTGTTGAAGTAGGCAGTGCCGTAAGTCAGGTTAAAGACAGAGGTAGCCCCATTGCTGAACAGGGTCAGCTTGCCGTCTTTGAGTGCACTTATGCTTCCTTTGACAGTGTTGTCATACTCCAGCGTATTGTGAGCTTCGGCCCGGCTGAAGAAGGTTGCCAGTTGCGCACGGGTAACAGCGCCCTGCGGATCAAAGCGGTTTCCGTCCAATCCGTTGGCAAGCCCCAAGCTCACCGCTGTGTTTATGTAGCCCCGTTTGTTTGGAGTCACCTTGGCATCATCGGCGAAGCTGGTAGGCTTTGTGGCTGCAGAGGCAGCTTCTGCACTTTTACCAAGCGCCCGGATCAATAATTCAGCAACCCACTCGCGGCTGGCTTTCCGTTCTCCCCAGGAGGTCTTCAGATTGTCAGCAGCCATCTCAACCGTCTTATCCAGCAAGCCCTGCTGGAACGCCAGCACGACATAAGGCTTATAGTAGTTCGTAACCTGGAAGTCCGTTGGCAGCACAACATCAGTGCTGGTATTTACATTGCCTTGCAGCTTCATGAAGCGCAGTGCCATCAGCACCGCCTCCTGCTGGGTAACGGAATCACCCGGACGGAATAAGCCGTTATTTCCCACAACAATCCCTTGGGAGGCCAGCTTGTAAACATGCTTTTCAGCCCAAAAGCCTGCTTTCACATCGGTGAAAATTCCTGTTGCCGCCGCTTGAGCGGATACGTTAGATGAGGTTGGTGCTGCTGTTGTAGCATTATCGGCAAAAGCGGCTCCCGCTCCGCCAAGCACCATCGCGCCGGCCAGCAAGGCAGATACCGCTTGAGTAGAATACGATTGAATAGAACGTTTTGACCTTTTTTGCCCGGACAATAGATTATTCCCCTCTCCATGATTCATTTGAATGTTACATACATCATTTCGTCAGTCTGCCATTCAATTCCTGCATAATCTTTTAAACGCCGCTATTATCTCTGGTCATAGGATGCAGCAAATCAACATGGCCCATCAAGCTCTCCACTTGTTGTCCATCCACCAGAACCTCGATACTCTTCACTTCTTTGAATTGGAAGAACGTTTGGGTCAACGCGCTAATGGCAAAAGCTTCGCCGCCAGCACCAAGCTGCGCTTCGTCCGGCTTATGAATGTCCATCTGAATCTGCCCGTCAACAAATTTAAGCGATTTAAGCTCGATTTTTCCCCATAAAGGAATCTGGTCCGCTTTATCACTGCTTTGCAGCGCTTTGTAGGCTTCGCTGTATTTCTCTACATCATCTGCAAAGCTTATTGTAGCTTTGGCCGGAACCAGCTCCATTTGCTGCGGGTCCGTATAGTATACAGATATGCTCTCGCTCTTTTTCTCCGGCGCATCCGGATGCTTGGTAGCAGCAGGAGCCGTACTCTCGGCTGTCGGCTGTGGCGTTGCCGTGGCTGTAGCTGTGGCGGGTGCATCTTGTCCTCCGGTGTTGTTATTTCCGGTATTGCCTCCAGCTCCATTCACAACTGCAGGTGAAGCTTGCACGCCTTCATTTGCCGGCGCCGCTGCAGGCTTCTCACCGCAGCCGGCGATCACAAGCAGAAGCAGTGCTGAAATTCCAGCATATGTTAATTTGTTATTCATCAACATTTACCCCCTCTGGATGAATATTGGCAGACATAGCCGTATGGCCGCTGCTATAGTCCGAGATATTCCTTAATTCCGCTGACAATACCAGCAGCAACCTTATTCTGCAAAGCTTCGGAGAACAGCAATGCCTCATCTCCTTTATTGCTAAGATACCCTACCTCAAGCAGAACAGCCGGCATGGTGGTTTCACGGATAACATGGAAATTCCCATAACGTACGCCCCGATCACTAAGTCCGGTCGCCTGGACAAGATACTTATGCATCACATTCGCAAGCGCCTTGCTGGCATCTCGCTGATAATAGGTCTCTGTTCCGGTCGCTGCCGGGGAACCGCTGTTGGCATGTACAGAAATAAACAGATCGGCCTTAAGATTGTTCGCCATTCCCGCCCTGTCTTTCAGCTCCAGGAAGGTATCATCACTGCGGGTGAGCACTACATCAATATTGCTTTCTTTTTTGAGCAGCGCTGCTGCTTTCAGCACAACTGCCAAATTGAAATTTTTCTCATATTTGCCTGTAGCTCCTACGGCACCGGAATCCTTGGCTCCATGCCCGGCATCAAGCACTATAAGCTTCCGTCCGTTATTTACAGGCGGAGTTACCGGAGTATCCGTACTTACCGCATTCAGATCAATGACAACAAGCTTGGAGACATCTCCAGTTACGTCGACGCTATAATTTTTGGCTTGATTCAAATCAATAACAAAACGGACTGTATAAGGGGCAGTACTAAACAGTGAATAACGCACACCGGAAATATCAGGATAATCCGTTATGGTAAGTTTACCGTTCAGACTGGAGTCCAATTCCTGTCCTGTCCTGAATAAATCAGAGAAATTTGCATTAGGCAAATCTATCACAATCCGCTCGGGCCCCGACATCTTGGACACCTTCGGCTGTGAACTTCCGTCCATTGCAATGGTCAGCTTATTCTCACTGAAGCTGATCCCATTGACCATGGTCAAATTAGCCGTAGTATCCGCCGGAGGCACAGTCCCGTTTGTTCCGTCACCACCGGAATTTCCGCCTGTACCGGCGTTAGCATCAGGTACTTCTGGGGTAATAAGGTTTACAACCTTTGCAGTATTGTCCCATTTGACCGTAAGACCAAACTGCTCACCAATGAACCGGATCGGCACCAGGGTTGTATCCGTCCGCAAGAGCGGGGCGGCCGTAAGGGTCACGGTCTTGTCATCAACGGAAGCCGTAGTCTGATCCACAAACAGCTTGATCGTTTTCCCTTGTTGTTCAATCGTGATTGTCTTGCTTTTCTGATCCCAGTCTACCTTATACCCAAGGTTCTCAGCGATCATTCTTAGCGGTACCATGACTGAGCTGTTCACATTTTCAACGGGTACGTCCTGTCCTGCGGTCAGCTCCTTGTCATCAAGAAAAATCTTGTTAGTGCCGGCAGCGGCATGTCCATGTCCCGGCAAAACAACTACAAAGAGCAGCAGCAACAGCATAAAAACAAATTTTTTCATCCTTCACCTCTAAGAATCTAGTATTCCGCCTATAGCGGCGTTCATGATGACAGCAAGGCTGACAACCTTCGACATTGTATAGACGCCGCCCTCATATAAAAGTTGCGAATATATACCAAGTTCGCAATCTATAATCCCAGGTATTCCTTGATTCCGGCGGCGATCTCCCGGGCTAAGCTGTCTTGAAACTGCTCGTCATACATACTAGCTTCATTTCCTGGATTTGTAAGATAACCTACCTCAAGCAGCACTGCAGGCATTCTCGTTTCTCTGGTGACATGAAGGCTCTTGCTTCGGACTCCGTTATCCTTGAATCCTGTCCCGGCTATCAGATGCTTGTGCATGATCTGGGCCAGCGGCAGACTCTCTGTCCGTGAATAATAGGTCTCGCTGCCATTTACTTTATCCCTGTTCGGATACTCAGTCGGCAATGAATTTCCATGCACTGAAAGAAACAGATTGGCTTTTGCAGCTTCAGCGATATCCACCCGTGCCTGCAAGCCCAGAGTTTTATCCTCAGTGCGGGTATATACAACTTCAACCAGTCCATCCTGCATGAGCAGTGCTCCAACTTTGCGGATTACTGCAAGATTGAAGTCTTTTTCCAGTCTCTTTGTTAAGCTGACGGCTCCAGACTGTGTACCGCCATGCCCAGCGTCAAGGACCACAATAGGCTTTCCGGTCGCTCCAGTGCCGCCCGTATTAGGTGTGGTATTCACGACATTCAGATCAACAGTTACAAGCCCTGTGGTGGGATCGGTGCTCACCTGATAAGGCTGGACGCCTACGGTCTGTATTACAAACCTGACGGTGGGCGGACTTACATTGAAGAGTGCATAGCGCAATTCAGAGATTTGCGGATACCCGGTGACATCCAGCTTGCCTTGCGGGCTGCCGCTTGTGGAAACCCCCGGAAAGCTGCCGGCAAAATCAGAAGCAAAAGCTGCCCCCGGAAAATCAATGACGATGCGATCCGGTTGGGTCATCTTCGTAACGGTAGGCTTGACGCCACCCGCTGTCGCGATAATCAGCCGGTTCTCACTGAATACGGCCCCCATTACCTGAGGAGAGCTTACAACCGTCCCCGCGCTGCCAGGAATAGGCGTTGGGGTAGGCATCGCGATCCCGGTCACAATATCTCCGTCTGTTCCTGAGCTGTCTGCCGGTACAGAGGTTGGCACCGGTGTAGGCGCAGGTGCAGGTGTAGCAGTTGTTGACGGTACCGAAGTAGGCGACGGCAGAGGATTCACCGGAGTGCCAGTCCCGCTTGGAAGCCCGCCGCTCAAATAAACGGTCTTGTCGGTGTTGTCCCAGCCGACCTTCAGCCCGAATTGCTCACTTACAAACCGGATCGGCACCAGCACCGTTCCGCCGCTCTGCTTGGGAGCCGCATTCAGCGCGAGTGTGACTCCATCTGCTTCCGCAGTTGTACTGCCTACGGCCAGTTGAACACTTTTACCGTCCTGCTGAACGGTTACTTTACGCGACTTCTGCTCCCACTTCACGTCAAACCCCAGGTTCTCCACGACCACACGGATAGGAATCATAACGCTTCCATTTACATTCTCCAGGGTTATTCCCTTGGGGAGCTCAAGCTCCTTGTTGTCCATAATGATTCTTCCGGTGCTGCCCCCTGCAGCAGCGGCTTCATGGCCGGCGAATGATAGCAGCAACAGTGGCAATAGCAGTAGAAAAAGCACCCTTTGTCCGGCTCTTTTCATCCTTCCCTCTCCTTCTGGCAAATGATAGAAATTTACTTTGATAAGATTAAGACGACGGAAATCCCCAAAAGTTGCCTCCACCGGCAACGAATATATCGATTATAGCAAAAAAACTTCTATTTCCGACACCCGGAAATAGAAGTTTTGTGTAAAACATGTAAAGTTTTCGTATTAAGCGAACAGCTTCGCGGCATGGCGCTCTTCGTAGGCTGCGATTTCATCCGCATGCTGGAGCGTCAGTCCGATATCATCGAGTCCCTGCAGCAGGAACTGGCGGCGGTGCTCATCCAGCTCAAAGCTGATGCTGAGTCCGTATTCATCGCTGAGCTGTTTATTCTCAAGATCCACAGAAAGCTTGTAGCCTTCATGCTCAGCCGTCCGGTTGAAGAGATCATCCACTTGGGCTTCCGAGAGCTTGATCGGCAGAATGCCGTTTTTGAAGCAGTTGTTGTAGAAGATATCGGCATAGGAAGGTGCAATCACCACTCTAAAGCCGTAATCCATAATCGCCCAAGGAGCGTGCTCACGCGAGGAGCCGCAGCCGAAGTTGGCCCGCGAGATCAGCACGGATGCCCCTTCGTAGCGTGGTTTGTTCATTTCAAAAGCTGCATTGTCATTGCCTGCTTCATCAAAGCGCCATTCGAAGAACAGGAATTGACCGAATCCCGTACGTTCAATCCGCTTCAAAAACTGTTTGGGGATGATGGCATCCGTATCCACATTTACCCGGTCCACCGGGGCAACGATTCCGGTTAATTTTTTGAATTCTTCCATGATTTTATCCTCCTGCTCTCTCTCAAATTCTATGAGTTGACGGCTTCCGTCTTGTAGTTCCAGTCACGGACGTCGGTAAAACGTCCCTTGATCGCAGCCGCAGCCGCCATTGCAGGGGATACCAGATGCGTACGTCCGCCGCGTCCCTGGCGTCCTTCAAAGTTACGGTTCGAAGTCGATGCGCAGCGTTGTCCAGGCTGCAGGACATCCGGGTTCATAGCGAGGCACATGCTGCAGCCCGCTTCACGCCATTCAAAGCCCGCTTCTGTAAATACTTTGTCCAGACCTTCCTTCTCAGCCTGCAGCTTCACGCGTCCCGAACCAGGAACAACGATTGCTGTAACCTTGTCGGATACCTTATGGCCTTTGGCAACCTCGGCAGCGGCGCGCAAATCCTCAATGCGTCCGTTCGTGCAGGAACCGATGAACACATAATCAATGCCGATTTCGGACATT
The DNA here is from genome assembly GCF_056120445.1 of Paenibacillus sp. sgz302115. NCBI lineage: Bacteria > Bacillati > Bacillota > Bacilli > Caryophanales > Paenibacillaceae > Paenibacillus > Paenibacillus sp. sgz302115. The sequence continues at coordinate 76,391 of NZ_JBVYOK010000021.1, forward strand.
GGCGTACCCGGCTTCAAATCCATATATTCGAGCGCTTTTTCAGCAGCCTTGCGTTCATTCTCAGTCGTGAAGTCAGCCGGATTCGGCACATTTGATGTAATATCCGTGCCCATGCCCGGGCTGGTTCCCCAGGTCACTTGCGGAATCAAGGTTTCTACGTCAAATTCAACAACCGTATCGTACTGGGCGCCTTCGTCGCTGACAAGCCCCTTCCAGCTCTCAACGTAAGCATCATACGCTTCACCTTGCGGCACATATTGGCGTCCGCGCAGATAGTTGAAGGTGGTTTCATCCGGCGCAATCAATCCAGCTCTCGCTCCGCCTTCAATAGACATATTGCAGACGGTCATACGTTCTTCCATCGACAGCTCGCGGATCGCTTCGCCTGTATATTCAATAACATAACCGGTTGCGAAGTCTGTGCCGTATTTGGCGATAACGCCGAGAATCATATCCTTGGCGGTTACGCCTGGATTGCGTTTGCCTGTGAAACGGACTTCCATCGTTTTAGCCTTGGACTGCTGAAGACACTGGGTAGCCAGCACGTGCTCAACCTCACTGGTGCCGATACCGAAAGCCAGTGCTCCGAAAGCGCCGTGTGTGGAAGTGTGGCTGTCGCCGCAGACAATCGTTTTGCCGGGATGCGTCAAGCCGATTTCCGGACCCATAACGTGTACTACGCCTTGGTCGATATCATTCAGGTCAAACAGTCTTACACCAAAATCACGGCAGTTCTGTGTCAGCGTATCAATCTGCTGCTTGGAGATCGGGTCTGTGATATTGTAACGGTCTTTGGTAGGCACGTTATGGTCCATTGTTGCAAAAGTGAGGCCCGGACGGCGCACCTTGCGGCCGCTGAGGCGGAGACCTTCAAAAGCCTGCGGAGAAGTTACCTCATGCACCAGATGCAGATCAATGTAAATGATGCTTGGCTTGCCTTCCTCTTGATGGATTACGTGATTGTCCCAAATCTTTTCAAACATTGTCTTGTTGCCCATATTTTCACCTCATAAAAGTAGAATCGTTCATTTGAAGAGAAAGTGGAGTCTCTCTTGAATGCTCTAAATATAACATCGGGGTGGTTATAATTCCAAGATATGATTTCTATAAAACCAATAGGTTTGACCTATAAGCATACTAAGTGCAACAACCAAGGTGTTGCTGCTTACTCAGGGCCATTTATATAAAACATCTTATGTTCTTCAAACTTTCCGTTGATTTTCACAAGATTGTGCACCAGTCCCTGCTCCTGAAAGCCCGCTTTCTTCAGCACCTTGATCGAACCGGCATTTGTCGGCTTCGCACCGGCCTCTATCCGCTGCAGTCCGGCTTCCTTAAAAGCATACTCCAGCACCAAAGGCACCGCCTCGCTCATATACCCCTTGCCCTGATGGCCCTGATCCAGCAAATAGCCCAAGATCCATTTCTGCTGTGAATCCAGCATGATATGCACAAGAGAAATATCGCCGATCAACCGGTCATTTTCATGTAAAAAGATCCCGAAAGAATAACTCCGCTTCTCCTCTCGGGCTATCCCCCATCCGGCAATCCGTCCGCTCTGGTTCTCCAGTGTATAAAAGGCATCATCCCGTTCGACAGCAGAAAATTGTTCAAAAACTCTGCGGTTGCGAAGCTCCAAATCCAGCAAAGCCTCTGCGTCCTCCGGCATAAAAAATCTGAGATATACATTTGTTCCCTGGTATGTAGTCACATTTGATCCTTCCTGTCCTTAGGATATCCGGCGAGCCGGCCCGTTGATTAATACTCTTTCAGTCTAGCAGCAGCAAAAATATTTGTACATTCACATGGCAAGCCACGTCTGGCTGGCTCCAACTGGACGCCCCCCTTCCGCAAGCAGCTTCACCTATGTTAATAACTCCACTTATAGGTTATACTTATAAATACATCATTTAAGGAGCCTCTTATGGAACTTAGACAATTACAGTATGCATTGCAGATTGCGGCTGAGCGGAACTTTTCCCGCGCGGCGGACAAGCTCCACATCGCCCAGCCTTCGCTCAGCCAGCAGCTCTCAAAGCTGGAGAAGGAGCTTGGTGTGCTTCTGTTCCAGCGTAATACCAGCTCGGTGGAGCTGACCCATGCCGGAGAAAAATTTGTGGAGCAGGCACAGATCATTATTGATGCCGTGGAGCTGCTGCGCCAGGAAATGTCCGATATCTCCCAGCTTCGCAGCGGACGGGTGGTTGTAGGAAGCATGCCGATCACCGGGGCGCATCTGCTGCCGCATGTGCTGCCTGTATTCAAACAGAAATATGCCGAGGTCGAGATTACCCTGCTGGAAGATTCCTCAATGAATCTGGAAAAGCTTACCGCCAGCGGCCAGACCGATCTCAGTCTGCTCTCCCTGCCCCTGGAGATTCCCACCCTTGCCTATGAAGTACTTGGCGAGGAGCGGATTGACCTTGCCGTCCCGCCAGAGCATCGCTTGGCTTCGCGGAGTGCTGCGGGCATTCGTACCACCTTGGAAGAGCTGAAGGATGAGCCGTTTATTGTTCTAAAAGAAGGCCAAGGCTTCCGCAAAATGACAGTCGAGCTATGCCGAGAAGCCGGATTCGAGCCGCGTATCGTCTTCGAAAGCAACAATATGGAGACCGTCCAATCGCTTGTTGCCGCCGGAATGGGTGTGACTTTGGTTCCCCACTTCATCGCCCGCGCACCGCGTAGCGAATTTGTTCCGGTCTATCTTCCGCTCGCGGAGCCCGTGCCCAGCCGGACTCTGGTTGTGGCTTACCGCCGCGGCCGTTATTTATCCAAGGCTGCGGAAGCTTTTATGAAAACCTTCAAAACAACGGTAGCAGATCTGGCAAAAGAGTAGCTGCAGACTATCAGCAGTGAAAGGTTCGGATATAGTTAATGCCCTTTCGGCTCCAGTCACTGGAAACAAAAGGGCATTTTTGCTGCTGCGTTGCCTAATGGTTAGCCTATTTATTATGCTGATGGCGGTAGGTGATCAGACGGTTCTGCTCATCCGGCATTTTTGCTGTACTCTCGTCGACCTTGCCTTCTTTTCTTGAATCAATGGTATTGTCTTCAACAAATTCCCGGATCACGCTGTTTTGAAGCTCGTCCGCCTCTCTGGAATGCTGATGCTGATCATGCTGCTGATGGACATTTTTGCCTGTTTTCAAGAATAGCCACCTCCTGGTACAGATTACAGGTATTTTGCCCGTTCATTCACAAGGATAAACATTATTTTCACCCCAGCTTTCCTGGTAAAAATATTAGTTCGTCCTCCCTTTGCAAACCCGACTTCTGCATGGTATTCTAAATGACAAATAGTGAAACGTGCAGACGGGACCAGTACGAACAGGCCTCTATCCGCGAGCAGAGAGTAAATTCCGGCAGGCTGAGAGAATTTACCGCGGTTGGCCATTCCGAATCCTACCCCCGAGCGGCCTGCTGCCTGCAGGACGGAAACTCCCGTTATGAGAATGAAGTCGGATGATCCCTCATCAATGAAGGTGGTACCGCGGAAGTTATTTAGCTTTCGTCCTTTGCTAAGTCTAAGGATGGGGGCTTTTTGTCGTTTTCAGCTTGATGAAGTTTTAAACTTAAGAAGGAAGTGAAACACAATGACAACACGAATTGTGGTCAAAATCGGCAGCAGCTCGCTCACAGGTCCCGAAGGCGGATTAAACCGCGAGGCCGTTGCCTTTTTCGCTGCCGAGATTGCTGCGCTGCGTCATGACGGCTGCGAAGTGCTGCTGGTCACCTCCGGTGCGGTGGCGGCCGGATTCCGCGGCATAGGTTATTCCTCCCGCCCCAAGCTGCTGCATGAGAAGCAGGCCGCCGCTGCGGTTGGCCAGGTGATGCTGATGCAGGCTTATCAGGAGGCTTTTGCGGGGCATGGCATCCCTACTGCGCAAATCCTGCTAACCCGCACCGATTTCTGCAGCAGACGGGCGATGAACAATGCCGTGATGACGGTGGAGGAGTTGCTTCGGCAAGGAGCCGTGCCCATATTCAACGAAAATGATACCGTGTCGGTCGATGAGCTGAAGTTCGGCGATAATGATACGCTGTCGGCGCTGGTGGCGAACCTCCTGAAAGCATCACATCTCCTCGTTCTGACCGACATGGACGGAGTATACAGCGGAGATCCCCGCAAGCATCCGGATGCCGTCCGCTACCAGCATGTGGAGGAAATTACTCCTGAGATTTACGCCATCGCGGGAGGGGCCGGCTCCAGTGTAGGGACTGGCGGCATGCGTTCCAAAATCGACGCCGCCAAAATCGCCACACGCGGGGGAGTGCCTGTTTTTATCGGCAGGGCCACAGAAGCCGGAGATTTACAGATGGCAGCGGCGGGAAATGGCAAAGGCACTTATTTTGCCACTTCATTATCCTCTTTGCCTGTCAAGAAACAATGGCTTGGCTTCATGTCTACCCCGCTCGGCTCCATCTATGTCGATGATGGCGCTGTAGAAGCGCTGCTTCATGGAGGTCACAGTCTGCTGCCGGTCGGAGTTAAGCGGATCGAAGGAAGCTTCCATTCGGGGGACGTTGTGGAAGTGCTCGGGCCGGATGCCCAGCTGCTTGGCCGGGGGATTGTTAATTATGATGATGCCCAGCTCCGCAGCATTCAAGGCCTGCCAAGCCGTGAGATTGTACCTGTGCTGGGGGAAGTCCACCGGCTGGAGGTTATTCACCGTGATGAATGGATTACACTGCGGTAATCACAAAACTTTTAGGAGGGTTAACCATGAGTGAGGTTGTAAGCAAGGCAGCGTTAGCTAAGGAAACTACAGGTGTGCTGGCAAGTCTAAGCACCGATCAGAAGAATGAAGCCCTGCTTGTCATGGCAGATGCCCTGGTCCGCGAAGCGCCGGCCATTATTGCCGCTAATAGCGAGGACCTGGAACGTGGCCGGCTCGGCGGAACACCGGAATCCATGCTCGACCGACTAGCGCTGGACGTTGGCCGGATACAAGGCATTGCGGAGGGGCTGAGGCAAATCTCCGAGTTGCCCGACCCTATTGGTGACAACCTGGAGACGATTGAGCGTCCTAATGGGCTTTTTATTGAAAAGATCCGCGTTCCTCTTGGTGTTATCGGCATTATTTACGAAGCGCGTCCCAATGTAACCGTGGATGCTGCGGGCTTATGCCTGAAGACAGGCAACGCCGTTGTCCTGCGCGGCGGTTCCTCCGCCCTGTCATCCAACCGCAAAATCGTCGAAGTGCTGCATAACGCACTCGACGCAACGGCAATTCCAAAGCATGCGCTGCAGCTGATCGAAGACCCGAACCGCTCCTCCGTGGATCAGATGCTTAAGCTGAACGGGCTGCTTGATGTGATTATCCCGCGCGGCGGAAGCTCGCTGATCCAGAACGTTGTGCTTAATGCCACCGTCCCGGTAATTGAAACGGGGGCAGGCATATGCCATACTTATCTCGACGCCAGCGCCGAGCCGGATATGGCACAACGCATCAGCCTTAACGCAAAGGCCCAGCGCCCCTCTGTATGCAACTCGATGGAAACTCTCCTTGTGCATCGCGACTATGCCGAGAAGCATCTGCTGTCTCTGGCGGAGGCGTTCCGCGAGGTAAATGTCGAATTACGCGGCTGTCCTGAAACTGTACTCCAGATTCCTTGGGCACTGCCTGCAACCAAAGAGGATTTTGCCACCGAATATAACGATTATATTCTCAATGTCAAAATTGTCGGCGGGCTGGATGAAGCGCTGGGGCATATTGCCGAGTTCAGCACCAAGCATTCGGAATGCATCGTAACCGGGGATGCCGCAAATGCGGCCCGTTTCCTGCAGGAAGTAGATGCCGCTGCGGTCTACCATAACGCCTCGACACGGTTCACCGACGGCTTTGAGTTCGGATTCGGGGCGGAGATCGGGATCAGCACCCAGAAGCTCCATGCCCGCGGCCCTATGGGCCTGCCTGCGCTCACTTCAAGCAAATATAAAATTCACGGCTCCGGGCAAATTCGGGGGTAAGTCAATTTATTAGGGGGAATCTCAGTCATGTGTCAGCAACCAGCAATTCCATTAATCAATCATAAAGTTGTCTTTTACGGAGCAGGCTCGATGGCTGAAGCGATTGTGCGCGGGATGATTGCCCGGAATGTGGTTGAATCCGGCAACATCGTAATGCTTAACCGCAGCAGCAGCGAACGCCTGGCCGAGCTGCGCAGCCGCTATGGCGTCCAGGGCTGCAATGATCCTGAACAAAAAACAGAACACCTGCGCACAGCTCCGGTCATCGTGCTTGCCATGAAGCCCAAAGATGCCGCAGAGGCTCTGCGCGGACTAGGACCACTGCTCTCACCGGACCAGCTGGTGATCTCAGTTATAGCCGGAATGACGATCCGCACCATGCAGGGACTGCTTGGCACACCGCAGCCTGTGGTACGGACCATGCCCAATACCTCAAGCTCTATCGGCCTTGGGGCGACCGGCATCGCCTTCTCCAAAGAAGTGGATGAGCAGAGCCGCCGGATCGCGCTCAATATGTTCGAAGCCGTCGGATTAACCTCTGTCATCGACGAGGACCGGATGGAAATTCTGACCGGAATCTCCGGCAGCGGTCCGGCCTACATCTATTACATGATGGAAGCGATGATAGCCGCAGGCATCCGGGGAGGACTGCCGCCTGAACAGAGCACGGAGCTGACGGTCCAGACTGTCCTCGGCGCTGCCCGTATGGTGCAGCAGACAGGAGAAGAGCCAGCGGTCCTGCGCAAAAAAGTAACGTCACCGGGCGGCTCTACACAAGCAGCCATTGAGGTTATGGAAAAAGGCGATTTCTTTGAAACGGTAATCGCCGCAGTCAACCGCTGTGCCGAGCGCTCCCGCGAAATGGGCACAGCGCTTGAGAAAGAGCTTTCGGAGCATTGATATATTGCCTGCAATAAATCCTTATAAAGTCAAAAAGATCGCAGCCTTTCCCATATGGGAATAGGGCTGCGATCTTTTTTAGTTAAGGCATCCGCCTCATGCTTCTGCTTGCTTTGGCTTGAATCCTACTATCGTCCGCCGTTGCGGAATTTTTGTGTATAGGCTTTGACGTCCTGGGCATTTTTCACCCGGTTGCGCGCCCATTCCAGCAAAATCCGGTCGATATAACGGAAATGGATCTTGCCTGCGAATACAGACTCCTTCAGGGCGAGCAGAATCAGCTCCTCAGGATACCGGTCCTGATCCACCCAGCCGGATATCGTCTCGCATTCCATCGGCGAGAGCGGACGGCCGAATTCCTTCTCAAAAATACTGAACAGGCTACGGCTCTCCTCGGCAGCTTTGTCTGCATCGAGAGCTGACGGTCTGCCATACCCTCCATCTGAAGCGGATGCTCCTGAGTGATGGGCGGAAGTACGGGGCCCCGGCACATTACCGGCAGCGCGATTCTTACCCGCCGGGGATTCCTGGGCAGCTTCCGCCAAATAAGCGCCAAGCTTGCCATAAAGGCCCGAGAAGTTATAGCGCTCGTAGTGGATATCTCTTAGCTCGTCGTTATCTTCATCAATACTGATGAAGCCTTCCTTCATGAGCTTCTGCAGCTCTCCGGCGATAACAGCTATGCTGCGTCCCGTTACCGTCTGCAGCTCCTCCAATGAAGGAAAATCAATTCCCTCCACCTGGCGGAAGGAGAGCAGATGGATCAGCAGCATAGCTTCGCTGCCAGTCAGGTCTAGCTGCCGATAGTATTTCAAAAGAGCGTAAGGAATGACGGCCACACCGTTCTGGAGGCCAAAAGACACACCTTCGCCCCAGGTACTCCATACTTTGCCGTCCATGCGCGCCCTCCTCTACTTGCTTAAGGATACAGGCGGTACAACGTACGAGGGAACGGAATGGTTTCCCGCACATGATCCAGACCGCAAATCCAGGCTACTGTGCGTTCAAGGCCAAGACCGAAGCCGGAGTGAGGCACGGAACCATACGTGCGCAGGTCCATGTACCATTTATAGGTATCCATCGAAAGATTATGTTCTTTGAACCGTTCTTCAAGCAAAGCCGGATCGTCGATACGCTGTGATCCGCCGATAATCTCTCCATAGCCTTCAGGAGCGATCATGTCCGCACAGAGCACAACCTCTGGACGTTCAGGATGCGGCTTCATGTAGAAGGCCTTGAAGGAGGCCGGATAATGCGTAATGAATACCGGTTTGTCGCTCATTTCGGCAATCGCTGTTTCATGCGGCGCTCCGAAATCATCGCCCCAGGCAATTTCATAGCCTTTTTCGTTCAGGAATTTAATCGCATCATCATAGGTGATTCTTGGGAACGGAGCTTTGATATTCTCCAGCTTGGAGACATCGCGGCCTACCGCCTCCAGCTCGGCACGGCAGTTCGTGACTACAGACTGCACTACGAAGCTGATGAATTCCTCCTGAATGCGCAAGCTTTCTTCATGTTCAACGAAGGCCATTTCCGGCTCAATCATCCAGAATTCGATCAAGTGGCGGCGGGTCTTCGATTTCTCGGCACGGAAGGTAGGGCCGAAGGAATAGACGCGGCCGAGCGCCATTGCGGCAGCTTCCATGTAGAGCTGTCCGCTCTGAGTCAGATAGGCATCCTCTTCAAAATACTTCGTATGGAACAGGTTCGTTGTGCCTTCTGCCGAGGTAGGCGTCAAAATCGGCGGATCTACCTTCGTGAAGCCGTTCTGATTGAAAAATTGCTGAATCGCGCGGATAATCTCTGCACGAATAACCAGCACTGCCCGCTGCTTCGAGGAACGAAGCCAGAGGTGACGGTGATCCATCAGGAAATCAACGCCATGCTCCTTCGGGGTAATTGGATAATTCTCTGTAAGGTGCAGTACTTCTATACCCGTAACAGTCATCTCGTAGCCGGATTGACTGCGTGGCTCCTCCCGGATGATACCGGTCACGTACAGGGAGCTTTCCTGGGTAAGGCTCTTGGCATCATCCCATACCTGCTCCGGCACCTCCGATTTCACCACAACGCCCTGGATATATCCTGTACCATCGCGAAGCTGCAGGAACTGAATTTTACCGCTGGAGCGCTTGTTGTTGACCCAACAGCCGATCACAACGCTCTCTCCCACATGCTCATTCACGTTCTTGATTACACTCTTGTTAGCCATCCCAACTGATCTCTCCTCTAATTTAGCCGTTAATTCCTTGCACAATACGATACGTATCGCGTGCAATGACAAGCTCTTCGTTTGTCGGAACCACGAGCACCTGAACCTTGGAATCAACCGTAGAGATACGGCGCGGATCACCGGAGCGGACCTTATTGGCTTCAGGGTCCAGTTCAATTCCGAGGAACGTAAGGTTATTCAGCACTTTGGCACGCAGCACAGCCGCGTTCTCGCCTACACCGGCAGTAAATACGATTACGTCTACGCCGTTCATCGCTGCCGCATAAGAGCCGATATATTTCCGCAAACGATACTCATACATATCAAAAGCAAGCGTAGAGTTAGGCTCGCCTTTCTCCGCACCATCAATAATATCACGCATATCGCTGCTGACGCCAGAAATTGCCAAGAGGCCGCTATGCTTGTTCAGCATCGAGTTCACTTCCCCAACGGACAGCTCTTCCTTGTTCATTACGTAAGGAACGATAGCCGGATCAAGGTCACCGCTGCGGGTACCCATCATCAGACCTTCAAGCGGTGTCATCCCCATCGAGGTGTCAACAGACAATCCGCCGTCAACAGCAGTTACGCTGGCACCGTTACCGATGTGGCAGGTGATGATCTTCAGATCTTCAAGCGGACGGTTCAGATATTCGGCAGCAGCTTTGCTGACGAAATCATGCGAGGTGCCGTGTGCGCCATAGCGGCGAACCTTGTATTTGTTGTACAGCACTCTTGGAATAGCATACATATAAGACTTCTCAGGCATCGTTTGATGGAAGGCGGTATCAAAAACAACGACCTGCGGCACGCCCGGCATATTCACTTCAGTTGCCGTAATCCCCATCACTGCAGCGGGATTATGGAGCGGGGCAAGGTCGAACAACTGGCGAATTTTGCTCTTGGCATCACCGTCAACCAGTGCGGAAGCCTTAAAGAATTCGCCCCCGTGTACCACGCGGTGTCCTACAGCATTGATCTCGTCGATTGAAGAGATTACGCCGTGCTCCTTGTCGGTCAGACAGGCAAGCACTTTACGGATCGCGGTATTGTGCTCCAGAATTTCACTGACTTCCGTAACTTCCTGCTTGCCGGTAGGCTTATGGTTCAGAATGGAGGAATCCATCCCGATGCGCTCAACCAGACCTTTCGCAAGCACAGACTCATCCGTCATGTTGTACAGCTGATATTTCAAAGAAGAACTTCCTGAGTTAATAACTAGAATATTCATATACGGTCACCGTCCTTGTCATACTTGAAGAAGCCTTCGCCCGATTTCATGCCCAGTTGTCCTGCACGCACCATTTTCTTGAGGATCGTAGAAGGACGGTATTTCAGTTCGCCGTATTCACGGAACATATTTTCCAGAGCGGCAAGCACCGAATCCAGACCGAAACGGTCAGCCATTTCAAGCGGTCCATTCTGGAACTGGTAGCCGATACGCATAGCGTCGTCGATATCCTCAGGGGAAGCGACACCTTCTTGCAGCAGATGCATAGCTTCGTTAATGAACAGGCAAATGAGGCGTGAAGTTACAAACCCCGGGGATTCGTAAATCAATACGCCTTTTTTCTCAACAATTTCATCAACAAAAGCTTTGGTTTCTTCAAAAGTGCTGTCGGAGGTTTTCAGTCCGCGCACGATCTCAACGAGATTCACCTTTGCTACCGGATGTATGAAATGCATGCCGATGACGCGTTCCGGGTACATTGTAGAGCTGGCAAGTTCAGTCAAGCTTAGAGTTGACGTGTTGCTGGCCAGAATAATGTGGCTCGGACACACCTGATCGAGCTGATTGAATACTGTTTTCTTTGCTTCCAGATCCTCGGTAATGGTCTCAATGACCATGTCGCAGGAACTCAGTTCCGCGAAATGTGTCACTTTTTGGATACGGCTGAGGATCAGTTTCTTTTCAGCTTGGGTGATTGCCCATTTCTCAAGCTGTTTGTCGAGACTTGTCTCGATCATCTCATAAGAGTAGTCCAGTCTTTCAGTGGTTTTCTCCACCAGCATAACATCCAGGCCTTTGGCTGCCAGCATTTCAGCAATACCTTGACCCATTGTGCCACCGCCGATGACGCCGATTTTCTTAAAATTCATGTAAAAGTCTCCATCCTTTCAGGTATCTATACTTTTGTATTGTACCTTTTCTGTCGTAAAAAATAAGTAGCCCGACATATAATAATATCTTAGCATGTCTGAAAAGTAAAAAAAAATAACCGGCATAAATAATTATGCCGGTAAAAGGACGCTGTCACGAAATTGACAACGAAATTGCTCTCCGGAGAGAACTTCCTCCTTCATCAAAATGTCAAGTGAGTAGTCAAATATATTCCGCTGCTTTCCGAGTAGCTCATGGGTACGAAGCATCAATTCATCCAAAATTTTGCTATTTTCCTTCATTAGCTCCTCTGTAGTAACCATTTGCAGATTGGCAATCCCCAGGGAGGTCAGCCCTGATTTCATCATCGTCTCAACGATATCCAGCGCCTGGTCGAAATCTCCGCGTGATCCGGTGCTTCTGCCGCCGTAGAACATTTCTTCAGCAACAGCTCCGCCTAAGGAAATCATGATCTGATTCTCCAGATAGTCCTTGGTATACAGATATTGCTCGGACTGCGGATTATGCCGCACATAACCCAGCGCTTGTCCGCGCGGCGTTAGCGTAACCTGGCTGACGCTGCCCGGACGCAGCAGCTCGGCCATAATGGCATGCCCAAGCTCGTGGATGGCAACCCGTTTTTTCTCTTCATGGTTGGTCTCACGGTCCGTCTTCTCGCCCATCATCACCTTGTCGATGGCCATCGACAGATGACGCTGCTCCACTTCCGTCAGATTCTCGCGCATCATGTAGATGGCGGCTTCGTTCATGACGCTTTCGAGCTGGGCACCGGAGAAGCCGTAAGCCTCTTCAGCGATTTTGTCCAGATCCACTTCTTCATGCAACGGCTTGTTCTGGGCATGCAGGTCGAGAATAGATTTGCGGCCTTTCTTATCCGGCATATCGACCTGGATATGGCGGTCGAACCGGCCCGGACGCAGCAGCGCTGAATCCAGCATTTCCTTACGGTTCGTCGCCGCTACAAGCAGAATGCGCGGAGTTTCATTGTTGTAAATCCCATCCATTTCGGTCAGCAGCTGATTGAGCGTCTGGTCATATTCACGCTGCTGTCCGCCTTCACGCTTGCCGCCGATTACATCAATTTCATCTATGAAAATAATTGCGCTTTGTTTATTTTCTTTGAGGGCGCGGGCCCGGGCATCCTTGAACAAATCGCGGATACGTCCGGCACCGACACCAACGTACATCTCAACGAATTCACTGCCTGATGCGGCCACAAATACGGAGTTGGTATAATGGGCTGCTGCTTTGGCCATCAGGGTCTTACCGGTCCCGGGAGGGCCTGTGAGCAGAATTCCTTTTAGCGGGCGGATGCCGAATTTACTGATTTCTTCATGCCGGATCAGGAAGTCCAGCGCTTCACGCAGCTCCTGCTTCGCATTGTCCTGTCCGCCGATTTCTTCAAAGGTCAGCTTCGCGGGACCATTCTTCTTCCGCTTCTTATCGCCTCCGGCGCTAACCGTCATTCCGCCGCGCAGATGGGCAATCAGCAGCAGAGCGCCGACCATGCCCGCCGCGATAATGACCGGAAAAATATTAATCCCGATAAAAGCCATAAAAATCAGCAGTACAGGAACAAATCCGGCTAAGATCTCTTTCCAGAACTTAGGCATTATTCCACACTCCCATCGTTGCCGCAATGCGTGGCAGAATAATAAACTTGCTTTCTTTGCCGTCGCTCAGGCTCACATAAACGTTGTTGTCGTCGATTTCGGTTGTTGCCGTCACACCGCTGTATTTGGAATACTGGGCCTTAAGTCCATCCAGCTTGGCAGGTATCAAAGTATATTTATGGCTCTCCATCGCTTCAGCGACTGAGAACATCGCACTATCCCAATATTCATCCAGCAAGGCATTTGAGTGCTGATCCACATCAAGCTTCAGGGTCCGGCCGTTAATGGCCGCTTTGCCTTCAGTTGATACATACTGCACCAACTCACGCAATTTAGTTCCCGGCTTGAGATCAAGCTTCAAAGTAACTTCGTTGCGATTTATAGAAATACGGGAATCCTTGACTCCCTCATAGGATGACACAATTTTTTGCAGCGGCTCCTGAACAGCGAACTGACGATAGGCATACCAGCCGCCAAACAGCAGTGCAGCAGACAGCAGAGACGTTAGCAGTACAGGCATTAGACGTAGTTTCAAGTAACGTCCTCCTCTCAAGGTTGGGTAGCGTGTCAAAAGCTAATCCGAGACTGACATGCTATTAAGCTTGTCTCAATACAAGAAGTAGTATATCACAGGTGTATATACGATTTCGCAGAAAAGTGTGAATATATTTAAAATTTTCGATACTAATTTCTGGTCTTTCTCTCAGGCTTACCCCATATTGGATTTGATTTTGTATGACACACGAAGGCATGAAGCGTACAAAATACATTTTTGTTGCCAGAGATGTTAATCTTGGAATATATCAGAAAGGTAAAGGGGAGAACACAATGTTGTCTATGAAATTCACTTTAGAAGAAGCCATTCAATTTTCCAAAATTGGATGTACCGAAGAATGGGTGCATCTTTTTCTGAGAACGAGCGGAAATAATATTCCTTTCTCTGATGGTTTGAAACTTCAAAAAAGGTATTGGCTTGGTCCCGTACAACTGCCAATAAATGAGCTTCAAAGATGTTGCGGTCCTGAAGAGGACATGGAATATCATAATCCGTTAGCGGATTGGGAATTACGGGTTGGAATATTATCTGATTTACTTCAGAAGGGCTGGGAATACCCTCCCTTAATCGTTCAGCACCGTGAAGGAAAATTGATTGTTAGTGATGGAAACGGTAGACATGAAGCGCTCAAAAGACTTAATCACCACAAATGTTGTGTAATTCTGTGGGATAGCGACAATCAGAGTAACTTAAGCAGATGGAGTCAACTGGAGGGTAGCTAGTGAACAATAAAAAGGACAGCCCTGCCTCAATAGATATATCAAAAGCTGCGCTATCGTAAAAAAACGCAAAACAGCGGGCAGACAGAATACTGTCTCACCCGCTGTTCATATGTTCACGCCTTTCTATCTATTCGGCAAGCTGTAGCCATCACCGATCGCACTGCCGTCGGAAAAACGGTAAAACTTGTAATAATAACGTCCGTCCTGCTTATAAAAAAGCTGCCAGGCATATTCCCCGTTGTACACTCCCGGCAGCAGCCGCTTAATCGTACTCCCGGGAAGCTCCGAAGCTATAATCGAGCGGATCTGCTTCTCGGAGGTTCCTTTGTCCACCTCTTCGGCATACACACCGTTGTCGCCTCCGGCCGGTTTGCCGTCCACGGTAAAGCGGACCCAGACCATAAGCTGCTTTCCGGCGTCATTTGTGCCCGTCAGCACCCAATACACTGAATTTTCATCCCAGACCGATTTTTGGGCCTTGGTTACCTCTGTCAAGCCGGCCCTTGCTTTGGCGATATCCCGGGCTGCGCTGCGTTCGTTCCACTGGTCCTTCATAATGTAAGCATAGAACTGGCTTAATCCGAACAGAAGGAGCAGAAACAGGAATATTCCCAGCAGAAGCCATTTTCTCCTTTTCTTCAAAGTACAGCTCCCTCTCCATATAATTGCTCATGTCGCGCTAATTTAGCGCTTCAGGAGTCCTTCAAAGGTCATCTGCGCCTTGCGGCGGATTTGCTCCTCGTCCAGCGTCAGGCACTCTCCGTTCTTCACAACCTGCTTGCCGTCTACCCAGACATGTGCCACATCCTTCGCACTGGCCGAATACACCACATGTGAGAGCAGGTCAGAATGCGGAAGCAAATGCGGCTGATCAATATCAACGGCAATGAAGTCAGCCTTCATTCCAGGGGCAAGCCGGCCTACATTGTTCAGGAAAATCGACTGCGCGCCGTATTCGGTCGCCATCAGCAGCGCTTCCGGGGCCGGAACCGCTGTCGGATCGCCGCTGACGCCCTTGTGGATCAGTGCAGCCAGACGCATCTCCTCGAACATATCCAGATTGTTGTTGCTTGCTGCCCCATCGGTTCCGAGAGAGACCTTAACACCCGCACGCAGCAGCTCCGGTACCCGGGCAACCCCGCTGGCCAGCTTCAGGTTGCTGCCCGGATTATGGGATACACCGACGTTGTAGCGGGCAAGGATCTCGATCTCCTCATCGTTCAAATGCACACCGTGAGCGACAAGGGACGGGCGTGTGAACATGCCAAGTTTCTCCAGATGTGCTACCGGACGCAGGCCGTAATCCGCGGCATTCTGCTCCACTTCGCGCCGTGTCTCCGACATATGCGTATGCATCGGCAGGTCCAGATCATGAGCCGCCTGCACGAATTTTACGAAAAAGTCCGGAGGGCAGGTGTAAGGCGCATGCGGCGAAATCATTGTAGTAATTCTTCCGTCCGCTTTGCCATGCCAATTACGGGCAAAAGCAACCGCTTCAGCCAGCTTATGGTTCTGCACTTCTTCCGGGCACAGGCCGATTACGCCGCGCATCAGCACCGCACGGATACCCGACAGTTCCGTAACCTCAGCGACCCGGTCCATATGATCATACATGTCCAGGAAGGTTGTTGTCCCGCCCTTAAGCATCTCCAGCACAGACAGGGAGGTTCCCCAGTAGACATCCTCTCCGGTGAATTTTTCTTCCATCGGCCACATCTTTTCCTGCAGCCAGCTCTGAAGAACCATATCATCCCCATAACCGCGCAGCAGCGACATTGCCGTGTGCCCATGTGTATTCACAAGACCCGGCATAAACAGCAGACGGCTGCCGTCTATAGTCTGTGTGCCAGCTTCAAGGGCTGGCTTCTCTTCCCCTATGTAAGTGATAAGATCATTTTCTATGGTCATATAACCGCTCAGCACCGGCTCATCCGTTCCCGGAACCAGAAAACGTCCGTTGATAATTACTGTCTTATTGCTGCTCATCTTCCACTTCGTCCTTTCCGTCATGCAAATAATAAGCCAAGCTCTGCAAATCAGTTGTAAAATCAGCGGCGTGAACGCGAATATTGGCCGGGGTCTTCAAAATAACCGGTGCAAAATTCAGGATCGCTTCAATGCCTGAGTCTATCAGAATGTCGGCCACGTTCTGAGCTTCACTGTCAGGCACCGTGATGATTCCGATACGGATTCCCTGTTCACGAATCGTGCTGCCCAGCTCTTCCATCGGCTGTACGGTAAGGGAGTTGATCATCTGCCCTACCTTGGGTGCATAGGAATCAAATACAGCGGTGATTTTCATGGTGTCCTTCAAGTAAGCATTGTAATTTGATAAAGCGTGTCCAAGATTACCGGCACCCACAAGCGCCACGTTAATTTGCTGGTCCAGCTTTAGAATATGGCGGATTTTCTCGATCAAATAAGACACATCATAACCGATGCCTTTTCTGCCAAAATCACCAAAATAGGCCAAATCCTTGCGGATCTGCGCCGGATTAAGATCAAGCTTCTGCCCCAGCTCCTGAGAAGAGACAGTGGGAATTTCACGCTTCTGGAGATCGTTCAGGAATCGCAGGTACACAGGGAGTCTGCGAACGACGGCCTCCGATATTTTATCTGATTTCATATTTTCTCCTCCTCAAAGTTTGTATAGCGATGCTTCCTTGGTATTCTTCGTACAAACTCACTTCGTAAGCATTGGTTTAAGTTTTGTTAGTGCTTCGTAAGTATAGGGCCGTCCTTTAGCCTCCCATACTGAGCTGGCTGCTAAAGGACGGAATGTACAAGCAAATCCGAATATTATAAAAAAACTATAGCTGGTTCAAAAAACTTCAAGAAACGCCGCCGTCCTCAAGCCATTCGGCAATCCGCGGAACCATCTGGTCAGTCAGCATATGCTCCATCTTGGGTCCGGGCAGCGAATACAGGAAGTACTTTCCATAATAAGATTCAATAACTCTGGTATCATATACAATTACGATGCCGCGGTCCTGCGCAGTACGTACCAGCCGCCCAAAGCCCTGTTTGAACCGGATCACCGCCTGCGGGACAGACAGCTTCATAAAAGGATTCTTCTTCTGCGCCTGCAGCAGCTCCGCCTTGGCCTCCGCAAGCGGATGGTTTGGCGGCTGGAAGGGCAATCTGACGATAGCCAGACAGGTCAGCGCCTCGCCCGGAATATCCACACCTTCCCAAAAGCTGCTCGTCCCAAGCAGTACAGAAGCGGCGCTGTCCTGAAAACGCCGGATCAGCTTGCTGCGGCTGCCGCCCTCTACGCCCTGCCCCAGTACGCTGATATCCTCTGAGGAGAGCGCCTCCTTCAGCGGGTCATAAACCTGGCGGAGCATTTTGTAGGAAGTGAACAGCACCAGCATGCGGCCCCGGGTAGCCACCGCAGCTTCGGCCAGCGAATGCACCAGCTTATCTACAAACCGGGCATCGCCCACACTGCCTTTGACACTTGGAAAATCGCGCGGGATGACCAGCAGCGCCTGCTCCCGGTACTTGAACGGTGAGGGAAGCAGGGCTGTCATCAGACGCCCTTCCTCTGCAGACCCGGCAAGTCCAAGATTATCAATCATGAACTGGAAGGATTTATCTACAGAGAGGGTGGCGGAGGTCAGCACAATGCTTTTCTTTTTATCGAAAAACAGCTCCTTGAGCTGGGCGCTGACATCCACCGGAACGGCATACAGCTGGAGTGATTTGCCACGGTAATTGCTGCTGCCTTCCATCCAGTAGACATTATTCTCGTCGTTCAGATTCATAAAGAACCGGACCTGCTCGCGAATAGAAGCCAAATCCTTGAACAATCCGCCGATATCCGTTACCAGACTGTCCGAAGTGGACTGGCTCTCCGTATCACGCATCTCGCTGAGCATCTTGTCGCCTTTGCGGATAATTTCGCTGAGACTGAGATTGAAGGTGTTCTCAATCTGGGCCAATTCCTCCCACGCCTTCGGTTTGCTGCCAGGCAGGAGGCGTGTAACGAGTTGTCCCGCTTCGCCCGCTGCAGCATCGCTGCGCTCCGGCAGAAGGCCGAACAGCTTATCGCTGAGCATGTCCCAGGATTCCTTCACTGTGAGCAGATCGGGATAGATTCTGTCGATTACACTGCTCCATTCCGCCGCCTGCTCACTGCCTGACGACTGCAGCATTTGACGCAGTACCGGGAGCTGGCCGCTCTTGCTGTCCTTATACAGGCGCGTGAGCGTATGGGCAACAGTGAAATATTTCATTTGCATCCCCAGATGCTTGCCCGCGATATCCTCCAGATGATGGGCTTCATCAATAACGAGATGCTCATAGGCTGGAAGAAGCTGGTGGCCGGCCTTGACATCCGCGAACAGCTTGGAGTGATTGGTTACGACGACATCGGCGATGCCTGCTTCATGCTTGGCCCTGTGATAATAGCATTTGCGGAACCAGGGGCAGGAGCGCCCAAGACACGAATCTGTGTCGCTTGCCACCGTCTCCCAGAAATCACCATTGCGTCCGTTCAAATTCAGCTCCTCATCGTCGCCAGACTCCGTTTGGGTCAGCCATACGATCATTTGAGCCGCAGTCAGCACTTCTTCGCGGGCGCTTGTGAAATCCTTTTTATTAATTTTATGTTCAAACTTGCGCAGACACAAATAGTGCCCCCTGCCCTTGAAGATCGCTGCCTTAAACGGAAACGGCACGACACTCGTCAACAGAGGGATGTCGCGCTCACGCAACTGGTCCTGAAGGTTGATGGTATGCGTGCTGACCATAACCTTTTGGTCTGTGCGGACACTGTGATAAATGGCCGGGAGCAGATAACCAAGCGATTTGCCGGTTCCGGTTCCCGCCTCAATCAGCAGATGCTTGTCGCCCTCAAGCGCCGCCATGACTTCACCAATCATAATCTCCTGGGCTTCACGGCTTTCGTATTGGGGCAAGGTATCCTTGAGCCTCTTGGTCACCTCTTCCATATATTCCTTAAAGGTAATATTCTGCAGAGGATTGCCGGTTCCTGCCTCTCTGGGAGGCGCCAGTTCCGTCCAGTCCCCTACCGCCAGCGCAAGCTGACGATACAGGGTAAGATCGCCTTCCGGCTGGAAGGTCTCCATTTCCCGCTCCCGCTGCAGCCCGTCAAAAAACCAGGCCAGATCACTATCCTCATCTGCGAACAGCTCATTCAGGCGCTGAATGGTCAAGAGAGGCAGGCTGTACAGCTCCTCCAGGCATCTCAGCAGCACTAACGCGGTAGCCAGCGCATCACTGTCCGCCTGGTGCGGACGCTCATGGGTAAGCCCGAAATGAGCGCTAACCGCCCCAAGCTGATACGTGGTCAGAGATGGAAAACAAATTTTGAGAAAATCAATGGTATCCAGAATCCGGCCCTGAAACGGCAAATACCCGCACCGGTCCAGCGCACTCTGTAAAAAGTGAAAGTCAAACGCCACATTATGGCCCACCAGCACGACATCGTCGAGCAGCGGCACAAGCTCCATCATCATCTCGTCCAGCTCCGGCGCATCCTGCACATCGCTGTCCGTTATCCCGGTCAGGCCTGTAATAAAAGGAGGTATCGGCGCTCCTGGCTTGACATAGGAACCGTAAACCCTGGAGATGGACCGGTCTTCTTCTATAATGGCAAGGCCAACCTGGATGATCTCACCCACGGATTGGGTTCCTGTAGTTTCAAAATCAAGCACGGCAAATTTCATTATAAGTTCAATTCCCTTTCACTTGAGACTCCTTATCAGCATAACAGAAGTTACGAAAAAAGGCGATGCACCCCCTAGCCAAGCTGGATGCACCGCCCAATATGGATGTACAATGACAAGTGGAAACGTCTGTGCCGTCCTTAAAAGGACGGCATCCGTTTCAGCGAGAAATATAAGGCTAAAGTATAGCGTGAAACTTATACTTTCTTATATTTTTACAAAAGCGAAACCAGCTGATTTCCGAACTCAAGCTTCCCTCCCCGCCTGCGGCAAACCTCCAAATTGACGTTTGGCTCACGGAGCAAGGGGTCATGATGCAAGGAAAGGACAAACAGCTCCTGAGCTTCATTGAAGCGCTCCTGAGAGGCCCTGATGCAGCCCATCGCGTTGTAAATCATGGCCTTCAGCTTCCGTTCACGGATCAAGGCCAGCATGTGGTCCAGATGATCCCAGGCAGCATCATACCCGCCCTCCTGCAAATACGCCATCGCCAAATACAAACGTGCCGCCAGACTGTCAGGATACCGCGCAATGACTTCCTTAAATTGGTCAATGCATTTGCGGTACATCAGAAGCTTGTAGTACCCCTGTCCACGGACAAAGGAGTCCATCGCCAGCTCGGGAGCTTCCGCTTGCGGCTCCTCCACGGGAGGAGCTGAGAAATCCGCACTTTCACGGAATTGGCTCAGCTTCTCGGCAAAGGCCAGCCACTCGTCCATCACTTCATCGGACAGCCTGTGCAGCATGTTGTATTTGCATAAAAGATCATTTCTGCGGGCACCCTCCGCTGCAGGAAAGTCTTCGGCGATTTCCTGAAGCATCTTGTTCATCTCAGCAAATAAATGTTGAAACATGGAGCATCCCACCCTTACTGAAAATGAAATCAGCTTAAGCTTGCCTGCCTTCATTTTTCGCAGGAGCGGGCCGCTTCATCCCTGCCATTGATTACATGGCTGAGCTGTTAGGCAATTGTGGCATGAACCTCATGATCCGCCAGCTTGACCGGCTTGTTGTCCGCATCCACGAAGACCACCGTCGGCTTATGGGCCGCCAGCTCCTCGGAGGACAGCATGGCATAGGAGATGATGATCACTGTGTCACCGGGCTGCACAAGACGTGCAGCAGCGCCGTTCAGGCAGATCACGCCGCTGCCGCGCGGACCGGGAATCACGTAGGTTTCCAGGCGGGAGCCATTGTTGTTGTCAACAATCTGCACCTTTTCATTTTCCAGCAAATCGGCGGCTTCCATCAGGTCCTCGTCGATTGTAATGCTGCCCACGTAATTCAGGTTGGCTTCGGTGACAGTGGCACGGTGGATTTTGGATTTCATCATATGTCTAAACAAGGGCGTGAACCTCCTTGGGTGTAAATACATTATTATCAATCAGGCGGGTTCTGCCAAACTTCACGGCAAGCGCCATAATGATCTCTCCCTCAGCATCGCTGATTAGTGATCCGCCTTCCAGAGCTTCAAGGCCCGGAAAGGTTAAAATCTCTACATAGTCAATGACCGCAAGCGGCGAAGACAAAATAACCGATGCCAGCATTTGCCGCGCTTCATCTGCGGTTTTGACCTTGCCTTCCTCAATTGCCTGCCGTGTATCGCGAAGCGAGCGGGACAGCACAAGTGCCTGATTGCGCTCCTCACCGCTCAAATAGACATTCCGGGAGCTGAGCGCAAGCCCATCCCCTTCCCGGACAATCGGACAGGCGATGATTTCCACATTCATATTGAGATCAGACACCATCCGGCGCAGCACCGCTACCTGTTGAGCATCTTTGAGTCCAAAAAAGGCATAATCAGGCTGAACCAGATTGAACAGCTTGCTAACGACTGTAGTCACACCGTCAAAATGTCCCGGGCGTGAAGCTCCGCACAATTGGGTGGTAAGCGCGCTTACCGATACTTTAGTGAGAATGGGCTGCGGATACATCTCTTCCACACTGGGAATGAACACGATGTCGGCCCCTTCACGCTCAGCCAGCTCCAGATCACGGCGCTCATCGCGAGGATAGGAGGCGAAATCCTCGTTTGGTCCGAATTGCAGCGGATTGACAAAAATGCTCATCACTACGGTGCTGCTCATTTCACCCGCCCGGCGGATCAGGCTGGCATGGCCTTCATGCAGATAACCCATCGTCGGCACAAATCCGATTGGGGTATGTCCTCCCATACGCATATATTCCAGCGCTTCGCGCAATTCCTTAGTGGTTCTGACTACTCTCATTTTATTTCGCTCCTTTTCCCGCAGCGCCGTATAAAGATTCCAGCACGTGCTCTTCAGCGTTAAAAACATGGCTCTCCGCCGGGAATGAGCGGTCCTTCACTTCCCGGACATAGCTGCTGATCCCCTCACGGATTAGGCTGCCCACATCTGCATAGGTTTTGACAAAACGTTTCTCCCTGTAAGGCGAAGCATAGCGCAGCAGATCATGGAAGACCAGCACCTGTCCGTCACAATACCGGCCTGCGCCAATCCCGATGGTCGGAATGCTGACAGCCTTGGAAATCGCCTCTGCCACCTCTTCGGTAACCAGCTCCAGCACAATCCCGAATGCTCCGGCTGCTTCAAGCGCCTTGGCTTCGTCCATCAGCCGCTGTGCATCTTTGGCATCCTTGCCTTGAATACGGTACCCGCCGATCATATTAACCGACTGCGGGGTAAGGCCGATATGGCCCAGCACAGGCACGCCGGCAGCGACAACGGCTGCTACCGTGGCGCAAATTTCCTGACCGCCCTCCATTTTGACGGCATGGGCCTGTCCTTCCTGCATCAGTCTGCGCACGCCGCGCAAAGTCTCGTCAATGCTGCCGTGATAGGTCATAAAAGGCATATCCGTTACGATAAAAGTATTCGGCGCTCCGCGCTTCACCGAACGGGTATGGTACACCATATCCTCTAGCGTCACAGGCAAAGTAGTATCATAGCCAAGCACTACATTCCCAAGTGAGTCACCGACCAGAATGATGTCAATACCCGCCTCTTCAGCCAGCAGGGCCGAAGGATAATCATAAGCGGTCAGCATGCTCAGCGGCACACCATCATTTTTCATTTTTCTCATTTTCACAATGTTCAGCGCATTCTTGTCAGCCATTTGCTCCCATTCCCCTTTTCGCGATTAATACACGCGTAAACGCGCAACAAAAAAACCTTTTAGCATGGTCCGCTAAAAAGGTCCGAAGGGCAAAAAAGAGTCACTCGCGATCGTCCCTTCTGTCTCGGTCCTTACGGCTCAGAGCAGAATCCAACGTAACCGTGAAATACAGTTATGAAGGTAATTCCTGAAAAACTGTGTATTCGGAGTACAGTTCGACCATGCGATACCGCCTCTGCCCCTAGTATAACAAAATCTTTATGCAATTACACTAAAAAAAGTTGACAAGGGATGGAACCCTTGTCAACTCGAACGCGTTCAACGCTCAGGACTTCCCAATCGCTTACTTCAACAAAATGAAGTGGAAAAAGGAAACCTAATTTGCAAGTTTTATTGATTTTTTGGTGATTAGGTGGAAAAAGGGAACTTAATCAGCTTCATTTCCACCCATTCAGTGATTTTAGAAGGAAATAAGTGGAGTTTTTCCATGAACCATCTATGGGAAAGGCCCTTCAACAAAAATGAAGTGGAGTAATTCAGACTGTTGAGAAAGTCCATTTCTAAGCTGCAAAAGCTAAATGGAAATCCAAACGGCGTCCAATGAGATGAATTTCACAGGTACTCATATACAAACGGAGAACATGGGCCTCCTTTTGTGCTAAATATCGGGCGATT